>NZ_JAGIYX010000003.1:0-529979 GCF_017813315.1 Kitasatospora sp. RG8
CCATGGCCGAGGGTCTGGGCGGCGGCCACCGTGGGGAGCCGGCGGGGGCGGCGCGGCTGCGGCCCGGCGGCGCGGCTGCGGCCCGGCGGCGCGGCTGCGGTCAGGCGCCGACGTAGGCCGCGAGGTGCTCGCCGGTGAGGGTGGAGCGGTCGGCGACGAGATCGGCGGGAGTGCCCTCGAAGACGATCCGCCCGCCGTCGTGGCCGGCGCCCGGGCCGAGGTCGATGATCCAGTCCGCGTGCGCCATGACCGCCTGATGGTGCTCGATGACGATGACCGACTTGCCGGAGTCGACCAGCCGGTCGAGCAGGCCGAGCAACTGCTCGACGTCGGCCAGGTGAAGGCCGGTGGTCGGCTCGTCGAGGACGTAGACGCCGCCCTTCTCCGCCATGTGGGTCGCCAGCTTCAGCCGCTGCCGCTCGCCGCCGGACAGCGTGGTGAGCGGCTGACCGAGGCTCAGGTAGCCGAGCCCGACGTCGGCGAGCCGCTTGAGCACGGTGTGCGCGGCCGGGGTGCGCGCCTCGCCGGCCCCGAAGAACTCCTCGGCCTCGGCCACCGACATCGCGAGCACCTCGCTGATGTCGCGGCCGCCGAGGTGGTACTCCAGCACCGAGGCCTCGAACCGCTTCCCCTCGCACTCCTCGCAGACACTGGCCACGCCGGCCATCATCGCCAGGTCGGTGTAGACGACCCCGGCGCCGTTGCAGTTCGGGCAGGCGCCTTCGGAGTTGGCGCTGAACAGGGCCGGCTTCACGCCGTTCGCCTTAGCGAACGCCTTGCGGATCGGGTCCAGCAGACCGGAGTACGTCGCCGGGTTGCTGCGCCGCGAGCCGCGGATCGCGCCCTGGTCGACCGCCACCACGCCCGCACCGGCCGGCCCCGGACCGTTGACCAGCGAACCGTGCACGAGCGAGCTCTTGCCCGACCCCGCCACGCCGGTCACCACGACCAGCACCCCGAGCGGGACGTCGACGTCGACGTCACGCAGGTTGTTCGCCGTCGCTCCGCGGATCTCCAGCTTCCCGGTGGGCTTGCGCACCGTCTCCTTGACGGCGGCGCGGTCGTCGAAGTGGCGGCCGGTGATGGTGCCGCCCGCCCGCAGGCCGTCGACGCTGCCCTCGAAGCACACGGTTCCGCCCCCCGTACCCGCGCCGGGGCCGAGGTCGACGACGTGGTCGGCGATCGCGATCGTCTCCGGCTTGTGCTCCACGACGAGCACCGTGTTGCCCTTGTCCCGCAGCCGCAGCAGCAGGGCGTTCATCCGCTGGATGTCATGGGGGTGCAGGCCGATGGTGGGCTCGTCGAAGACGTAGGTGACGTCGGTGAGCGAGGAGCCGAGGTGACGGATCATCTTGACGCGCTGAGCCTCGCCGCCCGACAGCGTGCCGGCCGACCGGTCGAGCGAGAGGTAGCCGAGGCCGATCTCCACGAAGGAGTCCAGGGTCTGCTGAAGCGCGGTGAGCAGCGGTGCCACCGACGGCTCGTCGAGGCCGCGGACCCACTCGGCCAGGTCGCTGATCTGCATCGCGCAGGCGTCCGCGATGCTGATCCGCTTGATCTTCGACGACCGGGCCCCCTCGCTGAGCCGCGTGCCGTCGCACTCGGGGCAGACGGTGAAGGTGACCGCCCGGTCCACGAAGGCCCGAATGTGCGGCTGCATGCCCTCCCGATCCTTGGAGAGCATCGACTTCTGGATCCGCAGGACCAACCCCTCGTAGGTCATGTTGATGCCGGCGATCTTCATCCTGACCGGCTCGTGGTGGAGGAAGTCGCGCAGCTCCTTCTTGGTGTACTTGCGGATCGGCTTGTCCGGGTCGACGAAGCCCGACTCGCTGTAGAGCCGGTAGTTCCAGCCGCCCGTCGTGTAGCCGGGGATGGTCAACGCACCCTCGGCGAGCGACTTGGAGTCGTCGTAGAGCTGGGTGAGGTCGATGTCGGAGACGGCGCCCCGGCCTTCGCAGCGCGGGCACATGCCGCCGGTGATGCTGAAGCTGCGCCGCTCCTTCACGGTCTGCCCGCCGCGCTCCAGGGTGACCGCGCCCGCTCCGCTGACCGAGGCGATGTTGAAGGAGAACGCCTTGGGCGAGCCGATGTGCGGCTCGCCGAGCCGGCTGAAGAGGATGCGCAGCATCGCGTTCGCGTCGGTGGCGGTGCCGACCGTGGAACGGGGGTCCGCGCCCATCCGCTGCTGGTCGACGATGATCGCCGTGGTCAGCCCGTCGAGCACGTCGACCTCGGGACGGGCCAGCGTCGGCATGAAACCCTGCACGAAGGCGCTGTAGGTCTCGTTGATCAGCCGCTGCGACTCGGCGGCGATCGTATTGAACACCAGCGAGCTCTTGCCCGAGCCGGAGACACCGGTGAACACCGTCAGCCGGCGCTTCGGGATCTCGATGCTGACGTCCTTGAGGTTGTTCACGCGTGCGCCGTGCACGCGGATCAGGTCGTGGCCGTCGGCGGGGTGCGGCCCGGACGACTGCGGGTCCGTCCTCTTGGCCATGCTCATCGTCTCTCCATCTGTTGCGCGGCGCCGTTCCACTGTCCGGCCGGGCCGCCTTCACGGTCTCCGGAGGGGTTGCCAGGCTCGATCTAACCAGTTTCGGGCGCGTCCGTGGTGGTCACGCCAGTGCGCCGCAATGACCTGCGCTTCTCTGTTCCTGACCGGTTCCTGACCGGTTCCTGACCCCGGTTCCTGACCGGTCCGGCGGGCGATGGGTCGATGGGCCGGCGGCTCGGCGGACCGGCGGACCGACGGACCGACGGCGGAGCGGCGCGGACCGGGGAAGGCTTCGGTGCCCGGTCTCTCCGGCCGGATCACCCCGGTGCGGCGGGGCCGGTCGTCCATGATGGGAGGGCCGGGGGGAGGGCCCGGGAGCCCGGTCCTCCACCGGGCTCTCCGTACGGTCCGACGAACCGGCACAGAAGGTGGGACAGCATGGCCGAGGAAGCTCGCAAGCGGCGTTGGCCCGCCATCGCGGTGGTCGTCCTCGGCCTCTGGTTCCTGGTGCGGGGCGGTGCCGGCGGGCACGGCGGCGAGCCGGCGGGCACCGCCCGGCTGACGACCACCGCCACGCCGGGCCGGTCCGCCACACCGACGGCCGGGGCGGCTTCCGGCACGGCCGGGCCGGGCACCGCGTCCCCCTCGCCGAAGGCCGCCGACTCCGACTACGCGCCGGGCCGGTTCGCGGCGCCCGTCCGTACGCACGCGGCCCGCGCCGGCGTCGACCCCCAGCTCCTGATGGCCATCCTCTACATCGAGTCGTACAAGCCGCACGGGCCCGAGGTGGAACGCGCCTGGCAACGCCTCAAGCCGGACGCCGCGTTCGGTATCGCCAACATGCACCGCGCGGCCTTCGAGGAGGCCCGGCAGGGGCGCGACTTCGCCGGCCGGGCCTGGGAGGACCTCCCCGACGACCCGGACCTCGCGGTCGAGGCCGCGGCCTGGCACCTGCACGACCTGGCCGCCCAACTGCCCGCACACTGGTCCGGGCCGTACACCAAGGACGAGTTGATGGCCCTGGGCTACAACACCGGTGCGGGGAACATGCTGGCCTTCGCCCGGAACGTGCCCCCCGGTGCGGCGGCCCGCTCCTACCTCGACCGCCTGCACGACAACTGGGCCAAGGCCGCGGAGTCGCTGCGCCCGTGACCGGCCCGGCGGTGGCGCGTACCCGGTGGAGCCGCGTACCCGGTGGTGGAGCCGGTTGACCGTGGAGCCGCGTACCCGGTGCAGCACCCGGTGGAGCCGGGTGGACCGGAGCTGGGCCGGTCGGGTGGGGTCGGGGGCGCACCGGTGTGGTGTCGGAGGACGGCGGCGGGCGGGGGCGGGAGGCTGGTGCTCCGGAGGCAGGCAGGAGAGAGCTTGTGAGTGGGCGCGGCGGTCGAGGCGTCCGGGGTCCCGTGGCCGCGGGCGGGACCGCGGGTGAGGTCGCGGGCGGGGATCCGTCGGCGGGAGATGCCGGGGTGCTGGGCACGGCGCTCGGCGTGGTGCTGGCGTTCTCGCTCGCACAGGGCTCCTGGCAGTGGTTCTCCACCTACCTCGGGGTGACGCTGCTCGCGGCGGTCCTGTCCTTCGGCCGGCTACCGGTGTGGGCGCCGGGCCGGCGGACCGCCTTCGGGTGGCGTCTGGCCGCGTACGCGCTGGTCGTCGGCCTCTGTGTCGCGCTGGCGCTGGCCCCCGCACTCCAGCGCTGGGACTGGCTGTTCCCCATGCCGGAGACCCGTCACGGGTGCGTGGAGTCGGGCCGGTACCAGAGCCTGCAGACCCAGGCCGCCCTGGGGAGCCTGGCGGGCCAGGCTGGTGACGCCCTGGCCCACGCGCAGCAGGAGCAGAGCCGCCAGGCCGTCGACGACTGCCTGGCATCGACGACGACGCGCTGGCTGCCGGCGTACGCGTTGGGGACGGCTCTGGTGGTGTGTGCGACTTCGTGGTCGCTGGGGCGGGCAAGAGCCCGGAGGGCGGCGCCCGGGTCACCCTGAACTCCGGTGCTCGCGGTGGGGCGGCACCGGGCACGGGCCGGCCTGGGCGGCGGGTCGGCAACGGCCGCTTGGAGGCACCTGGTTGCCGGTGGCCGCGTGCCGGCGCGGGTGGTTGCTTGCGGGCAGCCGCTTTCCGGTGGTTGATCGGCAACGACCGGTGAAGGACGGCCGGTTGTGGGCGGCTTGTCGCGAACATCCGCTTGCGGATTGCCAGTTGTGGACGGCCGGTTGGGGAAACGGCCGCCACGGCACCGGGGACCTGACAGCATGCAGTGTGCGGCGGGTCGCCAGTGGCGGGCCCGAGGCCGAGGTCGTCCAGGTCGCCCAACCCGGAGGAACGGATCAGTGTTTCCACGTACTTCACCGTCGGGCCGCTCGGCGTGGTCGCGCCGCCTCCGGTGGGCGCCGGCCCTGGTGACGGTGTCGGCCCTGGCCGTGGGGCTGGCCCCGTCCGTCGCGTTCCCGGCCGCCCTCCCGGCGGCGGCCGCGCGGTCCGCGTCCGCCGCCGGACCGGACGGGTCGGCGTCCGCGGCGCAGGACGGGGATCAGGGCGGGGCTCAGGCGCAGCGGGCCCGGCTGCGGCAGTTGGCGCAACGACTCGTGGACGCCGGGGCGCCGGGTGTGGTCGTGCGGGTCGACGACGGCCGCGGCCGGCCCGTCGAGATCGCCGAGCAGGCCCCCTGGTCGGTCCGGGACCACCGGCTGAAGGCGGGTGACGAGTTCCGGATGGGTTCCAACACCAAGACCATGATGGCCGTTCTGGTGCTCCAGCTGGTTGCCGAGGGGAGGCTCTCCCTGGACGCCCCGGTGGAGAAGTGGCTGCCGGGCGCGGTCCCGAACGGCGCGGCGATGACGCTGCGGATGCTGCTGAACCACACCAGCGGACTGTTCGACTACACCCAGGACGGCGCGCTGCTGGACTCGATCCTCGGCAGGGACCCGCACCGGTGGACCTCCACGGAGCTGCTCGCCGTGGGCGCGAGGCACGAGCCGCTGTTCGCCCCGGGCACGAGGTGGTCGTACAGCAACACCGATTACGCCGCGGTCGGTGCCGTCCTGGAGCGGGTCACCGGGGCCGCTCTCGCCGACCTGGTGCGGGACCGGATCGCCCGGCCGCTGAAGCTGGACCACACCTACCTGGCCCCGGACTCCACCTGGCGGGGCCGGCACGCCCGTGGCTACGAACCGGACCCCGCCCACATGCCGCCGGGAGTGCCGGACGCGTTCAGGGAGGTCGCCGGGCCACGGCGCGACGGTCACGTGGACGTCTCCGGCAACGACCCCAGCTGGGGCGGCGCCGCCGGGGCGGTGGTGTCCACCCCGCAGGACTGGTCGCGCTTCTACGCCGCCCTGATGTCCGGCAGGCTGCTGCCCGCCGCGCAGTTGCAACAGATGCTCACCACCGTCCCGGTCGACCCGGAGAACCCGGGGGCCGGCTCCGGGCTGGGCATCGTGACGGCGGCCACCCCCTGCGGCACCGTCTGGGCGCACGACGGGGGGATCACCGGCTACTCCAGCAGCAACTACACCGACCGGGCCGGCAGCCGCACCGCCACCATCCTCTTCTCGACGGAGCTGCTGTTCGAGTTCGAGGCCGACCCGAAGCTCGTCGAGGCGAGCCAGGAACTCCAGACCGCCGTGCTCTGCGCAATGTTCGACAAGCCGGTCCCCACGACGCCGCTGACGACCATGCCGCCGACGGCCACGCGGCCGACAGCGACACCGACGACGACCGGCCCGGCCACCGCCCGAGCCCGCTGACCGCGGCGGCCCGTCGGTGACGGACCGCCGCGGTGTCACCCCGCCTCGCAGGGAACGACCCCCATCGGGAGGCCGCGGACGCCCGGCTAGAGCTCCCGGACGTGCGGCGGGTTACCGGTGGAGATGGAGAGCTTCCCGTGCTGGATCTGGAGGTCGCTTCCCCCGACGATCATCCCGTTGGCGCGGGTCATCGAGACGTTGCTCCGGCCGAAGGTGACCGAGATGCCGTCCCCGAAGGTCACCCACTTCTTGAACTCGTTGATCCCCTGGAACATGATCCGGTCCGGCATCGTGAAGAACATCCGCTCACCGTCGTGGCTGAGCTTCATCCCGCCGCCGACGGTGAGGTGACCCGTCACCCGTGCTTCACCGGAGACCCGTGCTTCGCCCGTGTGCAGTTCGTTCAGGTCGGCCTTGTCGGCCGTGACGGTGCCCAGGTCGTGGCCGCCGTCGCGCAGGACGCGCACGCCGGAGGTGGGGAACTCGATCCAGCCGTCGGTGGTGGCGCGGCCCTGGACCCACTTGGTGTTGATGCCGTTGAGGTCGGCCTTGTCGGCGGCAACAGTGCCCCACTCCTCACCGCCGTCCTTGCGGACGTTGATCCCGGACCGGGGAAACTCCAGCCAACCGCCGCCGCCGTCACGATCGCCGACCCACGTCGTGTTCACGCCGTTGAGCTCGGCCCTGTCGGCCGTGAGGGTTCCCAGCTCCTGGGTGCCGTCCTTGTGGAGGCCGGCCCCCAAGGAGGTGAACTCGATCCAGCCGGCGCCCGCGTCGCGGCTGCCCGCCCACTTGGTGTTGACGCCGTCGACGTCGGCCCGGGCGGCCGTGACAACGCCGGGGACGTTGGTCGGGCCGTGGTAGACGTTGACGCCCCTGTCCGGGAAGGTGATCCAGCCGTCGTCGTCGCTCCGCCCCTGGACCAGCCTGGTGATCACCCTGTCCACGTCGGCCTTGTCCGCCGTCACCCTCCCCAGGTCGTGCTTCGCGTCCTGGACGGCCAGGCCGTCCGCGGTGAAGACGGCGCGGCCCTTGTACTGCGTTCCCTCGATCCACGGCGAGCGCGTCCCGTCGCCGAACTCGGGGACGAGCGCGTGGACGGTGGTGGTGAGGAAGTACCCCCGCTGATCACCGCCGTCGGGTGACTTGGCGACCAGGGTGTAGGTGGCGCCGCGCTTCGGGGCGGTGGTGGACCAGGAGTACTCCTGGTGGGCGGCCGCACCTCCCTGCGCAGCCGGCTCGTGGCGCACCTCGGCACCCGTCGCGTCGAGGATCCGGTAGTCGAGGGTGTTGGGCCCGTCCCACTTCAGGACGAGGGGCTCGTTCCGGTCCCCGTCCAGCAGGGACTTCTCCGCGCGGAAGTTGCGCGGCACCCTCGGCGTCTGCTTGACCAGTCCGAGGGTGGTGGTGAAGGGCTGCAGCCGCATGGGCTCGTTCCGGTCGCCGCCGCCGGCCTTCTCGTGGATCTCCAGGAGGGACAGCCCCGCTTCCCCGGCGACCGGGATGTTCTCCAGCTTCAGGACCAGGGCCTCTCCGCTCTTCAGGAACGGGTACCTCGCTGCGTGAGGCTGCGCCTGGTCGAACTGGGCCCGGAAAAGGAGCCGGCCGTTGTCCCAGCCGAATTCCAGCTGGTCATCGATGGGCCGCTGCTTCGTCCTCTCGATACTCGTGGTCACCGCGGCCGGATCGTCCGTCAGGGGCGAGGAGAAGGAGAGGAACGGCAGCTCGACGTCGATGTAGTCCCACTCCACGGCGGACTGGTGGGAGTTGGAGACGATGATGTACACCGTTCCCCGGGACGGTTCGCCGGGGAGCGAGGCCTGGAGCCACGTCGGATCAGTGATGATCTCGTACTTCAGCAAGGACGGCACAGTGCGGACTCCCTACCTCGGTGCTCCCGCGATGCGGGCAGACGACGGGACGGGTGCTTACCGACCCGTCAACGGTAGGCAACGCCCCGCCGCCCGGGAGCCGCGATCCGGCAGAGCTGGCCCGAACAGGCCTCCCTCTGGCTGGAACCACTGCCGAACGAATGAGCGACCTCTGCCCGGTGGCGTCAGACGCGAGACGGCAGGGCCTCGATGATTTCGGCGAGGCCGGCGGGGTGGGCCTCGTGCATGGTGATCACGTCACCGGGCTTCAGATGCCGCCACTGCTCGGGCTGCAGGGGGGCCAGGCGAACGTCGGCCGTCTCTCCTGGTCCGAGCTGCGGCTCGAGCTCACGTGGCAGGTTTCGCGAGCTTCCTGTAGCAGGCCTGGGCGGCGGCCATGGCCTGGCCTCGGCTCTGCCAGTCGTTGCGGACCACGTACGGGATCTTGAGACCCCGAGCAGCCCGTGGCAGGCTCATGCCGCATGATCGACGAATTCGCGAAGGACAACCTGCACGGGAGACTGCGGCGGGACCGCAAGGCGCTGCTCTGGAAACTCGACGGCTTGTCCGAATACGACGCCCGCCGACCTTTGACGGCGACCGGGACCAACCTCCTCGGCCTGGTCAAACACGTGGCCAGCGTCGAGGCCAGGTACTTCGGCGAGGTCTTCGACCGCCCTTCCCTGGAACCGCTGCCCCGGTGGCAGGACTCCAACGGCAGCGATCTGTGGGCGACCGAGGACGAGACCCGCGATCAGATCATCGGGTTCTACCGGCGCACGTGGGAGCACTCGGACGCGACGATCAACGAGCTTCCCCTCGACGCCCCCGGCCACGTGCCGTGGTGGCCGGAGCCTCATGCCGACACGAACCTGTTCGCCGTCATGGTCCACGTCCTCGGCGAGTCCATCCGGCATGCCGGGCACGCCGACATCCTGCGCGAGAGCGTCGACGGCCGGACCGGGTTGCGCGCCGAACACGAGAAGCAGATCGACGAGGAAGCCCGTGCAGCCTACTGCGCGAAGATCGAGCAGGCCGCCAGGTCGGCGGCATCGATCAAGGCTTACTGATCGTTTCAGAATGCCGCTCGGAGCCGTCGAAAGCGGATGATGCCGCAGGCGAGTTCGAGCAGGCCTGGTGGAGGTCGGCGCGTCGTTCACAGCGGGTGCGGAGTCGCTTGAACCGGTGCAGCCGGGCGAACGCGCGCTCTGCCACCCACCGGACCTTGCCCACCCGGAACCATGGGCAACGCCGCGTCGGACGATCACCGGCTTGATGCCGCGCTTCCACAGCAGGCTGCGGGACTCGTCGAAGTCGACCGAGATCGCCGAGCGCAAGACACGCAGCTCGACTCATTCTGGAGTGAAAGACCGGGAAGAAGACGTGCGAGCCTTGAATCCCCGGCATGCCCATGGTGCTGGGTGTTGCTGTTCGGGCAGGGCGGGGCGGGCCCGGGCGGCGGCCCGGACCCGCGCGGTGCGGTGATCAGGCCTTGGTGTCCGAACCGGTCTTGTCGCCCTGGTTCAGCATGCCGCCGAGGGCGCTGATGTTGGCGCCGCCGCCGGTCACGGCCGGTGCCACCTTGCCGGCGGCGTCGACGGCGATCTGGGCCATCTTCTGCAGGTGTTCGGTGGCGGTCTTCAGGGCCTCCTGGGCGCGTGCGCCGGCGTCCTTGTCGTTGTCGGCGGCGGCTTCGATGCCCTTGGTGAGCACCTGGCTCATGGTGTTGAGGCCGCTCATGTCGCGGAACAGGTTCGCGGTGGCGATGGCCTGCACCGCTTGCAGGCCGGCCGGGTCGGGCATCGCCGCCGGCGGCGTGAACTTCGCCTCGGAAGCGCCCAGGGCAGCCACCGTGGTGTCGAGGTTCTGCGCGCGCGTTCCGGTGGCGACCGGCGCGATGTCGGCCGGCGTGATCTGGATGGGCGAGTCCTTCCAGTTCCAGAATCGGGTGAGGTCGATCTTCTCGGCCGAGTTGGCCCGGCCGAGTACGGCCTCGGCGAACACGCCCTTGGTGGCGATCGCGATCGTGTTGGTCACCGGCGTCCCGAACGTGGCGTCGCCCGCCTGGCGGGTCTTGGTCCACGCGTCTCGTTCCTGCTCGCTGCTGAAGTTCCACCGGAAGCCGAGGTAGTTGCCGGTGGCGGCGATCGGCTTGGGGTCCAGCAGCGTCCCGAGCAGGACCGGCGCGGCGTTCGAGCCCGCCGGCGTGTAGGAGTAGTTGGCGAGGATGCGGCTGAGCGTCAACTCGTCGGCGTTGGCCCACACGGCCTGGCTGTAGTGGCGACGGTTGTCGTTCAGGTGGTCCAGGACCGCCTGCGGCACGTTCCCGCCGCGCACGTGGAAGCCGATCGACGCGACGTAGGTGCGGGTGCCGGACTTCACCGTCGAACCGAACAGCCCGCAGATGGCCGCGCCGCCGGCGTCCTCGGTCATGTCGGCGGCGGCGGTGGTGGTCGCGGCGATCCCGAAGTTGGCCACGCCCGAGGTCATCGTCAGGCGCAGCCCGGAGAGGCTGCCGCGTGCGGCCGTGCCGAACCAGGCGTCGACGGAGAGCAGCTTGTCGGCGCCTGCGAAGGTGTGGGACGCGCGCTGCTGCACGCCGGAGCCGCCGGTGTCGCCGCAGCGGAAGGTCTGGCCCTGGAAGACCACCTGGATGCTGCGGATTCCGGCCTCGTCGTACCAGACGTCGATCTTGGACGCGAAGGGGGAGTCGGCCTTCGGCGGGGCGTCGAAGGGTATCGGCGCCTCTCGTTCTGCGGTGAGGAACCGTAGGAGGACCCCGCTCTTCATGAGCGCCCAGTGGTCCCCGCCGACGGACGAGGCGAGTTCCGCCAGCCCGGGCAGTACCGCAAGGCTGGTGTACCTGGGAGGGGTCCAGGTCGTGGCACCGGCCTCCACCACGAGGGCCTTGCCCTCGGCGGTGATGCCCCAGAGCACGCCGTCCGGGCCGGCGGACAGGCGCTGCACGTTCGGCGCCGGGGTCCGCTCCGACCAGGTGGTGCCGGTGCGCTCCCAGGTCCGCCCCTGCCGGCAGTACCACACCTTGTTCTTCCCGATGACGGCGACGTCGTCAGCCGTGATGTTCAGGTTCTGCGATACGCCGTTCGGGTCGCGCTGGTAGATCGAACTGTCCATGCCGATGAGGTAGAGCGTCCCGTCCGGGCCGCAGGCAAGGCTCCGCCCCGCCCAGCCGTTCGGGTCACGCCGCCAGGTCGTCCCGTCGAAGTGCACGAGTTCGTTGTCGGCCCTGAGCGCCCACACGGTGTTCTTGCCCGGTGCGATGCGGACCAGTTCGCCGTCCAGTCCGGTGGTGGGCAGCGGGTTCCACTGTCGGGCCACCGGATCGAACCGGACCGGGCTGCCGTCGAACCTGCGCACTCCGTACGCGCCCATGGCCGAGGCGGCGATGTCGGCCAGGTCCACCCCGTCGAACGCCTGGGCGGTCGACGGCGTCTCCGGGGCCGTGCAGGCGTCGAGCTTGCGCACGGTGGTGTCGAACGGGTTCGCGGCCCGGATCCTCGCCGCCCAGTCGGCCGGCGCCACCGACGCGAGCACCTCCTTGTACCGCTGCAGGCTGGTGTAGTTGAAGGTGAGCTCCTGCAGCGGGATGAACAGGCACCGTTCCAGCCTGGTCGGCTTGGTCGTCACGCTGTAGACCTGGACGACCTCGTAGTACTGCACCGACATCGCGTGCATGTGGTTGTAGTTGGTGACGACCCGGGTGAGGACCTTGTCCTTCTCCGACTGCGTCGTCTCCCGCACGACCGTCATGTTCCGGCTGCGGGCCGCGGTCGCCACCTGCTGGGTCCGCGCGCTGATGCGCTGCGTCGCCTCGGCCGCGACCGACTGCACGCCGGTCGAGCGCGACACCGCGGTCGTGAAGCCCGTGTTCGACGACTGGCCCCAGGAGCCGCCGCCGCCCATGCCGAAGATCGCGGCTCCGAAGCTGCCGCCGGAGCTGGACGACTTGCTCGCCTGGAACGCTTCGGAGGTGCCGTACTGCTCCTCGCGGGCGATCGCGTTCGCGACTTCGCTGATCGACCGGCTCTGGTCGGTGGTGCCGGAGAGCGTGTCGTTCTCGGAGGTCGTCTCGGTGCCGGTGGCCTTGGTGCTGCGCTGCCAGTCGACGACCGCGACCTTGGTGCTCTCGCCGGGCGCGAGCGCGAGGCTGTGCAGCAGCCGGCCGAGCGTGACGCCCTGGGCCGACCAGCTCTGCTCCGTCGTGACGATCATGCCCTCGGCCGGGCGGTCGTAGAACGGCAGGTTCTCCTCGCCGAGGTCGATGGCGCCGGTCAGCTTGCGCGTCGGTTTCGCCCCGGGAATGTCGGTGAGCACCACCGAGCGGTACCGGACGATCTCCACCGGGTAGTTGCCGGTGCTCGGAAGCAGGTCCTTCGGCGTTGCGCCGTCGAGCATCGCCTTGTCCACTTCGAACTTGGGCGACCTACTCGCCGGGGCCGTCGCGCTCGCCGGGGTCGTCGCAGGTGTGGTGGCAGGTGTTCCGGTGCTCGGGGTGGTCATCACGATTCCCGTCTGCGGAGGAAATGAGGAACGGCCGACATGGCCGCCAGGACATGGAGTCCCTGGCCCATGGGCGAATGGCGCCTTCCGGATCGCTCGAAACTACACAGCCCGTTCACAGCAGCGGCACACTTTGCAGAACTTGGCCGGAACCAGTGCCCCAATCGGCAGACCCAACGCAGTTCCCACTCAGAGGAGTTGATCGCCTGCGCGCCGGTGCCGGACCTTCGCCGCGAAGAGCCCGCCGACCTCGAACTCCCGCTTGATCGGGGCTGGCATTACCCGCCTTCGGAAGCTTTTTTGTCCCTTTCCGAAACGATCAGTTTACTGGGCGTTTCGTCCATGAAAATGGCAGTCGAGCCCGATCTCCGGGCCGCTCGGCCGGCTCTTCTGTGGGTGCTCCAGAGGCTGATGTGCCGAGAGTGTCACCTGCATGCGAATGCCCGTCGGAACTGCGCACTGCGTCCTGTCTCATTCCAAGAAGCCGGACTGGGACACGATTTCAGTGAGTCATGTCTCAGCCTGGAGAACCGGGGTCGGCGTGCCACAGGCGTCCGGCGGTCGCGCTGCGGCGGCCTTGAGTGCCGCGCCTGTGCGTGTTGTCGTTTCCGGGGTCGGACGGCTGGCTCTGGGGGTGTGCTCGGTCAGGAGCTCACGTACGGCGGCGGCGCCCTGGGCATGTCGGCCCGCTGACCCGGGGTTACCGGCCTGCGCGTCGCCCGTTCGGGGAACTACCGTTCAGGTGCGGGCCGTTTGTCGGTCGGAACACGATGCAGGGAGCGTCGTGCAATGGGGGTCACGGGTCGATGGTCATTGCGTTCGCTCTCTCCTTGCCCGGCCTGGCGCTGGCGGTGGTGCTGTTCGCGCTCGCCTCGACGGCGTTTCGGCAGCTGGCCGGTTCGAGGCTGGTCCCGGCTCGGCTCCGGCGACGGCCGAGCCGGGTCGGCGGCGCGCCTTCGGTGTCCACCGTGGCCTTGGACGTCTTCACCGGCTCAGTGAACACCGGCAAAACCGCTGAGCTGGAGGAACGCTCTGCCGAGGCAATGCGCCGCGATGAGGAGGGCGACGCCGCACCGCCCCGCTCGACCGTCGACCTACACGCGGGCCGCGCCGTCATCGTGCTCCCGAAGCAGCCGACCGGCACCGACCGAAAGCCCGGCGGACGGAATTGACCGCCTCGCCCCGGTCCGAAGCCATGATCCACCTCGCGATGATCAACCTCATGACCCGTCGCCCGACCAGCGAATCCACACCAACATGACGCGGAACGTGAAACATGACCAATCAGGCAATCACAGGATGAAGCAACGGGACGAAACGCCCAGTTAGAGGTTGTCCCACGCGACTTGATGGTCGTGCGGCAACGATGCCGGTCGTGGGTGCTGGTCTATCGAAGCGTATGGTTCCCGATGAACCCTGGGAGCCGGCCGACCCGTTGCTGCCGTCGCGCGGCCGGTCGGGGAAGGCCGGCCGGTGCAGGCGCGCGCCGTGGACCGGGGCGGATCAGCCCGCCGGTGCGCCCGAACAGGGTGGCCGCCCGGATCCGCACCACTTCCCGGCGTTCACGTCCCACGGCGGTCGGCCCGACCCCATCCGCATGTCCCACACACCACACCAGGACGTACAGCCACCGCTTCAGGCCCATCAGGGATGTAGGTTCCGCGCTTCGTGTCACGTCTCCGTGCAGCGTCTCGAAGGCGAGTCCGACGCTTCGCGATGTTCCGCTGTGCCAGTCCTGTGACGTGATCGGCACCAGAGCGCGGCCTGAACACCGCTAGCGTCGGGCCCGTGATCGTATGGCTCAACGGCACCCACGGTGTGGGCAAGACGACGACCAGCGCCCTCGTGCAGCAGCTGATCCCGGATTCACGGGTGTTCGACGCCGAGAAGGTCGGCGAGACGCTCATGGACATCACGCCGGGGCTGCCCGAGACGGACAACTTCCAGCACTGGCCGCCGTGGCGGCCACTCGTGGTCGAGACCGCTCGCCGCGTACTCGACTACACGGGTGGGACTCTGGTGATGCCGATGACCGTCCTGGTCGAGCAGTACTGGCGCGAGATCAGCACAGGCCTCGCCCGACACGCCATCCCGGTGCGGCACTTCGTCCTCCACGCCGACCAGGAGACCCTCCGCGGGCGCATCGCGGGGGACACTGTTGTCGGTCCCGACTCCTGGTTCCGCCTCAAGTACCTCGAGCCCTACGCCGAGGCGGCCCGCACGTGGCTGCACGACGAGGCCGAAGTCGTCGACACCACGCACCTCACGCCCGCCCAGGCCGCCCTGCAGATCGTGGAGGCCTTCAATGGCTGAGACTTGGTCACGACCCACTTGAGCATGGAGCGGCTTGGCTGCGGTTCCGCGTTCAAGCCGACCGTCATGCCGGCGACGAATCGGTCGTCCCCTACGGACATCGATCTCGTGGTGTCAAAACCCGCATGCGCTTGCGCCGGGGAGTGTGCCACTCTCCGGCGCATGCCAGCTCGTAACCGCAGACTGCCACGCCACCTGTCGTGGCCGCTCACGCCGACGGACATCCGCGCGGTGCTCGGCGAACCACTGATGGATGAGGTCCGTCTCAGCTTCGTCGAGCATCCTCTGCACGACAGCACGCTCCTGCAGGCCTTACGGAACCGCTTGACCACCTCGAACTACGGATACCACAAGTTCCCGGCCGACTGGTCGCGCGTAGGGATCACCATCGCCCCGCTCCCGGCCGGCGAACGGGCCCACGCCCGCGGCATCCTGCGCGAGCAGGCACTCCCCGAACTACGGGACTGGGTGACCTGGGTCCGGCGGGCACCCGAATCGTGGGCCCTGACCCGCCACAGCCTCTCCTGGCGCGTCACGGGCCACGGTGTGGCCCGCCGCGAGGACGATCAGCCCTACCCGCCGGCCGAACCCGGGTGAGGCGGGTCGGCGACCCGGGTTCCGAACGAGTCACCAACCGTCAGTTGCCCTGCTGATGCAGCGACAGTTGTCGCGCCGGGCTGACCGAGGAACCGAACGTCGAGCAGCGCCCTCGGCGACAAGTGACGTGCCGGGCCGCACAACGGCGTGCGGAGCCGACGGAGTCGGGTGTCCGAGTCCCCGGGTACGGTCTGTGTATGGACGATCAAGAGAACTCCACCTTGTCGGTTCACGACTTCGAGACCTGGGAGCCCGTACTGCGCCTCCTGCGGGCAGAGCATGCGGAACACCTCGCCACCCCGGGCGGACGCGTGGTGGGCTTCATCGGCCGGGGCGGCTGGAGCGTGCCCCTGAAGCAGATGACGCACGACGCCGTGCGGCGGGTGCACAGCACTCTGGTGAAGGACGACGTCAACACTGTGACGTTCGCGGTGGAGATCGGGGCGGCGGGAAGGACCCGGCTCCACATACTCCGGCCCAGCCCGGCAGTGGAGCACGGCATCGGTCCGAATCCGGGGGCGCTTGTCCTGGTCGAGGACGCGCTTCCCGAGCCCTGGCGCCGCCTTCCCGACCCGGCGTCAGGGGCGGCGCCGGCGCCGTCGGCGGACCCGGCGCTGCTCGAACGGACGCTGCGCGAGCGTCTGCCCGGCGCCGTCGGCGCCACCGAGGCCGAGATCGCAGCGGCGGAGACGCGCCTGGGCATCACCCTGCCCGAGGAGCTCAAAGCGCTCTACCGGGTGACACGGGCGGACTGGGCGGACTGGGGTGGTGACTTCGAGGCGGCGAGCCGCCATTCCAAGGCGGTCCGCTGCGAACTCTTCGGCCTGGCAGGCCTGTACGTCGCCGAGGCGGCGACCCGCGAATGCCCGTGGCAGCGCGCGGCCATGGAAGTGGTGGACACGCGGCCCACCGCCGCCGTGCAGGGGCTGGCCGGCTCACCGGGCTGGATCGTCTTCGGCGACAACGGCGGCGGCGACCGGCTGGCCGTCGACCTGACGCCGGGCCCGCAGGGGCACACCGGACAGATCATCAAAATCTCCCATGAGGAGGACATCGGCGCCAGGCTCGTCGCCGACTCCCTCACCGACCTGATGCTCGACCGGCCCGCCGCACGAACCGGCAGCCCGGAGAACCACCCACCGGCCAAGGCTGCGGCCCACGCGTACAGTCAGCAGAGCCTTGTCGACAGCGTCCACCCCGGCCTGGAGGTTCTGTCCGTCGACATGTCGACCGGTCAGCCGATCAGCATCGCACCACTGACAGGACTCCCGCGGCTGCGAACCCTCAGCGCCCACCCCGGCACTCTCGCCGACCCTTTGGAAATCGCCGGGCTCACCGGGCTGGAGTACCTGGGACTCGGGTCCCAGGAGTGGCGCGTCCTCCTCGATGCCAACATCGTCCCGCGCGGCCTGTTGGCGGTCGCCATCAATGCCCCCTTCGACGAGGACCCCTTGGCCGTCGCGGACCTCGCCAACGAACTCCTCGCCCTGTGGGACCGGCCCCCGATCACCCTGACCACCATCGAAGGCGACCTTGGTCCGGCGGCATGAATCCTGTCCGACGGATCACGTGACCTGGCCGGAGGCGGGTGTCGTGCACGGGGCGGCCGGGTGGCATCGGGACGCACTCGGCCTCGTCATTGCACGCGATAAACCCGGCGACGTCGGCGATCGCCCCCGGGATACTGGTCGCCCATGGATGAGGTCAGAGTCGTCGTCGCCCATTCCGAGCGCGCCACCCTGCGCGTCGGCGACGTGTTCCTGAAGGTGGACGCCGACCAGGCGCGCATCGACGTCGAGGTCGAGGCGATGTCCCTCGCGCCGGTCCCGACCCCGGAGGTCCTGTGGCGCAAGCCGCCCGTGCTCGCCCTCGCCGCACTCCCGGGGACGACGCTCGGGCGCCTCGGCGGGCCGTCGACCGGGTCACCGGCGGCGTGGGCCGCGGCGGGCGCCGCCATCCGGAAGCTGCACGACGCGCCGCTGCCGCCCTGGCCGGGCCAGGCCGGCCGGAGCATCGTCGCGCTCACGGCGGAACTCGACGACGAGTGCGAGTTGCTCGTGTCGAACGGCGTCCTGCCCGCCGACCTGGTCACCCGCAACCGCCAGGTCGCCGAGGCCGCGCTCCGGCCGTGGACTCCGGCGTTCACGCACGGCGACCTGCAGATCGCGCACGTGTTCGTCGACGGTGGCGAGGTCACCGGCATCATCGACTGGTCCGAGGCGGGCCAGGGAGATGCCCTGTACGACCTCGCCACCTTCACGCTCGGACACGAGGAGCACCTCGACGACGTCGTCGCCGGCTACGGCACCGGCATCGACCTCGACGTGATCCACGCATGGTGGTCGTTGCGAAGCCTGCTGGTGGTTCGCTGGCTGATCGAGCACGGCTTCGACCCGTTCGCACCGGGCTGTGAGGTCGACGTGCTGAGATCCCGGATGTGAGGCACCCTCTCTCTTGGGTCGCGGGCCGTGGCCTCCCGGCGGCCGGGTCGTAGCCGTCGCGGCGGTGCAGCCGACCGGAAGTGCAACCAGCAGGACGGCGGACGGCGTTCGGGACGGCCGCGGGAAACACCCGCCCGGAGCGACGCACCGACGGCCGGGCGTCACGCCGGACCGGACTCCGACGTGCTTCCGGACTCCGACGTGCTTCCGGACTCCGACGTGCGGCCGGGGCCGCGCCACCGGCCGTGGCGGACCAGCAGGACGGTGAGGGCGGCCACCGCGACCGCCTGCGCCCAGGCGGCGGTGCTCTTGTCATCGGACCAGATCGGTTCGTACATGTTCGGCAGCGGCCCCAGGGCTCCGACGTCGACGTAGCGGTAGAGGAGGATCGCGGCGAGGCCGGCGGCCGCGGTCAGCCAGGCGAAGGCGTCGCCGATCCGGTGGCGCCAGAACAGGACGAGCAGGACCGCGAGACTCGCCGCGGCGGCCTCGGCGCGGAAGAGGGTCCCTTGGCTGATCGTCGCCGTGACGGCGTCGTACTGGCCGGCGAGGCGGGCGTGCACGGCGGCGTCCAAGGCCAGCCCGGCCGCCGCGAGCAGGCGCAGGACGACGTCGAGGGCGCGACCGTGGCGCACGGGGCCGGGGTCGGGGCTGGCCATGACGGGTACCTCCGGGAACCGGTGGGGCGGGGTCAGCTGACGGTGAGGGTGCCGTGCATGAACGGGTGGATGGAGCAGATGTAGGGGTGGCTTCCGGTCTGGGCCGGTGCGGTGAAGGTCGCCGTCCCGCCGGGGGCGATGGTGCCGGTGTCGAAGGACTTGTCACTCGCGGTGAGGGTGTGGGCGGTGGAGTCCTCGTTGACGACGGTGACCGTTGCGCCGGGCTGCACGGTGATGGCGGCCGGTTCGAACAGGAAGTTCTTGATCGACACCCGTACGGCGGCGTTGCTGTTCGCACCGGACGGCGACGCCGTGCCGGCGGGAGACGTGGCTGCCGGGGAGGCGGCTGCAGGAGACGTCGCCGCAGGAGAGGACGCTGCCGGGGACGTCGCCGCGGGAGACGTCGCACCGCCGCCGCCCGATCCGGAGCTGGAGCAGGCGCTGACGGCGGCGGCGAGGAGCAGGGCGCCGGCGGCCTGGAGCAGTCGGGAAGTGGTGGTCACGGGGCTCCGTTCGAAGGGGGGTGAGGGACCGTCGCACCGGCGGGGGCCGGTGGCGCGCTGCCCTCGTCCGGACGGTGGCCCCGCGCTGTCCTCGGGGCCACCGCCTCACCTTCGGCACGGCCCGCGCGGCGGCCGGGCCGCCCCCTCCGGGAAGCGGCGCCGATTCACTCGCCCGGGCGACCGGGAGAGGTCCGGACGGCGGGCCGGGCACCGGACGGCGCGGGACCCGGCAGGCGGCGCGCGGGCGCGTCCCGGCAAGGCCGTACCGCCGTCCGGGGGTGATGCGCCCCGCGGTCGGCGGGCTCCGCGCCACCGCGGTGCCACGATGTCGGCATGGCGACGCCGGACTGGTACCACCGAGAGATCCTCGACCCCGGGAAGCAGCCCCTGTTCTGCCTCCTGCTCGGCCTGATCGGGGCGTTCCTGTTCATCAGGATCAGCGTCCGGATGATCCGGGCGCAGGTGTCCTGGTGGCCGCAGAACGTCACACCCGGCGGACTGCACATCCACCACGTGGTGTTCGGTGCCGTCTTCATGATCGTGGCCGGGGTGGGGCTGGCCTCGCCGGCGGGGCACCACCGCCCCTGGGGCGAGGTGCTCGGTGCGCTGTTCGGCATCGGCACCGCGCTCGTGCTGGACGAGTTCGCGCTGATCCTGCACCTGCAGGACGTCTACTGGTCCGAACAGGGCCGGCTCTCGGTGGACACCGTGGTCCTCGGCACGGCCGCGTGCGGGCTGCTGCTCCTCGGCGCCACCCCGTTCGGCGTGAGCGACACCGCGTCCGACGGCGCACCGGTCTCCGACTGGTCCTACGTCACCGCCGTCCTCCTCAACGGGGCGCTCGCCCTGGTGACGATCGCCAAGGGGAAGACGTTCACCGGCCTGCTCGGCATCCTGGTGCCCCTGTTCGCCCTGGTCGGCGCCGTGCGGCTGGCCCGGCCTGGGTCGCCGTGGGCCCGCCGGTTCTACCGCGAGGGCAGTCGCACGGCCGCCCGCGCCGTCGCGCGGGAGGAACGCGAGGGCTGGCGGCGCACGCTGCGGATCAGGGTCTACGACGCGATCGCCGGCCGCCCCACCGACGCCCGGCCCTCGAATCCGTCGTCGAATCCACCCTCGGCCCCGCCCCCGGCCCCACCGCAGTGACGGCGTCGGGGACGGGCCCGGCCGGGCCGCCCGGCCGGTCACGGGGAGGAATACGGACCCGCTTGCATGACCATGCGACATCATGCATACTCTTCCCATGTCCAAGGTCCTCACCTCCCTTCCCGCCGGCGAGCGCGTCGGCATCGCCTTCTCCGGCGGCCTCGACACCTCGGTCGCGGTCGCGTGGATGCGCGACAAGGGCGCCGTCCCCTGCACCTACACCGCCGACATCGGCCAGTACGACGAGCCCGACATCGCGTCGGTTCCCGGCCGTGCGAAGGCCTACGGCGCCGAGCTCGCGCGTCTGGTCGACTGCCGTGCGGCGCTGGTCGAGGAGGGCCTGGCCGCGCTCACCTGCGGCGCGTTCCACATCCGCTCCGGCGGCCGCTCCTACTTCAACACCACGCCGCTCGGCCGTGCCGTCACCGGCACCCTCCTGGTCCGGGCGATGCTGGAGGACGACGTCCAGATCTGGGGCGACGGCTCCACCTTCAAGGGCAACGACATCGAGCGGTTCTACCGCTACGGCCTGCTCGCCAACCCGCACCTGCGGATCTACAAGCCCTGGCTGGACGCGGACTTCGTGACCGAGCTCGGCGGCCGCAAGGAAATGTCGGAGTGGCTCCTCGCCCACGACCTGCCGTACCGCGACAGCACCGAGAAGGCCTACTCCACCGACGCCAACATCTGGGGCGCCACCCACGAGGCCAAGACGCTGGAGCACCTGAACACCGGCGTCGAGACGGTCGACCCGATCATGGGCGTGCGGTTCTGGGACCCGTCGGTCGAGATCGCGACCGAGGACGTGACCATCGGCTTCGACCAGGGCCGCCCCGTCACGATCAACGGCAAGACCTTCGCCTCCCCGGTCGACCTGGTGATGGAGGCGAACGCCATCGGCGGCCGCCACGGCCTGGGCATGTCGGACCAGATCGAGAACCGGATCATCGAGGCCAAGAGCCGCGGCATCTACGAGGCGCCCGGCATGGCCCTGCTGCACGCGGCCTACGAGCGGCTGGTCAACGCCATCCACAACGAGGACACCCTCGCCCAGTACCACAACGAGGGCCGCCGCCTCGGCCGGCTGATGTACGAGGGCCGCTGGCTCGACCCGCAGGCCCTGATGATCCGCGAGTCGCTCCAGCGCTGGGTCGGCACGGCCGTCACCGGCGAGGTCACGCTGCGGCTGCGGCGCGGCGAGGACTACTCGATCCTCGACACCACCGGCCCGGCCTTCAGCTACCACCCGGACAAGCTGTCCATGGAGCGCACCGAGGACTCGGCGTTCGGCCCGGTCGACCGGATCGGCCAGCTCACCATGCGCAACCTCGACATCGCCGACTCGCGCGCGAAGCTGGAGCAGTACGCCGGGCTCGGCCTGATCGGCTCCGCCAACCCCGCCGTCGGTGCCGCCCAGGCCGCCGCGACCGGGCTGATCGGCGCCATGCCGCAGGGCGGTGCCCAGGCCATCGCCTCCCGCGGCGAGGTCTCCGGTGACGAGGCGCTGCTCGACCGCGCCGCCATGGAGTCCGGCACGGACTGACGACCCGCAGACGGAGGGGCCCGGCATCTGCCGGGCCCCTCCGTCGTTTCCGTGTCGCCCGTGGGGACGGTGCGGCGCCGCGACGGACGTTGCCGCCGGGCGCGGGGCGCGGCCCCGGCCGGGACATGGCCCCGGGGCGGCGCCGGCCGCGGCGCCCTGCGGTCACCGCTTGACGGCGACTCCGGCGTAGGCGGGGACCGCCTGCTGCCAGCCGTCCGGCAGCTCCTCCTTCGGGCGCCACAGCGGCAGTTGCACCAGCCCGGGGTCGGCCAGCTCGAAGTCGCCGAAGAGCTCCCGCACCTGGTCACCGGTCCGCAGCACCAGCGGGGAGCTCGCCCGGTTGTAGATCCGCGTCGCCTCCGCCGCCGCCTCGGGCGCCATGAAGTCCTGGGTCCCGTGCGAGAGGATCAGCAGGCTGCCCGGGGCCAGGGCGTCCCGCAGCCGGGCCACCGTCTCGGCGGCGCCCTCCTCGTCCCGGACGAAGTGCATCACCGCGACCAGCATCAGGGCCACCGGCCGGGAGAGGTCGATCGCCTCCTTCAGACCGGGGTCGCCGAGTATCGCCTCCGGCTCGCGCAGGTCGGCGTGGAGGACCGTGGTGTGGCCGACCGGGTGGTGGGCCAGCAGTGCGCGCGAGTGCGTGAGGACGATCGGGTCGTTGTCGACGTAGACCACGCGGGCGTCGGGGGCCACCCGGTGGGCGACCTCGCCGGTGCTGCCCACCGCCGGGATCCCGGTGCCGATGTCCAGGAACTGGCGCACCCCCTGGCCGACCGCGAACTCCACCGCGCGGCCGAGGAAGTCGCGGTTGCTCTGCGCCGCGAGGCGGGCGTCGGGCATGACCGCGATGATCTTCTCGGCGGCCTCCCGGTCGGCCGGGAAGTTGTCCTTGCCGCCGAGGTAGTAGTCGTACATCCGCGCGGGGTGCGGGATCCCGGTGTTGAGCTCCGCCGGCGGCTGCCACTCCCCCGCCACCACCGACCACGGCCCGCCGGTCACCGCATCCTCCTGCATGAGCTCTCCCCGTACTCCGTGACGTCCAGTCACCTCATCCTAGCCAGGGCCCGCTCGGGCCCGGTGGCCGGACTCCTGACCTGGCTCCGGACCTGACGCCCCGTAAGCATAGGATCCGATGGTCTGCGCACCACCGGCCCCACGGGAGGAACCCCATGCCCGACCAGCGTGTAGTCGTCATCACCGGCGGCGGTACCGGCATCGGTGCGGCCACCGCCCGGCTGCTGCGCGCCGAGGGCCACCACGTGGTGATCTCCGGCCGGCGCCCCGAGCCGCTGGAACGCGTCGCCCGCGAGACCGGTGCGGTCGCCCACGTCTCCGACACCACCGACCCGGACGACGTCGAGGCCCTCGTCGAGGCCGCCGTCTCCAGGTTCGGCCGGCTCGACGGGCTCGTGCTCAACGCCGGGGTCGGCCGGGGCGGCGCGGTGGGGGACGTCGCGCTGGAGGACTGGGAGCTGGTGATGCGCACCAACGTCACCGGCCCGTTCCTCCTCCTGCGGGCCGCCCTGCCGCACCTGCTGCGGTCGCGGGGCGCCGTCGTGGCGGTCGCCTCCGTCTCCGCCCTGCGCAACGGCAGCGCCAACGCCGCGTACGCCACCTCGAAGGCCGCCCTGCTCCAACTGTGCCGCTCGCTCGCCGTCGACTACGGCCGCGACGGACTCCGGGCCAACACCGTCTGCCCGAGCTGGGTGCGCACCGAGATGGCGGACCGCCCGATGACCCGCCTCGCGGAGCGGGACGGCCTGGCCGGCGGCGTCGACGAGGCGTACCGCGAGGCAACCCGGCTCACCCCGGCGGGCCGCCCCGGCGAGCCGGAGGAGGTGGCGGCGGCCATCGGCTGGCTGCTGTCCCCGGCGGCGGGTTACGTGAACGGTGCGGTGCTCACGGTCGACGGCGGGGTCACCGCCCTCGACCCGGGCACCACGGCCTTCGACTTCCGGATCGAGCCGCGCCGCCCGCACTGACGGCCGGCCGACCCGCTCCCCCGTGCGACGGGGGCGCCGGACGCGCCGCCGGGCACCGGCCCGCCCGGCTCTCCCGGCACGACCCGCCCGGCACCGGCCCGCCGTCCGGGCCGGCGCGGCAGGTGGCTCGCGCGGGGGCGCCGGCGGGAGGCGCGGGCCGACCGGGGCGCTCAGGCGACGGCCATGGCCGGGAGCGGGCGCCAGGCGACGGGGACGTTGCGCATCACCAGGGCGCAGTCGAGGGTGGCGCTGTTCGGGGGAAAGCGGTCCGGGTCGTCGAAGAAGGACGACGTGGCGGAGCGGACGCGGCCCGCCTCGACGTGCCAGGCGCCGGTCCGCAGCTCCATTCCGTCCAGCCCGCGGTTCGCCCTGGTGGCCGACCAGCCCTTGGCACCGTTCTGGAAGAAGCGGGAGGCCTCCGCGAGGCCGGCGAAGAGGCTGCTGCCGTGCAGTTCGTCGGCCAGGTCGACGGTGACGTCCGCCCGGGCGGCGCCGTCCCGGGTCGCGAAGGCGACGTGCACACGGTCGGCCGTCTCGTGGACGTCGAAGTCGGCCCGGCCGTGCTCCCCGGGGAAGATCCGGCCGCCGGCCCAGGCGTTGACCCGGGAGGCGGTGTCGCGGCGCGGGATGTAGACGCCGGTCTCGGTGCCGTCCGGCCCGTCCCACTCGACGGCGATCCGGTGGGCCGCGTTCTCGCTGCGCAGCCCGAACGCCCGGGGCGCCCAGCCCGGCCGGACACCGCCCAGCCGCAGCAGGCAGATCCCCGCGACCGCGTGACCGTTCACCAGCTGCGGGCGCAGCCCACCGGGGAGCAGGCGGGCTGCGGCCTCCGGGGTGATCCGGTAGTTCACCAGCAGCCGGCGTTCGACGACGCTGGACAGGTTCGGCTGTCTCATGACCCCTCCTTCTGAGCACCTGAGCGCCACTTGGTGTGGCGCAGCACGATCTGCTCGGGGCAGACGGCGCTGAGGAAGCGGCCGACGGAGGTCGCCAGGCGCTCCTCGACGAGCGAGTAGAGGATGCGGTTGCCGTCCCGGCGTTCGGTGACCAGTCCTGCCCCCTTGAGGACGCCGAGGTGGCGGGAGACGGAGGGCGCGCTGATCGGGAACCGGGCCGCGATGTCGCCGGCCGCGAGCTCCCCGCCCCGGAGGTCCTCCAGGATCTGACGTCTGGTCGGATCGGCGAGTGCGCGGAAGACGCCCGCGTCGTCCTGAGCTTCTGTCACGCCCTCATATTTAGCAGATTGGCTAAGTAGCTAACAAGTACGGCCGGCTCGGCGGGAGCCCCCGAAGCGGCGCGGAGCGGGCGGCGGCCGGCCCGCGGCCTCAGCCCTGCGTCACACCTCGGACCTGTGCCACGCAACAGAACCCGTGCCACGTCTCAGAACCCGTGCCATGCCTCAGACCTGCGCCATGCCGCCGTCGACGAAGAGCTCCACTCCGGTGATGAAGCTGGAGGCGTCACTGGAGAGGAAGGCCGCGGCCTTGCCCATCTCGCGGGGGTCGGCGATCCGTCCGGTGGGGCTGCCCTCGCCCATCCTCCGCACCGCGGCGGGGACGGCGTCGGCGCCCTGTGCCATGGCGAGGGCGTTCCGCAGGGAGTCGGTGTCGACGGCGCCGGGGCTGAGGACGTTCATGCGGATGCCGGAGCCCTTGACGTCCTGGATCCAGGACCGGACGAAGGCGCGCACCGCGGCCTTGGCGCCGCCGTACAGGCCCATGCCGGCCGGGGGTTGGATGGACGCGGTCGACCCGATGATGACGACGGTGCCGCCGGGCGGCAGCAGCGCGATCGCCGGCTGGACGGTGAACAGGACGCCCTTCGCGTTGACGCCGAAGGTCCGGTCGAACTGTTCCTCGGTGATGGCGCCGAGCGGGGCGTGTGCGCCGATGCCGGCGTTGGCCACGACGGCGTCGAGGCGCCCGTGCCGTGCGATGACCTCCTCGTACGCCGCCTCCATGTCCGCGAGCCTGGTGACGTCGGCCACGATGCCGGAGCAGTTCGGTCCGATCGTGGCGACCGCCGCGTCCAGCGGACCCCGGTGCAGGTCGGTGATGACCACGCGGGCGCCCTGCTCCACGAATTCCCGGGCGATTCCCAGGCCGACGCCGGACGCGCCCCCGGTGACCACGGCAACCTTGCCTTCGAGCGGGAAGCCCATCGTTCTCTCCTCGGGGTGGATGCGTCCGCACCGTACGGACACCGGTGGGGATGCGCCCTGCACTCGACTTACACTCTCCAAGTGGAGGCGTCCCCGGTTCTTGGGATTTAAGCGGAGGCGCCTCCATTTAGCAAACGCACCGACGGCGAAGGAGCCCCCCATGACCACCGGCACCGGACGGCCGCTACGGGCCGACGCGCGGCGAAACCGGGAGAAGATCCTCTCCGTGGCCGTGCGCGTCTTCGCCGAGGAGGGGCTGGACGCGCACCTCGAACGCATCGCCAAGGAGGCGGGCGTGGGCTCCGGCACCCTCTACCGGAACTTCCCGACCCGGGAGGCGCTGATCGAGGCCGCCTACCGCAACGAACTGAGCCGGCTGTGCGACGCCGCCCCCGAGCTCCTGGCGGCCATGCCGCCGCGTGAGGCGCTCCGCGCCTGGATGGGACGCTTCATCGACTACGCGACGGCGAAACTGGGGATGGCCGAGGCCCTTCGCGCCGTCGTCGACTCCGGCGTCAACCCCTACGCCCACAGCCGCGAGCTGATGATCACCGCCCTCACCTCGCTCCTGGACGCCGCGACCGCCGCCGGGACGATCCGGTCCGACATCGGCGCGGGCGACATGTTCGCGGCCCTCACCGGCGTCGCCCTCGCCTCGGGGAAGCCCGAACAGCGCGAGCAGGCCGAACGGCTCCTCGACCTCGTCCTGGACGGGCTCAGGCACGGAACAGCGGACTGATGCCACCACGGAAGTGCCGGCGGACGACCGTCCGCCGGCACTCGGCCCGGCGGCCCCGGTGACCGAGGCGGCTCCGGCGGCCCGGCGATCACGAGCCCGGCGCGGTCGGGCTCCCCGACGGGGCTCCAACCGACGGGGCGCCCACGACGGCACGCCTGCGCCCCCGGGCGGGCAGGGCCCGTCCCGAGGTGACATCGACCGGCGCAGGGCCGGTGCGACGCGGAGGAGCGGTCAGCCGGGCATCATGCCCATCTGACGCATCATTCCGACGCCGTCCCAGCTCCACCAGCCCTCCTTGACCATGCCGTCCTCGAAGCGGAACACCGTCATCCCGGCGGCCTCGATGGTCTTGTTGCTGGCCGGCATGCCCATGAACTCCCCGATGTGGGTGCCGCGCCAGACCCAGCGGGTGGCCACCTGGTCCCCCTCGGCGATCTGGGACTGGATGTCGAAGGTGAAGTCGAAGGCCGTCCGGTAGCCCTCGATCATCTGCCGTACGGCCGCCGGGCCGACCGTGTCGCCGTCCATCGACGGGTCGTGGTCGCGGTAGTCCGGCGCGAGCAGCTCGTCGAGCGCGGACATGTCCCCGCTCGACGGGTCGACGAGCAGCCGGCGGGCCGCAGCCTTCTGGAGCTGCTCGTCGCGGACCAGGTCCAGGTTGGTGAAGGTCGGCGGCTCCTGGCAGAGCGCGACCATCTCGCGGAAGATCCGGTCGGTCTCCGGCAGGCCGGAGTTGCGCATCGCCGCCTCGTAGGACGGGAACTCGACGATCTCCACGATGTGCTGGGCGTCCGCCCGGTCCGCACCCACCATCGCGTGGGTGGCGGTGCGCCGGCCCTGAGTCTGCTCGATCCAGGTGTCCATCAGCCGGTTGAGCTCGTCCGGCCGCTCCGTGCGGCACTCGACGATCTGTACAAAGGTCATCGCAGACCTCCCGATCACTCCCCCTGCTGGCCGCCGTCCGCGATCGCGCCGCCTTCCACTCTCCTCCTGCCGCCGCCCGGTCACCACAAGAACCGGTCACCACCCGCAGCCGGTCACCGCCAGAACCGGTCACCGCCAGTACCGGCCACCGCAAGAACGGTCACCGCCAGAACCGGCCACCGCAAGAACCGCTCACCCGCAAGAAGGGGGCCCGGCCCGCTGACCGGGCGGGCGGCCGCCCAGGGGCCGGACGGGCGCTCCCGCGGCGACTGCTCCGACGGCGGCGGATCCGGGGGCCCCCGGCTCAGCCGTCCTCGCGCGGCCCCAGCTGCCGGAGGCGGCCGGTCAGGAAGTCGCGCTCGACGGTGTTCTCCGTGAGCAGCAGCGCCTCCTGGTAGGCCAGCCACGCCTCCTCGGTGCGGTGGAGCCGGCGCAGGAGGTCGGCGCGGGCGGCGGCGAGGTAGCCGTAGCCGGCGAGCTGCGGTTCGGTGGCGAGCGCGTCGAGCGCCGCGAGTCCGGCGGCCGGGCCGTCGGCGAAGCCCACCGCCACCGCGCGGTTGAGGGCCACCACCGGTGACGGCCAGATCCGGACCAGCAGGTCGTAGAGGGCGACGACCTCCCGCCAGTCGGTCTCCTGCCAGCTCGGCGCCCCGGCGTGGACGGCGGCGATGGCCGCCATCAGCGCGAACCGCCCCGGGGGCCTCGGGCGCAGGGCCTCGCGGACGAGCGCGAGGCCCTCCTCGATCGCGGCGCCGTCCCACCGCGTGCGGTCCTGTTCGTCGAGCAGGAGCAGCCGGCCGTCGTCGGCCGAACGGGCCTCGCGGCGGGCGTCGGTCAGCAGGATCAGTGCCAGCAGCCCGGCGACCCCGGAGTCCCCGGGCAGCAGGGTGCGCAGCATCCGGGCCAGGTCGAGGGCCCGTTCCACCAGGTCGCGGCGGACGAGGTCGTCGCCGGCCGGGGCGGTGTGCCCGGTGGTGAAGAGCAGGTGCACCACGGTGAGGACGGCGTCGATGCGTTCGGGCAGTTCGTCGGCGGGCGGTACCCGGTAGGGGATGCGCGCGGTGGCGATCTTCTTCTTGGCGCGCGTGATCCGGGCGGCCATGGCCGGCTCGCTGACGAGGAAGGCGCTGGCCACTTCGGCGGTGGTGAGGCCGCACAGCAGCCGGAGGGTCAGGGCGACCTTGGTCTCCTCGGCGAGGGCCGGGTGGCAGCAGGTGAAGATCAGCCGCAGCCGGTCGTCGGGGTACTCCTCCGCCGGGGACGGCTCCGGTGCGGGGCCGTCGGCAGGACCGGCGGCGGGGTCGAGGAGCTGCGGCAGCGACCGGCGCAGGGTCGCGTCGCGCCGCAGCCCGTCCAGTGCGCGGTTGCGGGCGGTCGTGGTGAGCCACGCCCCGGGGCGCTGCGGGATGCCGCGCTCGCCCCACACCGTCAGCGCCTTCGCGTACGCGTCCTGCACGCACTCCTCGGCCAGGTCGAGGTCGCGCGTGACGCGCGCGGTCGCGGCGAGCACGAAGGCCCACTCGCGACGGTGCGCGTCCGCGACCGCGGCGGCGACCACCGGGTCCGTGGCCATCGGCGGCCTCCGTCAGTCGATCACCCGGACGGGACGCACCTCGACGCCGCCGCCGAAGTGCACCGGGACCTGCTTGGCCAGGCCGATGGCCTCGTCGAGGTCCGCGGCCTCGACCAGGTAGTAGCCGCCGAGTGCCTCCTTCGTCTCGGCGAAGGGCCCGTCCGTGACGGCGAAGCCGCCCGACCCGTCCTTGCGGACGGAGGTGGCCGTCTCGGTGAAGTGCAGGGCGTTGCCGCCGAGGACGGCCGTCCTGTTGCGTTCCTGGAAGGCGCGGTGGTCCTCGTGCGCCTCGGCCAGGGTCTCCTGCGGGGCGGCGGCCCAGGAGGCCTCGTCCCCGTAGATCAGGATCAGGTACTGCGCCATGGCGTGCTCCCCTCTCGCTCGGGCCCGCCGTCCGGGCCCTCCACTCGTACGACGTGCGGCACCCGCCGGAATCGACAGCGCCCTCGGGCTCATCTTCCTGCGGCCGGTGTCGATCCGGCCTCCTCCCGTCCGTCGAAGGGGTGAGACCGGAAACCCGGCCCCCGATCCGCAGAGGATGTGAACCCCATGTCTCACGACGACTTCCCCCGCGCGCCCGCCGCGGCCCGGCCCCGCCAGGCGTGGACCCTGGTGCTGGCCTCCCTCGGGTTGTTCATGGTCGCCCTCGACACCCTGGTGGTGACGACCGCGCTGCCCGTACTCAGAGCCGACCTGGGCGCGAAGCTCACCGACCTCGAATGGACGGTGAACGCCTACAACCTGGCCTTCGCCTGCCTGCTGCTGACCGGCGCCGCGCTCGGCGACAGGTTCGGCAGGCGGCGCGTGTACGCCATCGGAGTCCTCGGCTTCGCCGTCGCCTCGGCGGCGGCCGCCATGTCCGGCTCCGTCGGAGCCCTGATCGCCGCCCGCGCGGTGCAGGGCGGTTTCGCGGCGATCGTGATGCCCCTGACGCTCACCCTGATCAGCCAGGCCTTCCCGGCCGAGAAGCGCGGGATGGCCATCGGGCTCTGGGGCGGCATCGCCGGTCTCGCGGTCGCGATGGGACCGGTCGTCGGCGGGGCGATCACCAACGGCCTCGCCTGGCAGTGGATCTTCTGGCTCAACGTCCCCGTCGGGCTCGCCCTGGCCCCGCTCGCGCTGCGCCGGCTGACCGAGAGCTTCGGCCCCAGGCCGCGCCTCGACCCCGTCGGCCTCGCCCTGGCCGGAACGGGCTTCCTGGGCCTGACCTGGGGGCTGGTCCGCGCGAGCACGGTCGGCTGGGGCAGCGCCGAGGTGCTCCTCTCGCTGCTGGCCGGGACGGCCCTGGTGACCGGCTTCCTCGCCTGGCAGCGGCGGGCCCGCAACCCCATGCTCCCGCTCGGCCTGTTCCGTCTGCGCGGCTTCTCCACGGCCAACGGCGTCAGTTTCTTCATGTACGCCTCGCTGTTCGGCGCGCTCTTCCTGATGTCGCAGTTCCTGCAGATCGGGCTCGGCAACTCGCCGCTCGCCGCGGGCCTGTGGATCCTCCCCTGGACCGCGACCCCCGTGGTGGTCGCGCCCGTCGCGGGCGCCCTGTCCGAGCGCTTCGGCAACCGCCCCTTCATGGCCGCCGGGCTGGCGATGCAGGCGGCCGGACTCGGCTGGGTCGCCGCGATCGCCCACCCGGGCATGGGGTACGCCCAGCTGAGCGTCGCCCTCACGGTGGCCGGGGTCGGAACGTCGATGTGCTTCCCGACCGTCGCCAACGCGGTGATGGGGTCCGTGCCCCAGCAGGAGGCCGGGGTCGCGTCCGGGACGAACAGCGCCATCCGGGAACTCGGCGGCGTCTTCGGTGTCGCCGTCCTCGCGGCGATCTTCACCGGGCCGGCCGTCTACGGCTCGCCCGACGCCTTCGTCGACGCCTTCAGACCCGCCCTCGGGGTAGGCGCGGGCCTGGCCGTCGTCGGCATCGTCTCGGCGCTGCTCGCGCCCCGGCACGCAGGAACGCCGCGGGAGGGCGGACCGGGCCAGGCCGGCCCCTCCGCCGAACCCCGGGCCGTGCGGACGGTACGCACCGACGCGTGATCCCGCCGCCGCCCGTGTCCGCACCCACGTCCGTGTTCGTGTTCGTGTCCGCGTGGTGTCCGGCCGGGGGCGGGGGTCAGTCCCCGGAGGAGCCGAAGATCCCGACGTGAGTGGGCCGACCGTCGGTGTGGAGGAGCACGTAGCGGCCGGTCCAGCGCATGGTGTGCTCGCCGTGGAGCGTCGTGTCCGGGCCCGGGGTCCAGCGGAGGAGGGCCTCGTGGGCCCGGGCCGTCGCGGCCTCGTACTGCTCGACGGTCGGGCGTTCGGTGCCGAAGTGGTGCACCAGCCGCTCGGGGGCCAGGGGGCGCAGCGTCCCGTAGTCAGCGCCGCCGGCCCCGCCCGGGGGTTCGGTGGTGGCGACGACGTGCCGCACGTCCAGGATCGAGTGCGTGCCCGCCTCGGCCATGTACTGCTCGTCGGCGTAGAGCTCGGCGCGGCTGCCGAACATGGCGCCGTCGCCGTAGAGCTCCTGGAAGACCTCCTCGTGGAGGGCTTCCAGGGTGGCCTCCATGCTCCCCCGATACGGTGTGAGGTACTCCCACGTACTGCCGCCCATGGCCGCTCTCCCCTTCGTCCGCGCTCGGTCGGGACCAAGCTAGCGGGCGGCACCGACAACGGGCGGCGGCCCCTGATGCCCCGGCGCGCGCCACGTTGACGGGCGCGTGGACGGGCCCAACGTGGACGGGCCCGGCGTGGAGGGACGCCGAGACGACGGGTGCGGCGTGGCAGGCTTGCGGGCCATGAGCGCGAACGGTGCGGGCGGGCCCGGCGGGCGGATGCCGCTGCTGGTGGTGGACGCCGCCAATGTGGTGGGTTCGGTGCCCGACGGGTGGTGGCGGGACCGGCAGGGGGCGGCGGAACGGCTGCGGGACGCGCTGGCGCACGTCGCGCGGAGGGGGCTCGCGGACCACGGCGGTGCGCCGGAACGGTACTGCGGCGGACCGCTGGAGGTGGTCCTGGTCGTGGAGGGTGCCGCGCGCGGGGTCACGGGAGTCCCCGGGGTCGAGGTCGTCGCCGCGGCCGGCAGCGGCGACGACCGGATCGTCGGGGTCGTCGGGGACGCCCTGGCCCGTCGGCCGCAGCGGGACTGCCTTGTCGTCACCGCGGACCGCGGCCTGCGCGCCCGCGTCACCGCCCTCGGCGCCGAGGTCACGGGCCCGCGCGCGGTGTGGCCCGCCCGGTCCGCACCGCAGGCCGACTGAGGGCGGCTGGCGACCGGCCGACGACCGGCGGACGGCGACCGCAGACCGCAGACCGCAGACCGCAGACCGGCGGACGGACGCCGGCGGGCGCCCTCGGTGTGCTCCCGCACGCGTCTGCTGTGCCGGCCGTGGCGGCTGGTGTCATGGGGTCCTTCGTCTGGCAACCGAGTCGGAGGGGACCGGGTGGGATCGCGCAGGCCGGCGGCACGTCGGGGACGGTCGGGAAAGAACAGCGGTGGTGGGTCCGGTGGTGAGTCTCTCGTCCTGTTGCTGTGCGGCGCCGCGGTCGTCGTCGGCTTCGTGCCGGCGCTGCTCCGGTGGCTGTTCGCGCACTGGTGGTTGCCGCTGCTGCTGTCGGCGGCCGCTGCGGCCGTCGGCGTGGCGCTGGTCCGGAGCCGACTGGCCCGGGAGGCCGCGGCGCGCGAGCGGCGGCGCCGGCTGCGGCTCGCGCTGACGGGGCCGGGCGGCCTCGACCAGCTGGGGCACCGGGGCTTCGAGTTCGCCGTACGGGACCTCCTGCGCCGCGACGGGTGCCGCGCGGAGCAGGTGGGCGGCGGCGGCGACCAGAGCGCGGACGTCCTGGCGACGGACCCGCATGGACGCCGCTGGGTCCTCCAGTGCAAGCACAAACAGGACCCGGACGGCGGCTCGGCGGTCGGCGTCGGCGTGCTGTACGCGCTGGTGGGCACCAACGAGCGGGTGCACCGGGCCCAGGTGCCCGTCGTCGTCACCAACGGCAGGTTCACCGGCCCGGCGGTGAGGTGGGGCCGGGAACAGGACGTCGTCCTGGTCGACCGCGAGCTCCTCGGCCGCTGGGCCGCCGGCGGCCGGCCGCTCTGGGAACTGCTGCCCCGCGTCCCGGCACCCCGGCCCGGCCGGCACCACTGATCCGGCCCGGCTCCCCCTCCCGCAGCCACTTGCCCCACCCGTCCCACGGCCCCGCACACCACGCGCCCTCGCAGTCACACACCCGCCCCCACACCCCACACCCACGCAGTCACGCAGTCACGCAGTCACCAGAACGGGGATACACCGTTGACCATCAGCGCGTCGGCGGCACTCGCCATCATCATCCTCATCCGCCTCAACCGCCGTACCGAGGCCCGCAGCCGGGCCGACGAGCGGTTCATGGCCTTCCTCTGCGTCGTGTTCGGCGTACTCATCGCCGCCTCGCCATGGGGCCGGACCATCTTCCGGCTCGTCGGCGTGGTAACCCAGGCAACCCTCTGAGGCCGCCCCGGCCCGGCGCGAGGGGCGCTGCGGGCGGTGCCCCCACCGCGGGGGGCGCCGCTCGTACGGTCGTCGCGCCGGGGCCGGGCGCTGTTTTCATCCGGGTATACACGCGATTCGAGCGTCAGGCATTGCCTTGACGCGTGAATCGATCGTAGGGTCGATCCTGCACCCCCCACCGGAGGACCAGCCATGCACCCCTTCCGCTCCCCTGGGCCGGCCGCCGGGCGGCTGCCGGGCCGCCCCGACCCCACCGTGCGGCGGTGAGCGGGATGGACGAGATCGACCGGGCGATCCTGCGTGAGCTCCAGACGGACGGCCGCATCCCCTACGCCGAGCTGGGGCCCAAGGTCGGGCTGTCGCCGTCGGCGGCCCGACAGCGGTTGCAGCGGCTGATCGACGCCAAGGTGGTCCAGGTCGTCGGGGTGACCGACCCGGTGGCGATGGGCGGCCAGGCCATGGCGCTGCTGGGCATCCGGGTGGACGGCGATCCGCGGGCGGTGGCCGATGCGCTCTCCCGGCACGACGAGGTCGTCTACGCCGTCCTGACCTCGGGCGCCTTCGACCTGTTCACCGAGGTCGTCTGCCACAGCCCGGCCGCGCTGCTGGACTTCATCAACGACGTGGTGCGCCCGGTCGAGGGCGTCACGGCGGTCGACAACTTCCCCTACTTCGGGATCCACACCCACCGGTTCCTCTGGGACGTGGGCTGAGGCCCGCACCGGGCCCTCCCTCCCCGCCGAGCCGTTCACCCAGGACAAGGACTCCCGCATGCCCCACGAGCAGCCCTCCGGCGTCGACTTCTTCGCCCGCAAGGCCCTGCCCGCCCCGCGCGTGAGCGGGTCCGACGCGCGCCGCATCGCCGCCGAGCACTTCGGGCTCACCGTGCACGCCGACGCCCTCGGCAGCCAGCAGGACACCAACTTCCTGCTGCGCCAGGGCGACGGCGGCACGGCCGTCGCCGTGCTCAAGATCGCCAATCCGGCGTTCAGCGCGACCGAGACGGCGGCGCAGGACGCCGCCGCCGACCTGGTCGCCGAGGCGCACCCCGGGCTGCGGGTGGCAACCGTCCTGCGCGACCCCGCGGGGGCCCGGCGGGCGGCCACCGTCGTCACCGAGGACGGGCCGGTCACCGCGCGGCTGCTGCGCTTCCTGCCGGGCGGAGCCCTCTCCGGGCCCCGCCACCTGTCCCCGCGGACGGTGTCGGCCATGGGCTCCATCGCCGGCCGGGTCGGCACGACGCTCCGCGACTTCCGCCACCCCGGGCTGGAGCGGGTCCTGCAGTGGGACCCGCAGTACGCCGACCGGGTGGTCGGCGGCCTGCTCCACCACGTCGCCGAGGCGGACCGGCGCGCCGCCGTGGAGGCCGCCACGGCCGGGGCCTGGGCGGGCCTCGGCGAGGTCCGCGACGCGCTGCCCCGGCAGGCCGTGCACCTCGACCTCACCGACGACAACCTGGTCCGCTCGCCCGGCAGCCGCGCCGGCCTCCCCGACGGGATCATCGACTTCGGCGACCTGACGCACAGTTGGGCAGTCGCCGAGCTCGCCGTGTGCCTGTCCTCCGTACTGCACCACACCGGCGCGGAGCCGCACCACGTCCTGCCCGCCGTGCGGGCCTTCCACGCCGTGCGCCCGCTGTTCGCGGAGGAGGCGGCGGCGCTGTGGCCGCTGGTCGTGCTGCGCGCGGCCGCACTGGTCGTCAGCGGCCGCCAGCAGGCCGACGTCGACGGCGACAACGCCTACGTCAACGCGGCGCTCGCCGGCGAGTGGCGGATCTTCGAGCAGGCCGTCTCGGTGCCGTCCGCGGTGATGGCGGGCCTGGTCGCCGACGCGCTCGGCCTCCCCGCGCGGCCGGCCCCCTCGCTGCCCGTCGGCCGTCCGCTGGTGGCGGGCCTCGCCCCGGACGGGATCGCCCTGCTCGACCTGTCGACGGAGGCCGACGCCATGGACCACGGCGCCTGGCTGGAGCCCGGCGCCGAGGGCCGGCTCGCGGCCGACCTGCTCGCCCAGGGCAGCGCCGCCGTCGCCACCCGGTACGGCCGGCCGCGGCTCACCGCCGCCACCCCGTTGTCCGCCGACTCCCCCGCGACCGTCGCGACGGGTGTCGACCTCTGGCTGGGCGGCCCGGCCGGCCTCCAGGCGCCCCGCGACGGCGAGGTGCTCACCGCCTCGCCCGGCCGGGCGACCATCGGCTGCGGCCTCCACCTGCTGGACGTCTCCTGGGACGGCCCGGCCGCCCCCGGGGTGCGCGCCGGCGAACCCCTGCGTGCCGGCGACCCGCTGGCGGAGCTGCCCGCCGGGACGCGCGTACACCTCGCGCTGCGGCGTCGGCAGAGCCCCGAGGTGCCCGCCCTGGTGCGGCCCGAGTACGCGGCCGGCTGGCTCGCCCTGACCGCCGATCCCGCCGGCCTCCTCGGCCTGGCGGCGACCAGCGGCACGACCTCGTCGGCGGAGCTGCTCGGCCGGCGCGGCGCCTCCTTCGCCGACGTGCAGGAGCACTACTACGACGACCCGCCGCGCATCGAACGCGGCTGGCGGCACCACCTGGTGTCCACCGACGGCCGGGTCTACCTCGACATCGTCAACAACGTCACGCCGCTCGGCCATGCGCACCCGCGCGTGGAGCAGGCCGTGTCCCGGCAGTTGCGGCGGCTGAACACCAACTCGCGGTTCCACTACGCCTCGGTGGTGGAGTTCACCGAGCGGCTGGCCGCCCTGCTGCCCGAGCCGCTCGACACGGTGTTCCTGGTCAACTCGGGCTCCGAGGCGGTCGACCTGGCCCTGCGGCTGGCCATCGGCGCCACCGGACGCCACGACGTCGTGGCGCTCCGCGAGGCCTACCACGGCTGGACGTACGCCTCGGACGCCGTCTCCACCTCGGTGGCCGACAATCCCAACGCGCTGACCAGCCGCCCGGCCTGGGTCCACACCGTGGACTCGCCCAACCCGTACCGCGGCCGTCACCGCGGTGCCGACGCCACCGCGTACGCGGGCGACGCGGTGCGGGTGGTCGACGACCTCGCGGCGTCCGGCCGGGCACCCGGCGCCTTCGTCTCGGAGTCCTTCTACGGCAACGCCGGAGCGGTGGCCCTGCCCGACGGCTACCTCCGGCAGGTGTACGCGGCGGTGCGGCGCCACGGCGGTCTGACGATCGCGGACGAGATCCAGGTCGGGTACGGCCGGCTCGGCAGCTGGTTCTGGGGGTTCGAGCAGCAGGGCGTGGTGCCCGACATCGTGACGGTGGCCAAGGCCATGGGCAACGGCCATCCGCTGGGCGCCGTCATCACCTCGCGCGCGGTCGCCGACCGCTACCGCGACCAGGGCTACTTCTTCTCCTCCACCGGCGGCAGCCCCGTCTCCAGCATCGCCGGCCTCACCGTCCTCGACACCCTGCGGGACGAGGACCTCCAGGGCAACGCGCTGCGCGTCGGCACCCACCTGCGCAACCGGCTCCGCGCCCTCGCGGACCGCCACCCCGTCATCGGCGCCGTCCACGGCGCGGGCCTCTACCTGGGCGTCGAGCTCGTCCGCGACCGGGTCACCCTCGAACCCGCCCCCGAGGAGACCGCGGAGCTCTGCGACCGGATGCTCGAACTGGGCGTCGTCGTCCAGCCCACCGGGGACCACCTCAACGTCCTCAAGATCAAGCCGCCGCTGTGCATCGACCGCGCGGCCGCCGACTTCTTCGCCGACATGCTCGACCGCGCCCTCACCGAACTGTCCCCGGGCCCGCGCGGGCTCTGACCACCCGACTGCGGAGACTCAGGACCACGGCGAGGACCCGGCCGAGGTTCAGCCAGTACGTCGACCCTCCGGCGGACGTCCTCGCGGCGCTCACCGGGCCGGCACTCGGCGCCACGGCGGGCCGGCTGTTCCACTCGCAGATCACGGAGGTCCACGCAGCCGTCGTCGTCGGGGCCTCGGCCCCCGCCTCCTGGTCAACTGGGCGCGGCCCGAACGGTCCCCGGCGCCCTGGAGACCCCCGGGGAGCCCGCCGACGCGGCACCGCCGGCCGGACAGGCCGTCAGTCCGGATGCGGGCGGGCCTGCGACGGACCGGCCCGAGGGCACGGCGGCAATCGCCTGCCCGCCGTGCGGGCCGCCCGGGTGGATCCGGGGGCCGTCCAGGGCCATCCGGGTGGATCCGGGAGACGTCCAGGGCCATCCGGGTGGATCCGGGGGCCGTCCGGGGAGACCTCCGGGGAGACGTCCGACCCGGAGTTGAACATGTTCAAACGCGTGCGCCATGATGATCGCGAGCGGGAGCGACCGGCCCCGAGCACGGGCGCCGGGCCGCCTCGTCGTACCCCGCCGCGCCCCGGTGCACGCCCCTGCCCGGGCGGCGGCAGAAAGGACCGTCCGCCGTGCCGACAACCTGGCAGAGCCGCTGCGCCGCCCTCGCGATCGCACTGATGTGGGGGTACGAGGGCCTCTGGTGCAAGATCTTCCCCGGCCGCGCCGACCAGCGGGCCATCGTCGAGGGCCTGCCCTTGCTGCCCGAGGGCGCCGCCACCGTGCTGCTCGTCGCCATCGGCCTGGCCGAACTGGCCCTCGGCGCCTGGGTGCTGAGCGGGCGCCGGCGCCGGCTCGCCGCGCTGGTGCAGACCGTGCTGGTGGTCGGCTTCAACACCGGCGGCCTGCTCGTCGGGGCCGACCACATCCCCGAGCCGGGCCGGCTGGTCGTCCAGGACCTGGCCTTCCTCGCCCTGATCTGGACGGTCGCCGCCGAACGCCCGGCACCCGCGGCCACGCCCGCGCACCCCGCGGCGGCCGCCGTATGACCGCCCGCACCGCCGCCCGCACCGCCGCCGGCGCGGGCACCCCGTGGGCGGAGGGCCGGCTGCTCACCGTCCAGCCTCGGCAGCCGCGCGTCCTGTTCGGCCGGATGTACGAGGACCCGGCGGTCGAGCTCGCCGCCTTCCCGCCACCCGCGGCGCGGGTGCTCTGCATCGCCTCGGCCGGGGACACCGCCGCCGCGCTCGCCGCCGCCGGCTACGACGTCACGGCCGTCGACCTCAACCCCGCCCAGCTCGACTACGCCCGCGGCCGGCTCCAGGCCGGAGCCCCGGCCGTCCCCGGCTCGGCCGAGCGCCTGCTCGCCACCGGCCGCGCCGCCGCCGGCGCGCTGCTACCCGCCTGGCGCCCGTCCGCACTGGAGCGGTTCCTGCGCCTGGACGACCCGGCCGAGCAGGCCCGGCAATGGCGGCGCACGCTCGACGGCCCCGGTCTGCGACTGTTCCTCGCCGCCTCGCTCCGGCCCGCCGGAGCCCTGGCCGTCGGGCTGCGGCCGCCCTTCCGCGGCGTCGTGCCGGCGCGCTTCGACGCCGTGCTGCGCGCCCGGCTCGCCCGTGGCTTCGCCCGGCACCCCAATGCCGCCAACCCCTGGGCCTGGCGGCTGCTGCTCGGCCACGAAATGCCCGGCGGCGAACCTCGTGGGCGTGACCTGACCGGACGCGACCTGCCCGGGCGCGACCTGCCCGAAGGTGACCTCCCCGGTGGTGGGGCGGCCACGGCCGGGCCGACCCAGGGGACCATCCGGCTGCTCGCCGGGGACGTCGTCGACCACCTGGAGCGCTCCCCGGCCGGCCACTACGACGCGGTGACGCTCTCCAACGTGCTGGACGGGCCCGGCCCCGCGTTCGCCCGGCGGTTGCGCACCGCCGTCCGGCACGCCGTGCGGCCCGGCGGGGTCGTCGTCCTGCGCAGCATCCGTGAGCCGGGCCCCGCCGGCCCCGGCGCCGCCGCCGAGGACCGCTCACTGCTCTGGGGCGTCGTCCGGGTGGTCCGGCCGCGAACCCCCGCCCGCCCCGCCTCCCGAAGGGCCTGACCGTGCGCCACCTGCTGCAACGCCACCCCCTCCCGATGCGCACCCACTTCGCGCACTCGCTCGTCCTCACCTACGCGCTGCCGCCCGAGCGGCTGGAGCCGCTGGTACCGCCGGGGCTCACCCTGGACACGTACACGGATCCCGGCGGCACCGAGCACGGCTTCGTCGCGGCCGCCGTGGTGGACGCCCGCGGCCTGCGCCCGGCCGGGTTGCCGGCCCGGCTCGGCGCGGACTGCGTGCTCACCGGTTACCGGGTCTTCACCCGCTTCCCCACCCCCGGCGGCCGGACCATGCGCGGCCTGCGCATCCTGCGCAGCGACACCGGCCACCGGCTGATGGTCGCGGGCGGCAACCTGTTCTCCCGCTACCACTACCGGCTCGCCCGGATCGGCAGCCGGGTCGTCGGCTCGACGCTGGAGTTCAAGGTGTGCAGCGCCGACGGCCTGGCCGACCTGCACGTCCGGGCCGACCTGGCGGGCGGCCCGGCGCCGCTGCCGCCCGGCAGCCCGTTCGCCGACGCCCGGGCCGCCCGCCGGTTCGCCGGCCCCCTCCCCTACACCTTCGAGTACGAGCCGCAGACCCGGTCGATGATCGTCGTCAAGGCCGTCCGTGCCCACTGGGAGCCGGTGCCGGTCTCGGTGGAGGTGCCGCGGCTGACGTTCTTCGACCACGGCCCACTGGCCGGCAGCCGGCCGGTGCTCGCCAACGCCTTCCACGTCGCGGACCTCGACTACGGGTGGCAGGCGGGCAGCCGCCGCGCCCTCGACGGGGGAGTCCGGTGAGCGGCGTCCGCCCGGTGGGCCGGGAGCCGCACGAGGTCCGTCGGCAGGAGCCTGCCGGTGCCGCGCCCGGCGCGGCCGCAGAGGCTGCCGGGGCCGCCGCGGTCACCGGGGTCGCAGAGGTCACCGCGGTCGCAGGGGCCACCCGGCCTGCGAGCAGCGCCGGATCCGCGAACGCAGCCGGATCCACGACGACCGACGCCGGCCGGCCCCACCGTCCCTCCGGGGTGCGCGAGGTGGTCGGCTACAACTGGCCGCTGTACGCCGCCGGGGCTCTCGCGGCCGGCGGGGGCTGGGCGCTGGCCCGGTGGCTGCCCCGCCCGGCGGCCCGGCTCGTCCGCGCGGGCGCGCTCACGGCGGGCTGGCTGCTCGCCGCCGCCACCGCCGCCACCTGGTGCGTCTACGACCGTTCCGGACTCCACGGCTACGCCTGGCTCGACGACCTCCTGCCGGAGGGTCCCGGCCGGCATCTCGTGGTCGCCACGGGCCTCGACGAGGCGAGCCGGCCCGTCGCGGCACGCCACCCGGCCGCGCCCCAGCGGACCGCGGACCTGTACGACCCGGCGCTGATGACGGAAGGCTCCATCCACCGGGCGCGCCGCCGGGTGCCGCCGGTGCCCGGCAGCCTGCCCGCCCGGCCGGGGGCGTTGCCCGCCGCGACCGCCTCGCTGGACTCCGTGCTCGCCGTGTTCTCGGCCCACGAGCTGCGCCGGCCCGCGGACCGCGCCGCGCTGTTCGCCGAAGCCGCCAGGGTGCTGCGGCCCGGGGGTGCGTTCGTCGTGGTCGAGCACCTGCGCGACGCCGCGAACTCCGCCGTCTACGGTCCCGGCGCCTTGCACTTCCTGTCGCGCTCCACCTGGCTCGGCCACGCCGCCGGGGCGGGCCTGAGCCTGGCGGCGGAGCGGCGGATCGCCGGCCTGGTCACCGCGTTCGCGTTCCGGCGGGCCGGGGCATGAACGGACTCCTCGACCTCGCTGTGCAGTTGCGGCTCGTCGGCGCCGTGCTGGTGGGCGTCGGCCTGTTCCACGCGGCGCTGCCGCGCGTGATCGGATGGCCGGCCGACCTGGACGGGACCACGCTGATGACCCGCCGGGTCTCCTGGGCGCACCTCTTCTTCATCGGCCTCACCTGCGTGCTGCTGGGCCTGCTGCCGCTCCTGCTGGCCGGCGAGCTCCTCGCGGGTACGCCGCTGGCCACCGCGCTGCTGGCCGGCCAGACGGTGTTCTGGGGTGCCCGGTGGCTCTTCCAGTTCACCGTGTTCCCGTCCCGGCTCTGGCGCGGCGACCCGCTTCGCACCCTGGGCCACGTCGCGTTCGCGGTGCTGTGGACGTGGGTGACGGCGGTGTTCGCGTGCGCGCTGTGGCGGGTCCTGTAGTCGGCCCGGGGCCCCGCACCCGCCGGGGCGCCCACCGGGGTGCCGGCCGACCGTCCGCGCCCACCCGCCGGGGCACGGGCGGGCGCGGACGGATCCTCGGGGGCTCTACGGCTGAACCCGGGAGCCTACGGCGGGGCCGACGGCACTACGGCCGGGCCTTGGAGGGGCCTTGGTGGGGCCTTGGTGGGGCCTTGGAGAGGCCTTGGCGGGCCTTGGAGAGGCCTTGGCGGGCCTTGGAGAGGCCTTGGTCAGGGGCACCGCTTCCAGGCGAGGTGGTAGAGGGTGTTGATGCTGCCGTCGGTGGAGTCCATCGTCATGAAGCTGGTGGTCTTGGACGGGTCCGACGTGCCGGCGCTCACCCTGAGCTCGGTGTTGATGTTGAAGTTGCGCAGCTCCCCGCAGGGCGCCCAGACCAGGGCCTCGACCGCGACGGTGTCGGTCACCTGCCAGCCGTTGTCGAGCTGCCCGGCGAACTGGTGGCTGCGCGAGGCGGTCTGCGGCGAGCCCTGGAAGTAGTAGCTGGCCTTCTGGAGTGCGGTCGCTCCCTTCTCCAGGTGGGCGAAGCCCCGGTAGTCGGCGGAGGCGATGGCGTAGGTGAAGCCCTGCGGGACGTGGACGTTCAGGTTGAGCTGACAGTTCTTGCGGAAGTCGGTGGGCTTGGAGCCGACGCCGACCTGGGCGATGTAGTCGCTGTACGTCACCGTGAAGGCGGTGTTGTCCGGCGAGACCGCGACGGCGGCCGTTCCGGCCGGGCAGCCGGACCCGTTGACGGTGGCCACGTCGATGACGATCTTGTCGGGCGGAGGTGTGGACCAGCCGGTGCCGGAGGCGGCTCCGGCGAGCTGGGTGACGAGCAGGGCCGCGGCTGCGCCGCCGACGGCCAGGACGCGTACGGTCACGGGCGTATCCTTCCGCTTTCCCGCCGGTTGCGGGTCTCGCACCCCCACGTGCGGACCACCCGGCGGGTTGTCGCGTACATGCCACCACCTTCGGTACTGCGCGTACAGGGGGAGCAGTAGAGCGCATCGCGTCGCGTCGGCGTGAACCCCCCGGCGCGGGGCGGCACGTTCACGCCCCCCCAGTGGGCGCCCCCAGCGCACACCCGCCCCGGAACCCCGCATCCGGTATCCGGTATCCGGTATCCGGTATCCGGTATCCGATCTTGATCGCAAGGGTCAAGCCGGTTGCCCCCGGGGCAATGTTTTCCTCTTCAATCAACAATCTGTTTATCATCTCCGGGCCCTTGTCCTGCCTGCCCGGAGCCCCCGCATGCCTACGCCCCCGCCCGCCCGGCCCCGGCCGCATCCGCTGCACGTTCTGCGCACCACCGTCTTCGCGATCGGCGCGCTCCTGGTACTGGTCGGGGTCGGCGTGGTGCTTCGGCAGCCGCTGCTGATCCCGCCGCTGGCCGCCAGCGCGGCCCTGGTCCACGGTGCGCCCGGGCTGCCGATCTCGCAGCCGCGCAACCTGGTCGGCGGCCAGCTGCTCTCCGCCGTGATCGGGTTCGCCACGCTCGCGGTGACCGGGAGCACCGCCTGGGGCGCGGCGGTCGCGGCCGGGCTCTCGCTGGGCGCGATGATGCTGACCCACCTCTCGCACTCCCCCGCCGCCGCCACCTCCGTGATCGTGGTGCTCCAGGCGCCGTCGCCGACCCATTTCCTCCCGCTGCTCGCCCTGTCCACGGCCCTCCTGGTGGCCATCGGCCTGCTCCCCGGCCGGATCGGCGGGCACCCGGAGCGCTACCCGCTCACCTGGTGAACCCCCGCCCGACCCTGCGCCGGTGCCGGGCCGGCGGCCCACACCGTCCGCCGCCGTGCCGCCGGTGCCGCCGCCCCCGCGTTGACGCTGTGTCCTGCGGGCCGCTCCAGCCCGGTCGCGCGGAACTGCCGTGCGCCGAGCGCCGGTTCGTGCCACCATGCCCGGCATGACTGATCGCGCACTGAGCTTCGGGGTGATGGCGCAAGCGTACGAACGGTTCCGGCCGGGGTATCCCCCGGAGCTCTTCGAACTGGTGACGGCGTACGCGGGCCGTCCGATCAGGACCGCCCTCGAAATCGGTGCCGGGACGGGCAAGGCGACCCGCCTGTTCGCCCGGCAGGGGATCGCCGTCACCGCGACCGAACCCGACGGAGCGATGCTCGCCGAGCTGCGCCGCCACGTACCGGCCGGTGCCAGAACGCTCCGGGCGGCGTTCGAGGACTTGGACCTGCCACCGGGTGACCGGTACGGGCTGGTCTACGCGGCGGCGGCGCTGCACTGGACCAGTCCGGAGGGCCGCTGGTCACGCATGGCCGGACTGCTGGAACCCGGTGGCGTGTTCGCCTGTTTCGGCGGGCCGGTCCAGCCGGCCGACCCCGCCGTGGAGGACGCCGTCCGCGCGGCGCGGGCACCGTTCCTGGAGAGCGACGAGGTCCCGTCCCCGGACGGGACGCCTCCGGAGCACGCCATGCAGTGGCCGGGCACGGAGCTCCAGCGGTCCGAGTGGTTCACCGGCGTGCGGCAGTCCGTCTTCGAACGGCGCCTGACGCTGAGCTCCCACGACTACGTCGGTCACCTCTCGACCGTCTCCGCCTACCTCGTCCTGCCTCCCCCCGAGCGGGAGGAGGTCCTCGGCCGGATCCTGCGGGTGCTTCCGGAGACGGTCGAGATCGCCGCCGACATCACCGTCCACCTCGCACGCCGGCGCGACGGACGGCAGGAGTAGACGGGCGGCGGGCGGAGAAGGGTGTCAGGGGTAGACCGGCGGCGGGCGGCGGGAGGGGAAGGGCCGCAGGAGCAGGCGGGAGGGGAAGGGCGGCAGAGGCAATGGGGCCCTCCGGCCCTGGCGGACCGCCGCCGGGAGGGGCAGACTCCTCGGAGGTTCCATCCGGCCCGCCGCGGCAGCGGGCCCAGGCTTACGGAGAAGTCATGGCGGACAACACGGCGACCCAGGCGAACACCCCCGTCAAGGTGTTCCTCCTCGACGACCACGAGGTCGTCCGCCGGGGCGTGTACGACCTGCTGGACGCCGAGCCCGATCTGACCGTCATCGGCGAGGCCGCCACCGTCGAGCAGGCACTGGCACGCGTTCCGGCCCTGCGGCCGGACGTCGCCATTCTGGACATGCGCCTGCCGGACGGCGACGGCGTCACCGTCTGCCGCGAACTGCGCTCGCGGATGCCCGAGTTGGCGTGTCTGATCCTCACCTCCTTCGACGACGAGGAGGCCCTGCTCGACTCGATCATGGCCGGCGCCGCCGGCTACGTGCTCAAGCAGATCAGCGGCACCGACCTGGTCTCCGCCGTCCGCACGATCGCCTCCGGCCAGTCCATGCTCGACCCCGGCGCCGCCACCCGCCTGATGGCCCGCCTGCGCGGCGACACCCCCGCCCAGGCCCCCGCCTTTCCCGAACTCACCGAGCGGGAGCGGGAGATCCTCGCCCTGGTCGGCGAAGGGCTGACCAACCGCCAGATCGGCCAGCGGCTCTATCTGGCCGAGAAGACCGTCAAGAACCACGTCTCCCGACTGCTGGCCAAGCTCGGCGTCGAGCGCCGGGTCCAGGCCGCGCTCATCGCCACCCAGGCCACCGCCGTCGGCCGACCGACGGGGCGCTCCGTCCTGTGAGCCCCGACGCGCCCGCACCCGCGCCCGCGCCCGCGCCCGCGCCCGCCCACGGTCCCACCCCGCCCGGGACCGTTCGGCGTCCGAGAGGGACCGAAGGCCCCTCACCCCGCGACGGATCCGGCGGGAGCATCGGTGTCATGACCTCCGCCCACACTCCGCCCGCCCCCGCTCCCCCCGACCACACGCCGCTGGACGAGCGGCAGTGCCTGCGGCTGCTGGCCGGGGCCTCGGTCGGGCGTGTCGTCTACACCGTCGGCGCGCTGCCGGCCGTCCTGCCGATCCGTTACCGCCTCGACGACGACGGCAGCGTGCTGCTGCGCAGCGCCGCCCGTTCCGAGCTGGTCCGTGCGGTGGACGGCGCGCTCGTCGCCTTCGAGACCGGCGAGGTCGACGCCGCGGACGGCAGCGGCTGGAGCGTCACCGTACTCGGCCGCGCCGACGTGACCGAAGACCCGCCGCCGACCGGTGCGGCCGGTGCAACAGGTGCAGTCGGAGCGGCCGGTGCGACCGGTGCGACCGGTGCGGTCAAGGGCCCGCCATCGCCCGTCCGGGTGTCGATCCGGATCCGCCCCGAGCTGGTGACCGGCCGCTTCCTCACCGACCTGGCGGTCGCGCCCCTCTCGTCCTGACCCGGCGCCTCCGCCCCCGCCATGCCCCGGCACCCGGCACCCGGCCCGCGCGTCCTGACCCGGCACCCCGCTCGTACCGGCCGGACGGCCGTCCGCCCCCGCCGGGTACCCGTCCCGCACACGCCGGGCATCCGGCGGCGCCACCGTACGGCCAACGTACGGCCGCCTGACGGCCGCCGGGCTCACGCGCCCAGCGGTGCCCACCAGTCCAGCCTCGTACCGCCCTCCGGCGCCGGCGCGATCTCGAACGCCCCGCCCACGCCGTCGGCCCGTTCGGCCAGGTTGCGCAGACCGCTGCGCCGCCCCTGCTCCGGGATTCCGACGCCGTCGTCCTGGACGGTCAGCCGCACCTGCGCCCCGGTCGCCTGGAGCACAACCTCGACCCGGCGGGCCCCGGCGTGCCGGGCGGCGTTGCTGAGCGCCTCGCCCAGGACCGCCACGACGTGGTCGGCGACCTCCGCCGGGACGTCCGTGTCCAGCAGGCCCTCCATGCTGAGCCTCGGCGGGAACCCGAGGGCGGCCTGGGCCTCCTCCGTCGTCCGGACCGCCCGGGCCCTCAGGCCCTGCCCGGCCCCCTCCTCCCGGGCCCGGAGGCCGAAGATGGTCGATCGGATGATCTTGATGGTCTCGTCGAGGTCCCCCACGGCACGGAGCACGCGGTCGGACGCCCCGGAGTGGTCGATGAACCGGGCCGCGCTCTGCAGCGTCATGCCGGTGGCGAAGAGCCGCTGGATCGCGAGGTCGTGCAGATCGCGGGCGATCCGGTCCCGGTCCTCCAGCATGGCGAGCTGCTCGGCGTCGCGGCGCCGCTCCCCGAGCTCCAGCGCCAGCGCCGCCTGGTCGGCGAAGCCGAGCAGCGGTCCGATCTCCCGCTCGGTGAAGAGCGCCTCCCCCGCCCGCCGGGCGAGCAGCAGCACCCCCGCGATGCGCCCGGCGGAACGGCCCAGCGGCACCGCCACGGCCGGCCCCAGGCCCTCGAAGCGACGCGGGCCGGCGGTCAGTCGCGGATCGCCGTCCAGGTCGGCCGTGGTGACCGGCGAGGCGTCGGCGCACGCCTTGCCCGACAGCGACCCGTCCTGCGCCACCACCAGGCCCAGCCGCCCGGCGGTGTCCCCGCCGAGCGCCAGTTCCACCCGCAGCGTGTCCGTCCCGGCGACCGGCACGGACACGTCCGCCAGGTCCGCCCCGGTGATCTCCCGGGCCCGCTGCGCGATCAGCTCCACGACGTCCGAGCGGGACGTCCCCGACAGCAGGGTCCGGTTGATCTCCGCGCTCGCGCTCAGCCAGCGCTGCTGGCGCTGCGCCTCCTCGTACAGCCGGGCGTTGTCGATCGCGACGCCCGCCGCGACGGCCAGCGTCGCGATCACCGACTCGTCGTCGGCGTCGAACTCCTCGCCGCCCCGCTTGTCGGTGAGGTAGAGATTGCCGAACACCTCGTCGCGCACCCGGACCGGGACGCCGAGGAAGGTCCGCATCGTGGGGTGGTGCGCCGGGCAGCCGTAGGAGGCCGGGTGCTCGTTGAGGTCGGCCAGCCGCAGCGCCTCCGGGTGCCGGATCAGCTCGCCGAGCAGCCCCTTGCCGGTCGGGTAGGGGCCGATCCGCGCGATCTCCTCCTCCGACAGGCCCACCGTCAGGAACTGCGACAGCGTTTCGCCGTCCGGCCCGATCACGCCGAGCGCGGCGTACCTGGCGTCGGCCAGCACGGCGGCCGCCTCGACGATCCGCCGCAGCACCTGCGTCAGATCCAGCTCGCGGCCCACCGACAGCACGGCCTCCAGCAGGCTGTGCACCCGGTCGCGGGTGCCCCGGGCCGCGTCGATCCGCGCCTGGAGCTCCTCCAGCAGCTCGTCCAACCGCAGCTGTGGAATGCGCGACCGCTCTACGTCGCCGCCCACCGGTCCTCCTCGTCCCCGCCGTGCCCCCGTCGTGCCCCTGCCGTTCTCCAGCGACGACCCCGATTCTGGCAGAGCCCCCGCGACCAGCGGAACGGCGCCCGGGCACCCGCCCGGGGACCGGGCAGGGGCGTCGGCGAACGGGTTCCGGGGCCGGGGAGCGTCAGGCCCGGAGGGCGTCGGGGCGTCAGCGCGTCGGGGCGTGTCCTACCCGTGGATCAGGCATCGTGGCCGGTCGGACGGGGAGTCTCGTCCGCCCAGCCTCGGGCGAGGGCCAGCCGGCCCGACCGCTGTGCCTCGCGCTGTTCGGTGGCCCATCGCTCCACCTGGTCCACGGACGTCGCCAGGGACCGGCCGGTGGTGTCGATCAGGTGGGTGCGCCATCGCGGGTCCTCGGCGGTCCACGTGGTCCACCGGTGCCAGGCCATCTCCGGCCGGCTCCCGTCGATGATGACGTCGGGCCGGAAGCGCGGGTCGCGGGCGTGCCCGCGGTGCCAGGCCGCCCAGCCGCAGAAGGCGTCGGTGGCGGCCTGGTCCCATCGGCCGCCGTCGCGTACGGCGAGACGGTCGCGCCGGTCCTGGTCCGCGACATCGATCAGGCAGACGGCGATCCCGTCCGGCAACGGGGCCGAGGGAGCGGCCAGAACCTCGCCCAACGGCGAGTTGCCGGACAGCAGCAGGTCCGTTCCGCGGGCCTGGTACTCCAGCCCGCGGCGTACCCACACCTCGGTCGTGCGATTGCGCCAGCCGGGCGGGATCGGCGGGTCCGGGACGCCGACCTCGTCGAAGTCGTGCACCACGACCCCGTCCAGTCGGTCGGCGACGGCGAGGGCGAGTGTGGTCTTGCCCGCTCCGCTGGAGCCGGTCAGCTCGAGCAGCATCCACCCAGGGTGACAGGCCGCCCAGGTTCCCGACCGGGATTTTCGGGCCCCGGCGATCCTCCGCACCCGCCGGACTCCTCCCGCCGGCCCGTCGGCCCGCCGGCCACTCACCGGCAGGCCGGCCACGCGTTGGCCTGGTCACCCCGCCCGGTCACCCGGCCTGGTCACCCGGCCTGGTGGACGGGCACCGGCGTGGTGGGCTCCTCCGCGGCCGCCGGGGTGCGGAGAGCTTCGGCGGGTGCACGCCCGCCCGTGCGGACGACGGCGACACCGGCGGTCACCACGCAGGCGACGCCCACCAGGCCGGCCGAACCGGGGACCTGGCCGAGCAGCACGACGCCGATGGCCGTGGCGATGGCCGGCTCCAGGCTCATCAGGGTGCCGAAGGCGCCGGTGGTGAGCCGTCGGAGGGCCAGGAGTTCGAGGCAGAACGGGAGCAGCGGCGCGAGTGCGGCCAGCAGCAGGCCGACGAGCACCAGCGAGGGCGTGAGCCCGCCGATCGCGGACGGGCCGGCGAGGACGGTGGTGACGAGCGCGGCGGTCGGTAGGGACACCGCGAGTCCCTTGAGGCCCTCCACCTGGTCGCCGGCGTGCTGGGTGAGGACGATGTAACCGGCCCAGCAGGCGCCGGCGCCGAGCGCGAGGGCGATGCCGACGAGGTCCGTGCCGCCGTGCCAGGGTTCGGTCAGCAGCAGGACTCCCGCGCCGGCCAGCACGCTCCACTGCAACAGACCGGCCCGGCGCCCGCCGTACAGGGAGACCGCGAGCGGGCCGAGGTATTCCAGCGCGCTCGCCGTGCCGAGCGGGATGCGAGCGACGGCGAGCATGAACAGGGACATCATCCCCGCGGTGACCACGCCGAGGGCCAGGCAGGCCCGCAGGCCGGCGCGGGTGAAGTCGGCGCGCCGGGGCCGGGCCAGCACCAGCAGGATCAGCCCGGCCCAGACCAGCCGGAGCCAGGCGGCGGCGACCGGGCCCAGCCGGTCGAACTGGGCGGCAGAGAGGGCGAGGCCGGCCTGGACGCTGGTCATGGCGGCGAGTGCCATGGCAGCGCCGGACCGGGAGCCGCCACGGCTCGGCGGGGCCTGCTTGTACGGGGTCATGGGGATCATTGGACCGCCTGATGACCGTTGCCGTCCACGTGCCATTTCTGGACAGTCCGTTCATGAATCATGAACGATGGAGTGATGGACACCCGCCGACTCGCCCTGCTCTGCGAGCTGACGCGCCTCGGCTCGATGCGCGCCGTCGCCGAGAGCCTCCACGTCACGACCTCGACCGTGTCGCAGCAGCTCGCCGCGCTGTCGAAGGAGGTGGGACAGGTGCTCATCGAGCCGGACGGGCGCGGGGTGCGGCTGACCCCGGCCGGCCGACGGCTCGCCGAGCACGGAGCGCGCATCCTGGACGCGGTGGAGGCCGCCCGCATCGACCTGAGCGCGGGCGCCGAGCCGAACGGCACGGTGCGGGTGGCCGGCTACCTCACGGGGGTGCGGGACCACCTCCTCCCCCTGGTCGTCCGGCTGGCCGAGGCGTACCCGCGGGTTCGGCTGCTGGTGCGCGAGCACGAACCGCCGGAGTCACTGGCGCTGCTGGCGGACGACACGGTGGACCTGGCGCTCACCTACGACTACAACCTCGCGCCGGCCCCGGTCGACCCCTCGGCCGACGCGGCCCCGCTGTGGACGGCCCGGTGCGGACTGGGCGTACCGGCGGGCCTGGACGTACCCGCCGACGGCGCCGTCCGGGTCTTCACCGCCTGTGCCGGGCTGGACTGGATCGTCAACTCCCGCCACACCGCCGACGAGACGGTGGTGCGCACGCTCTCCTCGATGGCGGGGTTCGACCCCCGGGTCACCCACCGCGCCGACAGCCTCGGCCTGGTCGAGCACATGGTCGCCGCCGGCCTGGGCGTGGCGCTGCTGCCCGCGGGACGGCCTGCCGTCCCCGGCGTGCGCTTCGTCCCGCTGGACGACCCGCCCGTCGTGCTGCGCGCGTACGCGGTGGCGCGCCACGGCCGGCTCCGGTGGCCGGCGCTCTCGCTGGTCCGCGAACTGCTGCGCGAGCAGGCCGGCCCGGCCGGCGCGCCCCGGGCCTGAGCAGGTCCGCGAGCAGGCCCGCGAGCAGGCCCAGGACGAACGCCCGTGCCCGGCGCCGCGGTTCCACCCGAGCGAACCGGTCCGCGGTCCGCCCCGTGGCCACATCGAGCGCCTCCCGCCAACGGCCGGGGATCTCTGCTGCGGCCCGCAGCCACCGACCGGTCTTCCGTCTTCACAGACCGATGATCACCGGTGGCCGCACCCGTCTCCGCGCCGGTCCTGGCCGGCACCATCACCATCCATGGCTGGACCACCGAGCGGCCGGGGACTCGTCGCCGTCCGTCCGGTGTGGCCGCCGTCACGCTTGAGCGGTGTCACATCTGACGCCGCTGCCCTGTCTTCAAGGCGGAAGCGAGAGAAGGGATCGTGAGGATGAAGACCGTCATCGTGTGCGCCTCCGTGTCGCACGGCAATACCCGGCGCGTCGCAGCCGCCATGGCCCAGGTCCTGGGCGCGAACGTCGTCTCCCCCGAGCAGGCCGACCTGACGGAGCTGGCCGACGCCGACCTCGTGGGATTCGGCTCGGGAGTCTTCTACACCAGACTCCACCCCCGCCTGACCGACCTCGTCAAGGCACTTCCCCCCGGGCGGGGCCGGGCGTTCGTGTTCGCCACCAGCGGGCTCCCCGAGATCCCGCCGGCGCCTTTCACCCGCCCCCTGGTCCAACTCCTCGAAGGCAAGGGCTTCCAGGTGGAGGGGAGCTTCTCATGCCGGGGGTTCGACACCTGGACGCCCTTCAAGCTCGTCGGCGGCATCAACAAACAGCGGCCGAACACCGAGGACCTGGCCGCCGCGCAGGCGTTCGCCGGGCGGCTGCGGGACAGGCAAGGGCCGGTGTCCTGACCAGTGGTGCCCCGAGGCATCGGCCTCTACCGCATCCCCAACCAGCGGTGATGCTCTGACCGCTTGACACCGCCCCGGAATCCTGACGGCTCCGGCTGGGGGTCCTCGCCGACCCCGAAGGAGCTCAGCGCTGTCCTCGCGCTCGCCGCCGCCAAGCTGCCATCACTCGAAGTGGACTGGGACTACGGTCGGCTGACCGGTGCCTACCTGATCAACCTCGGCTCCGCCCGAACCGCCCAGGTCCTGCGCATCACCGATCTCCTGCGCAAGGGCCTCCGGTGCGAGCGGCGGGCCGATGGTGTCTGAGGTCGCCGCCGCGACCCCCGCCGGCTCGCCGACCTCCGTCCCTCCCCGTCCAGGGGCGGCGCGCCAACTGGTGCTCCCTGGGCGGCGCTCACGGTTCCCGCACCATGCGCAGGTTCGGCAGCCTCCCGCGCCAGAGCTCGCGCTCGCCCGTGGCCTCGAATCCGTGGCGCCGGTAGAAGCGGATCGCCCGCGTGTTGTAGTCGGTGACCCACAGCCGCACGGGTGCGTCCCCCGCCCACACGAGGAACTCACGCATCATCCGGTCGCCGAGCCCCTGGCCCTGGGCTTCGTTCGACAGGTACATCGGGCCGAGCGTGACCGCCTCGTCCCGGCGGCCGCAGACGAACCCGACGGCCTCAGCCCCGGAGCGGGCGACGAGGCAGAACAGCAGGTCCGGCTGCCGCAGCGCCGCCTCGATGAACGCCCGCCACCCGGCGATCCCGTCCGCCGTGGCGGAGGAGCCGTGCTGCTCGCGGATCCAGGCTTCGTCGATCCCGGCGTCCTCACAGGGATACGTCTCCAGCCAGACCCTCAGCTGAAGTGGGCCGAGAGCCAGGGCGTCGTCGGGGCGGGGGGATTCGAGTACGTGGGGCATGGGGCCATCCTCGACGGTGCGGCCGGGCGCGTGGGGGATACCGCCGGATTGGGGTGCCGGTAAGAACGCTGTCACCAGCCGCAAACGGGAATGATCTTGCGCCGGTGCCACCTGCGTGGGTGAGTTCCGGGCCGTACGGCTCCGGCGAGTGAGGCCCAGCGAGGACGATCGGCGATCACGGCCCGTCCTCCGCTGGGACCCGCAGGCGGTGGCAGAGAGGGTGAGGACACGCCGCCGGTGCTGGGGACGATCAAGGAGGCGCCGGGCAACGTGAGCCTGGTGACGATGCTCACCGAGATCGACAAGCTGCTGACGGTGCGGGCGATCGGGCTACCGCCGGATCTGTTCAGGCCGAACTTCTCACACCCGCCAACCGACGTGGCCTGACCCCGCTGTTCTGGTCCCACATCCGCCCGTACGGGGAGGTAAATCTCGACATGGACACCCGCCTGAACCTCACTGCGGGCTCGACGGGTCCCCTCCCTCGTACCGCTGCGGCCGTCGAGCAGTCGGTGCTGAGCCCCAGGGATCCGCGAGTGCCCGATTCTGAACCTGGAGGGTTGTCGGGGTTCAGGCTTCGGCATGGTGGGCGAGTGCGGCGTCTGGTTTGCCGTGGCCCTCGGTCACATCGGTGTGGACGCCGGCGGCAGTCGGCCGGGAGACGGCGTGGATGAGGCGTGTTCGGCGGCGACCGCGAGTTCGTGGGCCTGGACCTCGGTGAGCTGCGGGGCGACGACGAAGTCGGCTTCGGCGCCCAGTGTGTGGCCGATCCAGCGCATGCGGACCTGTCCCACGTCTCGGACATCGCGCTGGACGTGCTCGGCCGTGGAAAAGTTATGCCTCCCTGCACGGTGTCATACCGTCACGACGCTCGTGTGCTCGCATAGTTGGCGACACGAGAGTCATACTGGCTCCGCCTTCGAAGTGCCACCGGCCCGCTGTGCCATCAACGTTCAGCACACTCAGCTCAGTCAATGGCGGAGTCGATGAGATGCGGCATTCCCGGTATCAGTCCCGTCCGCCTCCGCTTACTCTCGCAACAGGTGCGCCGCTCTCAGCTTGGCAAGAAGTGCGTTGAAATCATTTCTCAGCTGGATAATGTCCGTCGTGGTCGAGTCCTTCTGATCTGGCACGCCCTGTGGAATCGGCTCAAGGTACTTTCTGTTTGCGATGACATCCAAGTCATAGAGCGTCTCCCACTTCAGACAATTGTCCTCAGTGACCACTCCAACCTGCTGGGGCAGGTCCCGGCTCCAGGACCGCGGCTGACTTGGACCGGAGATGTTGTCGTGCGGGTTCAACGGGCCACCGGGCTTGTAGGCGGTCAGCCGATACAGGAAGTCATTGGGGGGAGTCGGCGTGACGGTTTGCCCGATGATGTAGTGCGTCCCGGGAGCCCAGGTAGAAGCCTTTCGCCCCCTTCCACACGGAGCCCGCACCGCCCACCCGATCGGGCCTTCGCGCTCTGCATCTCTAAGGCCATTGAGGATCAGATCACCCGGGCGGTAGAAGTTTGAGCTACCTGCAAGGGTATCGAAGGGAGTTCCGCCATAAACAACACAGATTCGCCGCTCCCCGTTATTGTCAGGTCTTCCAATCCAGGCTTCCGGAAGCATCAGCGCGCCGGGGCGCGGACCGTTTTCGTACGCGTTTTGATAGTACGTATGGAAAGACCCACCACTCAGAAGGGACGTTTCAATCCTGCCGATACGAGCGTCATCGCTATCTGGATCCCGAGATATCTGGACTTGGGTACGGAAGAGGGAATCCCCGTCGACGGGTTTCAGCTTGCCGTCCATCGTCACGGACTGAACATCCTGAATGATGGTGGAATCCGCATTACTTCCGAGGGCGTTGGACGTTACGATCGAAGGCGGGCATTTGCCCAGGCATTCCCATCTCACCTCGCCATCTTTTGTCACGCCCCCTTCCGTTGGGACCTCGGTGGACCATTGAATAGGCATACCGGTCGGGTTTTCCGGACTAGCTCCGAGAGTATGCCCGCCGACTATTGCTCGAAATAGGTACCCTTGCGCGGGGTAGGGTGGGATGGGTGGGTCCCTTGGTGGGGGGTCGGGCGGCGTCTGCAACTCGCCCACATCTATATCGATCCCACCGTTGACGATCCGATACAAGTGCACTTCGGAGTGGTTGTTTGTCACTTTCAAGGCAGAGGGTCCAGGTCCTCCTCTGACGGCGCCAAAGCCCCAGTACTTTGAGTCCGGGGTGATGTCCATGTCCCCTCCGACTACAGCGGCATGGCCACCCCCCTTGAATACCACTGGTGCATCCACTTCGGCATAGCAACCGACGTACACAGACCACGCGCCATCGCTTTCGGAACTGATGTTTCGGTGCTGGTTTGCTTCGGTGTGACACGAAACGAAGGTGCAGCCGAGATACGAAGCATCATGAATTCCATCACGCCCGTTTTGTGTGGCAGAGACGTTCATGACCAGCATGGTATTTGCATTATCCTTACCCTTGCTGCCGATGTCGAGCCCATGCTGGCCATTGCTAATGATGAGGCAATCACGTATCTGTGTGAGGTTGGCATTAACTTCCGGCGTGAAGCGAGGCGGGTAGCTCGCGTATATCGTTATTCCGTTACGCCTGAAGCCAACGACCCGCACCTTCTCGATCCACGGGCCGTGCGCCAGAACTCGTACGCCATCCATCTGCGGGGCCTGATGGAGATCGGCCTCGGTGGTACCCCTCGCTTGTAGGGGCCTCGACTCGAGGGTGAACTGGCGAAGCACAGCATAGTCAGCACGACCGCGATCGGGCGATACGGTAAAATGGCCCGTCAGGGCAATTGCGCAATAAACGGTCTCTCCGGCGTCTACTCCGACTTGACCGATACCGCCGCCGATACCTGGAGGGATTGGAGGGTCGTGTGGAGGGGGTTCAAGGGGACTGGTCCTGGTGGAGAGGTTGAAATCCGCCTTTTCGCCTGCGACATCTGCGATGATGCGGGAAGTTCCTCTGAATCCAAAGCCGGCTCCCTCCAGAATGCAACCGTTCGAGACGACAAGAGGCTTCCTAATCAGGTAGTCACCCGGAGGCAGGTAGACGACTTTGCCGTCGGACGCCGGTTCATCAGTCATCTTTCCGAGTCGCATTGCGCAGTCCAGGGCATCTTGGAGCGCGTCCGTGTCGTCTGCCTTTCCATCCCCTGCTGCCCCGAAGTCGAGCACGTTCAGCCGCGTGTCGCGGCGGGGCCGGATTGTCACCATGCCCGAAGCGTCACAGTCACCGATCCAGTTCGGAGCACTGATGCAGACTTTTGCGTTTGTCGGATCGTTTTTGCGCACGCGCACGGCGTTAGCCCGCACGAGTTTTCCCGAACTGTTGACGCCAACCGCGCCAGACTTTCCGGGGCCCAGGCCGCCGAAGACAGCGCCGTCTATTCGGACAACACCGCCTATTTGAACGTCGACCTTCGTCCTGGCGTCCGCTGTCTGCAGAGCAATCCCAAAGAACGGAAGGGTATGCAACGTCTCGTCGTCGGGGTTGTTGCTCTGCGGGACAGCAGGAGCGACGGCAGGGGTGACGGGGGTGGCCGGTGATCCGGGGGTGGTCGGTGATTGGGTGATGCGGACCGCCTGGCCGGCTGTGACCTTCTGTGCGGCTTGCATGGTGACAATAACGGTGTCCATCGGAGCTTCTCTTCCGTTGAGACTTCGTTGGCAAACGCAGGTCCGGGGAACACGCCAGTTCCGGGAGAGTCCTCAGCGGAGGCCGGGCGGTGGTCCGATCTCATCGGCGCCGGAGGTATTACTGAATCCTCTACAGCCGCCTCCTCCAAGGATAGGCGCGCCAGGCCCTCTCGACGATCCGTGGCAGCCCCTGGAGGGCGCGCGCCGCCGCCGGGGCGCCCCTGGCCCGGGCCCCGCAAAGGACAACGCCAACGGGCCCGTACGCGACGCCCTGGTATCCATGAACTCAGACCCCTCTTCCGAGCAGGGTGAGCGGCCGGCGGGCATCGCGGGCATGGTGCCGAAGGACGGAAGCGATGCTGCTCTTGCCGGTCAGGCGGCGGGCAGCGATGGCCGGTTGCGCCAGATCGCCATCCCGGCCTGGGAGTTGAGATCCGGGCCTCCTGCTTCGAGAGGCGATCATCGAAGCCGGGTTGGAAAGGGCCGGCCGCGGTGGAGCCGCTGGCCAGCCGTAGCCGCCCGGTGTCCTGCCGAGCGGCGTACCACGCTGGGACGCATGCATGTGCGTCCTGCCGCCCGGCAGTTCAGGCGGCCCACGGCATGAGGTGACCGTACGTCACGCCCGCGACCTGCCCGCCTGCCCGCCTGCCCGCCTGCCCGCCTGCCCGGAGAACACCGTCACCTCGATCGCGAAAGCTCCTCGGCGTCTCCCGCAACACCATCTGCAACGACGTGCCCGAGCTGAAGGGAAGCCGTCTCACGCTCGCCGAGACGGCCAACACGACGGAGCTGCCCCCACCCTCCAGGGCATAGGACTGATCACCGCCGTCTGCGGTTGGTGACAGGGTTCTTACCAGCACCCCGGATTCCACGACCGCCGACCTCCGACGCCGGGCAGCGGGCCGCGGACAGCGGCCGCCGACCGCCGGGCCGCGGGCAGTCCCCGCCGGGGCCGACGGCCCGTCAGGCGGTGCCGAGGCGGCGGCCGGTGATCTCGTCGGGGCGGATGCGTACCCAGAGCGGACGGTCGCCGCCGGCCCACGGGGTGGTGCCGGGCAGTTGCGAGAGCCGCTCGGCCTCGTCGGGGTCGTCGACGTGGTGCGCCTCGCCCAGCACCAGCACGCTCCAGCCGCGGCTCAGGTGGTCGTCGATGTGGTCGACCTGGAACGAGACCGGCGAGCCGTCCACCGGCGCGGCGCTGCCCCGGGCCGCCGTGCGGTAGACGATCGTGCCCTCGGTCACCGCGTAGTTGACCGGGTAGACGGCCGGCCCCGGCTGGACGGGGAGTCCGACCCGGCCGATGCCGTGGGTGCCGATGAGCGCCCAGCACTCCGGCTCGGTGAGGTGGAGCAGGAGCGGTCGCGGCCCGGGTTCGGACTGTCCCGGCGGGGCGTCGGCGCGGCCCTCCAGCAACTCGGACCAGGACATCCGCAGGGCTCCGCCGATCCGGGCGAACCCGGCCGGGTCGAAGGCCGGGCCGGCGTTCAGCAGGTGCCGAAGGTAGCGGGGTGCCATCGCGGCCTGGTAGGCCAACATCTGGTCGGTCATGCCGAGCTGGTCGCGCCGCTCCACGACGCGGCGGGCGACGTCGGCGGGGTCGGCCCGTCCGATGACGTCGGGGTCGGGGGTGTGGTTCACGGTGGCTCCTCGGCTCGTCACGGCGGTCCCCCGCCGGTGCCCCTGGGTCACGCCCGGAAGAGGGCGACCTTCAGGGCGCCGTTCTCCCCGGCGTCGGCGAAGACGTCGTACGCGTCCTGCATCTCGTCCAGGCCGAAGCGGTGGGTGACCAGCCCGGCGACGTCCAGCCGGCCTGCGGCGAGCATGTCGAGCAACAGCGGGGTGCTGTGGGTGTCGACCAGGCCGGTGGTGATGGTGAGGTTGCGGATCCAGAGCTCCTCCAGGTGCAGCAGAGCCGGTTTGCCGTGCACACCGACGTTCGCCACCCGCCCACCGGGCCGGACGACGCGGGTGCAGAGTTCGAAGGACTCGGGCACGCCGACCGCCTCGATCGCCACGTCCGCGCCCAGGCCGTCCCCGCTCAGTTCGCGCACCGCCTCCGGGGTCGCGTCGGCGACGGTGAGGGTGGTGTCCGCGCCGAACCGCTTGGCGGCGTCCAGGCGGGCCTGCGCGAGGTCGACCGCGATGATGCGGCCGGGGCTGTAGAGCCGGGCGGTGAGGATCGCGGCCAGGCCGATCGGGCCCGCGCCGACGACCACGACGGTGTCGCCGGGCCCCACCCGGCCGTTGTGGACGCCGACCTCGTAGGAGGTGGGCAGGATGTCGGCGAGCAGCAGCGCGGCCTCGTCCGTGACCCCTTCGGGCAGCCGGTGCAGCGAGTTGTCGGCAAAGGGGGTGCGGACGTACTCGGCCTGGCAGCCGTCGACCAGGTGGCCGAGGATCCAGCCGCCACCGCCGGTGCACTGACCGTACGCCGCCGCGCGGCAGTAGGCGCAGCGGCCGCAGGCCGAGATGCAGGAGACCAGGACGCGGTCGCCGGCCTTGACGGTGCGCACGCCCGGCCCGGTCTCGGTGACGGTGCCGACGGCCTCGTGTCCGAGGACCCGGCCTTCGACGACCTCGGGGACGTCGCCCTTGAGGATGTGCAGGTCGGTGCCGCAGATGGTGACCGCGTCCACCCGGACGATCGCGTCCTCGGCGTCGCGGAGGACGGGGTCGGGGACCGCTCCCCAGGTACGGCGGCCCGGTCCGTGGTAGGTCAGCGCCTTCATCTCCCGGTCACTCCTCTCGGGCTCCTCGGTCCTCCCCCGCCGTCGGAGCCGGGCGGCGGGGAGCCGGGTGGTGGCCGGCCCGGACGGCAGCCGGTGCAGGTGGCGGCCGACGCGGGCGGTGGCGGACGCAGGTGGCGGCCGGCCCGGAGGGGCCCGGTTCCGATCGCTCCACTTCCGCTACTCCTCCAGCGTTCCGCCCAACCGCGGCAGCCGCCAGGGGCGCGCGGCCCCGGCCCTGGGCCGACCGGCCCTGACCACCACCCCGGGGCGACGGAGGGCGACACCCCGGCGACGGACGGCGACGCCCACGCGGGCGGGGCGGACAGGTCAGCCGACCGGCCGGCCGTTGGCGTGTTCGGGGGTGTTCGGGGGCCCGTCCGGGGCCCGTCGTCGAACGCCAGGCAGGCGGGAGTCGGAAGTCCGGCCCTAGGCTGGTCGGTGGCGTAGGGCGAGCCAGGGAGGATCCCTTGGGCAGCGCATCGGAGAGTTCCGCCCCCGTACCACGGCTGCGTCTGGACGAGCTGCTGGACGAGCTCCAGGCCCGTCTGGACACGGCCCGGGGCACCCGCGACCGGGTGCACAGCCTGCTGGAGGCGGTGCTGGCGGTCGGCCGCGACCTTGAGCTGACCCAGGCGCTCCAGCACATCGTGGAGGCGGCGGTCACCCTGGTGGACGCCGAGTACGGCGCGCTCGGCGTGATCGGGGAGGACCGGCGGCTGTCGCAGTTCATCCCGGTCGGCGTCAGCGAGGAGCGGATCAAGCTGATCGGCGCGCTGCCGTCCGGCCACGGCGTGCTGGGCGAGCTGATCCGGCACCCCGAGCCGCTGCGGCTCTCCCGGATCTCCGACCACCCGGCCTCGTACGGCTTCCCCGCCAACCACCCGCCGATGAGCTCCTTCCTGGGGGTGCCGATCCGGGTCCGGGACAGGGTGTTCGGGAACCTCTACCTGACCGAGAAGCGCGGCGGCGCCGACTTCGACGCCGAGGACGAGTCGGTGCTCGCCACCCTCGCCGTCGCCGCCGGGGTCGCCATCGACAACGCCCGCCTGTACGCGCGGGCGCGGCTGCGCGAGCAGTGGCTGGCGGCGAGCGCCGAAGTGACCAACGCCCTGCTGTCGGGGAAGGAGGAACAGGACGTCCTCGACCTGCTGGTCGCCCGGGCCGCCGGGATCTCCGGCGCGGACCTCGCCGTCGTCGCGCTGCCGCTGCCGGACGGCGGCGCGCTGGAGGTGCGGATCGCCGCCGGGCTGGGCGAGCAGGCGCACCGCGGCCTCGTGCTGCCGGTGCACGGCTCCTTCGTCGGTGCCGCGGTCCTCACGGGCGGGCTGGTGGTCAGCCCCGACGTGCGCAAGGACCCCCGGATCACGTCCGGGCCGCCGCGCTGGGAGGGGCTGGGCCCGGCGGTGGCGGTGCCGATCGGCACCACGGAGCACCGGGTGCGCGGCGTGCTGATGCTGGCCCGGGCGGCGGGGTCGGCGCTGTTCGGCGAGGAGGAGTCCGGCCCGCTGCTGGGCTTCGCCGGTCAGGCCGCCGTCGCGATGGAGCTGGCCGAGCGGCGCCGGGACTCCGAGCAGGTGGCGCTGCTGCGGGAGCGCGACCGGATCGCCCGCGACCTGCACGACCTGGCGATCCAGCGGCTCTTCGCCACCGGGATGACCCTTCAGGGTGCCACCCGCTTCATCGACCACCCGGAGGCGTCAGACCGCGTCCTGCGGGCGATCGACGACCTGGACGAGACGGCCAGGACCATCCGCGCCACCATCTTCGGCCTGCGCCTGCGCGAGAGCGGCCCGGCCGCGACCGGTCTGCGCAGCCGGGTGGTCGAGGTGGTCGAGCGGGCCGCCCGGACCCTCGGCTTCACCCCCGGCCTGCGGATGTCCGGCCTGCTCGACGTCACCGTGCCCGCCGAGATCGCGGACGCGGCCGTCGCGGTGCTGGAGGAGGCGCTGTCCAACGTCGCCCGGCACGCGCACGCCGGCTCGGCCGAGGTGACGCTCACCGCCGGGACCGAGCTGTCGCTGACCGTGACGGACGACGGCGTCGGCCTCCCGGCCGGCGGCCGGCGCAGCGGGCTGGCCAACCTCGCCGACCGTGCCTCCGCCCTCGGCGGCACCTTCACCGCCGGCCCCTGCCCCGAGAGCGGCGGCACCGCTCTGGAGTGGCGCGTCCCGCTGGCGGAGGAAGGGACCTCCGGGCAGCCGGCCCGGTGACCCGGGGGCGTCTGCCGGCAGTCCGGTCCTTCTCGGTACAGCCGGCGCTCGCGGGTGACACGCGGTTGCAACAGCTCACCGCAGCAGGGCACCACAGCCGGCATTCCGCGTCGACGCGAGCTCAGGTCGTGTCACGCCTCGGAGCCGACAGCGAGGGTGGTTGCTCGTCGCGGCTCTCCGGGGTGAAGGCGTCGCGTCGGGCGAGGGTTACCGACAGGGGCAGGCCCAGCCGCTCGGCGGCGAGCCGCCGGACACGCACCTGCGCTGGGGTCCGGGGCCGGAACGAGGGGAGCCGCGAGCAGCCGCAGCCCGGGCGGTGATCATAGGTCAGGCCCTCCGCGAGCACGGTCGCAACGACGGACCATGCCTTGGTGTCGCGTCGCCGGGGCGCGGCGAAGTCGTAGCCCGCGCAAGCGAGTGGCTCACGACAGCCGGGGCAGATGCGCTTCCGGATCGGCCACGTGCTGCCCTTGAAGGCGAGCCGGCACCCGACGCACACGTAGTGCCGGAAGGCGCCGTTGAACGCGTGGTAGCACATGGTCCGACAGACTACGCGTCGTCCACGGGCGGGGCCCAGCGGATTCGTGTGCCCGATCCGGCCCGTCAGCCGCCTTGTCGGTCGCCATGGCGCACGAGGGTTGTGGATGAGGGAAGGGCGGCACAGCCCTTAGGATCGGCCGGATGATACCCGTTTCCGTCCATGACCGGGCCGAGTTGGCCGCCCTGCTGCGTCGCGATCCCGCGCTGCACGCCTACGAGTTGGGCGACCTCGACGACTTCTTCTGGCCCTGGACGAACTGGTACCGCCTCGGTGACAGCGTCGCGTTGGTCTACCACGGCGCGGGGCTGCCGACCCTTCTCGCCTTCGACGGACCCGAACACGTGGGCACGCTGCGGGAGTTGCTCGACGGGCTGCTCGTCCTGCTCCCCCGGCGCTTCCACGCCCACATCGCCGAGGGGGCCGAGGACGTGCTCGGCTCGCGGTTCGACGTGGCGTCGAACGGGCTGCACCTCAAGATGGCCCTGACCGACCACGACCGGCTGCTGCGCCAGGAGGCCAGGGGCGAGCAGCTCACCCGTGCCGATCTGCCCGACCTGCTGGCGCTGTACGAGACCGCCTACCCCGGCAACTGGTTCGACCCGCGCATGCTCGACACCGGCCAGTACGTCGGCGTACGGGACAAGGGTGAGCTGGTCGCCGTCGCGGGCGTGCACGTGTGGTCGCCCGAGCAGCGCATAGCCGCCCTGGGCAACGTGACCACGCACCCGCGTGCCCGTGGCCGGGGCATCGGCAAGGCCGTGGTCGCGGAGCTCTGCCGGCGCCTCGTCGGCACGGCCGATCACGTCGCCCTCAACGTCAAGGCGGCCAACCCGGCGGCGGTCGCGCTCTACACGGCGCTCGGCTTCGAGACGGTCGGCCGCTACCACGAGCTGTCCGTCGGCGGCTGACGGCGGTCGGGGCCGAGGGCGGTCGGGGCCGAGGGCGGTCGGGGCCGAGGGCGCCCCGGCGGGCGGTGCCTACGCCTCCGGGTCCTCCAGCACGTCGGCGGTGGCCAGCCTCGGCGTGGGCGCGCCCTCGGGACCGTAGCCGAGGCGGATCAGCATCTGGACGTGGCCGGGGCGCAGGTGCGGCTCGCGGGCGGCCCAGCGCAGGTAGGGCCACTCCATCGCCTGGTGGAGCAGCGAGGCGCGGACGCCGTGGACGGTGGCGGTGAGCAGCACGTGCTCCAGGGCGAGGCCGGCGCGCAGCCAGTCCGCGGGCTCGTCGCGGTCGGTGGCGAGGACGCCGATCCGCGGCTCGCGTTCGAAGGTGGCGGGGGTGCGGTGCTCGGCCGGCCGGATGGCCGCGAAGTCCCGCATCGGCAGCCGGCCCGCCCGGTCCTGCGGCCCGAGGGCGGTGGCGGGGATGCCGTACGGGACGGCGTCCCCGCTGCGGATCCAGTGACGGCTCTCGGTGAGCTGGGCCTGGTCGGTGGTGTTGCGCCGCTCGGCTTCGGCGGTGAGCTCCAGCAGGCGGTCCGTCTCGTCGTGGCCGGGGAGGTGCAGGACGGCGTCCTCCGCCCGTGCGACCGTCACCAGTTCGTCGAGGACGACGGGCGGGACCGGGTCCTCGGTGAACGGCGTGCGGATGGTGTGGCGGTGCCAGACCGCCTCGTACAGCTGGTCCGTGCCGGGGAGCCGGACGGGCGCCGGGGCGTCCAGCCGGACGGCGGCGAAGAGGTCCGGTTCGGCCGGGTCGGGAAGCAGGCGCACGTCCGGTGCCCAGCCGAGGTGGCGGGCGGCGACGCGCAGGTTGAGCAGTGCCGCGCCGACCGAGATGTGCAGGGCGCGGCCCTGGGGGTCGGCGGCCGGGACGGCGCGCTCGCGGGCGGCGCGGACCTCCAGGGTCGAGGTCTCCGGCTGGAGCCGGAAGCGCCAGGGCTGGCTGTTGTGGAGGGAGGGTGCGGCGACCGCTGCGGACACGAGCTTCTCCAGCGCGGCGGCGTCGAGGGTGAGGGTGGGCATGGCCGTCTCCAGGGGTGCGTGCCTTCAGCGGTTCGCGGTCGGCCGGCGGCCGTCGCGGTCACCGGTCCGCGCTCAGCCGTCAGCCGTCAGCCGTCAACCGACGGCGGGCGGGTCGCCGCGGAGCACGTCCAGGCGTCGGCGGTACTCCTCCGGCTCGATCTCGCCGCGGGCGAGGCGCTCGGCGAGCAGCCGTTCCGGCGTGGGCCGCTCGGCCGGCGGTGCGGCCGACGGCGGTGCGGCAGGGGGCGGGGCCGCCGGGTGGTGCTGGGAGGCGTGGCCGACGTACCGGACCAGGACCACCACGCCGAAGACCAGCAGACCCCAGAAGAGCAGCATGCTCACGGTCATCAGGCCGAATCCCCAGCCGCTCATACCGTGATCGTTCCAGTACATCATCGTGGGCTCCTCGGCCGGGCCGGTGAGGCTTTCCCCCTCACCACCACCGTGCGGCCGGGGGCGGGGTGGGCGCTTGGGCCGTTCGGCTCAATCCCGGGGGCCGTCAGGCGCGGGCGCGGTGTCGGGCGCGGGCGCGGGGGCTCGCGTCGGGCGCGGGGGCCTCGTCGGGCGCGCGGGAGCTCACGGCCGGTGGTGCTGTGGTGCCTCGGTGTGCGCGCCTCCCCCGTGGTCGGCGTCGGCGTGCGCGGCCAGGACGGCGGCCTGGAGGCGTCGCTCCACGCCCAGTTTGGCGAGCAGCCGCGAGACGTGGTTCTTCACCGTCTTCTCGGCGAGGTAGAGCTCCTGGCCGATCTGCCGGTTGGTCTTGCCCTCCCCCACCAGCGCGAGGATCTCCCGCTCGCGCGGTGTCAGCCGGGCGAGTGCCACGTCGGTCGCGCTCTCGTCGTGATGGCGCAGGCTCTCCATCAACTTGCGGGTGGTGGCCGGGTCCAGCATGGATTGGCCCGAGGCCACCGTGCGCACCGCGCTGACCAGGTCGGCGCCCTTGACCTGCTTGAGCACGTACCCGGACGCGCCGGCCATGATCGCGTCGAGCAGCGCGTCGTCGTCATCGAACGAGGTGAGCATCAGGCAGGCCAGCCCGGGCAGCGCGTCCCGCAGCTCCCGGCAGACGCTGACGCCGTCGCCGTCCGGCAGCCGCACGTCGAGGACGGCGACGTCCGGACGCAGCGCCGGGACCCGGGCCAACGCCTGCGCGCAGGTGCCGGCCTCGCCGACGACCTCGATGTCGGGTTCGGCCTCCAGCAGGTCGCGCACGCCGCGCCGGACCACCTCGTGGTCGTCCAGCAGGAACACCCGCACGGTCTGCTCCGGCCCCGCGGACTCCGTCGCGTCCATCGCCTGCTCCCTGGATAGCCCGGCCGTCCCCTCCCCGATTCTGCGCGCCCCGCCCGCCCCGTGCACCGGCGGGCCGGTCGGGCCCGCCCCCGGCAGGTCGGCCGGTGGCGGCTGTCCGGTCAGCGGCAGCCGGTCCGGTCAGCCGCGGCCGGACCAATGCGGCTCCACCCGCTCCCAGTCGGGCTCCCAACTCCGCTCGGCCCTCCGGTCCAGGGTGCGGCGCCCGGCCTCGTACGCACCGGCCGTCGCCGTCGCGAGCATCGCCCCCGTGCCGAGGCCGACGAGCACGGCGTCCGAGGCGATCAGCCCGGTGCTCCTGGCAGCGGCCGCGGGTTTCCCGGAGTCGTCGAGCAGGATCGGGACGGACGTGCCGACGGGCGTTCCGGCCTGCACGTGGATCGCGCCGCTCCCGGGCCCCGCCGGATACTCCCAGCGGGCCTCGGCCTGCGCTCGCGGAGCCCCGGCCCGGAAATCGTCCGACCAGGCCGGGCCGGTCGTCACCGCGGTGACGGCGTGGCGGTGCCGAGCCGACGCGGCGGCGGTGTGCGTCTCCGTCCGGTACACCAGCAGCGCCGCCCAGACGGACACCGCGGCCGCGGCCGCCAGGACCAGCGCCAGTGCGGTCACGAGCCGGCTGTAGGCCCGGTCGAGCGGACGGCAGAGCGCATTCCGGTCCCGGCCCGTGGCGCGGCGAACGTGTCGTCTGAGGGTCGTGTGCGTGGCCGGGAGCTGCTGGGCGGGCATGGCGCACCTCCTCGGGACCGGACCTGGCGCGGCCGGTCGTGGCCCCAGTGTCCCCCCTCGGGGGCCGCCGCCGCAGGGCCGAGTGGGCCATGTCCCCGGGCCCTCCGGCCCGCGCCCGCCTGCGTGCGTGCCTGCCCGCCTGCCCGCCTGCGCGGCGGGCGGCGGGCGGCGGGCGGCGGGCGGCGGGCGGCGGGCGGCGGGCGGCGGGCCTGCCTAGCGTGGGAGGTCAGGAGCGGGCCGACGTGGCCCCCGTCCGCTCGCCGAGCCCGTGTGGAGGAACCATGACAGCCGCGAGTTCGGACGGCCGGGGCCGTCCGGTCGTCCTCGGCGTCGACGCCGCGGCCCCCGGGCCGATGGCGACCGCGTGGGCGGCCGACGAGGCCGCCCGGCGGGGACTTCCACTGCTCCTGGTGCACGCCGTCCCGCCCCAGGACTTCCACGCGCTCGACGAGGAACGCCGCCGCGCGAGGCGACGCGAGCAGGCCTACGAGACCCTCGACCGGGCCGCGGCGGCGGCCCGCGAGCGGCACCCCGACCTCGACGTGTCCACCGTCGTCGCGGAGGAGGTGCCGGCGCTGGCACTGTGCCGGGAGTCCGCCCGCGCCGGGCTCGTCGTCCTCGGCACGCGGCGGCTCAGCCGGATGGAGGAGGTGCTGAGCACCTTCTCGGTGACCGTCCCGGTCAGCGCCCAGGCCCACTGCCCGGTCGTCGTCGTCCGCGAGCCCGAGCACGTCACCCAGGAGTCCCCGTACGTCGTGGTCGGGGTGGACGGCAGCGCGTCGTCGGCCGCCGCCGTGGACGTCGCCATCGGCCTCGCCGCGGAGCGGCACGCCGACCTGCGCGCTGTCCAGGTGTGGCACCGCCCGGCCATCGGCCGCGTCGATCCGCAGAGCACCGAGCAGGAGCTCCGGCGGCTGCTCGTCGAGGCCACCGCAGGCCCCCGCGGGCTCCACCCCGAGGTCCACGTGGCCCACGAGGTGGTCCACGGGCACCCCGTCGAGGAGCTGGCGAAGGCGTCCGAGCACGCGCTCGCCGTCGTCGTCGGCCGCCGGGGCGACGGCGGCTTCACCGGCATGCGGCTCGGCTCCGTGCCGCACGGGTTGCTCCACCGCGCCCACTGCCCGGTCGTCACCGTGCCCACTCCCCCGGACGACGGGAAGTGAGTCCACCCCCGCCCGCCGCCCCCGCGGTCCCGTCCGACTACCGGAGGAACCCATGAACGGACCCGTCGTCGTCGGTTTCGACGGCTCGCCCGAGAGCCTCGCCGCCACCGGATGGGCGGCCCGGGAGGCGCTGCGCCAGGGGCTCCCCCTGGAGATCCTCCAGGCCTGGCCGTGGCCGAGCACCGACGTGGTCGGGACGCACGAGGCGATCACCCTGAGCCGTCAGCGGCTGGCCGCCCGGGAGGCCGACCTGCGGGCGGAACTCGCCGGCCTGGAGGTGACCTCGGCACACGTCCACAAGGACCCGGCCGAGGCGCTGGAGGCCGCCGGACAGACCGCCTCCCTGCTGGTGCTCGGGTCGCGCGGACTGAGCACGGTGCGCGGCTTCCTGGTCGGCTCGGTGAGCCACCAGGTGCTGCGCAGGGCCACCTGCCCGGTGGTGCTGGTCCGGGCGGGAGACGGCGGGAGTGACAGCGAGGGCGGAGACGGCAAGGACGGCAGCGGGGACGGCGGGGACGGGGACGACGACGCGGGTCGGGAGGTCGTCGCCGGGGTGGACCTCGACCACCCGGCCGACGCCGTCCTGGCGTTCGCCTTCGCGGTCGCCGACCGGCGCCCGACGCCGCTGCGGGTCGTCCATGCCTGGTCGCCACGGACCAGCAGCCACATGGCGCTGGACGCGATCGGCGCCTTCGACCAGGAACAGTCGACGGTCGAGACGGGGCGCCTCGCCGACCTCCTGGCACCCTGGCGGTCGCGGTATCCCCGGGTCGAGGTGGTGCCCGACCTCGTCCAGGGCAGCGCCGCCGCGGCGTTGGTGGAGACCTCGGCGGCGGCCGGGCTGGTCGTGATCGGCCGTCGGCTCCGCAGGTCGCCGCTGGGTGCGCACCTGGGTTCGGTGGCCCACGCCGCGATCCACCACGTCCGCTGCCCGGTCGCCGTCGTCCCGCACGACTGAGCCCGGCGGCGCGCGGGCCAGGGGCCCGGTGCCGGGTGACGTCTACGGGGTGACGTCTTCAGGGTGGTCCCTCCCGGGTGACCTCGCCCGGTGATCCCGCCCGGGACCGTTCGGCGGCCCGGCCGGGCCGAACGGCCCACGCCGCCGGCCCGCACGGCGCGGCAGCCTGGTGGTGACGACAGGTGACGAGAGGTGAGAGCCATGCACACCGTGATCGTGTACGAGAGCATGTACGGCAACACCCGCGAGATCGCCGAGGCCATCGCCGAGGGTGTCCACCAGGCCGACCCCCAGGCGTCGGTCGACTGCCTCCCGGTCGCCCGGGCGGACGCCGACGTCGCCCGGACGGCGGACCTCCTGGTGGTCGGGGGTCCCACCCACATGCGCGGCATGTCCTCCGGGCTCAGCCGCCGGATGGCCGCCATGGCCGAGGCGAAGAAGGAAGGGCACGAGGACGCCGCCCACGAGGCGCACGAGACCGCCGAGGGCCCGGGCCTGCGCAACTGGTTCCACCAGCTCCCCAAGACGGAGCACGGCACGCACGCCGCGGCCTTCGACACCCGGGGAGCCTCGCCCGGCAGCGGCGGCGCGGCCGCGGGCATCGCCCAGCGGCTCTCCCGCCACCACTACGACGTGGTCGCCGAACCCGAGGGCTTCATCGTCGAGGACGGCGACGGCCCGCTCCGCGAGGGCGAGCTCGACCGGGCCCGTGCCTGGGGCGCCGCACTGGTGTGAGGCCTGCGGCGAAGGCCGGGGCGGGACCCGCGACCCGCGGCTGGCGGCGGTCCCGCGGGTGCCCGTGCGCATGGGCCGGACGCCCCACCCGCGAGGGGTCCTGGCCCGTCCCCGAACGGGGGGCCGCGGCCTCTGGGACCTGTGCCGGGCTCCGGGCCATGGTGGAGTCCTCCCCGAGAAGGTGATCGCGATGGAACGGATCAGGATCGCCAAGCACCCGGCCCGCCCGCAGCCGCGTCCCCCGCTCGACCTGCGGACCCCGTCCGGTCGCCCGATGCCCTACTGACGCCGCGCACCGGCCCGGGTCGTCACCGGCCCCGGTCGTCACCGGCCCCGGTCGTCACCGGCCCCGGTGGTCACGGGCCTGGTCGTCACCGGCCCCGGTCGTCACCGGCCCGGGTCGTCACCGGCCGGACCGGATCGCCGGTGCCTCGGCCATGGCTTCGACAACGCATGCTCCGTGCAGAGGAGTTGTGGAGGTTCCGGACCTGCCGACTGGTACGCCGGGTACCGGGTAGGCGCCCGGGTGAGGTCGGCCCACCGGGGGCCGGCGCAGCGCCCCAGGAGGACGAACCGATGCCGAGGTCCGCCGTTCACCCGTTGCCCGTCACGTTCCCCGACAGCCCGCTGCCCGACGTCGCGGTGGACGCGCAGCTCAGCTTCGACCCCGGCCTCCCCTACGCGGCGTGCCTCTCGTTCCCCCTGGCCGGGTGCAACTGCACGGGCAGCGATCCCCAGGTGTGCTGGTACTTCAGCCGTGAGCTGCTGGACGAGGGACGCCACGCCCCGGCCGGAAGCGGGGACGTGAAGGTGTGTCCCGGGTGCGCGGGCGAGGTGCTGATCACCTTGGAGGGGCCCGTCGGCAGGGCGGTGCTCAGTGCTCCGGCCGACGCCGTCGCCGCGTTCCTCGCCGACTCGTTCGCGCTGGTGCCCGCCGGTTCGGAGAGCCGCCACCTCGACATCGACGCCGCGGTCGACCGGCTTCTCGACGACTGATCGCACGCTCGTGCCCGAGCCCTCGACACGCCGTCCGGGCGGCGGGCCGGCTCTGCGGACCGACCGCTCAGGTATCCGGGTCCGCGGACCCGTCCGGCCGCGCGGGCCGGCCTGGGCACACGGATCCAGGACATCGGGATCGCCCGAGTGGCGACACGAGCGCGGTTCCGGACGCCCCGTCACCGCGCTCGTGACGGCGGCGGTCGGGCCGTCGCCGGGGTGCGGTCAGACCGTCGTCGGAGTGCCGGTCGGGGTGGCCGGCTTGACCGGGCCGGTCCACTCCGTCGCCGAGCTGTAGTAGCAGAGCGCCTCGTGGTCGCCGGGCACCCACCAGGCGGCCGCCGACGGGTAGGACATGCCCATGCCGGCGCCCCGCGGCCGCTCCGTGCCGCTCTGCCGCTCCTGGCAGAGCCGCTCGGCGGTCTCGCTGACGGCGTCCACTCCGGGGTAGGAGGCCCCGCCGGGGATGTGGACCACCGCGAACACCTCGTACCGGTGCGGCTGGTCGCACGGGACGACCTGGTAGTCGTCCGGGTCGTGGTCGCGGCTCGGCGACAGGTAGTCGGTGGCGCAGTCGCCCGCCTTCAGGTACCACTGGCCCGCCGGCCCGGCGTACTTCGGCCGGCCGTCCGGGCCTCGCTCGGGGCCCGACGAGAGGTCGTGGAAGACGAAGGCGAGGAGCACCGCCACCGCGACGGTGACGAGCCCCCAGAAGCAGGAGAACACGAGCCCTCCGACGGCGAGGCCGAAGCCGCGCTGGCTGCGGCGCGAGATCCGCCGGAAGGCGCCGATGGAGAACCCGAACGACACCAGTGACAGCGGCGGGACGAACCCGAGGACGCCGAGCACGAGCGAGGTGACGGCGAGTCCGCTCAAGCGCTTCCGTACCGGCTGGCCCGGCGCGTTCGGCGGCCATCCGTGGGCGCCCGGGCCGTAGGCCGTCGGCCCGGCCGGTGGCGGCGCGAAGGGGTCGGCCGGGCCCGGCGGCGGTACGGCGGGGCCTGCGGCCTCCGCCGGGGGTGCGGGCACGGCGGAGGACGGATCGTCGAGAGGCTGCGACACGGTGGCTGGATTCCCGGTGAGGTAGGCGGAGGCGCCCGCTCCCCACGGGCCGCGCGGCGAATATAGCGGATCATATGACTACAGATCATCCGCGTTCCGCCCGAGGACCGCCCGCACACCGCCCAGGACGGCCCCGGGGCTCGGGGCCCACGAGCATCGCCCTGAAGGGCCGGGGAGTTGGCCGCCAGGGCAGGACCGGGGCAGGACCGGGGCGGGCGGCGGGGCGGGCGGCGGGTGCCTGGTAGGTTCGCCAGGGCGGCTCACTGCCGAGCCGACGCCGGACGGGGGCGGCAACCGGCCATCCCGCCCGGCGTGGAGCCCGTTGACGGGAGAACGCGCATGACCTCCGGCCCGATCCCGGTGGACTTCTCGGACCCGGCCGCGCAGGCCGCGCGGCGCTCGCTCGACGTGCGCTGGATCCACGGCTCCGAGTCGGCGAAGCACAACACCGACCCCGAGCTCCAGGTCCACCACTACGACGAGCACACCGTCATCCTGCGGCAGAACAAGGCGGTCAACTACGAGGCCCCGTTCCTCTTCCTGCTGTTCGGCGACGAGCGCGCAGTCCTGATCGACACCGGCGCCACCGCCTCCCCCGAGTACTTCCCGCTGCGGCGCGTCGTCGACGGGCTGGTCACGGACTGGCTCGCCCGCCACCCGCGCGCCGGCTACCAGCTGCTCGTCCTGCACAGCCACGGGCACGGCGACCACGTCGCGGGGGACGCCCAGTTCGCCGGCCGGCCGAACACGGTGGTGGTGGACGCCGCGCTGGACACCGTCCGGGAGTTCCTCGGCCTGGGTGACGATCCCGGCACGCCGGCCCTGCTCGACCTCGGCGGCCGGGTCCTGACGTGCCTGGCCAGCCCCGGCCACCACGCGGCGGCGATCACCTACTACGACCCGTTCACCGGCTTCCTGCTCACCGGTGACACCGTCTACCCGGGCCGCCTGTACGTCGCCGACTGGGACGCCTACGTCGCGACCGTCGACCGGCTGATCGCCTTCGCGGACGCCCACCCGGTCAGCCATGTGCTCGGCTGCCACATCGAGATGACCAACGAGCCCGGCGTCGACTACCCGATCCGCTACACCTACCAGCCCGACGAGCCGCCGCTGCAGATGACGGTCGGCCAGCTGCACGACATCCGCCGCGCGCTCGGCGAGGTGGCCGGCCGGCCCGGGCGGCACGTCTACGACGACTTCCTGATCGTCTACCGGGCGTAGCGGCAGCAGATGCCGAGACCAGGCGTGGCGGCAGCAGGCTTACCGGAACCCGGGTGCGGCGACCCGGCGCCCCGGCGAGGAACCGGGCCGAGGGCCCGCGCCCGGGCCGCGCCCGTGGTCACCGCGCCGAGGGGCCGGTCCAGCCGGCCGGCACGTGGCCGAGGCGTACGCGCTGCGGGTGGTCGCCGACCGGCACCGAGGCGGTTTTCCGTCCGGTCGCGAAGTCGATCGCGGTGACCTGGTCGGCGCCGCTCTCGGAGATCACGCAGGACTTGCCGTCGCCGCTGACGGTGGCCCAGTAGGGCTTCGAGGCGGGCACCAGCGGTCCCTCCTGGAGGGTGGCGCGGTCGACCACCGTCGCGTAGTCGTCCATGGTGCCGGCGACGCAGAGCTTGTCGCCGGCCGGGTTCACCGACAGCCCGTGGTGGCGTGAGTCGTTGACCCAGGTGGTGCGGTCCTCGCTGGTCGCGGGGTTCTTCGGCAGCGTCTTGATGTGGGTGATCCGGTCGGTGGCGACGTCGTACTCGACCAGGCCGTTGAAGAAGGACACCTGGAAGTAGAGCGTCGACCCGTCGGGGGTGAAGGCGGCCGGGCGGACCGCGTCGGAGAGGTCCGAGCGGCCGGCGGCGTCGAGCCGCTCCCGCATGTCGATGACCTTGACCTGTGCGAAGGTGTCGGCGTCGACCACGGTGATCCGGCGGTCGCCCTTCGTCCAGTCCAGCCACGGGGCGTCGAGGGCGGTGTTGACCTCGCCGATGGACATGTTCCAGATCCGCCGCCCGCCGTCGGTGAAGAGGTTCTCGTGGGGCTTGTCGCCGGTCGCGAAGGAGCCGAGCTGTGCACCGGTGCGGACGTCGAGCACGTGGACCGTGTTGGAGGTGGAGGCGGAGACCGCCACCCGGGTGCCGTCCGGGGAGAGCGCCATGTGGTCGGAGCGGTAACCCGACACGGGGAAGCGCCAGTTGATCCGGCCGGTGGCGACGTCGAGGGAGACGACGTCGGCGAAGCTCGGGCGGGAGACGACCACCGCGGACCCGTCCGGGGTGGAGTACATGTCGTCGACGAACTGGTCGTGCCCCTCCCCCGGGCCCAGGCGGATGCCCAGGAAGTAGGCGAGTTTGACGGGGTTGAGGTAGATCTCGGCGAGCCGCTGGTCCTTGTCGGGGACGACGTTGAGGCGGCCGATCCGGGCCAGGTCGCCGCTGGAGTGGATGACGTCCGCGGTGCCGTCCCAGTTGTTGCCCACGAACAGCACCTCGCGCAGCCCCTCCGTCCGCTCGGAGGCCGCACCTGCCGCACCCGCCGCGCCCGCCGGGGCTGCGGCGGCAAGGGACAGGACGGCGACTGCGGCGAGGGCGCCGATGGCTCTGGTGCGGCGGGGGTTGCGGTGGGAACCGGAGTCCGGCCGGGGTCTGGCGTGAGACATCGCCGCTCCTTCGCGGGTGCGAGCAGGGCCCGGGACGAGGGTTCGCCCGATGGTGTTACTCGACGGTAGAGACAGGCCTCCTTCCTGACAAGACGTCAGCAAGAGCTTTCCTCCCCCGCACGGGTGAGGGGGACCGTTCCCACGACGGAGGACCGGGGCGCCCGGCCGCTGCGATCTTTGAATCACGGCCCCGGCGGCCGGAAGAGCAAAGCACGCCAAATGAAAGAGATGTGACGATGCGTAGGATATTCGCAGGCATGGCGGTCCTGACCGCCGCGGCGGTGTTCGCGGCCCCGGCCGCCTCGGCGGCGGCCGGCCCGAACGCGGACCTGCGGGGGTGGGCACGGCTCGACACGACCGGCCCCGTCCCCAAGGACGACCGGCTCACCCTCCTCGTCGACGCCCACTCCCGGCACCGGCCCGGCAGCACCACGGGCTCGACCGAGGCACGGGGGCACGCCACGATCCGGCACGAGTTCCCCGAGGGGGGCGTCGTGAACGCCGAGATCGACGTCGACTGCCTGATCACCAGGGGCTCCACCACGGCCCTCACCGGGACGGTCTCGTCACTGACCATCACCATGCCGCCCGGCCGGCCCCAGCCCACGCAGAGGGACTCCTGGCACCCCGAGACCGCCTTCAGCTTCTACACCGACGACAGCGGCCACCGCCGGGTCGGCTGGCGCATCCCGCGCTACGACGACCCGACCGCCCCGCCCGCCGCCGCCAGGTGCGAGGTGCCCGTCCGGGGGGACGCGGACTTCTACCTGGTCGAAGGCGGCTTCACCCGGCGGCGGTGAGCGCGCACGGCACCGCTCCTGCGGTGAGCGCGCGGCACCGCTCCTGCGGGGTCAGCGCAGCGGCACGCGCTGCGGCGGCAGCAGCTCGCTGGGCTGGACGATGACGAAGCCGTCACCGGTGAACGACAGCTCCCACCCCTCGGTCGCGGTGCCGCGCCGGCGCCAGGCCTCCGTGTTGGCGCTCTGCGCCTGGAGCTGCACCTCCAGCGCCGAGGACCAGCCGACCACGGCGTCCGCGTCCGCGTAGACGTACTCGCCCGCCCGGACCGGCATCACCAGCGGCCGGCCCGAGGTCATCACCACCACCGTGCCGCGGCCCGACAGTTCCAGGCTGCGGCTGCCGACGCCGGAGATCCGCTCCCCGCCCTCGATCCCGACCGCCTGCCACGCGATGCCGGCGTCGAGGGCGAGGACGTAGTTGCTGGTGATCGTCAGCCGGTCGCGCTGCAGCTCCAGGATGTGCAGGTGCTGGGCGAGGTTGGCCAGGTAGACCGTGCCGGTGCCGGTGCAGCGCATCAGGTCCAGGGCGGCGGGCTGCGCCGCGCCGGCGCCACCCCGCCACCCGGCTTGGCCGCCCTGCTGGTTGCGCTGACTGCGGGGCGGCCTCCAAGCGGTGAACCGGACCCGGCCGGTGTGCGCCACCATCGCGCCGGTACGCGCCAGCACCTCGGCCCGCCCGTCCAGCGAGACCCGCAGCAGCTGCGGGTTCTGCAGGGCGAAGCGCTCGTCGCCGACGAGGGCGGTGTGGTCGAGAAGGGGACTCTGCACGGTGCTCGTTGCTCCTCAGCTGCGGGCTGTTCAGCCGCGGATCTTGAGTCGGTCGGACGTGTCCTCGCTGGGCTGGACGACGACGAACCCCGAGCCCCTGAAGCCCAGTTGCACCGCCTCGCCGCTGCCCCGGCCGATCAGCGCGCCGACCTTGAGGGTCCGCCGGGTCTTGATCTCGAGCCCCGTCGTCCAGGCGACCAGCGCGTCCGGGTCGACGTAGGTCTCGGCCTCGGCGCAGTCCAGCACCACCGGAACGCCGCGGGAGGTGACCGACACCCAGCCGCTGCCGCTCACCGTCACGTTGTAGAGGCCGGTGCCGGCCAGCAGCGCCGGCCCCTTCACCTTCTCGACGGTGCAGCCCAGCGACGAGTCCAGGGCCAGCAGGTGCGAGCCGTTGACCGACAGCGACTCGTCGTCGAGCTGGAGGTTGAGCACGTCCGCGCCGAAGTCGGCCAGGTAGAGCGTGCCGTCCCCGAACCACCGCAGCAGCGGGGTGCGCTCGCCCGACGCCCACTCGCCCAGCGTGCGGCGGAACGACTGCGACACCGGCTCGTACTGGAGGAAGCCGTCGTAGGCCACCATCGCGCCCGCCTTGGCGAGCACGTCCTGCCCGCTCGTCACGGCGACCCTGCACATCGCACCGCCGTGGTTGGCCATCCGGGCCGTGGCCGGTACGGCCGTGCAGCCCTCCAGGTACGTGCCCGACAGCAGCTGCCGCTCCATTCCCGACCTCCTTGCCCGGGGCTCTCAGCCCGGCTCACACCTCGAACGGCTGGACCACGATGAAGTTGCCCGGCCCGCCCCTGAACTGAAGGCTGTACGACTCCGCGGCGTGCCCCGCGTAGGCGGAGCGCCGGATCCGCACCGGCGCCGTGGTGATCACCTGTGCTCCGCGCGACCAGGCGACCAGTGCGTGGACGTCGGCGTACGTCTCCGGCCCGGGGGTGACCGGAAGCACCACCGGGATGCCGTTGGTCTTCACCACGACCGTGCCGTGACCGCTGAACTGGAGCGTGTAGAAGCCCCCGTTCGGCAGGCCCTCGCCCTCGATCCGGCGGACCTCGTGCTCCAGGTGCGCGTCGAAGGCCAGCACCCGGTCGGAGCTGACACAGATCGCGTCGCCCTCCAGCCGCACCGTGTGGAGGTGACTCGCCTCGTCGGCCAGGAACACCTGGCCCTCGCCGGTCACCCGCATCAGCTTCAGCGTCTGCCCGGTGAGGTTGCCCGTCAGCTTGCGCAGCACCCCGGAGCTCTCGTGGGCGAACTCGGCCCGGCCCTGGTAGGCCACCATGCTGCCGTGCAGGGCGAGGACGTCCTGCCCCTTGGTGAGGGTGTAGCGGACGAGGTGGTCGTTCTGCTGCACCCAGCCGCTCTGCTCGGGGACCTCGGCGTACTTCACCAGGCTGATCCGGACTCCCGGCCGCGCGGGCGGCTCCGGCGGCACGCCCGGCGGGGGCGGGGGCGGCAGCCGGACGGCCGCGGCCTCACCGGCGGGCGCCGGCACGACGGGCACCTGAACGGTCGGCGCGGGCACGACGGGTGACTGAACGGTGGGCGCCGGCGCGACGGGCGACTGAACGGTCGGCACCGGCACGACGGGTTCCTGAGCCGCCGGTGCCTGGGCCGCCTCCGGCCCGTCCTCGATCGCCTCGCCGCCGAAGTTCTCCAGCAGCGCCCGCAGGCCTCCGTCGAAGCCCTGGCCGACCGGGGTGAAGCGCCACTCCCCGTTCCGCCGGTAGACGTCCGCCAGCATCACCGCACGCTCGGTGCTGAACTCCGCTCCGGTGAACGAGTAGCGGCCGACCTCCACGCCGTCCGCGACCAGCCGGACGTACCCGGAGGCCACCTGTGCCATGCGCCCGTCGCCGTCGATGGTCGCCGTCAGGCTCAGCCGGTGGATGGCCGGCGGGACGTCCGGCAGCACCACCCGGAACGCCTCGGTGTCACCGGACTGCGCGCCCAGCAGGCGGATCGAGCCCTCGGGGCTGGCGGGCTGGTTGAAGAAGACGAAGTAGCGGTCGTCGCTGAGCCGTTCCTCGGCGTCCAGCCCGAAGCAGCTGATGTCGAACACCAGGCCCGGCGCGCTCAGGTACACCCCGAGATAGAGGTCGGTCCCCGGTGTCAGGTCGGCTATGCGCACGCGCGAGGCCTTGACGAGTTCCCTGGTCATAGCGCCGAACCGGCCCTCCCCCTGGCTGTGACGGGCGTGGTCCTGGCGACCCTACCCCACCCCGTTCGGACGAACCAGAAAGGCGGACGGTTGCCGTTGACCAGGCGTTCCGGTGTGTCCGGTGCCCGCAGCCGGTCCGGCCGCGGAAGGCTGACGGGATGAACGCGATCCTGCACGCCCTGTCGATCACCGGCTCGATGACCTGGGAGATCACCTGGGCCCTGATTCTGGGCTTCGTCCTGTCGGCCGGCGTCCAGGCCGTGGCGCGCAGGTCCACGATCGTCTCGGTGCTCGGCGACGACCGCCCCCGGACACTCGCCCGCGCCGCCGGGCTGGGGGCGGCCTCCTCGTCCTGCTCCTACGCCGCTGTCGCGCTGGCCCGGTCCCTGTTCCGCAAGGGCGCCGACTTCACCGCGGCCATGGCGTTCGAGATCGCCTCCACCAACCTGGTCGTCGAACTCGGCATCATCCTGGCACTGCTGATGGGCTGGCAGTTCACCGCCGCCGAGTTCGTCGGCGGCCCCGTCATGATCGCGGTGCTGGCGGTGCTGTTCCGACGGTTCCTCCCCGAGCACCTGCTGCGCGAGGCCCGCCACCAGGCCGGGAAGGGGCGGGCCGGCTCCATGGAGGGCCACGCGGCGATGGACATGTCGGTGCAGCGCGAGGGATCGTTCGCCGCGCGGCTCTTCTCCCGTGAGGGCTACACCTCGGTCTCCCACGTGTTCGTCATGGAGTGGGCCGCGATCCTCCGGGACCTGGTCCTCGGGCTGCTGATCGCCGGGGCGATCGCCGCGTGGGTCCCGGACTCGTTCTGGCACTCCTTCTTCTTCGCCGGACACCCGGTCGCCGCCAAGCTGTGGGGCCCGCTGATCGGCCCGGTGGTGGCGATGCTGTCCTTCGTCTGCTCGATCGGCAACGTCCCGCTCGCCGTGGTGCTCTGGACCGGGGGAATCAGCTTCGGCGGCGTCGTCTCCTTCATCTTCGCCGACCTGTTGATCCTGCCGATCCTCAACATCTACCGGAAGTACTACGGCCGCAGGACGGCGGTCTTCCTCCTCGTCACCTTCTACGTCGCCATGGTCGTCGCCGGCTACGTCGTCGAGCTCGTCTTCGGCGCGCTCGGCCTCGTCCCGGACCCCGCCACCGCGAAGGTGCCGACCGAAGGCGTCTCCTGGAACTACACCACCTTTCTCAACATCCTCTTCCTCGCCCTGGCCGCCGCCCTGGTGATCCGGTTCCTGCGCACCGGCGGCCGCGCCATGCTCCCGATGATGGGCGGGTCTCCCGGCTCCCGGCACGAGGACCCCGGCACCCGGCCCTGAGCCCGGCCCTGCCCCGGGCGGCGGCCGGCCCTGCCCCGGCCCTGTCCCCGGGCGGACCCCGGCCCTGAGCCCGGCGCGCCTCCACGCGGCGGCCGGCGACGCTCCCGGGCGGTTCGTGCCGTCACCGGGGCGGAGGCGGCGAGGTCGTACGGGCGCCCGGGCGGCGCGCGCCGGGGTACGGAGTCACTCGAAGCCCAGCGGCCCGATGCCGAGGTCCTCGCGCATCAGGCCGCGCATCCGGGCCATGGCGGTGCGGCGCTGGGCGATCAGCGGCGCGTCCTCGACGGAGCCGACGCCCACCCCGCGGGCGTAGGCGTCACGGAGCCGGCGCAGGCTGAGGAAGGCCTCGTTGCCCGCCGTGACGACCGGCGTCGGCCCGACGAGCCAGAGCCGCTCGCTCGCCGTGTACAGACCGGTGCTGCGGAAGGCCTCCCGCACGGCCGCGTCCCGCGCCGCCTCGGACCGGTGGTCGCCGAGGGCCACGGCCCGGATCTCCTCACCCGCCGCCTTGAGCGCGGAGACGAACTCCGTGTACGCCTCGCGCCGCACGTCCAGCGCGTGCCGGGCCTGCTCGCGCCGCCAGCGGGTGCGGTCGGCGATCAGGGTGGCGGCGATTCCGATACCGGCGCCGGTGAGCGTGGAGAGCAGGGGCATCCAGTCCATGCGCCGCAGCCTGGCCAACCGGGCCGGCCCGCGCCAGTGGATTTTCGGCTCTCCTCCGGCCGGACCGCTGCGCCGGCGCGCTCAGACCGGGGGCCGGAGCGTGCCCGAGCGGACGACCTCGGCGTACCAGCGGGCGCTGTCCTTGGGGGTGCGCCGCTGGGAGGCGAAGTCGACGTGGACCATGCCGAACCGCTTGCCGTAGCCGTACGCCCACTCGAAGTTGTCGAGGAGGGACCAGAGGAAGTAGCCCCGCACGGGCACGCCGGCGGCGATCGCACGGTGGACGGCGGTGAGGTGGGCGTGCAGGTAGGCGATCCGCTCGGGGTCGTGGACGGCGCCCGACGGGTCGCTGTAGTCGTCGTAGGCGGCGCCGTTCTCGGTGACCAGCAGGGGCAGACCGGGCAGTTCGTCGCGCAGCCGGGTGAGCAGTTCGTACAGGCCCTCGGCGTCCACCGGCCAGCCCATCGCGGTGCGTTCGCCCTCGGCGGGCAGGAAGCGGATGCCGTGGTCGGCCGGCCAGGCGGAGCGTTCGCCGCCGCCGTGGCCGTCCTGGCGGGGGGCCGGGCCGGCCGGGTCGTCGGCGGCGACCACGGTCGGGGTGTAGTAGTTGATGCCGAGGGAGTCCAGCGGGCGGGAGATCTCCGCGAGGTCGCCGTCCCGGACGAAGGACCAGTCGGTGACGTGCGCGGTGTCGGCGAGCACGTCGGCCGGGTACCGGCCGTGGAAGACCGGGTCGAGGAAGATCCGGTTGGCCAGGCCGTCGATCCGCCGGGCCGCTTCCCGGTCGGCCGGGTCGTCGGTGAGCGGGCGGACGGCGGCCAGGTTGAGGGTGAGCGAAACCCTCGCCGTGGGCGGGAGTTCGGCCCGCAGGGCGCCGACGGCCAGGCCGTGGGCGAGCAGCAGGTGGTGGTGGGCGGTGAGGGCCGCGGCCGGGTCGGCGCGCCCCGGGGCGTGGACGCCGCTGCCGTAGCCGAGGAAGGCGCTGCACCAGGGCTCGTTGAGCGTCGTCCAGGTGGCGATGCGGTCACCCAGGCGGCCGGCGGCCAGCGCGGCGTACTCGGCGAAGCGGTCGGCGGTGATCCGGGCCGTCCAGCCGCCCGCGTCCTCCAACTCCTGTGGGAGGTCCCAGTGGTAGAGCGTCGCGACCGGCGCGATGCCGTGGGCGAGCAGCTCGTCCACCAGCCGGTCGTAGAAGTCGAGGCCGGCCTTGTTGGCCGAACCGCTGCCACCGGGCCGGATGCGCGGCCAGGAGAGCGAGAACCGGTAGGCGGGCAGGCCGAGTTCGGCCATCAGTGCGACGTCGTCGCGGTAGCGGTGGTAGTGGTCGGTTGCGATGTCACCGGTGTCACCGTTGCGGACCCTTCCGGGCGTCCGGCTGAAGGTGTCCCAGATGGACGGGGTCCGGCCGTCCTCGTCGGCCGCGCCCTCGATCTGGTACGCGGCGGTGGCCGCGCCCCAGAGGAAGTCGGCGGGGAACGCGAGGGGCGGGGCTTGGTCGGTCATGTCGCCTTCCGGGGTCGCTGGTTCGCAGCTGCGGGTCGCCATTACTGGCTCGCGGTTGGTGGTTCGCGGTACTGGCTCGCGGTTGGTGGTTCGCGGTACTGGTTCAGGGTCGCTGGTTCGCGGTACTGGTTCAGGGTCGCTGGTTCGGGCGCTTACTGGTTCGGACGCTTGCTGCTCCTGGGTCGCTAGTGCACGCTTGCTGGCCCGGAGTCGCTGGTGCGCGCTCACCGGCTCGGGGGCGGACGCGGGCTCAGCCCTTGACGGCGCCCTGCATGATGCCGCCGACGATCTGGCGGCCCAGCAGGCCGAAGACGAGCAACACGGGGAGCGTGCCGATCAGGGTGCCGGCCAGGACGATCGACTGGTCGGGTACGTACCCCTGGCCGAGCGACTTCAACGCCACCTGCACGGTCGGGTTCTGGGAGCTGAGGGCGACGACCGGCCAGAAGAAGTCGTTCCAGGTGGCCATGAAGGTCAGCATGCCCAGCACCGCCATACCGGGCCGGGCCACCGGCAGCACGATCGAGCGGAAGATCCGCAGCAGCGAGGCGCCGTCGACGCGCCCGGCCTCGACGAGCTCGTCCGGCAGCGCCTGGACCAGGTACTGCCGCATGAAGAACACCCCGAAGGCCGAGACCAGCGAGGGCAGGATCACCGAGGGCAGGGTGTTCTGCAGGTCGAGCCGGACGATCAGCATGAAGAGCGGGATCACGCCGAGCTGCGGCGGGATCATCATCGTGGCGACGGTGACGCCCAGCAGCAGCCCGCGGCCGCGGAACCGCAGCTTGGCGAAGGCGAAGCCCGCCAGCGTGGAGGAGAGCACCACCCCGGCCGTGACGGTGGCCGACACGATCAGCGAGTTCAGCAGCGCCTCGCCGATCGCCGCCTGCTGGAGGGCCTCGCCGATGTTGTGCAGCAGGTTCGGTCCGGGGGTCAACGCCGGTGTGGCCGAGCTGAGTTCGGCGTTAGACCGGCTGGCGGCCACCAGCGTCCAGTAGAACGGGAAGGCGAACACCACGGTCGCGGCGATCAGCACCGCGTAGGCGAGCGGGCCGCCGTGCAGCGGCGAACGGGGGGCCGGCCGAAGCCGGGAGGCGGACCGCGGACGCAGGGCCGGCCGCAGTCGGGGGGTCGGTCGCAGTCGGGGGGTCGGTCGCAGTCGGGGGGTCGGTCGCAGTCGGGGGGTCGGTCGCAGGAGCGTCACGGGATCACCGGTCCGTACGGTTGCGCCGGGCGGCGACGGCCGCGTTCAGCAGGGCGAGTACGACGATCAGCAGGAACATCACCCAGGCGACGGCGGCCGCCCGGCCCAGGTGGAAGAAGCTCCAGCCCTGCTCGTACAGGTAGAGGCCGAGGGTCTGGTACTGGTGGGAGATCCCGCCGCGCGAGTTGCCCTCGTAGAGCAGCGGTTCGCCGAACAGCTGGGTGGCACCGATGGTGGAGACCACCACGGTGAAGACGATCGTCGGGCGCAGGCCGGGGACGGTGACGTGCCGGAACTGCTGCCACCGGGAGGCGCCGTCCACCGCGGCCGACTCGTACAGCTCGCCGGGGATGGCCTGCATGCCGGCCAGGTAGATGAGCGCGTTGTAGCCGGTCCACCGCCAGGTGACGATGGCCGAGACGCCGAACTGCGAGGCCCAGGTGCCGGCCTGCCAGTCCACCGGGGAGAGCCCGACCTGGCCGAGCACCCAGTTGATCAGGCCGTAGTCACGCCCGAAGAGCTGGGCGAAGACCAGGGTGGCGGCGGCCACCGAGGTCGCGTACGGCAGCAGCATCGCCACCCGGAAGAAGGTGCGGCCGCGCAGCCGGTAGTTGAGCAGGTGCGCCAGGCCGAGGGCCATCAGCAGCTGCGGGACGGTGGAGAGCACGCCGATGGTGAAGGTGTTGCGCAGCGCGTTCCAGAAGAACGGGTCGGCCAGCAGGCGGGAGTAGTTCTGCAGGCCCAGCCAGTCCATCCGGTCGGCGCTCTGCAACTCGACGCGGTGCAGCGAGACGTACGCCGTGTAGAGGAGGGGGAAGAGTCCGAAGGCGGCGAAGAGGCCGAAGAACGGGGCGAGGAAGCCGTACGGCGCGAGCCGGCCGGCGCGACGGGTGCGGGCCTTCGCCGGCCCGGTGGCGGGCAGGCGGGCGGAGGAGACGGTGGCCATGGGCGGTGTCTTCGTGGTGGATTCGTCGGGACTGTCCGTCAGCTTCCGTCGGCCTTGCGGATGTTGTCGATCGCGTGCTTCCAGGCGGAGTCCGGTGCGGTGCCGGTCCGCTCGACCTCGCCGAGGGCGTCGGTGAAGGCCTTGCCGATCACGCCGTCGTCCACGCCGAGCACCTGGGCCGGCATGGCGGCCGCCGACTCGCTGAAGATCCGGCCGATCGGCGCGTTGCCGAAGTAGGGGTCGGTCACGTCCTTGATCGCGGCCTGCGCGCCGACGGAGGAGGGGAAGGAGCCCTGCTTGGTGAACAGGGTGGTCTGCTGCTCCTTGGCGGTCAGCCACTTGATCAGGTCGGCGGCCTCCTTCGGGTGTTTGGCCGTCCTCGGCACGGCCAGGTACGAACCGCCCCAGTTGCCGGTCCGGCCGGGGCCGGGGGCGACGTCCCACGTCCCCGAACCGGCTTCCCCCGCCTGGCCCTTGATGTAGCCGAGCATCCAGGCGGGGCAGCTCAGGGTGGCGAACCTGCCGGTGCTGAAGGCCTTGTTCCACTCCGGGCTCCACTGCGGCAGCTTCGCGGACAGGCCGTCCGCGACGAGCCGGCCGGCGTCGGCCCAGGCGGTCTTCACGGCCTGGCTGGTCTCGAAGACCGGCTTTCCGCTCTCGTCGGCGTAGCGGACCTTCTGCTGGCCGACCTCGGCGGTGAACACGCCGGCGGCGCTGTCGGTCCAGACGTTGCCGGGCGCGGCCTTGGCGACGTACTGCCTGCCGAGGTCGAGGTAGCCCTGCCAGGTCGACCACCGGGCGGCCAGTTCGGTGCGGTCGGTGGGCAGGCCGGCGGCCTTGAACAGGTCGGTGCGGAAGCAGATCGCCTCCGGCCCGATGTCAGTGCCGGCGCCGAGCACCCGGCCGTCCGCGGTCTTCACTGCGGCGCCCTTCCACGGCACCAGCTCGTCGTTGACCGCGCCGAGGCCGAGGGTCTTCAGGTCGGTGAACTTGTCGGCCTGCTTCTGCAGCACGCTCGCCACCCGGCCCACCTCCAGGCCCTGGATGTCCGCGAGCCCGCCGCCACCCGCCAGCTTGGTCTGCAGGGCCTGCCAGTACTGGCCCTCGTCCTGGGTGTCGGTCTGCTTGACGGTGATCTCGGGGTGCAGCTTCATGTACTCGTCGTAGAGGCCGCTCTCCTTGAAGCCGAAGGTGCCGAAGAGGTCGACGGTGATGGTCACCTTGCCGCCGGCGGCGTCGGAGGAGCCGGTGGATCCGTCGGAACCGTTGCAGGCTGTCAGCAGGAGGGCGGCGGCGAGGACGGTGCTGCCGAGGGCGGCGGTGGAGCGGCGCATGAGGTCTCCCTGGCGGGGCGGGTGGGCTTCGTGGCGACGGCGGGGCGGGTGGGCGGCGTGCGTACGACGGGCGCGGTCTCGTGCACGGTGACGGCGGACCGACGGGCGGCCTGGCGGGCGACGGCGTGACCTGAGAGCGCTCTCAGGCGCTGAGAGGAGCGTGCCGCGCACCGGCGCGGCGGTCAAGAGGCCGAAACCTGAACGTAATCTCCGCGCCGCCGCCAAGCTGGCCTTCAGAAGGTGAAGGCCGCCCGAAACCGGCTGGCCAGCCCTGACCACCAGCAGGTGGTGGGCGCTCCTCTCGTCGGCCGGCGCCTGCGCTGAGGGGGTCACCGTTCAACCGGCGCCTTGTTGCGTACGCGACGGGCCGCGCTGCACTCCTCGCCCCGCCACGACCAGCGGAGGCATGCGCTCGCCGGGACTTTGAAACGGCCCTGACGGATCACCGTGTCACGGCAAGCGGATTTGCGTGCGCATGATCTGGACCTGGTACGGGTCGTAGAGGGACAACAGATAGCAGAGATCCAGGATGCCCAACTGCGGATCCCACGTCGTGTAGTTCTCCAGTGGATACGGCCCGTACGGATAACTCGTCGGCCCGGCCAAGAGCGCCAGATCGGCGGGCCTGCCCGGGTCGAAGAGCGGTACATCGGTGGCGGTACCCAGGTCGGTGATCCGTTCGGCGAACCGGGCATGAACGGGCCTTCGCGCGACGGAGGGATTCTGCTCCGACGGCGGTTGCGCCTGCGTGTACGTCAGCATCCATCGTCGCGCCCCGGGCAGCCAGAGAAGACCGGTTTCCGTGTAGTACCCAGGGGGATTCGGGCTCCCCTGGTAGGTGTAGTCGAAGAGGTTCTTCTGGAACACCGAGACATGCGGGGTCCATTGCCGCGATTCGGGGTCGAAGTACAGGAGATCCTGCAGCCGCGGCGACGCGCCGACGGGCAGGTGCCAGCACGCGAGCACGAAGCCACCCTGGTGATACGGCAGCCAGCTGAAGCGGTGGCTGATGATCACCGCCGCTCGACCCGAGAAGGCTATGCCGGGCGCGGACGGCGGCGCCGGCAGGTCGGTGTGGTCGGCGGCGTTCACGACGTAGGGCGTCGCACCGCCGACGGCATTTTCGTGCCGTGTGAACACCATGCACTGACACTGCGAGCAGTAGCGCCACCCGCCATCCTCGCTCTGCTCGTCGGCGTTCGCGTCACTCGTGAAACCCATCGAGTACGACGGGCTGTCGGCCAGGTCGTGCGTGCCACCGGGCGCGGGGCACCGGTCCTTCGATGCGTACCCGTTGTAGACCAACGCCAGGCACTTGGCGCAGCGACGCCAATTCGACTGGGAGTCGCCGGTGTCGGACGATCCCTCGAACACGGCGAAGGATTCGTCGTACGGACTGTGTCCGGCGGGACTTCCGAAGCAGAGCCCCGCGTTTCCCGCAACGATCTCGAAGAGACCCTCACACCGTTTGCAGCGCCGCCAGACGGCTGACGCCCCGGCGGCCGCGCGTGAAACGCGGAAGTAGAAACCGAGAGGGCTGTGGCTGCGGACGGTGCCGTCCGGCAGCACGCATGTGCCGATCCGGGGACTGAACAGGTAGTGGGTTGTCAGCGGTGCCGACTGATCGGGCGTGGCGGTCGAGAGCAGATAGGTGCCGAACTGCGGGTTCCCCGGCCGGATCCGCCCTGAATACTTGGGATGGGCGACGCCGACAAAGACGTGAACCCGGTCGTTCCAGACGAATGCGCCACCAGGCCGCTCATAGGACTTCAGGGTGCCGACCAGCGGCTCACCCTGGAAGGGGTAGAACTGCCCGCCCTCCTTCGACCCGCTCTCAAGCAGGGGAGTCAGCCTCAGACCGCCGCCCGGAGCGGAGGGGCAGGCGCCTTTGTGTACATATCCGTCGAAGAAGAGCCCCTGACAGTAGGCGCAGTACCTCCAGTCCTTCTGACCGGTCGAGGGCGCCGGTCCCTGAACATCGTTGGGCAGGAGGAAGGTCCAGCCCATCGGCTGGTGGGGCCCGCCCGCCGGGCAGCTGCCCGTCTCGACGAAGCCCGGCGCGAAGCAGAGACCATTGCACTTGCCGCAGTAGTGCCAATCCGACTGCCCGTCGTCGGCGGTGGCCCCCTCCTCGACATTGGGGAGGTAGAACTCGTCGCCGGCGACCTGGTGAAGGGCATTGTCGTAGGTGCACCTGCCGGCGCCGCCGGCTCCGTCCGGGCAGAAGAACAGCGAGAAGCATTTAACGCAGTACCGCCAGTTCGGCTGCTGCGTACTCGCCGGGCCGCCCTGCTGGTTGCCGTTGGGGAGGTAGAACATCCAGCCGATCGCGGCATGCCCACCGTGTGTATGGACGTGCGGTTCGCTCGTCCACGCGATGAGGTCGAGGTTGAGCCTCCCCTCGTCCCACGGAGAGGGATTGACGTCGCCGAAGTAGATGTACGTCCGCCCGCCGAACACGACGTTCACGCCTTCGTCGGTGCCGAGCACACCCCACCGCGTCGTGTCCTGCAACGGTGGTGGATTCTGGTCTGCGGGGCCCGTGAGCGGTCCGATGCGAGTGGTGCTCAGCCAAGTCGGCATTCCATCTCCCTGTAACCGGCCTCGAAAGGAGATTCGCCGGAGAGGAGGTCACCGAGTCCGGCGGGCACGTCCCGCCCTACCCTGTCCTTCTGTCCGTGCCTCAAGGATCGGCGCACGCCGCCCCTGCCGCCACCCGGTACGTCGACGAGCCGCTCCGGGGAGGCGCGGGACAAACCCCGGATGCACTTGTCCGCCAACCAGGACGTGCGCATGCGAAGAGTGACGCAGGTGTGCCGGATTACTGCGTGGTCTTCGTCCGCCCCGGCCGGAACACCAAGGGCCGTCCGGCGGTGGAGTGGCCTGCCCCTGCTTCCGCCGCTGCGGCGCCATCAGCCGGGCGTCACACCGCGTGTCCGGGCCCGAGCGGCCCTTGTGCGGCTTGCCGGCGCGCTCCGGCCTCGCATCGTTGATCACGATTTGACGGATGCATCCTGGAGGTGTGGGTCAAAGAGGCACCCGGCGCCCACCACGGTGGATTGCCGTATCCCACCCTCGTCAGGCTCGACCAGCTGGCGACGGGTCGGCGGCAGGGACTGGTGGGGGAAAGGACGGTTTCAACGATTCGGGAGGTCCGAGGCCAGGCCGCAGGAGTCGTGTCCGTGGGGATCGTGCCCCAGAGATCGGAACGGAACATGAGCCTTCTTGAAATCGCCGCGACACCCCGCATTGGCCCTGTCCTGCTGAACGAGCACCTACCAGGCGTCCCCACCCGCATAGCCGAAGCGGCGGAAAAGGTGACGCGTGTAAGCGAACTTAAATGGTCGGCACCTTCCGCCGCCGCGGCCGCAGCCTGGTTACTGCGTGCCGGACACGCCGCATCCGTCGATGACGACGAGACGGACCTGCCAGCAGGCATGGCCCGGAAAAAGGACGGCTATGTCGGCGCCTTCCGGGGACAGCATGCCAGGTATACGGAAGTGACCGCGTCGCAATGCAGGTCCGGAGTCGACCGTCGCCGGGAGCGGAGGGCCGCCGATTGGTTCAGCCACGCCCTGAACGCGATGTATGACCTCGGCTCCTTCACCATGGTCCTGCCATTCCCCAGGATGATGCTCATCAGCCCAATAGACTACAGCGTGGCTCCGCAGCACTACGGAATCAGGACCATGCTCACCGACTGGTCGTTCGATCCGCTGGTTGCCGTCTTCTTCGCCGCGGACAAGTTGCAGGCTGGCGAAACGGGCGTGGTCCTTTGGCAGCGCTGCGACTACAGCGCTGGTGAGCCTGACGACACCTATTTCCCGCCGTCACTTGTCAAGCGCCTCTGGATCCAGCGAGGGCTGTTCAGACACCACCCGTGCGAGGAGGAGGCGACGGAGATTGCCCGGTATCTGCCGTACGTCATGGAACGGTACCCGGTCTCCTCCTATCCCCGGGTCGAATTCGTGGTCACACCGGAAGACGTCACGGCGATCGCCGCCCTGAGGTTTCTCTGGCTCGGGGAACGCACCGACCCTCTTCACCCGATCGTTCAGTGGGCCATTTGTGCGGCTGACGAGCCGCCGCCTGTCGGCTACGTCAATCCCGGATACCTCCAGGAAGACGCCGGCCGCAAAGGACTGCCGCCGATTCCCCTGCCGAACCACCCGCTTCGCGAGAACCTCACGATCACCGCCGACTACGCAGACAGTATGGCGGCACAGGCGAGCGCAGGGGCGCTCCAGTACGGTCAGGGTCCGTTGTACGCATTCTGGCGGTCCACATATACATCTCTGAACGCCCTCACAGTGCTGAGTAGAGCCATCACCTCCGAGCTGCGCTCGCTGGACGAACGGCACGGCCCGTCGTCGAGCCTCGCGGACGCCGCCGAGACGGGCCCGGGCGTGGCAGCGCTGACCAGCGCGGCACGATCCGACGCGCGGGTGCGTCTCCTCGCCGCGTCATCACCGGGGCGGAACGCAGACTCACGCTGGCAGCTGCTTCGCCTCGACGGGGTGCCCCCGATCTCGTTCTCCGAGTCTGAACAGGCAGCCACGACAACGCGGGCGGAGCGGAGAGCCCGGGCGGTCTCGCGCTTGATCGGGGCATCGCGGTAGCCTGTGGCGCCTCCTCGTGCGGCCTGGACCCCCTGGAGCACGATCGCGTCAGCCTGGACCCGGAAGCGGGTTCCGGCGCCGGGCCAGGCCGACCGGGCCGGGCTCAGGCCGAGGCCCGCCGGACCAGGCGGGTCGGGGTGATCACCGAGGTCGGACCGCCGGACCGCAGACCGGTCGCGGGCACCCGGTCCGGGCCGGTCACGTCGAGGCGGCGCAGCAGCAGGCGGGCCATCAGCCGGCCCATCTCCTCGATGTCCTGGCGCACCGTGGTGAGCGGCGGCTCGGTCCAGGCGGCGATCGACTCGACGTCGTCGAAGCCGACCACGGCGACGTCCTCGGGCACCCGGCGCCCCGCCTCGCGCAGGACGCGCAGCGCGCCCGAGGCCATCGCGTCGGAGGCCGCGAACACGGCGTCCAGATCGGGCCGGCGGGCCAGCAGTTCGGCCATCGCGCGGCCGCCGCCGTCGGGGGTGAAGTCGCCCTCGGCGACGAGCGCCGGGTCGCCGTCGGGCAGCACGTCGCGGTAGCCGTCCAGGCGATCGAGGGCGGAGGTCTGGTCGAGCGGGCCGGTGATGGTGGCGATGGTGCCGCGCCCGAGCGAGCGGAGGTGGCCGACGGCGAGCCGGGCGCCGCCTCGGTTGTCGCTGTCCACGTACACGAGTTGGCGGTCGGACTCGGCGCCCGGCCAGCCCGGGCGGCCGCCCACCACGAAGGGCAGGCCGACCTTGCGCGCCATCTGTGGCAGCGGGTCCGGCTGGTGGAGCGAGAACAGCAGTGCGCCGTCCACGTGGCCGCCGGCCAGGTACCGGCCCACCCGCTCGTAGTCGTACTGGTCCTCGACCATCATCAGCACCATCTGGTTGTCGGCGGCTGACAGTTCGCGGCCGATGCCGCGCAGGTGCTGGGCGAAGAACGGGTCGGAGAAGAGCCGGCTGCCGGGCTCGGCCACCACGACGGCGACGGCGTGGTTGCGCCGGGTCACCAGGGTGCGGGCGGCCAGGTTGGGGAGGTAGCCGAGCTCCTCGACCGCGCGCTGGACCTTCTCCCGCAGCGCCTCGCGGACCCCCGCTCCCCCGTTCACCACCCGCGACGCCGTGGCGCGGGAGACCCCCGCCCGCTCGGCGACCGACTCCAGCGTCGGACGTGGCGCGGCCGGGTCGGCCTCGGCCGTGGGACGCGGCGTCTGCTCCGGCACCGTGGGCTCCTCTCGCTCGCGGACGGCCTGCCCCTGAGCCTAGTACGACGGTCGGACTTCCTGACCTGACATGGGGTTATGTGCCGAGTGCGCAGCGGCGGCGCCGAGTGGACCGGGCCGGTTCCCCGGTCCTCGTTCAGGTGGGCTGGAAGAAGGCGAGCATCTTCCGGCCGGCGCCCGGCGACGCCAGGACCTCCTGGACGTGCGCGGACTGCCGGCCGGCGGCACTGGTCCGTTCGAACATCTCGCGTTCGAATTCCCTGACGGCGGCGGGAAGATCGTCCGGGTCCGCGGCCAGCGCGAGGCCGAGCAGGGCGCCGTCGAGCATGGCCATGTTGGCACCCTGCCCCACCGGTGGCATCAGGTGCGCGGCGTCCCCGAGCAGCGTGACACCGGGTGTCGACGGCCAGGTCAGGCCGACCGGGAGGGTGGTGATCTGCCGTGGCAGGACCGTGTCGTCGCAGGCCGCGATCAGCGCGGTGACCCGTGGGTCCCAGCCGGCGAACAGGTCGGTGAGCCGCAGCCGGGCGGCGGCCGGGTCGTGGAACGGGATCCCGCTGGTGGCGAGCCAGTCCTCGGCGGTGTTGTAGAAGCTGAGGTAGATGCGCACGCGGCCGTCGCCGTTGCGCTGCGCCGAGAGGGACTGTCCGTCGCCCAGCACCCAGTAGTTGCCGCGCCCCACCATCGCCGCGAGGCCGGGGTGGGTTCGGTCGATGTCGGGGATGCCCAGCTCGACGACGTTCTGGCCGGTGTGTGCCGGCTGGGCGTCGGTGAGCAGCGCGCGGACCCGGGAGTGCGCGCCGTCGGCGCCGACCAGCAGGTCGTAGGTCGCGCTGCCGCCGTCGGCGAAGTGCAGGTGCCCGTCGTCGGCGGATTCGAAGGCGTGCCCCCAGCGCACCGTGTGTTCGGGGAGGGAGTCCAGCAGCAGGTTGCGCAGATCGGCGCGGTCGACCTCGGGTCGGTCGAGCGGGGCGTCGTCGGGTGTGTCCTCCTGGAGCAGCAGGGTGCCGTCCGGTTCGAGAAGGCGCAGGTCCTGGCCTTGGCGACGGGCGATCGCGTGGAACCGGTCGATCAGGCCCGCCTCGCGCAGCGCCTGCTGCCCGGTCCCGGCGTGCAGGTCGAGCATGCCGCCCTGACCGCGCGCGGCGCGTGATGGTTCACGTTCGTACACGACGGCGTCGACGCCGTTCACGTGCAGCACGCGGGCGAGGACCAGGCCGCCCAGGCCGGCTCCGACGATGGCAATGTTCACGGCTACCCCGATTCACCGTATCGGTCGATACACTGTATCAAGCGATGTCACTGTAACACCCGGGCGATGTATTGTCGGCGGCATGTTGGTGTGGGAGCGGCCGGAGCCGTCGGATCGACCGGTGCCTGCCCCGCTGAGCCGGGAGCGGATCGTCGGAGCGGCGATCCGGCTGGCCGACGCGGACGGCCTGGCCGCGGTGTCGCTGCGCAAGGTCGCCGCCGTACTGGACGTCGGACCGATGCGGCTGTACGGCTACATCGCCACCAAGGAGGAGCTGCTCGACCTGATGGTCGATGCGGTGTACGCCGAGATCCGGCCGGCCGGAGACGGCTGGCGGGAGGTGCTGCACTCCCTTGCCGAAGCCACTCGGCGGGCGGCTCACCGGCACGAATGGTTCGCCGATCTGATCGGTGGGCGGCCGCAGCTCGGCCCGCACACGCTGGCCGGCGGGGAGGCGGTGGTGGCCGCGATGGGCGGTGTCGACCTGGACGTCACCGTCCCGGCGATCGCCGCGGTCAACGCGTACGTGGTCGGCGCGGTGCGCCGGGAGATCACCGAGCGGCGCGCCGAGCGGGCCACGGGGATGGACAAGCAGCAGTGGCAGGCCGCCTTCGGGCCGTACCTGGAGCGGACCTTCGCAACGGGCCGGTTCCCCGCGCTGGCCACGGTCGTACGCGACGGCCCCCACCTGGACGCCGACCGGACCTTCCGGACCGGCCTCGACTTCCTCCTCGACGGCATCGAGGCCCGCATCTCGAACTGACGCCCGGCCGGGAGCCCGCACCAACTCCGACCGCCGCACCGGGGGTCTGGGCGAACCGTTGAGATCGCTCCCCGGCCGTCACCTCCCCCACCCGGGCAGGCCGCAGCGGCGGTGGACGGGCGCCGTCCACCGCCGCGCGGCGCCCCGCGTCAGGTGGTGCTGAAGGTGAACCAGTTGACGTTGACGAAGTCGGCCGGCTGGCCGCTGGTGAAGGTCAGGTAGACGTCGTGCTTGCCGGTGACCGCGCTGATGTTGGCCGGCACGGTGGTCCAGCTCTGCCAGCCGCCGGTGTTGGCGACGGCGAACGAGCCGACCGGGGCGCTGGTCCGGCTGTCCAGCCGGACCTCCACCAGTCCGCTGACGCCGCCGGCCGCGCCCGAGGCCACCCGGGCCTTGAACTGCCGGGCCGGGGTGGTGCCGAAGTCCACGCCGGGGTAGAGCGCCCAGTCCCCGTTGGCCAGGGCGGCGAGGTTCTGGCCGCCGCCGGAGTCCGTGGTGGTCTCCAGAGCTGTCCCCGACTGCCCGCTGTAGGCCTCGGCCTGGATGGTGCCGTACGCGCTGCCGGTGCCGCCGGGCGGCGGCGTGGTGGTGGGCGGCGGCGTCGTCGTCGGAGGCTGCGTGGTCGGCGGCGGCGTGCCCGTGCCCCCGGAGCTGTAGACCGCGACGTAGTCCACCAGCATCGGGACGCCGGAGGCGGTGCTCGCCGTCGGCGTGCGGTAGCCCGCCACCGGGTCCGGGAACGCACCGCCCATCGCGACGTTCAGCAGGATGAAGTGCCCGTGCGCGGTGGCCGCGTCCCAACTGGCCGCGTCCATCTGCGCCGAGGTGACGGAGTGGTACTGCACGCCGTCGACGTACCAGCGCAGCTGCTGCGGGCTGACGGTGCGGTCCCACTCCAGCGCGTAGGTGTGGAAGTTGCCCTGGCAGGCGGAGCCCGGGCAGGCGTGCACGGCGCCGAGGCCGGTGGTCTCGTTGCACGGGCCGCCGGGGTTGCCGCCGCAGTGCAGGGTGCCCCAGACCTGGTTGACGCCGTTGACGTTCTCCATCAGGTCGAACTCGCCGATGGACGGCCAGTTCCAGTAGTTGCCGCGGTACGGCGCGCCCAGCGTCCAGAAGGCCGGCCAGTAGCCGGCCGCGGCCGGGCCGGTCACGTTCGGCATCTGGATGCGGGACTCGATCCGCAGCTTGCCCCCGGCCGGCGGTTCGAAGTCGCTGCGCCGGGTCTCGATCCGGCCGGAGGTCCAGTTGCCGTTGGCGTCCCGGATCGGGGTGATGCGCAGGTTCCCGGCGCCGTCCTGGCGGAGGTTGGCGGTGTCGGCGGTGTACGTCTGGACCTCGCCGGTACCCCAGTTGGCGGCGCCGCCGGGGTAGCTCGTCCCGGTGTCGACGATCCAGTCGGCGCCGGAGGGCAGGGTGTTGGCGGCGCCGCCGAAGTCGTCGCTCCAGACGGTGGTCCAGCCGGCGGGGGCGGGCGGGACGGCGGCCGTGGCGGTGGAGCCCAGCAGTGCGGCGCAGAGCGCGGTGGCCGCGCCGGCCGCCGTCAGGACGGTGGCCAGGGCCCGGCGGGGACGCCGTCGGCGGGTGGCGGTGGTGCTGGGCACGGTGGTTCTGGGCACGGTGCTTGCGGACACGGTGGGGCACCTCCGTGGGTGGGCGGACGTGGGGGCTCGGAGCCGGTGGGAGCGACGGATGAGAGCGCTCTCATTCCTCCGATGCGCACCACTGTCCCGCCCCTGAACGACTGCGGTCAAGAGGTGAAGTGGCGAACTTCTGCCCGCGACCGATGAGTTCATGCCTTGAACTGAGTGAGGTCGCCCGCCCTCCGAGTGGGATTGACCGCCTTCCTGGACATGTGTCTATGATTAATGGACACCTGTCCAGAAAGGAGCCCGTCCATGGGCGTCGTGGCAAACACGTTGGTAGCCCTGGTGGCCGCGCTGCACGGATACATCCTGGTGCTGGAGATGTTCCTCTGGGAGCGGGCGCCCGGCCGGGGCCTCTCCGGCTTCGACGCGCAGATGGCGAAGGCCACCGCCCCGTTGGCCGCCAACCAGGGCCTCTACAACGGCTTCCTGGCCGCCGGCCTGGTCTGGGGCCTGGTCGCAGGCGACCCCACGGGCTTCCCCGTCCAGGTGTTCTTCCTGTCCTGCGTGGTGGTGGCGGGCCTGTACGGCGCGGCGACCGCCAACCGCCGGATCCTCGTCGCCCAGGCCCTTCCCGGCGCCCTCGCGCTCGCCGCCGTCCTGGCCGCGCGATGAGCGACGCACGGACCGACCGCACCCGGGCCCGGCTCCGCGCGGCCCTGCTCGCCGAGTGCGCCGAGCGCCCGCTGGCCGAGGTCAGTGTGGCCGCCGTGGTCCGGCGGGCGGCCGTCGGACGGGCCACCTTCTACCTCCACTACGAGGACCTCCAGGCCCTCGCGGTGGACGCCTGCGCCGAGGTCGTCCGGGACGCCGTCGACGCCCTGCACGCCTGGCGCGGCACCCCCGACCCGGCCGCCCCGCCACCCGCCCTGGCCGCCTTCCTCACCGAGGTGGACCGGCACGCGGCGGTCTACCGCTCACTGCTCCTGCCCGGCGGCACCGGTCCGCTGGGCGACCTGCTCCACCGTCAGCTCCGCGAACGCAGCCGCACCGAGCGGCGGTTGGCCGGCGCCCCGCATCCCGACCTGGTCGCCACCGCCGTCGCCGCCACCTTCAGCGCCCTGCTCGCCGACTGGCTCCACGCCCTGGTGCCGGCCACCCCGGACGAGCTCGCGGCCCACAGCTGGCGCCTGCTGATCTCGCTCCACCGCACGCCGTTCACCTGAGGGCCCGCGAGTCCTCGGGCCACCCGGCCGGGGCCGGCCGGGGCCGGCCGGGGCCGGGCGGCGGCCCTCGCCCGCTGCCGCAGTGCCGCGGCTTGCCTGATATCTTCGAGAATGCCGCAATTGTCCCGTGGCACTCGACCGTGCCGCCTGCACTCCAGGAGCCCGGAATGACCGGTCAAGCCGAGCCCATCAGCGCCGTCGCCCGCGAAGCTCTGGAACGGGAACTCGCCGGGCTGCGCACCGACCGCGCGAAGGTCGCCGCCACCCTGCGGGGCGGCGAGGAGGTGGGCGACCGGGCAGACCAGGCCGACGAGTTGCAGCGCGCCACGGAGGTCGACCGCCTGGACGCCCGCATCGCCGTGATCGACGGGCGCCTGCGCCAGGCCACCGTGGCCGGCCCCCCGGACACCGACGCGATCGGCGTGGGCAGCACCGTGCGGGTGCGGTTCGCGGACGGGACCGAGACCACCGTCCAGGTCGGCGAGCTCGCGGAGGCGCTGGACCGGACCCTGGTCACCACCGACAGCCCGCTCGGGCGCGCCCTGCTCGGGCACCGCGTCGGTGAGACCGTCGACTACGAGGCGCCCACCGGGCCGGCGACCGCCGTCGTGCTGTCCCTCGGCGACGGGACCGACGGGTAGCGGCCACGACCGACAGGTGGACCGACAGCCGCGACCGACAGGTAGACCGACCCGACCGACAGGACCGACAGGACCGACGGGTCGCAACGACTCCGTGCACCACGACGCCAACGACGCCGTGCCCCACGACGCCGGGGGCCCACCCGTCAACGGCCGGTGACGATACCGGCCACGAGGTTGATGGTGGTGGCCAGGATGCTCGCTCCGAACACGTACGACAGCAGGCAGTGCCGGAGGATGACCGCGCGCAGCCGGGAGCTGGAGACGCTGGTGTCGGAAACCTGGTAGGTCATCCCCAAGTTGTAGCTGAAGTAGAGGAAGTCGCTGTAGCGGGGCGGGTCGTTGGTGTTGAAGTCGATCCCGCCCCTGGTCGACCCGCCCCCGGCTGACCCACCCCCGGCCGACCCGCCGTCGGCCGACCCACCCCCGGCCGGAAGGTAGTAGATGTACGCGTAACGGGTGGCGTACATCAGATGCAGGGCCGCCCAGGACGCGAACACGCCGCAGAGCGCCGCCGCGGCCGCGGCGTGGCTCAGGTCCGACTTGCCGACCAGAAGCAGCGCCACGATGCCGGCCAGCCCGCACAACGCGGCCGCCACCACGACGAGTTCCTCGACGACCGGCCGGAACTCCTCGCGCCGCACGTTGCTGCGGGTGGCGTCGGCGTCCATGGGCCACAGGACGCACCACCCCGCCACCACGAAGGCCGTCTCCGCCGCGGCGATCCCGGCGAGGATCCCCAGCGGGGTGGTGGTCAGCGCGCCGACGAGGGCACCGACCACCGCGCCGGCCACCGCCGAACAGGCGAGCCGGGGGACGGCGGGGAGCACCAGGCGGTTGTACACGGGGGCCTCGGGACGCAGGAACGGTCATCGGTGGAACAGGGGGAGGACGGCGCGGGCGGGGAGGACAGCGTCAGCGTATCCGCGCGGGTACACCGGTGCAGCCCCGGCCGCACGGTGGGAGCGCCCCTGCGAAGGGCCCGGTACTGCCCACGGAGTCGAATGGCGTGCCCGGACCAGCGGGCATAGCCTGCCCGAAAATGCCGTTCCGTCCCCTCATGCCCGCTTCGGAGGGTCGAGTGTCGTGAGCACCAACAGTGACCAGCAGGATCCCCTGGAGGCCGGCGTGGGGCCCGTCCCCGAGGCGGATCCCGAGTTCCACCCCTACCATCACCCCGCCGCCGGCTGGGGCGCGGCGAAGAGCGTGTCCCGCTTCATGGTGCGCGAGGGCGCACTGGTGGACGGCCCGCGGGCGATCATGCGGATGAACCACGAGAACACCGGGTTCGACTGCCCGGGGTGCGCGTGGCCGGACGACACCAAGGGCCTGCACCTGGACATCTGCGAGAACGGCATCAAGCACGTCACCTGGGAGATGACCCGCAAGCGGGTCGGACGCGAGTTCTTCGCCGCGCACTCGGTGACCGAGCTGTCCGGGTGGAGCGACTACGACCTGGAGAACCAGGGGCGGCTGACCGAACCGATGGTCTACGACCCCGAGTCCGACCACTACGTCCCGATCAGCTGGAAGGAGGCGTTCGCGGTGGTCGGCCGCGCCCTGCGCGAGCTGGACGACCCGAACCAGGCCTCGTTCTACACCTCCGGCCGGCTCGGCAACGAGGCCACCTTCCTCTACCAGTTGATGGCCCGCGAGCTGGGCACCAACAACCTGCCGGACTATTCCAACATGTGCCACGAGGCGAGCGGACGCGCTCTCCAGGCTTCCCTGGGCACAGGGAAGGGGACGGTCGACCTCAAGGACTGGGAGAGCGCCGACGCCCTGTTCATCCTGGGCGTCAACGCCGCCTCCAACGCGCCCCGGATGCTCACCGCCCTCGCCGAGGCCTACCACCGCGGCGCGCAGATCGTGCACGTCAATCCGCTCGTCGAAGCGGCGGCCACCCGGACCATCATCCCCCACGACATGATGGACATGGCCCTGTTCAAGACGACCCGGACCAGCACCCTGAACCTCCAGCCGCGCATCGGCGGCGACATGGCCCTGCTGCGCGGCATGGCCAAGGCGGTCCTGGAGCAGTCCGAGTCCGACCCGAGGGCCCTGGACCGGGAGTTCATCGACCGCCACACCGCCGGCTTCGACGAGTACCGCGCACTGTGCGAGGCCACGTCGTGGGAGGAGATCGAGAAGCAGTCCGGGCTGAGCCGCGCCGACGTCCTCAAGGCGGCACGCGTGTACGGCGAGGCCGACCGCTCCGTCATCAGCTGGTGCCTGGGGCTCACCCAGCACGAGCACGGCGTCGACACCGTCCGGGAGATCGTCAACCTGCTGCTGCTCCGCGGCAACCTGGGCCGGGAGGGCGCCGGTCCCTCCCCCGTGCGCGGGCACAGCAACGTCCAGGGCAACCGCACCTGCGGCATCGACCACCGCCCCAGCGACGAGTTCCTGGACCGACTCGCCGAGGTCTGCAAGATCCGGCCGCCGCGTGACCACGGCCTGGACACCGTCAACACCCTCAGGGCGATGCACAGCGGTGACGTGAAGGTGTTCGTCGGCATGGGCGGCAACTTCGCGCTCGCGGCGCCCGACACCCCGTACACCTACGCGGCGCTGCGCTCCTGCGAGCTCACCGTCCAGGTGAGCACCAAGCTGAACCGCAGCCACATCGTCCACGGCCGGCAGGCCCTCATCCTGCCGTGCCTCGGCCGTACCGAGAAGGACCACCAGCGCAGGGGCGTCCAGAGCACCTCGGTCGAGGACTCGATGAGCATGGTCCACCTGTCGGTCGGCATGAAGCGCCCCGCCTCACCGCACCTGCTGTCCGAGCCGGCCATCGTCGCCGGCATGGCCCGCGCCGCCCTGCCCGACAGCGCGACGCCCTGGGAGTGGTACGTCGAGGACTACGACCGGATCCGCGACACCATGGCCCAGGCCCTCGACGGCTTCGAGGACTTCAACCGCCGGGTGCGCCTGCCGCTCGGCTTCCGGCTCAAGCAGCCCGCCCGTGAACTGGTCTTCCTGACCCCGTCCGGGCGCGCCGAGTTCTCCACCGCCACCCTGCCCGACGTCGTCCCCGCCCCCGGCACCCTGGCCCTGGGCACCATGCGCTCCCACGACCAGTGGAACACCACCATCTACTCCGACAACGACCGCTACCGCGGCATCAGGAACCTGCGCACGCTCGTCTTCATGAACCGGGCCGACATGCGCGAGCGCGGCATCGCCGACCTCGGGCCGGTCGACATCACGAGCACCGCGAGGGACGGCAGCCGTCGCTCGCTCCACGGCTACCTCGCCATCCCCTACGACATCCCCCGCGGCTGCGCGGCCGGCTACATGCCGGAGATGAACGTGCTCTGCGCGATCGGCGACCACAGCACCCAGAGCGACCAGCCGATCATGAAGCACCTCAAGGTCACCATCGACCCCTCCGCCTGACGGCGGGCCGGTCCGCCGTCGGTCCGCCCTCGGTCCGCCCTCGGTCCGCCGTCGGTCCTCTGTCACCGGACGAACCGCTCCAGGAGGAGGTAGGCACGCTGCTCCGCGGCGGCGAGCTCGGTCGGGTCGACCTCCGCCGGCCAGAGCTCGCCGGCCGCGGCGTCGTCGGCCTCGCGCAACTCCACCACGGCGGCGGCCAGGTGCGTCTGGACGACCGGGAACGACCGCTCCAGGCGGCTCTCCAGCACCTGCTCCGCCCGCTCGGACGCCTCCGTGCACGCGGCCAGCGCGCGCTGCGCCCGGACCGCCGCCCGGTCGTGGACCACCAACAGCGCACAGGCCAGCGCGATGCCGATGCCGAGGACGCTGCTCAGCACCCGGTCCGTGACGAGGGTCCCGGTGGGCGACGGGGCCGCCAGGTCGGTCAGCAGCAGCGCGAGCGGCGTGAGGAAGACGACTCCGAGGCCGTAGTTGCGGGCCACGACGTACTCCAGCAGGAACTCCAGGAGCACGATCACCAGCACCAGCGCCAGGGGACCGGGGTGCGCGGCCAGCACACCGAGCGCGAGCACCAGCCCGGCGGCCGTGCCCAGGGTGCGCTGGACGGCACGCTGCGCCGCCGTGCGGACGTTGACCGAGTGCAGCACCGCGGCGGCGGAGATGGCCGCCCAGTAGGCGTGACCGAGGCCGAGCAGCAGGGCCGTCCAACCCGCCAGCCCGGTACCGAGGGCCATCCGCAGGGCGGGGACGAGCAGGACCGAGGCGTGCCCGGGGCCGCCCCGGCGCTGCGCCGTCACCAGCCGCCCCGTCACCAGCTCGGCGGCGCGCAGTTCGGCGGCGAGCAGCGCGGCGGCGCGGCGGGTGGCAGAGGGACGGGTGGCGGAGGGACGGGTGGTGGAGGGACGGGTGGTCGGACCGGCCGGGTCCGGGACCGGGGCGACCCGGGTGAGGGCGGTCGGCGACGACAGCTCCGACAGGAGTGGCGGCTCCCGGTGGCGACGGCTCACCAGCAGGCGGACCTGGCCGCGCAGGTGCCGCGCCAGGCCGGTGGCGTCCTCCGGCGGCCGCCGGCCGGACCCGATCAGCAGCGACCAGGAGAGGTCGGTCAGGCGCACGCAGGTACCGCCCCGGCCGACACCCAGCTCGGCGGCCGTCGGAGGCATGACGTCGAGCATCTGGTACGCCTGCAGAACGGCGGCGGTCGCCCGGTGCCGGGCGGGCCTGCTCTCGCCCGCCACACTGCCGCCGGTCGCCCCTCCGCCCACCGCACCGCTGCCGGTCGCCGCCCCGTTCACCGCACCGGCGCCGGTTGCCCCTCCGCCCACCGCCCCTCCGCCCACCGCACCGCCGCCAGTCGCCTCCCACAGGTACGTGAGCTCGCGCAGGGCCGCCGCCACGGCGAGCCGCTGCGGACGGTCCGGGTACACGAGCCAACCCGCCACGGCCAGGCCCCAGGCCACGGCAGCACCCAGGGCGGCCAGGCCGGTCTGGGGAAGGACGTCGGCCGGGGCGGGTGCGCCGTTGGCCGCCACGGCGAAGGAGAAGAGCAGCAGCACCGCGCCCAGCCCGCCCAGCCGTGCCGCGTCGCAGGCGAACTTCGCGACGCCGGCCACCACGGCCATGGCCGCGATCACCACGGCGGCACCTGCTCCCCCGTCCCGCGGATGGGCCCACGCGGCGAGCGCCGAACCGCAGCCCACGCACGCCGTCATGGCCACCGCGACCAGCGCGAGCACCCGGGCGCGGCGCGCATAGGGCAGGTTGTGGCCGAACGTGGTGGCGAAGGATCCCAGCATCGTGTAGACGGCCTGGTCGGCGTGCCCGGCCAGGGCCAACGGCACCGCCGGCAACGCCATTGCCAGCGCGGCCCGCAGGGCGAAGGACAGGGCGCCGTCGACGCTCTTCAGGGCGAGCGCGCCCCGCGGGGAGAGCGCGCGCCGCACCCTGGAAGCCGCACGCCGCCGGCCGCTCCCCCTGGTACTCAGCACGCGCCGATCCGCTCCTCGTCCCGGATTCATCACTCCGCGATCACCCTCCGCGAATTCCCCGGAGAAGTCAAAGAGGGATTACCGATTGCCCGATCGGCGCCGGTTATCCGAAACGATAAGCCATACCTATCGGCTTATCGGCGACCCCTCTTTGACCTTTCGGTGCGCACGAGGGAAGCTGCTCCCGCACCAGAATTCGTGTATTCGCGAACAACACTCGTGAATACCCGAAAATTTCACCGTGCCCCCGTGCCCCCGTGCCCCCGTGCCCCCCGCGCCCCCGAAGCGCCGACTGGCGTCCGGAGCGACGGTCCGGTAGACCCGGGACGTGCTGTTCCGTCAACTCGAATACCTGGTGGCCCTCTCCCGGGAGCGCCACTTCGCCCGCGCCGCGCAGGCCTGTCACGTCTCCCAGCCCGCCCTCTCCGAGGCGATCCGCAAGCTGGAGGAGGAGTTGGACGTCCCGCTGGTCCTACGCGGCCGCAGGTACGAGGGCCTCACGCCCGAGGGCGAACGCATCGTCGTGCGGGCGCGGCGGATCCTGGCCGACCGTGACGCCCTCCGGAGCGAGGTCGGCGCCCTGCGCAGCGGGCTGAGCGGCCGGCTGCGGATCGGGGCCGTCCCGACCGCGTCCGGCGCCGTCGCACAGCTGACCGGCCCGTTCTGCGCGGCGCACCCGCTGGTCACCGTGGAGGTCAGCGCGGACCTCCGGTCGGAGGAGATCCTCCGGCGGCTGCAGAACTTCGAACTCGACGCCGGAGTCACCTACCTGCACGGAGACCTCTCCGAGAACCTCCGGGCCGTCCCGCTGTACGAGGAGCGGTACGTGCTGCTCAGCGGCGACGCCGACAGCCTCGCCCACCGGACCCCGGCGACCTGGGCGGAGGCCTCGCAGCTGCCGCTCTGCCTGCTGACCCCGGCGATGCAGGGCCGCCGGGTGCTGGACGAGCTGTTCGCCGAGGCCGGGCTGCGGCCGTCGCCCCGGGTCGAGACCGATTCCGTGGCGGCCCTCTTCGCCCACGTCCGGACGGGCAGGTGGGCCAGTATCGTCCCGCACACCTGGCTGCACGTCTTCGGCGTGCCGTACGGCATGCGGGCGGTGCCGATGACCGGGCCCGCCCGGGCGGTGCCGGTCGGGCTGGTGGTGTCCGCCCGCGAGCCGGGTTCGGTCCTGGCCCGCGCACTCACGGAGACCGCCCGCGGCACCGACGTCGCCGCCGCCCTGGACCGCCTCCCCGGCGACCCCGGGCCGCAGTAGACGAGCCGCAGCAGGCGGGCCGCAGCAGGCAAGCCACGGCGGACGGGGCGCGGTGGACGGGGCGCGGCGGACGGGCCGGAGCAGACGGGCGCGGTGGACGCGCCGCGGTCGGACGAGCCGCAGCGGACAGCGCGCCGCAGACAGGGCGCAGCAGACGGGCCGTCGGGCGGACATGATGGCGGTGACACCTCATCACCACACCCGACACGTTGCGAGGACCAGATGACCGACGCCTCCGCCTCCTTCCGGCTCCACCCGGGCGCCCCCGACTCCCCCGTGATCCTGCACGTCCCGCACTCCTCCCGGGACATACCCGCCGGGGTCCGCGCCGGGATCGTGCTGGACGAGGAGGCGCTCACGCGGGAACTCGACCACATCACCGACGCACACACGGCGGAGATCGCCGCGAGGGCGGCGGCCGCGGCGGGCGTCACCCCCTGGCGGTTCGTCAACCGGCTCTCGCGCCTGGTCGTCGACCCCGAACGCTTCCCCGACGAGCGGGAGGAGATGCTGGCGGCCGGCATGGGTGCGGTCTACACCCGGACCACGCACCGCGAGGTGCTCCGCCCGGAGGGCTTCGACGGCCGGCCGTTGCTGGAGCGCTACTTCCACCCGTACGCGGAGGCTGTGACGGCCGCGGTCGAGGAGCGTCTCGAAGCGGTCGGTCGCGCGGTGGTCATCGACGTCCACTCGTACCCGACGAAGGCCCTGCCGTACGAGCTCCACGGTGAGGGGCCCAGGCCGCCGGTCTGCCTCGGCACGGACCCGTTCCACACGCCCGCCGCGTTGCTCGACGCGGCGCAGCAGGCGTTCGCGGGCTTCGGCGGCACCGGCCTCGACAGCCCGTTCGCCGGGACGTACGTGCCCCTGCGGCACTACGGGAAGGCCGCGAACGTCAGCGCCCTCATGGTGGAGATCCGCCGCGACCTCTACATGGACGAGCCCGGGGGCCCCGCCGGCCCCGGGCTCGACGCGCTGGCGGGCGCGCTGGCCGACCTCGTCGGGCGGCTCTCCGGCTGACGGGCCTCCGGGCCCCGCGACCTGCCGGCTGACGGGCCTCCGGGATCCCGTGACCTACTGGATGCTCCAGCCGTGCGGATGGCCGGGGTCGGCGGGGCAGGCGAAGACGTTGAGCTCGCCCCAGCGGCCGACGGTCACCTCCGTGGGCGTGGCGTACTGGTGTGCCGGCAGGTCGCGTTCCTCCAGTGGTTTCCAGCTGCCGCTGCCGCCGTCCCACTCCGAGCTGTCGACGGTGAGCAGCAGGTGCATCGGTGTCTCGCAGACCCGGCAGTCCATGGGGCCCGGGTCGGTCGTGTGCCAGGACGCGAAGCCGCCGGCGCGCCAGCCGGGCGGGATGGAGAGGTCGTACTGGTAGCGGGCCGACCGGTCCGCGCCTTCGTCCGCCGACTCCTCGCCGTTCTCCTCGGCGTCCTCCTCCTCGACCGTCTGCTCCTCGGCCTCCTCCCGAGCGTCCTCCCAGGCGTAGATCCGGGCGCACAGGTCCTCGGGCAGGAGGCCGGCGAACGGGTACGTGGCCACCTGCTCCGGATGCAGCACGCACGGCTCGGGCACGTACCCGTCGAAGCCGACCACCTGCGGCTGCGGCGGCGCGGCCAGCACCTCGGCCACCTCCCGGGAACGGCGCCAGCGCAGGTCGAGGTGCATGCCGTAGCCGGTCGGCCCGTGCAGGTCGAAGGGGCACCAGAAGACCTGGAGCAGGTCGCAGCCGTCCGGTCCGGCCGGAAGGTCGGGGAGGTCCCGGCGGTACAGCTGGGCAAGGCCGATCAACGGCGTCGGGGCGGCCGCGTCCTCCGGTTCGAGCCGGTACTCCCGCCGGAGTTCACCCAGGAGCTGCCGCTCCTCGTCGGTGGGGCCCGACGAGGGGTCGCGGGCCCAGGCCGTGTCCAGCACCTGCCGGTACCGGTGGATGTCGGCCGGGCGCCTGCCACGGCGGCGGCCATGCGGCTGGGGGCACACCGGCCACGGCTCGTCCACCGGCCACAGCAGCGGCCCTCCGACGTGGCTGGCCGTCACCTCCGGGTGGCCCGGCCGCGGGTGGAGCCGGGTGGTGGTACCCCGGTGGGCGGCCAGTTCCGGGAAGAGCGCCTCGACGTCGAGCGGGCGCGGCGGGGTGGTCCTCGTCATGGCGACGACCATAGACAGCCGCTGCGCCCGCCGTCCGGGCACCCCCGGCGACCCCCGGCGACCCCGGCTGTCCCCGCCCTCGGATGGCTGCCCATGACCCACCGTCTCCACGGCGATCGCCCCTGTCCGACACCCTCGCCCCGGCCCGAGGCCCGCCCCTCGGGCCGGAATCTCCACAACTTCGCTACAAGAACGCCGGGTTACTCCCCAGTCGGCCAGCTCCCTGGAAGCATCCCTGCTGGGCATCGGGGAGGTGCCCGTGGACGCGATCGATGGGGGTTGCGATGAAGACTCGGATCAGGGACGCGAAGCCTCCGGCCCGACCCCGGCCCCGACTCCGGCCCCGGCCCCGGCCCCGGCCCTCCGGGGCGGTCGCCCGCGTACTGACGAAGGGACTGTTCCTCCTGGCAGGACTGGCCACCACCGTTCTCGGCTTCAGTTGGTTCGTCGACGAGCACGACGCGGCGGGCGCCTACCGCACCGCCCCGGTGTGCGACACGGCGGCGCACACGCCCGGCACGGACTGTGTGCGGCACGAGACCGGCAAGGTGACGGCCATCAGCACCGACATCGGCGGCGAGTCCACCACCTACAGGCTGACCGTGGCACGCGAGACGGCCCCCGGGCACAGCTACACGGTCAACTCGGCCGTCTTCTACGACGCGAAGGTCGGCGTGGACGTGGAGCTGGCGGTCTTCCGGGGGCGGGTGGCCGAGGTCTCCTACCACGGGCACCGCGCCCAGAACCCTGGCACGCCCTGGCTGACCTCCCTTGAGGTGGCCCTCCTGGTCGGCCTGGGATCGGCACTCACCGCCACCGGCGTGTCCCATTCACGGTTGGGCCTGCGAGCGGCCCCCTTCTATTTCTCCACCGCCGTCTTCGTCGCCGCCATGGCCTTCCTCGGCTGCCTCGTCTTCGTCTCGTCGCAACAGCCGCTCGCCGTCACCCTGGCCGCCCCCGTCCTCGGCTGGCTGTCCATGACCGCCTGCGTCATTGTGGCCACCTGGGACGGCTGAACGGGCTGTGCCCCTTGAACTACCAGAGCCCCGGCGGCCGTCGGCGGCGGTCGGTCACGGCATTGCCGCGAAGGCCTCCCGATGGTCGCGTGCCCACTGCTCAAACGTGCCCGCCGGCCGGCCGAGCACCCGCGGCACGTGATCGGTGACGTAGGCCGCACCACCGGCGCGTGCCCAGCCGATGCCGGTGACCATCCCGACCGGCAACCGGTCGAGCGCATTCGTGTCGGTGATCCTGACCGGCCGTTCCAGCACGCCCTCCAGGATCGCCGCCTGGTCTGCGGACGTCAGAAGCTCCGGCCCGGTCAGGTCGTACCGCTGCCCGTCGTGCACATCGCTGGTTATGGCGGCGACGGCGACCGCGGCCACGTCCCTCGGGTCGACGATGGCCTGCCGGGAGTCGCCGGCCAGGTTCGGGATCGGTTCTCCGGCCTGGATCAGGGCCCGGTACCGCAAGAGGTTCGAGGCGAAGCTCGGCGGGCGAAGCATCGTCCACACGAGCCCGCTGGCCTCGATCGCCTCCTCCGCGGCGAGGTGCCACGCGCCGACGGTCGCCCCGTCGAACCGCTCGCCGCTGCCGATGGCGGACAGCTTGACGATCTTTCGGACGCCTGCCGCCCGCGCGGCCGCGACCAGGGCGATGTCGTGGTCAGCGGTTGGTACGGGGGGCACGGTTACGAGGAAGACCGTGTCGACGTCGGCCACTGCGCGCGCCAGCGACGCCGGGTCGTCGAAGTCGGCCCGCACCCCGCCGGGCCGCTCGCGGCGGGACATCGCCCGGAACGGTAGGCCCCGCTCGGTGAGCAGGCGGACGACGTGACTACCGATGGTGCCGGTGGCACCGGTAACAAGGATCATGTCCCGACGATGACAGCGCTCTCACACCTCGTGATAGGAAGTTTCGGCACTATCGTGGGCCGCATGAGCTCTCTCGTCGTACCGCCTGCCCTTCTGCGGTGGGTGGCCGGGATCGATGTCGCCACGGCGGCCGGTTCGGCGGCGGTCGACGTGCCCGACCACGCCACCACACTTCTCCTGCGCACCGACAAGCGCGAGCTGATCGTCATGGGCCCCCGTACCCGTGCCGCCTATCACGTCGCCGCACCCGGCCACTCGTGCGTGCGGGTTCGTATGCGGCCGGGTCGTGCCCAAGCCCTGCTCGGACGTTCGCTGCGTGGTCTCGCCGACGGTGCCCTGCCGCTCCGCGAACTACCGGACCTGGACATCGACGAGCTCGCCGCCGACCCGGTCACCGCTCTCGAAAAGGCGTTGGCCGACCGCCCGGAGCCGTCGGAGCGACTCGAAGAGGCGGCGCGTCTACTGGCCGCCACCACTGTCACCGCGACCGCGGCCCGGTTGAACATCAGTGAGCGCCGCCTGCACGCCCTGTTCACCGACGCCACCGGCTTGTCCCCCAAGCACTTCGCACGCATCGACCGCGTTCGCACCGTGCTCGCGGCCGGTGCGGGCCGATGGGCGGACATCGCCGCGACGGCCGGCTACTACGACCAGTCCCACATGACGGCCGAGTTCCGCCACTTCATGGGTGTCCCACCGGCCGCGTTCACCGCTGGTCGGCGCCCCGCCGCGACCGTGTGCACTGCCTGAGTTCCAGGACACGGCGCAGAGAAGCAGGCCTCCCGGCGAGCACAGCGCGTCGCAATCCCGTGATCACCAGCCCTGTGCAAGGCGAGGAGGGGCCGGCCAGTCACGCGCCGGAACGTCGTGTCGGTGACGGACCGGGTGGGCAGAGGCCGTTGCCGACTGCTCCGAGCGGTGCGAGGAAGAGGCGTTCAGGGGCCCGGCCGTCCTCCGCGGGCGACGTCAGAACGGCCGGGCCGAATTGAGGTGTTGCTCAGCGAGGGTTGCGGACGACGAATCCTCGCGTCGGCCCACCTGTTGTGCGGGACATGCCCTTTACGACCGTCAGCACTTCGTCGGTGATGTCCCGTCGGGCGGCTGGATCACTGCTGTCGTACACCCGCCACTGTCCGTCCGGGTTGCTCAGGTCTTCGGGGGACACGATTCCCCGAATCCCCAGCCGGCGCAGGGTGTTGGCCATTTGCTGGGCTTCGTTCTCGTCCACGGTTCCCGCCCTTTCGGAGTTCGGTGCGCCCAGGCTAGCGGGCGCTGCCGCCTTCGCCCCCGCCTCCGCCGCCCCCGTTGCAGTGCGACGCGCACCCGCCGGGGTTGATCGGTCCGCATCCACCGGGGACGGGGGTGTGGGAGCAGTTCGCGGCCACGGCCACCAGGGCGCGGGTCGGGCCGGTCCAGAGCTCGTGGTCCGGGGTGTACCCGGCCTCTTCGATCAGGGCAATGGTCCGGGCGAGCGCGTCCGCGTCGTGACGCGTCGGGTCGGGCCGCTCCGGGTAGTGGTGGACGAACCCATCGAGCCTGTCGCACAGCTCGGCGTACACGCGGGTGTGCAGGATGAGCGCGTGCCACCCCTCGTCCACGACGTTGGACGGCGTGACCCGCGCGGCGGGGAACGTGCGGGCAGTGGCGACGAACTTGAGCGCTTCGGTGACGATGCGCTCGGCCGTGTCGTCGGCCATACCGGGGTTGTTGTCCAGGACGGTGAAGACGACCCCGTCGAACTGCGCGGGGGCGAGCAGGTTGCGGGCGACGGGACCGGTGTCGCCGGGCGGACGCTCGGGCGTGGTCATACTGGTGTCTCCTCACGCTGAGGGTTTCCCGGGCGTCGAATGACGCTCGGGGCCGTTCGGTGTTGCGGAACCCGCTCCGGCTGCTGCTCTCTGCCAAGATCTCGGCTGCCGGGGCGGGAATCTGTGGGAGTGCTCACGGGCGCGGACGGCAGACCGTCAGCAGCAACGCGACGACCACCACGAGGCCGGCCACGGACACCGCGAAGGCGGCCGTGAGACGCCGCGGGTCGCGGATCCCCTGGCGGTGCTGCTCGGCGATGTCGCGGTAGGGCTCCAGGCCGTCGTTCGTCATCCGTGGCGGTCGTGGGCCAGCTGGACTCAAGGGCATCTCCTGGCCTTGCAGTTGATGCAGACGCAGTGCACGAGGATGGAGTCCCTCGACAGCCGTTCGGCGGGCGTCGCGAAGCTGTCGTCCCGCTTGGCGGCCCGGTAGTCGTCCAGCGGGGTCCAGCTCACGGCTGGCTTGTTCGACGCGGGCGTGCGCACGGCACGCCTCCCGGGCTTGGAACGCGACGTTGACGATGCCATGAGGTTGCCCCTTTCGATCCGTTCTGTCGCCGGGCGAGCAGAACTGATCCTCCCTCGTCACGCAGGGTCTTAGTAACGCCAACAAGGCGTCACTTCGACCTTTTGCAAGGCGTCATTTCGGTGTCACAACGGCCTGGCACGGCCTACATTTGGACGCATGACGACCCCGAACGAGACCTTCCGTGCCGTTCGCATCAGCCTCCGTCTCAGCCAGGACGAGATGGCACGGAGGCTCCGCGACGCAGGTGACGCCATGGGCGAACCCAACGACGCCAACAAGCGGCTTGTCCAGCGATGGGAGGCCGGTGACGTACGGGCGCCGCGCCCGGTGTACCTGCGGGCACTGGAGGCCGTAACCAAGCTGCCCGCCGATCGTCTAGGGTTCCAGTCCATTCACCTGCCACCACGCGTTGCAGACGACGGAGCCGGAGGACACGACGTGACACCTCTTCACCCGACGGAACTCCCCGCGCCCGGCCCGGCAGGCGACGACTACAGCGGAGTATGGCTGAGTCACTACGAGTTCTTCAGCAGCAGCCGAGCGAACACCTACTCGGGCCTGCACCACGTGGTACTGGCCCACCACGGCAACCGAATCACCGCAACGTCGCTGCCCGGCGCCTCATCCAACCCCGACTCGCCGCTTACGCTCGATCTCACCGTTGACCGCAACGTCGTCACCGGCACCTGGACCGAGCAGACCGCCAACGACGGCTACTACCGGGGCGCCCGGTACCACGGGGCTATCCAGCTCCTCGTGGACCCCACCGGCCGGCACATGGCCGGGAAGTGGGTGGGCTTCGGCAAGGAGTTCGATGTCAACACGGGCCCCTGGGAACTGCGGCTCCTCGACAGGTCAACGGCCGACGAGGTTCGACGCAGGTACAGCGTCGCTCCGAAGGCGCTCACCACTGACTAGGCATCACTAAAGCCTGTCCCTCCAGGCCTTCAGTGTCGCCAGGCCCTCCGGACCGCTCCGGGGGGCCTCTTCGGACTGGCGGCACTTCCCGCACACTCCCGGAACGGTCTTGCCGGGCACAGCAGGCGCCGCAGTCCTACGCCGCAGGGCGCGGCAGGGCAGCTTCACGGGCCCTGCGTCGTCTGTGGCAAGGAGGCGCAGAGGATTCGAAGCAAGTCCTCCACCACCCAGCCTCCCGCGAGCCACCCCCCACCACGGCGGACTGATCGGCGCCCGCCGGGCGGCCCCCGGCGGGCGCGGCCGTCAGGCGTGCGGGGGGCCTGCCTCCGCCCCGAGGCCCAGCAGGCCGGCGGCCTGTTCGCGCATCTCGACCTTGCGGACCTTGCCGGTGACGGTCATCGGGAACTCGTCGACGAGGTGCACGTAGCGCGGGATCTTGTAGTGGGCGATCCGGCCGGTGCAGTACGCGCGCAGGCTCTCGGGGGTCAGCTCGGGGGCGCCGGGACGCAGCCGGACCCAGGCCATCAGCTCCTCGCCGTACTTGGCGTCGGGGACGCCGATGACCTGGGCGTCGAGGACGTCGGGGTGGGTGTGGAGGAACTCCTCGATCTCGCGGGGGTAGATGTTCTCGCCGCCGCGGATGACCATGTCCTTGATCCGGCCGGTGATGGTGAGGTAGCCCTCCTCGTCCATCACGGCGAGGTCGCCGGTGTGCATCCAGCCGTCGGCGTCGACCACCTCGGCGGTGCGGTCCGGCTGGTCCCAGTAGCCGAGCATGACCGAGTAGCCGCGGGTGCAGAGTTCGCCGGGCGTCCCGCGGGGGACGGTCCGTCCGGTCTGCGGGTCGGCGATCCTGACCTGGAGGTGCGGGCCGGGCCGGCCGACGGTGGAGACGCGGCGCTCCAGCGGGTCGGTGGCGCGGGTCTGGGTGGAGACCGGGGAGGTCTCGGTCATGCCGTAGCAGATCGACACGTCGCGCATGCCCATCCGTTCGACGACCTGCTTCATGACCTCGGTGGGACAGGGCGAGCCGGCCATGATCCCGGTCCGCAGGCTGGAGAGGTCGTGATCGGCGAAGCCCGGGTCGTTGAGCTCGGCGATGAACATGGTGGGGACGCCGTAGAGCGACGTGCAGCGCTCGGCGGCGACCGCGTGCAGGGTGGCGGCGGGGTCGAAGGCGGGGGCCGGGATCACCACGCAGGCGCCGTGCGACAGGGCTGCGAGGTTGCCCATGACCATGCCGAAGCAGTGGTAGAACGGCACCGGGACGCAGATCCGGTCGTGTTCGGTGTAGCCGCACAGCTCGCCGACGAAGAACCCGTTGTTAAGGATGTTGCGGTGCGAGAGCGTCGCGCCCTTGGGGAAGCCGGTGGTGCCCGAGGTGTACTGGATGTTGATCGGGTCGTCCGGGGCGAGCCCGGTAGCGGCCGGCCCGTCGGCGTCGGCGGCGCCGAGGAGGTCGGTCCAGGCGGCGGAGCCGATCAGCAGGACGTCCTTCAGCTCCGGGCAGCGCGGCGCCGCCTCGGCGAGCATCGCCGCGTAGTCGGAGGTCTTGAACGAGGGCGCGGCGACGACCGTGCGGATGCCCGACTGCCGCAGCACGTACTCCAGTTCGTGGGTGCGGTAGCCGGGGTTGACGGTCACCAGGATCGCGCCGATCCGGGCCGTGGCGTACTGCACGAACACCCATTCCGCGCAGTTCGGCGCCCAGATCCCGACCCGGTCGCCCCGGCCGACGCCGAGGGCGAGCAGGCCGGCCGCGACCCGGTCCACCTCGGCGGACAGCTCGCGGTACGTCCAGCGGCGGCCGGCCGGCAGGTCGACCAGCGCCTCGCGCTCGGGGAAGGCACGGACGACCCGGTCCAGGGCCGCGCCGATGGTTTCGTCGAGCAGGGGCGTGGCCGTGGCACCGGCGCCGATGCTGGCGGGCGGGGTGGGCATGCGGGGGCTCCTCGGCTCGTCCGGACAGCTGGCGCCCGAGTCTATGCAGGGCCGCGCCTGACGTCATTCACCCGTGTGTACTGGAACCATGACGCAACGTCACCGAATTGTCGAAGGAACGTCGGAGGAGCACCCATGGCAGGTCAGTTCGAGGCCGTGATCGAGGTCGAGCGACCCATCGCGGAGGTGTTCGCCTACCTCGCGGACGGCAGGAACGACCCCGAGTTCAGCCCGCGCGTCCTGGAGATCAGCAAGGATCCGGACGGCCCGACGGCCCCCGGCACCGTGTTCACCAGCACGGTCAAGGACGCCGGAATGCGGACCAGGCGCCGGATCCGGATCACCGCACTGGACGCCCCGACCACGCTGCGCTGGACCGAGGTCTCCCGCAACCTCGTCACCTCCAGCGTCGGGGGTTACGACCTGACACCGCTGACCGGGACCACGACACGGGTGCGGATCTTCAACTCGCTGGAGGGGCACGGGTTCGGCAAGCTCCTGGTGGGCGTTGCCCTGAGCGCGGCCCGCAAGGACGCACCCGCGTTCGGCCGGCGTATCAAGGCAGCGGTCGAGGCCTCCTGAGCGCGGCTCCCGCCCCGGGTCGCCCTGACTGCGGCTCCCGCCCCGGGGTGCAGGGCCGGCGGTAGGTCGGCCCTGCGGCCCGGGGCGGCCCGGGGCGGACGCCACCGCGCCGGGCCGCCCCGGGCCGCCGTTCCGGTGAGGGCCGGGTGCCTCTTCGGGCAGGGATGTGCGGAGATCGTCCACCGCCTGACCAGCCGAAACGATCAGTCGGGTACATTCGCGCCTGACTGATGATCAGTCAACGGGGGCGTGGGATCGGAGCAGGTCATCGCCCCCTCCCGGCCTTTCACGCACCCTGGACAGGACCTCCATGCCGAACCCGCAGCCCGCCGTGACCCGACGCACCGTCGTCGGGGCGCTGGGCGCCACCGCCGCCGCGCTCGCCGTCGCCCCGGCCGCCGCATCCGCCGCGACCGCCGCCCCCGTCCCGCCCGCCACCGCCCCCTCGCCCGCCTCCGGGCGGGCCGCGCGGACGGTCAGCGCCCCCGCCACCCGGGCACAGTCGGCGACGGGCCCGGAGGCCGCGACCGTCCGGGCCGGGTTCCCGATCCGGTACGTCGGCGTCAGCTGGGACGGCCCCCGGCGCGGCGCGGCCATCCGGCTCCACCGGGACGGCGCGGGCCCCGGCGCGTGGCAGCCCCTGCCCGCCGGCTGCGCGGGCGGGCCGGACGGCCCCGAGCGCCCGGCCGGTGCGGGCGCCATCGGCACCGCCACCGCGCTGGTCGCCGCCGGCGGCGCGCCCGGCTACGACCTGCGCCTGCCCGACGGCGCCGGCAACGTCCGCACCGCCGCGATCGACACCGTGCACGGGCCGGTCCGCACGCTGGCCGTCGCCGCGTCCGCCCCGGCCTCCTTCGCCGGCGTCGAGTACCTCTCGCGGGCCGCGTGGGGCGCCGACGAGTCCAAGCGCTTCAAGAACGGCGTGGAGAACTCCCCCGCGAAGTACTACCCGCTCCAGACCCTGACGGTCCACCACACCGACACGCCGAACGCCGACCCCGACCCGGCGGCGACCGTCCGCGCGATCTACGAGTACCACGCGATCACCAACGACTGGGGCGACATCGGCTACCACTTCCTGATCGACGAGGCCGGCCGGATCTACGAGGGCCGCTGGTCCGGCGACGACGGCGTCCCGGCGCACGACGCCGCCGGCAACGTGGTCACCGCCTTCCACACCGCGGGCTTCAACTCCGGCAACCTCGGCATCGCCCTGCTCGGCACCCTCAGCAGCCAGGACCCCACCCCGCAGGCCCGCCGCTCGCTGACCTGCCTGCTCGCCCTGCTCACCCGCACGCACCACCTCGACCCGCAGGCCCACGTCACCTTCGTCAACCCGGTCAACGGCGTGACGAAGCCGGTCGACATGATCAGCGGCCACCGCGACTGGCTCGCGACCGACTGCCCCGGCGGCACGATGTACGCGGGCCTGCCCGCGCTGCGCGCCGACGTCGCCGCCCTGGGCACCACCGCGGGCTGACCCCGCCCGTACCGCCCGCCCCTCTCCGGACGGGGCGGGCGGCGGGCGGCCGGTCGTTCGGACGGCGGCTGTCCTACGCTGGCTGCATGCCCCCAGAGCGAGTCCCCGCAGAGCCGGCCGACCACGGGAGCGCGTCGCCGGCCCGCGGGCTGGACGCCGTCCGTCGGCTGCTGGCCGCGCGGGGCGTCGCCGTCCTGAGCGGCGCGGGGCTGTCCACGGAGTCGGGCATCCCCGACTACCGCGGCGCCAACGGCCTGCTGCGCCGCCACACGCCGATGACCTACCAGGAGTTCACCGGCAGCGAGGCGGGCCGGCGCCGGTACTGGGCCCGCAGTCACGCCGGGTGGCGCTCGATCGCCGAGGCGCGGCCCAACGCCGGGCACCGGGCCGTCGAACGGCTGCGCGGGGCCGGCCGGGTGTCGGCGGTGATCACCCAGAACGTCGACGGCCTGCACCGCGCGGCCGGCACCGTCGACGCCGTCGAGCTGCACGGCGGGCTCGACCGGGTCGTCTGCCTCGGCTGCGGGCGCACCAGCACCCGCGAGGAGCTCGACCGCCGCCTGCACGACCTCAACGGCCCGGCCGCGGCCGCCGGCGCCCGGGTCAACCCGGACGGGGACGTGGAGCTGCCCGACGCGCTGGCCGACTCCTTCCGCATCGCGCCCTGCACGGCCTGCGGCGGCATGCTCAAGCCCGATGTCGTCTTCTTCGGCGAGAACGTGCCCCGGCCCCGTGTCCAGCACTGCTACGACCTGATCGACGACGCCCGCGCACTGCTCGTCCTCGGGTCCTCCCTCAGTGTCATGTCGGGCCTGCGCTTCGTGCGACACGCCGCACGCACCGGCAAGCCCGTCGCGATCGTCAACCAGGGCGCGACGCGGGGCGACGCGTACGCGGAGGTCACGCTCCCCCTCCCGCTCGGCGCCACCCTGACCGCCCTCGCCGAGCAGTTCGACACCGCACCGGACCCCCGGCAGGCGTGAACGGCGCCAGGGCACCCCGAGCCGTTCCCGGCCCGGAGCGGCGCGCCCCGGGCCCGGAACGGCGGTGGGCCCGGAACGGCGGTGGTCAGTGCAGTCCCTGCACCTGGGGATCGGTGAAGCCGACCGCGTACACCGTGCGCAGCGAGGCCGTCGTGGTGCCGGTGTAGTCGGCGCAGACGCCGGTGTCGTCCGCCCCCGGGGTGAAGTGCGGGTCGCCCTTGGCCCGGCAGATGCCCTCGGTGAGGCCCCAGAGTTCGTCGACCTGGGTGGTGCCCAGTTTGGGCCAGTAGCTGAGGGCCTGGGGCGAGCCGGCGCCCCAGTTGCCGCCCGAGGCGGTGCCGCTGCCGCACCCGGTGACGGGGCGGGTGTCGCCGCTCCAGGTGTGGGAGAAGACGGCGGGCTTGGTGCCGCAGCCCTTGGAGAACGCGAAGTTCACCAGCCCCTGGCCGTCGGTCCAGGTCATGCCGCCCTGGAGGCCCCGGTAGCCGTCGGTGCTGTAGGCGTCCTGGACGAGGGAGCGTCCGCCGGAGGTGGCGAGCAGTCCGGGATCGGTGGCCGCGCTGGCAGGGTTGAGCTGGTAGCGGACGACCCGGCTGCCGTAGGTGTCGCCGTACCACTCGCCGGTGACCAGCTTGAAGGTGGAGCCGCCGCCGGTCTTGTCCAGGGAGAGCCAGGAGAAGCAGAGCGAGGCCGGGTCGAGCGGCGCGGACGCGCTGCAGTCGGGTGCCTTCCTGGGCTGGAAGTAGCGGTGGACCTCGGGCAGCACGTACGGGTAGCCGCAGGCGCTCGACCTGCCGTTGTCGATGCCCACCGTGGAGACGCCGGAGCCGTAGGTGTCGACCTTCGCCAGTTTGTCGAGGTCGAACACGCGGATGCCGTTGGCGGTGTCGGTCACGTAGAGGTAGTTGGCGTACCAGACGATGCCGCCGCCGTGGCCGGTGACGAAGGTGAAGTCGGCGGCGCCGGAGGAGGTGCTGGTCGGCTCGGCCAGCAGGACGTGGCGGTACTTCCGGGTCGTCCGGTCGATGAGGGTGAGCTTGAGCAGGTTGTCGCTCTTGCAGCCACCGGTCGGCTCGCCGTCGTAGGCCTTGTAGTGCCAGCTGACCGCGGTGACGCTCCGGCCCTGGATCTCCCCGTCGCCGCCGTCGGCGGTGCCGGTGGTGCTGAGGCCCTGGGGGTACCAGTGCTGCGTGGTGTCGTCGGCGTGGGCGCTCGACCAGCACCAGGCGGTCTTCTTCTCGACGGTGGGCGGCAGGCCGGCGGTCGCGGTGCCCGAACAGGCCTGCATCTGCCGGAGGTTCATCCAACTGTCCGGTTGTCCGGCGGAGTTGGTGGTGTAGTCGGTCGTGACGACGTCGGTCAGGCTCGCGTGGTTCCTGAGGTACCGGGTGTACAGGTTGTCGGTCGCGGCCGCGTAACTGGTGTCGGTCAGCCGGAACTGGCCCGGGGCCGGGGTGAGCGGCTTCACCACCGGGGTGCCGGCGGCCGAGGCCGGTGCCGGGCCGGCGAGCACCGCCGTGCAGACCGCGGCCAGAGCGGCGAGTGCCGCCTTCCACCGTAAGCTGCGCTTGCGTCCCATCCGTCTCTCCGTTCGCTGGTGCGCCAGGACTGGAAGGATGATCGCACCGGGCCGCGGTTCCGGGTACCGTCCGCAGGTACGGAGGGACGATGCCGGTGGGTGCGGGGGGACGGTACCGGTGGGTGCCGGGAGGACGGCGCCTTCGGGTTGAGTATCCTCGGTAGTTGTTCGGTTCTGGTGTTTTCGGTTTGCTTGGTGAGGGGAGCGGGGCTGTGGCGGATACGGGACTTCTGGCCCATCAGCGGCAGGCGCTGATCGCCGAGATCGTGCGCCGCAGCGGTGCCGTGCGGGTCGCGGACCTGGTCGAACAGCTGGGGGTCTCCGACATGACCGTCCGCCGGGACCTGGACGCGCTGGAGCGTTCGGGCACGGTGAAGAAGGTGCACGGGGGTGCCGTGCTCGGTTCGGAGACCGCGGTGGCCGAGCCGGGGTTCGAGGTGAAGTCCGGCCTGGAGTCGGCGGCCAAGGCCGCGGTGGCGGACGCCGCGGCGGCGCTGGTCGAACCGGGCAGCGTCATCGCGATCTCGGCGGGGACAACGGCCTTCGCGGTCGCGGCCAGGCTGCTGCGGGTGCCGCGGCTGACCGTCGTCACCAACTCGCTGCCCGTCGCCGACCTGATCCGCTCGGCCGGGGAGCAGCACGATCCGGACGCGCCGTCGCTGCTGCTGACCGGCGGCTCCCCCACCCCGTCCGCGGCGCTGGTGGGGCCGCTGGCGGACCAGTCGATCCGGGCGCTCCACGTCGACCTGCTGATCCTGGGGGCGCACGGGGTGTCCGAGAAGGCCGGCCTGACGACGCCGAACCTGGCCGAGTCCCAGACCAACCGGGCGCTGATCGCCTCCGCCCGGCGCGTCGCGGTGGTCGCGGACCACAGCAAGTGGGGCGTCGTCGGCCTCAGCGGGTTCGCGGCGCTGGAGGACGTCGACGTGTTCGTCACGGACTCCGGGCTGGGCGAGCACGCCCGGGGCGTCCTGGCGGAGGCGGTCGGCGAGCTGGTGGTCGCCGAGGTGCCCGCAGCCTGAGCGCGCCCACCCGCGCCGGCGCAACGCCAACGCCCGGCACCTTGGCGCCCCGGCACCCCCCGGCACCCGGCACCCCGACGTTCCGGCCTCAGGGCCTCAGGGCCTCCGGGTCTCCGAGCCTCGCGGCTTCCCGACCGCCCGACGCCGCGAACGCACCCGGATCCGCAGCAGGAAGGGTCCGCGCCGGGGTGGCGGACCCGTCCTCGCCTCACGATCGGGCAACCTGGTGGTCCTTCCCGGTCGCAGCACCAGCCTCGGCCGGGGAGCGAGTTGTCGGCCACGTGGAGGAGGAGACCCTCGTGAGCACCGTGCGAACCCGCAGGATCGTCCTGGTCCGGCATGCCAAGTCCGAGCGAAGCGACGTCATCGACGACCACGAGCGCCCGCTGGCCGAACGGGGCCGCCGGGACGCGCCGGCCGCGGGCCGCTGGCTGGCCGGTGCGGGCATCACCCCGGACCTCGCCCTCGTCTCCACGGCGACGCGTACCCGGGAGACCTGGGACCTGCTCGCCCCCGAGCTGTCCGAGCGGCCCGCGACCGTCTACGAGGAGCGGATCTACGCGGCGAGCCCCGGCGAACTCCTCGTCCTGCTCACCGAGCTGTCCGAGGAGGTGGACGACGTGGTGATGGTGGGCCACAATCCCGGCATCCACGCCCTGGCGGAGATCCTCGCCGGCGCGTCCGAGGGCGACCTGACGGCCCGGATGAGTGCCGCCTTCCCCACCTCGGCCATCGCGGTGCTCACCTACGAGGGGTCCTGGAAGGCGGTCGAGCCCGGCGCCGCCCGGCTGGTCGCCTTCTGGACTCCGCGCTCCTGACCGTCGTCGTTCAGCGCACCCGGCCGTCCCAGCTCCACGCACCGGCGGGCACCTCGGGCAGGCCCGGCAGGCCGATGCGGCCGGTACACCACAGCAGAGCGTCCCCGGGGGCGTGGCCGGTCGGGGCGGCCGGGAACAGCCGGGCCAACGCCGGGCCGGCGAGTTCGTCCGGAACCGACCGGTCAAGGCCGAGGCCGCCCGCCAGGTCCCAGCCGTGGACGAGGAGTTCGACCGTCCCCATGGCCGCAAATCCCGATCCGTCCGAGTGCCCCCACGGGTGCCAGGCCCGGGCGTCCGCCGGCGCGTCCCGGACCGCTCCGGCCAGCAGGGCCGCGGCGATGCGCAGGCCCTCCAGGCAGTGCGGGATCGGCGCGGCCGGGTCGAGCGAGCCGAACAGCGTGATGTAGCGGTCGGTCGGACGGGCCGTCAGCAGGCCCGCGTAGCCGAGCAGGCCGAGCGCGAGGTGGTCGAGGGTCGCGCGGCAGGTCCAGTCGCTGCCCTTCGGGCGGCGCGACCAGTCGGCGTCGGCGGCCCGGTCGAGCAGCGCGGTGGTCCGGGCGGCGGCCTCCGTCACCAGCGCGGGCCAGTCCGTGACGGCGGCGGCCGGGGTGGCGGCCGTCACTTCCGGATCCCCTCGATCAGGCGGGCGTAGCTGTCGGCGCCGTGGCCGGCCTCGATGGCCTGTTCGGTCTGGCGGGCGAGGAGTTCGGGCAGCGCGGTGTCGACGCCTCGGGCCCGGGCGGCGTGCAACAGGTGCTTCATCGCCGCGAGGTGGACGGTGAGGCTGGCGTCGTCCCCCGGGTACGCGCCGGCGTCGGCCTGGGCGGCGTAGCGGCCGATGAAGCCGGCCACCGCACCGGCCAGCCAGCGGGTGGCGACGGGGGTGAAGTCGGCGGCGCGGACGCCGTCGGCGCCGACCAGGGCCACGCCCTGGAGCCAGCCGCTGAGCGAGGACCACATCAGACCGAGCAGCGCGGCGTCGTAGAGGCCGGCGATCCCGGCGTCCGGGCCGAGGTCGACCTGGTCGCCGAGGACGGCGAGGGTGTCGCGGTGGCGGGCCAGCGCCGCGGGCGTGCCGCTGTAGAGCAGGGTCGCGTCGGGGCCGCCGATGCCGGGCGGGGTGATCATGATCGCGCCGTCGAGGTAGGCGAGGTCGTGCTCGGCGGCCCAGCTGGCCAGCTCGCGGGCCTGTTCGGGGGAGCCGGAGGTGAGGTTCACCAGGGTCCGCCCGCGAAGCAGGGCTTCGGTTCCGGCGAGGACGGCGCGCAGGGCGTCGTAGTCGAGGACGCAGGCGACGATCAGCGGGCCCGCCTCGACCGCCTCGACGGGTGAGGCGGCCCGGCCCACCGCCCGGGCGGGCAGGCCCAGTTCGTGGACCTCTCGGTGCCCGTCGCGGACGACGACAGCCTCGCACCGGTCCTGCAGTGGGCCACCGCCAACCTCGAACAACCCCTGACGGTGGACGAGTTGGCCCGACGCGCCCGGATGAGCCCGCGCACCTTCTTCCGGCGCCTGCAGGCCGCCACCGGCACCACCCCGCTGCAGTGGCTGCTCAACCAGCGACTCGCCCGCGCCCAGTCGCTGCTGGAGGCGACCGACCTGCCCGTCGAGCAGATCGGCGAGCGCAGCGGCCTCGGCAGCGCGACCAACCTGCGCCGCCACTTCACCGCCCGGGTCGGCGTGACCCCGACCGACTACCGGCGGGCCTTCACGGCCCGGGCGGCCGTGGGCGGACGCTGAGGCGAGCCCCCGGCCGGGCGGCAGCGCCGGCCGGCGGGAGGACCGTCCCCGCAGCCGGCCGCCATCCGCCCCGCCCCTGCCCCCGCCGGCGGCGGCCACCGTCCCCCCGACGGTGGCGTACCGGGTCCGTCCGCCGGCTAGCCGGGAAGGCCGACCGCGCGTTCGCCGCTGCGGCGCTGCTGGACGACCACGGCGACGACCAGCAGCGCGCCCTGGGCGACGTTCTGCCAGAACGAGTTGATGCCCTGCACGGTGAGGCCGTTGTCCAGCGCACCCAGCAGGGCGACGGCCAGCAGCGTGCCGCCGACGCCGCCCCGGCCGCCCTTGAGCGCGCTGCCGCCCAGTGCGGCGGCCGTGATCGCCTTCAGCTCCAGCCCCTCGCTGCCGGAGACCGGCTGCCCGGAGCCGGTGCGGGCGGTGAGCAGGATGCCGGCGACCGCCGCCACCACGCCGATCAGGGCGTAGACGGCGACCAGGTACTTGTTGATCGCGATGCCGGCCAGCCGGGCCGCGATGTCGTTGCCGCCGATCGCGTAGAGGTTGCGGCCGATGTCGGTGTACTTCAGCAGCACGTGCACCGCCAGGGCGGTGAGGATCAGGATCCAGACCATCACCGGCAGCCCGGCGATCTTGCCGCGTCCGAGGAAGACGAACACCGCGTCGTTGAGGACGTAGCCCTGTGCCCGGCCGTCCGAGACCAGCTGGGCGAGCCCCTTGTAGGCGGCGAGGCCCGCGAGGGTCGCGATGGTGGGGTTCACCCGGCCGTACACGATCACGGCACCGTTCAGCACGCCGACGAGCGCCCCGACACCGACGGCGGCGGCCATGCCCGCGAAGGCGCCGGAGCCCGCGGAGGTGAACGCCATCGCGCTGACCACCGAGGCGAGGCCGGCCTGCGAGCCCACCGAGATGTCCAGGCCGCCGCAGATGATCACCACGGTCTGCACCACGGCGAGCAGGCCGGTGATGGTGGCGGCCTCGGCGATGACCTGGATGTTGGTCCAGCTGAGGTAGTTGTCGTTCAGGGTCCCGAAGACGGCCAGCACGGCGCCGAGCGCGCAGACGAGGCTGAGGTTCTGGCCGCCGATGCCGGCGAGCAGGGCCGTCGGGCGGGCGGGGCGGCCGTCGGGCGTGCCCTTGAGGGCCGGCGGGGTGGTGGCGGTGGTCATCAGGATGCTCCGGAAGAGGTGGTGCCGGTGATGTCGTCGGCCATGGCGAGTTGGAGGACGGCTTCCTCGGTCGCGTCGTCGCGCCCCAGTTCGCCGGTGATCCGCCCGCCCTGCATGACCACGATCCGGTCGGCCAGGCCCAGGATCTCGGGCAGTTCGGAGGAGATGACCAGCAGGGCGACCCCGTCCTCGGCGAGGCCCGCGATGATCCGGTAGATCTCGGCCTTCGCGCCGACGTCGATGCCGCGGGTCGGTTCGTCGAGGATCAGCAGTTTCGGGCGGCGGGCCAGCCAGCGGGAGAGGACGACCTTCTGCTGGTTGCCGCCGGAGAGCTTGCCGACCTCGTGCTCGACGGACGGGGTGCGCACCCGCAGGCGCTCCGCGTACTGCTGCGCGAGGTCGCGTTCGGCCGTGCGCTTCACGAAGCGCAGGCGGCGCAGCCGTTCCAGGACGGCGATCGAGGTGTTGTCGCGGACGGAGCGGTGCAGGAACAGCGCCTGGGCCTTGCGTTCCTCGGGGGCGAGGGCGAGGCCGGCCCGGATCGCCCGCCGGGGGCTGCCGGCGGGCAGGGGCCGGCCGTCCAGGGTGACGGTGCCGCCGTGCACGGGCAGGTCGCCGGCGAGGGCGAGGGCCAGCTCGGAGCGTCCGGCGCCGATCAGGCCGGCCAGGCCGACGACCTCGCCGGCGCGGACGGTCAGGTCGATGTCGCGCACGTGGTCGGTGGTGACGCCGCGGGCCTCCAGGACGACCCGGTCGGTGGCGACGGTGCGGCGCACGAACAGGGCCGACAGGTCACGGCCGACCATCTGGCGGACGAGCTCGCCCTCGCTCGTGCGGTGCGCATCCTGCACGCCCACCAGGGCGCCGTCGCGCAGGACCGCGATCCGGTCGGCCAGTCGGAAGATCTCCTGCATCCGGTGCGAGACGTAGACGACCGCGATGCCCTGGTCGCGCAGCCGGCCGATGAGGGCGAACAGGGCCTCGACCTCGTGCTCCGAGAGCGAGGAGGTCGGCTCGTCGAACGCGATCAGCTTGGCCTCGCCGGTCAGGGCGCGCAGGATCTCGACCAGTTGGCGCTGGGCCGAGGTCAGCCGGGAGCCGGGCAGGTCGGGGTCGAGGACTCCGGCGAAGCCCAGCCGGTCGAGGTCGGCGGTGATCCGGCGGCGCAGTTCGGCGCGGTCCAGGCGGCGGCCGGCGGCCCTGGGCAGGGAGCCGGCGTAGACGTTCTCGGCGACCGAGACGTGCGGGATGATCTCGGGCTCCTGCGGGATGATCCGGATGCCGAGGGCCCGCGCCCGGGCCGGGGACCGCAGGTCGACGCGCCGGCCGTCGAGGACGACGTGGCCCGCGGTGGGCTGGTGGTCCCCGGTAAGGATCTTCAGCAGCGTGGACTTGCCGGCGCCGTTCTCGCCCATCAGCGCGGTCACCTTGCCGGCGGGGAAGTCGAGGGTGACGCCGGCCAGGGCCTGGACGGTCCCGAAGCGCTTGACGAGGCCCTCGACGCCCGCGGTGCGGGCCGGCGACAGGGCGGCGAACGGGTCCGCGGACGGGCCCGCGACTACGCCTGGGCCGGCGGCCACGCCGGGGTCGCCGGACGGGGCCGGGTCCGCGGACGGGCCGGAGCCCCCGGACGAACGGCCGGCGTGCCGTGCGCCCGCGGGTGCGGGTGTCCGGGGCCCGGCGTTCGGGCGGCGCGCTCTGCTCATGGCTGGGTCACCTCGGGGGGTGTCGGACGGGCGTGGCGGCGGGACGGGCGCGGCCGGTGTACGGGCACGGCCGGCCCGCCAGCACCTCGGCGGGGAACCGGGTGGCCGCCCGCGCGGGCGGGCGGCCGGTCGCGGGGTGACGACCCCTCAGGAGCAGGTGACCCCGGCGCTCTTCCAGGTCGCCGCGTCGACCATGGTGGTCTTGGCGAACGCCTCGGCGGGCATCTCCTTGCCGCTCTTGAGCTTGTCGTACATCGTCTGGACGGCGAGCGCGCCGACGTCCCGGCCGTTGATGAACAGCGCGGCCTTCATCCCGGAGGCCTGGGTGCCGCTCCAGTCCTTGCAGGCCAGGTAGGCGCCGAGGCCGACCCCGATGACGTTGTCCGCGCTCACCCCGGCGTTGCGCAGGGCGGTGACGCCGCCGTGCACGTTCTCGTCGTTGCAGCCCCAGACGACCCAGTGCTTGACGCCGGCGTTGGCGGTGATGGTCGCGGCGACCTTGTCCTGGGCGCCGGTGGGGGTGTTGTCGGTGGCGACCTCGATGGACTGGACGCCGGGGGCGACGGTGCCGAAGGCCTCCTTCGCCGCCTTGACCCGGTCGCCGCAGACGGTGACGTCCTGCTTCCAGGCCGCGATGACCCGGGTGTCGGCGGAGTTCCAGCCCGCCTTCGTGTACTCGTCGGCGGCCCGCTTGCCGACCTCGGCGCCCATCTGGGCACCGCTGAAGCCCACCCGCGGGACGAGGTCGCCCTTGGCGCACACCGACGGGTCCGGACCGGTGGCGCAGACCTGGTCGTCCGAGGTGAGGAGGGCGATCCGGGCGTCCCGGGCGGTCTGGACGACCTGCGGCCCCACGGCCGGGTCGGGGACGACGACGATGACGCCGTTGGTCTTCTGCGCGATGGCCGCCTTCACCTCGCTGACGGTCTTGTTGGCGTCGTTCCCGAGGTTGACGACCTTGAGGTCGATGCCGAGCTCCGCGGCCTTGGCCTTGGCGCCCGCCGCCTCACCGACGAAGTACTCCTGGTCGCCCTGCTTCTGGAGGTAGGTCAGCGAGATCTTGCCGCTCACCGTGTCGACCGACGAGGCGCCGGTGTTGGAGTCCTGGCCGTTGGAGCAGGCGGTGGTGGTCAGGCCCAGGGCGAGCAGGAGGCCGATGGCGGCGGCACGGCCGGTGGTGCTGCGGATCATGGGGGAGCGCTCCTCTGTGCCGGGGGTGAGGACCGGGGCCGGCACGGCTGGTGAGATCAGGGGTCGGGCGTGGTCGGGCGTGGGTCGGGGGTCGGGCGTCGGCCGGTCCGGCTGAGCAGCTGCGTGACAAGCGATCAGATACAAACACGTTCAAACGCAATGTGAAATATCACATGTCTTGTTAACCCCGCGTCAAGTAGTCGTGCACGCCGAGATCAAGCTGTGACGTGGCACGACGCCTCGGCGTCACCCGCACGGCTCACTCGGACCTGACCTCACGTCAATCGGCACCCGTGCCGTACCTCTTGAGCGCGAGTCCCCGACGTGTCATGCTGCGTTGCTTTCTGTTGGATGTTCCGACAGAAACCGACGGTAACGAACTACCGATCCCCCCACCCCCACCTGCGCACCCTGGAGCGCCCATGCGGATACCCCTGCCCCGCGCCCTCCCCCGGAGTCTGACCCGCACCCTCCCCCACGCCCTCGTCGCGCTCTCGCTCGCGGCGACCGGGCTCGGCACCGTCGTCCTCGGCGCGGCCACCCCCGCCGCCGCCCTCGACAACGGGCTCGCCCTCACCCCGCCGATGGGCTGGAACTCCTGGAACACCCTCGGCACCGGGGTGACCCAGGAACAGGTCGTCCAGACCATCGACTTCATGTCCGCCAACGGGCTGGTCCAGGCCGGCTACGACACCGTCACGATCGACGACGGCTGGTCGCTCGGCCACCGCGACGGCCAGACCACCGACCTGGTCAAGAACTCCTACGGCGCGATGCAGCTCTACGACGCCAACCGCAACCCCGTCAGCGGCACCGACGGCACCGGGCTCGACCCGACCAGCGGCCACCTCGTCCCGGACCCGTCCCACTTCCCCGCGCGCACCGTCAACGGGCAGACCCTCAACGGGATCCAGTACCTGTCCTGGTACGCCCACAGCAAGGGCATGAAGTTCGGCCTCTACGCCACGGACACCTACACCACCTGCCAGGGCCACCCCGGGAGCCTCGGCCACGAGTCCACCGACGCCGCCGACTTCGTCGCCTGGGGCGTGGACTTCGTCAAGTACGACGACTGCCCGTACGGGCCGCCGATCACCGGGCCCGACGGCCACAACTACGGGACGCAGGGCGAGGGAAGGGAGCTGACCCGCTCCATCTACGCCCGGGTCCGCGACTTCCAGCGGGCGCTCGACGCCGCGTCCCGGGCCCAGGGACGCCCGCGGGTGGCGCTCAGCGTCTCCGCGCAACCGGTGCACACCGGCGTCCCGCCGCTGCTGGCCGCCGACGACCCGGCCCGCACCGACCCGGTGGTGGTCGCGGCCGGGACGCCCGCGAACGAGGCGCCCGGCTACGCCCCGACCGGGGTCTGGTGCGGGCAGGTGGCCAACCTCTGCCGGATCGGCGGCGACCGCGGCCCGGACCTGGAGGGCGTGCTCTACAACGGCCAGCTCCAGACGGCCCTGAAGTACCCGGACAACGTCCGCCCGGGCAGCTGGAACGACCTGGACATGATGTTCGCCGGCTGGCAGGACCCGTACGGCGTGTACGGCCAGACCGACACCTGCCCCTGCCACAAGCCCATGTCCCTGACCGAGTCGCGCAGCGAGATGTCGATCCTCGCCATGACGGCCTCCCCGCTGATCTCGGGCGCGGACCTGCGCACCGCGACCGACTCCCGGCACACCCAGGACGGCCTCACCTGGTCCACCGGCATCACCGCCGACCACCTGGCCGTCTACAAGAACACCGACGTCATCGCGATCGACCAGGACCTACTCGCCAAGCCCGCCGTGCGGGTCGGCGGCCCGCCGAACAGCAGCACGGCGCCGGTCGTGCTCAAGCGGCAGCTCGCCAACGGTGACACCGCCGTCCTGCTCGTCAACCAGGACCCGTCCGCCCAACGGACCGTCTCCACCTCGCTGGCCGACCTCGGCCTCACCGGCCCCGGCTACTCGGCCAAGGAGCTGTGGACCGGCGCCACCGCCACCGTGACCGGCGCCCTCAGCGCCCAGGTCGAGCCGCACGGCGTCGCCCTGTACCGCCTCAAGGCGATGGCGGGCACCGTCCCCGCGGCGGTGGTCGGCGACGGCCGCTACCACGGCATCAGCGCCGGCGGCACCGGCGGCCAGGCGCTGGAGGTCCAGGGCACCTGCAGCGCCCCCGACGGCTCCCCCACCGACGTCAACACCTGGTGGGACTGGCACACCTCGGAGCAGTGGCAGTTCACGCCGAACACCGACGGCACGGTGCGCATCACCGACAACTGCCTCACCCCGACGCAGACCCACGGCACGCTCACCGGAACGAGCGCGCCCGGCCAGCCCGCCCGGGTCCGGAACGCCTACGACCCCGGCAGCGCCGCCCAGAAGTGGCGCGTCGTCCAGAACACCGCGACGGGCGCGCTGACCATCACCAACGTCGCGACCGGTCTGGTCCTGGCCGCCCCGCAGGCCGCCGCGACGTCCCCCGTCGTCCTCAGCCCGGCCGACGGATCGGCGCCGGGGCAGTCCTGGACCTTGCTGTCCTGACCCCGGCCTCCCCCTGCTCCCCCGGCCCCGGCGCCTTGCCGGAGCCGGGGGCCCTACCCAACTCACCCTCTCTGGAGGACCTTTGCGCTCCCCCAGCACCTCGCAGACCCGCCGTACCTCGGCGCCTCGCCGCATGGCGTCGGCGTTGACGGCACTCACCCTGTTCACCGGCGGCGGGGCCCTCGCCGTCGGGCTCCAACTCGCCACCGCACCGCCGGCGGCGGCCCTCGACAACGGCCTCAACCTGACGCCGCAGATGGGCTTCAACAACTGGAACTCCACCCAGTGCGGCGCCCAGTTCAACGAGGCCATGATCAAGGGCATCGCCGACCTCTTCGTCAGCAAGGGCCTGAAGGCGGCCGGCTACCAGTACGTCAACCTGGACGACTGCTGGGCGCTGCCCGAGCGCGACGGCTCGGGCAACCTGGTCGCCGACCCGGTCCGCTTCCCCGGCGGGATCAAGGCGCTCGCCGACTACGTCCATGCCAAGGGCCTGAAGTTCGGCATCTACTCCAGCGCCGGCGTCCACACCTGCGACGTCAAGGGCTTCCCCGGGGGCCTGGGCCACGAGCAGCAGGACGCCGACCTCTGGGCCTCCTGGGGCGTCGACTACCTGAAGTACGACAACTGCAACAACAAGGGCGTCGACGCCCAGAAGCGCTACAAGGCGATGGGCGACGCGCTGAAGAAGACCGGCCGCCCGATCCTCTACAGCATCTGCGAGTGGGGCAGCACCGGGCCGTGGAACTGGGCGGCACCGGTCGGCAACTCCTGGCGCACCACCGGCGACATCAGCGACACCTGGCAGAGCATGATCTCCATCGCCCAGGCCAACCAGGGCCTGGCCAACTACGCCAAGGCCGGGGCCTTCAACGACCCCGACATGCTGGAGGTCGGCAACGGCGGCATGACCGCGACGGAGTACCGGACCCACTTCAGCCTCTGGGCCGAGATGGCCGCCCCCCTGATGATCGGCACCGACCTCCGCACGGCCGAGCCGGAGACCTTCGAGATCCTGACCAACGCCGACGTGATCGCGGTGGACCAGGACCCGCTGGGCCGGCAGGGCGCCGTCGTCTCCAGCGAGAACGGCCTGGTGGTGATGGCCAAGCCGCTGGCGGACGGCGGCCGGGCGGTCACCCTGACGAACGAGGGCTCGTACGACGCCACCATCACCGCCACCGCGCAGACCGTCGGCATCGCCGGCGCGAAGTCGTACACGGTCAAGGACCTGTGGTCGAAGAAGATCACCAAGGGCGACGGGACCGTCAGCGCCACCGTGCCGGGGCACGGGACGGCGATGTTCCGGATCACCCCGGACTCGCCCGTCGCCCCGCCGACCGGGGTCACCCAGCTGAGCGACCTGCCGTTCGCCTCCGTCACCAACTTCTGGGGCCCGGTCGAGCGCGACCGCACCAACGGCGACCACGTGGCCGGTGACGGGCAGGCCATCACCCTCCGCGGCCGGTCCTACGCCAAGGGCCTGGGCACGCACGCCCCGAGCGCGGTCGCCTTCCACCTCGGCGGCGCCTGCAGGAACCTGGTGACCGACGTGGGGATCGACGACGACGCCTACGGCAACGGCTCCGCGGTGTTCCGGATCTACAAGGACGACACCCTCGTCGCCGACAGCGGCACCCTCACCGGAAAGGACCCGGCCAAGCACCTCACCGCCGACCTGACCGGTGCCACCACCGTCCGCCTGGTCGCCACCGACGCGGGCGACGGCACCAGCTACGACCACGCCGACTGGGCGGGCGCGCGCATCGCCTGCGGCAGCGGCCCGGCCGCCGGCACCCACCAGCTCTCCGACCTCGCCTGGTCCTCCGCCGGCAACAGCTGGGGCCCGGTCGAGAAGAACATGAGCAACGGCGACAACCAGGCCCGTGACGGCAGCACCATCACCATCGCGGGCGCCACCTACGCCAAGGGCCTGGGGGTCAACGCCCTCAGTGAGGTGGTCTACTACCTCGGCGGTTCCTGCTCCTCGCTCACCACCGACGTGGGCGTGGACGCCGAGGCGAACGGCCGCGGCACCGTCACCTTCGAGATCTACAAGGACTCCGTCAAGGTCGCCGACAGCGGCCTGATGACCGCGCGCGACGCCGCCAGGCACCTCACCGCCGACCTCACGGGCGCCGACGAGCTGCACCTCGTGGTCACCGACGGCGGCGACGGCACCAACAGCGACCACGCCGACTGGGCGGGCCCCGTCCTCACCTGCTGACGTCCACCGCACCGGAAAGGCGCGGTGCCGGGCCCCCGCCCGGCACCGCGCCGCGTCGTTCCGCGGGCCTCAGGCCAGGCGGTGGGCCCCCGCGGCGGGGGCGGTGGGGAAGACGAGCGGCGCGGTGTACCCGGCGCCGGCGAAGGCGCGGGTCACCTCGGTGGTCACCGCGGCGGCCGCGCCGACCGGGACCAGGGCGATGACCGAGCCGCCGAAGCCCCCGCCCGTCATCCGGGCACCGAGCGCACCTGCGGCGAGGGCGGCCTCGACGGCGAGGTCGGTCTCGGCGCAGGAGACCCGGAAGTCGTCGCGCAGCGAGGCGTGCCCGGCGGTGAGGACCGGGCCGAGGGCGGCCGGGTCGCCGCCGTCGAGCAGCGCCACCGCCTCGCGGACCCGGTCGTTCTCGGTGACCACGTGCCGCACCAGCGGCCGCAGTTCGTCCGGGAGCCCGGCGAGCGCGTCGCCGAGGTCCGCGGCCGGGAGGTCGCGCAGGGCGGGCAGTCCGAGCAGGGCGGCGGCGCGTTCGCAGCCGGCGCGCAGCGCGGCGTACGCGCCGTCGCCGAGGTCGTGCTTGACCCGGGTGTCGATGACGAGGAGGGTCAGGCCGGCGGCGGCGGGGTCGAACGGGACGTGCCGGACGGCGAGGTCCCGGGTGTCGAGGTGGAGGGCGGCCCCGGCCCGGCAGACCATGGACGCCATCTGGTCCATCATGCCGCAGGGGACGCCCGCGAACTCGTTCTCGGCCCGCTGCGCGATCAGGGCCAGCTGCTGGTTGTCCAGGTCGAGCCGGTAGAGGTCGCGGTAGGCGGTGGCGACGGCGCACTCCAGGGCGGCGGAGGAGGAGAGGCCCGCGCCGCCGGGGACGTCGCTGTCGATGAGGAGGTCGGCGCCGCCGACCGGGTGGCCGGCCCGGCCCAGGGTCCAGACGACGCCGGCGGGGTAGGCGGCCCAGCCGGGCGCGGAGCCGGGCGCGAGGCCGGCCACGTCCAGCTCGACCGGCGGTGCGTCGCTGCGGGTGGAGTGCAGGCGCAGCAGGCCGTCGTCACGGCGGCGGGCCTGGACGCGGGCGGTCTGCGGGAGGGCGATCGGCAGGACGAACCCGTCGTTGTAGTCGGTGTGTTCACCGATCAGGTTGACCCGGCCGGGGGCGGCCCACTCGCCGTCGGGGGTGTGGCCGTAGAGCCCCTGGAAGGAGGTGGCGGTCATCGGGCGACCTCCCGCAGGCGGCGGGCGGCGTCCTCGGGGGCGACGTCGTTCATGAAGGCCTCCATGCCGGACTCGGTGCCGGCCAGGTACTTGAGCTTCTCGGCGGTGCGGCGGACGGTGAACAGTTCGAGGTGGAGGGCGAGTTCGTCCCCACCGACGGCGGGCGCCTGGTGCCAGGCGGCGATGTAGGGGGCCCGGACGGGGCTCTGCGGGGTGCCGAAGAGCCGGTCGAAGCGGCGGAGCAGGTCGAGGTAGAGGCCGGGGAGTTCGGCGCGCTGGTCCTCGTCGAGGCGGGTGAGGTCGGGGACCCTGCGGTGCGGGTGGAGGTGGACCTCGTAGGGCCAGCGGGCGGCGAACGGCACGAACGCCGTCCAGTGCTCGCCGGCCACCACCACCCGTGCCGGGTCGGCTCGTTCGGCGGCGACCAGGTCCTCGAACAGGTTGCGGCCGGTGGCGGCGCGGTGGCCGGCGGCCTGCTCGGTCATCCGGGCGGTGCGCGGGGTGGTGAAGGGGAGCGCGTAGATCTGGCCGTGCGGGTGGGCGAGGGTGACGCCGATCTCGGTGCCGCGGTTCTCGAAGCAGTAGACCTGCTGGACGCCGGGCCGGGCGGACAGCTCGGCGGTGCGGTCGGTCCAGGCGTCCAGCACCAGGCGGGCGCGGTCCTCGTCCAGGTCGGCGAAGGAGGCCTCGTGGTCGGCGGTGAAGCAGACCACCTCGCAGCGGCCGGTTCCGGGCCGGACGGTGTGCAACCGGGCGTCGTCCGGGTCGTCCGGCAGGGCGGCCGTGCCGGGCAGTCCGGCGAGGGAGGGGAAGCGGTTCTCGAAGACGGCGACCTGGTAGTCCCCGGCCGGGATCTCGCTCAGCCGCCCGTCCCGGGAGGGGCACAGCGGGCACTCGTCGGCCGGCGGGTGGTAGATCCGGGCCTGGCGGTGCGCCGCGATGGTGACCCAGGCCCCGGTGGCCGCGTCGAGGCGGATCTCGGAGCCCCCGGAGGGCCGGTCCAGCGGACGGCGGTCGGTGACGTCCCGGTCGGGTGCCGGACCGCAGTCGTAGTAGATCAGCTCACGCCCGTCGGCCAGCGTGGTCACGGTCCTGCTGGTCGGTGCGGCAGTGGTCTCGGCCATCTGTTCTTCGTCTTCCTTGCACGGCGACATGAGCGAACATTATCGAACAATACTCAACATGGAAGCCCACAGGAAGGGCCCGCGTGGTCGACACGCGGGCCCGGGGGTGCGAACGGTGGCCGGCGGCCTGCCGGCGGCGGCCTGCGCCGGGCTACTGCGAGCTCGCCCGGACGACCAGCTCGGCGGCCAGCACCTGCCCGGCGGCGGGCACGGACTCCCCCCGGACCTGGGCCAGCAGCAGCCGCACCAGGGTGGCCGCTATGGCGCGCAGCGGCAGCCGCACCGACGTCAGCGCGGGGTGCAGGTGCCGGCAGAGCGGGGTGTCGTGGAAGCCGGTCACCGCGACGTCGCGCCCGACGGCCAGCCCCTCGGCACGGACCGCCTCGTAGACGTCCAGGGCCGGCAGGTCGCTCTCGGCCGCCACCGCCGTCGGCCGCTGCGGGCCGCGCAGCAGTTCGCGGAGCGCGGCCACCCGCGGCGCCCCGGGTGCGCCCGGCGGCGCCTGCACCACCTCCAGGCCCAGCCGGCGGGCCTCGGCGTGGAAGCCCTCGCGCCGCGCCGCCATCCAGGGCGGCTCCGAGTCGGACGCGACGAAGCCGACCCTGCGGTGGCCGCGCGCCGCCAGGTGCCGGACCACGTCCGCCATCGCCGCGCCGTTGTCGATGTCCACCCAGTGCTGCGGCAGGCCGGGCGCGGTGCGGCCGAAGGCGGCGAACGGGACGCCGGCCCGCGCCGCCCGTGCGACCCGGGCGTCCTCGTGCAGCACGTCCGCGAAGACCAGCCCGTCCACCTGACGGGCCGCCACCAGCTCGTCGATGGCCGCCCGGGCCGCCTCGTCACCCGCCGTCGGGCGGACCAGCAGGACGCGGTGCCCCTCGGCGCCCGCCGCGTCCACCAGGGCCTCCAGGAAGCCCGCCATCAGCGGGTTCGGGTCGAAGGGGTCGTCCACCGGGGCGAGGTAGCCGATGGTCCGCCGCTCGCCGGTGCGCAGCGAGCGGGCCGACTGGTCGGGCCGGTAGCCGAGCTCCTCGATGGCCGCGGTGACCCGGGCCAGGGTGTCCGGGTGGACGCGGTGCGGAGCGTTGAGGGTGTTGGAGACGGTCTGCCGGGACACGCCCGCCGCGCGCGCGACCTCCGCGATGGTGGTGGCCCGGCGCGGCGGGCGTGCTCCCTGGGTCATCGGTGCTCCGGTCGGTGGGTCGGGACGGTGGACGGGGCGGCCGCTATCCCCGCGTCCGGCGTAGGGTCAGCAGCCCCCCGCGGGGGACGGTGACGACGTCGTCGCCGGCCAGGTCGGCGGTGTCGCTACGGACGATACGCCCGCGGGCGTCCTGGACGGTGACCTCGGCCCTGCCCCGCAGGCCCGGCAGGCGCACCTCGGGGTCGTCGTCGGCGTTGGCGACGAGCAGGGTGTGCCACGGCCCGTCGCCGGCCCGCACGGGCAGCGGGGCGTAGCGGGCGACCGCCACCGTCCCGTCGCCGGTCGCGGTGACCATCGGGTAGCCGAGGTCGGGCCTGGCCGGGCGGAGTTCGCCGAGTTGCAGGGTGGCCAGGTGCTCGCGGACGACGCCGAGCCAGAACGCGAGGGCCTCGCGCTGCTCCTGGCTCTGGGCCGCCAGGTCGACGGAGATCTGCGGGACGGCGAAGAGGACGTTGATCAGGTGGCAGGCGATCTGCTCGGGCGGCTCGGCCGGGTGCCACATGAGCATGTCGGAGTGGACCGCGACCGGCCCGGCGACGAGTCGCAGGTCGAGGGTGCGCTGCCGGTTCTCCTGCGGGCTGAGCGGGCAGTCGGTGGCGCGGATCATGGTGGTCCACGGCCAGAGGCCGGGGCTGGTGTAGGGCTGGCGGTGCTCGGTCATCGCCTCCGGCTGTGCGGCGGTGATCCGGCGGTGGACGGCGGCGAGCAGCAGTTCGACGCCCTCGTCCACGGTGGCGCAGTCCGCCTCGGGCCCGGGGGCCGGCGGGTCCGGGGCGGCGAACCAGTCGATGAAGTCGATCTTCAGTCCGTCCATCCCCCACTCCTCGACGGCCCTGGCGAGGCGGTCGGTGAGGTGCTCGCGGACGGCCGGGTAGCGGGGGTCGGCGACGACGGCGCCCATGTGTGCGGCGTCGGCGAGCGCGTAACGCCCGAGCCGGTCCCAGGCGGCGCTCTCCTTGCCGATGAACGGCAGGGCGTACCAGAGCAGGTAGTGGACCCCGAGGTCGTGGACGCGGCCGACGTGGGCGGCGGTGTCGGGCAGCGAGAGCGGTTCCCAGTCGCCGCAGTGGGCGTAGCCGCGGGCGCGGTCCCGGGTCATCCAGCCGTCGTCGACGATGATCGTGTCGAGGCCGAGGGCCTTGCCGAGGGCGGCCTGGGTCTCCACGGCCTGCGGGGTGACGTTCTGCTGGAGCGTGTACCAGGTGGAGTAGGCGGGACGGCGGGCGGCCTCGGGGACGTGGGCCGTCCGCCCCTCCCCCCACCAGCCGGCGAGGTCGGCCAGACAGCCGGCGAAGTGGCGGCGGGAGGTGTCGATCCGGACGGTGAGGCGTCCGGTGGCCTGGGCCCAGAACCGGAACTCGCCGTTCTCCTCGACGACTCCGGCGCCGGCCAGGACGTCCGTGCGGTCGGCGGCGAAGGCGCAGAGGGCGACGTCACCGGTGCCGACCAGGGCGGCGACCGGCGCGCCCTTGGCCAGGGAGATCCCCCGCGGGGCGCTCCAGGCGGCGGGCAGCCAGCCGGTGCCGCGGGGCTCGGGGGTCCAGAAGGCGGTGGCGTCGGCGCACGGGACGCGCCACTCGATCCGGGTCTCGCCGTCGCTCTCGGCGGTCACCTCGACGACGCCCTCGGCGACCGGCCGGACCGTGGCGGTGCCGCCGGCCCGCAGGTCCAGTCCGTCGGCGGGCAGCGGCCGGAGGGCGCCGGCGGCGGGGGCGTGCGGTTCCCAGACTTCGTCCATGGTCAGCCTTTCGTCGCGCCGGCCAGCAGGCCGGAGATGAACTGCCGCTGGAGGACCAGGAAGAGGACCATCATCGGCAGGGTGGAAACGGCGGTTCCGGCGAGGATGGCACCGTAGTCGGTGGTCGCCTCGCTGGCGTGGAGGGTGGCGAGCGCCACCGGCAGGGTGTGCATCTCGGGGCTGCGCAGGGCGATCAGCGGCCAGACGAACTGGTTCCAGGAGCCGAGGAAGAGGAAGATCGCCAGTGCGGCCAGGGCGGGGCGCATGACGGGGACGACCACGCTCCACAGCACCCGCAGCTCGCCGGCGCCGTCGACCCGGGCGGCGTCCAGGAGTTCGTCCGGCATGCTGCTGAGGGACTGGCGCATCAGGAAGATCGCGAACGGCACGCAGAGGCCGGGCAGCACCACGGCCTGGTAGCTGTCGAGCAGGCCGATCGACATCATCATCTTGAACAGCGGTACCAGCATCACCTGTTCGGGCACCACCAGGGTGGAGAGCAGCAGGGCGAACAGGACGGTGCGGCCGCGGAACCGGAACTTGGCGAAGGCGTAGCCGGCGAGCAGGGCGACGATCAGCGCGCCGACGGTCTGCAGGCCGGCGATGGCCAGCGAGTTGAGGACGACCCGCCCGAGGCCGATCTTGTCCTGGAGATGGGAGAGGTTGTCGCCCAGATGGCTTCCGGGCAGCAGGTTCGGGGGCCAGTCGAAGATCTCGGAGTCGCCGTGGGTCGCGGCCACCACCAGCCAGTAGAAGGGGCCGACGGAGAGGCCGGCGACGCCCGCCAGGACGAGGGTCAGGGGCAGGCCGCGCAGCCGTGCGGACCTCGCGGTGCTCATGGGCGTTCTCCCATCAGGCGCATCTGGGCCGCGCCGAGCACCGACACCAGCAGGGTGAGCGCGTAGGCGATGGCGGAGGCGTAGCCGAAGTCGAAGTAGCGGAAGCCGTTGTCGTACAGGTACATCGAGACGGTGAGGGTGGCGTTGTCCGGGCCGCCGCGGGTCAGCACGTACGGCTCGTCGAAGAGCTGGAGGGTGCCGATGGTGGAGAGCACCACGGTGAACAGCAGGACCGGGCGCAGGGCGGGCAGGGTGACGGAGGCGAAGCGGCGCAGCGGGCCCGCGCCGTCCACCATGGCCGCCTCGTACAGCTCCCGGGGGATGCCCTGGAGGCCGGCCAGGTAGATCACGGCGTTGTAGCCGGTGTAGTGCCAGGTCAGGACGAGGACGACGGCCATCCGGGACCAGAACGGGCTGCCGAGCCAGTCCACGCCGGGCAGGCCGATCTGTTCGAGGAGGTGGTTGACGGCGCCCTGGCGGGTGTTGAGGAGGAAGGCGAAGACCACGCCGGTGGCGACCAGGCCGGTGACGGCCGGCATGAAGACGCCGAGGCGCCACGCCGTGCGCCACCGGACGAACGCCGAGTTCATGCCGACGGCCAGGCCCAGCGCGAGCACGAGCATCAGCGGGACCTGCACGACCAGGATCTGAGCGGTGTTGCGCAGGGCCGTCCAGAACAGCGGGTCGTGGAGCAGGCGCCGGTAGTTGGCGGTGCCCGCGTTGCGGGTGGCCGCGCCGGCGCCGGTGGTCAGCGACAGCAGCAGTGAGGAGACGATCGGGTAGGCCTTGAACACGGCGAAGGTGATCAGGGCTGGCGCGAGGAGCAGGTACGGCACCGCCCTGCGGCGCCAGCGGGACCGGGGGCGCGGCTCGGACCGGCGGCGGGCGCGCGGCGCCGCCGGTCCGGCCGGGGCGGCGGTTCGGGTGGCCGTGGTCACCGGACCGTGCGCCCGGTCTGCTGGGCGAGCTGCTTGGCGGCGTCCTGGAGGGCGGCGGCCGGGTCGGCGCCCTTGAGGAAGACCTTCGTCTGGGCGTCGCTGGCGAGCTTGAGGGCGCGGGCGAAGTCGGCGGAGTAGTTGGTGGCATCGGCGCCCTCGCCGAGCAGGTCGGCGAAGGTCCGCAGGACGGGCTGTCCGCCGTAGTAGGGGGCGGGCGCGGAGTACATCGGGTCCGCGTAGGCGGCGGTCAGTGCGGGGAAGACGCCGCCGGAGGTGAACATGGCGTTGACCGAGGCGGGCCGGGTGAGCGCGTACTCGACGAACTTCCAGGCGGCGACGCGGCGCGGGCTGGAGCCGGCGACGGCCAGGTAGGTGGAGTTGACGATCGCGGTGCGCTTCCCGCCGGGGGTGACCGCCGGCGGCCGGGTGAGGCGCCAGTTGCCGCTCTGGTCGGGGAACTTGGCCTCCAGGTAGTGCGCGGCCCAGGCGGGCAGGGGGCCGAGGGCGAGCTTGCCGGCCTTCATCAGGTTGCGCCAGCCGTGGTCGCCGGCGGCGTCGGCGACCAGTCCGGCCTCGTCGAGGCGCTTGATGATCGTGAGGGCCCGGACCGCCTCCGGGGAGCTCACGGTGATGTCGCCCTTGAGGTCGAAGTAGAAGGCGCCCTGGAGCTGCATCAGCGACTGGAGGAAGTCGAGGTCGGGCCCGGGGGTGGCGGGCCGGTTGAGACCGACCAGGGCCATGCCGGGGTTGGCGGCCTTGAACCGGTCGCCGATGGCGAGCACGTCGTCCCAGGTCTGGAAGGTCGTCGGATCGATGCCCGCCTTGTCGAACATGTCCTTGCGGTAGAAGAAGCCGAGCGGGTTCACCTCCCAGGGCAGCGCGTGGACGCGGCCGTCCTTGCCGGTGACGACGGGCCAGAGCCCCTGGGCGAACTTGTCCTTGTGGGCGTCCGCGCCCAGCCCGGAGAGGTCGGCCAGGCCGCCGGGGAACTTCTCCATGTAGCCGGGCAGGTAGTCGCAGCCGATGTGCAGGACGTCGCCCAGGCCCTGGCCGCCGGCTGCCATGCCGACGGTGATCTTGTCCCAGATCGCGGGCTCGCCGAGGTCCTGGACGTCGACCTTGATCCCGGGGTTGTCCTTCTCGAAGGCCGGGACGACGCCTCGCAGGGCCTCGGCCGCCGTGGCCCAGGACCAGACGGTGATCGTGCCGGTGGCGGCGTCCCCGCCCGGGGCGGCGTCGCCGCCGGAGCCGGAGCAGGCGGACAGCGCGCCGCCGGCCGCCAGGGCCAGCAGGCCGCCTCCGGTGGTGCGGAGCAGATCACGACGGGAAAGGTGTGACATTGCATTCCTCTCTGAGGGGTGGCCCGGTCAAGGGGGTGGGCCCTGGCCTGCGGGGGTCGTGCGGTGGGTCGTGCGGTGGGTTGCGCGGTGCTCTGGTCGTGCGGTGGTCGCGAAGGGCTTGCGGGCTGGTGCGGTTGTTGCGGGGGCGGAGGCTCGGGGCCTCCCGGCCGGCCCCGGTCGGAAGGCGGTCGGGAGGCGGCAGGTGTGCCGGTCGGAAGGCGTTGGGCGTGCTGGCCGGCGCGCCGGTCAGCCGGTGGCGGCGAGCTTGAGTGCCCCGGCCAGCCGGGCGGCGACGTGCGGGTCGGTGCTGGCGTGCGGCGACAACCGGATCCAGTCGCCGCGCCGGGTGGTGGACAGGCCCTCCCGGGTCAGCGCGTCGTGGACGGCCTGCGGGTCGGCGCCGGGCAGCCGCAGCCGGGCGATCCCGCTGCCGCCGCCCTCCCCACCTCCGCCAGGACCGCCGGAGGTCTCGGCGCCGGCCGCCCTGGCGGCGTCGAGCAGGACGCCGAGCACCTCGCCGATCCGGGCGTCGATCCGCGCCGCGCCGACGTCCCGGACCAGGGCGAGGCCCGCGCCCAGCGCGGCGACGGCCGGGCCGTCCGGGTTGGTGAGCGTGTGCGCGACGGCCCCCGGCCTGGCGGGGCGCGGGTGGTCGGGCGCGTCGATCGGGTCGAGGACGCCCGACCAGCCGCCGAGCCCGGGGCCGAGCAGCCCGGCCACCCGGTCGCGGACCAGCAGCAGCGCAGCGCCCCAGCCGGACCGGAGCCACTTCTGGCCGCCGGAGGCGAGCACGTCCGCGGCGTCGACGGCGAACTCCACGGCGCCCAGCGCCTGGACCGCGTCCACCACCAGGACCCGCCCCGGACCGATCACCTCCTTGATCGCGGCCAGCGGCGCCCGGAACCCGGTGGCACTGTCCACCGCGCAGACCGAGACCGCACGGACCCGCTCGTCCAGGTGGGCCCGCACCACGTCCGCCGTGACCGGGCCGTCCAGCAGCCGCACCGCCAGACCACCGTTGCCGGCGGCCCGCAGCCAGGGGTAGACCGCACCGGGGAAGTCCGACCGGGAGACCAGGACGGTGCTCCCGGCCGGCGCGGCGGCGAAGGCGTGGGCCGCGGCGAACATGCCGTGCGAGGTCGAGCCGACGAACGCGATCTCGTGCGGCGCGCACCCGAGGAGCTCCGCCGCCGTCCGGGCCGCCTCCTCCCCCGCCACGTCCAGGGCTTCCAGCGCACCCCACCCCCGGTCGCGGATCTGCGTGGCCGACCGGACCAGCACCTCGTGCACCGAGGCCGAAACCGGGCCGAACCGTGCGAAGTCCAGATACCCGGCCGGCTCGCCGAACTGCCGCAGGTACTCCGGGACAGAGCGCACCGGCATGAGATCCCTCCGAGTTCGAACCGAGTTTGAACGTTCAAATCCACAAAACCGAGCAGAACCAAACAGGTCTGCGGGGTGGGAGACAGCAAACGCTTGACGACCTGTTCCCGTCAAGACCCCTGCGCGACCTCCTGCCGCCCCGAGACCCTTCCGTTACCCGGCGCGGGGGCCCGGCGGCGTGTCGCCACCGGAACGAGAGGCTCCGGCAACCAGGGCCGAGGGCCCGGGGCGCAGTCAGTCGGACAGGCGCACGGCAAGGGCCGGCCTGATCCGGGCCGCGTGCCGGGCGGGACCGAGTGCGGCCAGCAGCGACGCGGCCAGGGTGACGCCGGCCAGGGCGAGGACGGGCCCCCACTCGATCGGGAACCCGCCTTCGAGCCCGGTGAAGGCGGAACTCTTCTGGTACATCAGCCAGGTGGTGAGCACCCCCAGGAAGCTGCCCAGCAGAACCCCCTCCAGCGCGATGAAGCCGCTCTCCCAGAGGAAGGACCGCTCGACCGTCCGGGCCTGGCAGCCCAGGGCGCGCAGCACGCCGATGGTGCGGCGGCGCTCCCGGACGGCCCGGACCATGACGACGCCGAGACCGGTGATGCCGATCAGCAGGCCGAGGGCGAGGAAGCCCTGCATCAGCTTGAAGAAGGCGGTGTCGGCGGCGAACAGGCGGTGCACGTCGGAGGCGATCGGACTGGCCACCAGACTGGCCGGGAGGTACTCGCCCTGGAGACGGCCGGCGAGGGCCTCCGGGGAGACCCCGGGGGCCGTGCGGACCAGCGCGCCGGCGGTCCGCGCGTCGGCGCCGAACTGCTGCGCGACGCTCCGCTCGCCGGCGATCACCGGGTAGACGGTGGCGCTGTTGCCGTTGGCGGGGTAGAAGGCGAGCCCGCTCTTCAGCACGCCGGCGATCGTCTTCTGCTCGGCGCGCCCGGTGCCCGGATCGGTGAGCGTGAGGGTGTCGCCGGGGGCGAAGTACTTGCCCGCGGGACCGCCGGTGGATCCGAAGAAGTTGTCCACGACGACGTACTGGGGGTGCGTGGCCAGCGCCTGCCAGACGGCCGGGTCGTCGGGGAGGCCCGGCAGCCGGTCCCGGAAGGCGATGCCCGAGACCGCCCCGTCGGGTACGCCGACGACCGCCGTGTCCAGCGGCCGCGTGGTCCGGTGCCCGGGGTCGGTCGACTGGCCCCGCGCGTCGAGCAGCGGGGTGACGGCGGCCGTCTGGGCGGCGAGCGGACCGGTGCGCAGGGCGGCGAGCGGATCGCCCCCCACCGCCTGCGGGTTGTAGTCGAGCTTCAAGGTGTAGCCGGCGGTCGCGTCCCTGGTGGCCTGGCCGACGCTGGCGTTCACGAGACCGGAGATCTCGGTGAGCAGCACCAGGACGAGCGCGATGAGGGTGTACATCACCAGGGTCGAGCCGGTGCGGAAGCGCTTGGCCAGCGGGTACGCGGCGGCCAGCCGCAGCGCGAGGCCCTGTTGGGTGGGCCTCGCCATCACCCGGCGCAGCGGGCGCAGCAGGGTCTGCTGGTTCTCGCTGACCAGGATCACCGCGGAGAAGGCGGCGAGGCTGCCGAGGATGACGTACACGGCCATGGAGGGGGTGTCGAACACCCGCGGGCGCAGCACGCTGGCGGTCAGCGACCAGACCAGGACGAGTCCTGCGGCGACGCTCGTGACGGCGCGGCGCGGCAGCACCCGCAGGGCCGCGGGGACGGCGCAGAGCACGGCCAGGGCGGGCAGGAGGTAGGTCTGTTCCGCCTGGCTGCGAGCGACTGCGGGAACGGCCGCCAGTGCGCACAGCACGGCCAGCGCGGTGGCGACCACCAGGAGCCGGCGCCGGGGCCCGCGGCCGGGACCGGCGGGCTGTTCCCGGATCGCGGCGATGATGTTGAACCGGCTGATCCGGGCGCTGGTGGCGGCGATCGCGGCCAGCGCGATCACCAGGCCGGTCGCGGCCCCGTTGAGCAGGCTCGTCGGGGTCATGGCGAAGACGATGGAGAGGCCACCGCCGTCCACCGACCAGCCGCGGAAGATCTGGGCGGCGATCAGGGCGACTCCCCAGCCCACGCCGACGCCGATCGCCACCCCGGGCACCGTGGCGGCCAGTGCGTAGACCGCACCCTCCAGGGTGAAGGAGCCGACCAGGCGGGAGCGCTTGAGGCCGACCGCCCGGAGCATGCCCAGCTGGGGCTTGCGCTCCTCGGCGAGCATCACGAAGACGTTGACCAGCAGCAGTGCACCGGCGATGATGCTGAAACTGCCGATCATCAGGAAGAGGGCGCCGAGCACGTCACCGGTCCGCTGAGCCTCCACGAGCACCGTGTGTTTGGGGGTCTCGACGGCGGCGCGGCCCGTGTCGGGGCCGAGGGCGGTGCGGACCTTCGCCGTGACGGTGTCGGTGAGCCGGTCGCCCGTCTCGACGCCGCCGCGGTTGGAGACCATGGTCACCGACAGCGGCTGCGTGCCCGCCGCGCGGCTCGCGGCGTCCAGCGCGCCCGGCGGCAGGAACACGTCGCGGTTCTGGCGACCGCCGAGGCCGGCCCCGGCCAGGCCCTGCTGCGCAACCACCCGCTCGACCCGGTAGTCCACCGCCTGCCCGTAGAGGTACAGGGTGATCATCTGCCCGCTGCCGACGTGGAGCGAGCGGGCGAGGGGCGCGTTGAGCACCACCTGGCCCGGCAGGGGCGTGGGCCCGTGCAGGCCGGAGTCCCCGCCCGCCGCGCCGAAGCGGCCGGCCGCGTCGAGGTCGGTCTGCCAGGCGAGGACGCGGGGTTCGGCGACCGTTCCGCCGGCGCCACGGGGGTTCGCGGCGGCGGCCTGGGCGACCTGGGCGGTGAGGACGCCGTCGACGTCGGGATCGGCCGTGAGCGGTTGCAGCCGGTCCGTCACGTCCCGTCCGACGGCGGGGTCGGTGGCGACGATCCGTTCGTCGAGCGGGCCGAGCGTCCGGTAGGCCTGCTGGCGGACCGAGAAGTTCAGGGTGTCGCCGACGACGAGGGCGCCGACGATGATGGCGGTGCCGAGCACGGAGCCGGTGACGACCAGGGCCGCCTCGGTGCGGCGCCGGGCGACCTGGCGCAGAGCCAGTCGCCGGACCACCGGCTGCCGCACGGCGAGCAGGAGGAGGGCGAGCAGGGCGGCGGCGGCCGAACCGAGCACCAGTGGAAGCAGATTCGGGTACATCGCTCAGTCCACGTGTTCCAGTTCGGTCCGGAGGCTGTCGGAGACCAGGCGGCCGTCGCGCATCCGCACCAGGCGCGGCAGCCGGCGGCCGATCGCCTCGTCGTGGGTGACCAGCACGATGGTCTGGCCCTCGTCGCGGTTGAGCCCGGTCAGCAGGTCCATCACCTGGCCGGCCATGGCGCTGTCCAGGTTGCCGGTGGGCTCGTCCGCCCAGACGACGGCCGGCCGGGCGACCAGGGCCCGCGCGATGGTGACCCGCTGCTGCTCGCCTCCGGACAGCTCGCTCGGACGGTGCGTCACCCGGTCGCCGAGGCCGACCCGTTCCAGCATGCCGACCGCCCGGGCGCGCGCCTCGTGCGGCGGGGTTCCGGTGAGCAGCAGCGGGAGTTCGACGTTCTCGGCGGCCGTGAAGACCGGGATGAGGTTGAACGCCTGGAAGACGAATCCCATCGCCCGGGCCCGGTGTTCGGTGCGCTCGGCGTCCGACATCGCGAACAGGTCCCGGCCGTCCACCTCGACCCGGCCGGCGTCGATGTCGTCCAGGCCGGAGAGGCAGTTGAGCAGGGTCGTCTTCCCCGACCCCGACGGACCCATCACCCCGACCAGCTCCCCGTGGTCCACCGTCAGGTCGAGGTCGCGCAGGGCGGTCACCTCGACCGTCCCGGTCCGGTAGACCTTGCGGACGTCGAAGGCCGCCAGCAGCGGCCGGCGGGGGTTCATGTCGGCTCCTCCCTGCGTCAGTGGGGCAGCGGACGGCCGGACGGTGCGTGCGCGGCGCCGCCGGGTCGGGCGGGCCGGCCGGGCCGGGTGGCGACCTTGACGCGGATCATCTCCGCCACCTCCTCGGGGATCGGGCTCGTTTCCCACTCTCGTCCCCCCACCGCCGGACACGCAGGGCCGGACGGTCCCCCGCCGCGGCCGACCGGGGGCGTCTCCCGGGTGCCGACCGGCCCCGTGCGCCGGGCCGGTCGGCCCTCCGCGCGGCCGGAGCCCTGCGGGGTGGCGCTCCTGCCGGCCTGCGCCGCCTCGCCGAGGGCGGCCGGCGAGGCGGCGCAGGCCGCGGGCGCGGACGGCGGGCGCAGGCCGCCTCGTCGCGGACGCCGTGATCAGGCAGGGGCGCCAAGCCGGAGCTCGACTCCCACCACTCCGGGCACGGACCGCACCAGGTGTTCCAGGACCGGTGCGGAGACGGCGTCGGGCAGGTCACCGGACAGGGTGATCCGGCCGTCCTCGCACCGGACGTCGGTGTCCACCGGGGCGGCCGGGCCGAGCGTGGCGACCAGTTCGAAACGCACCCGGTCGGCGAGCTCGCGGTCGTCGCCGAGGTAGACCTTCAGCAGGTCGCCCCGGCTGACGATGCCGACCAGGTAGTCCTCGTCGTCGACCACCGGGAGCCGCTTGAGGTGGCCGCGGGCCATCGCCCGGGCCGCCTCGCCGAGCGGGCTGCCGGGGTGGACGGTGACGGCGGGGACGGACATCATCCGCCCGGCGGTCAGGGCGTCGGCGCGCTCGCCGTCCCGGTCGCGGGCGATGAGCAGGTCGGCCTCGGACACCACGCCGATCACCCGGCCGTCGCCGGTCAGGACGGGGACGGCGCTGACCTGCCAGCGTCGGAGGGTCTCGGCGATCTCGCGGAAGTCCGCGTCGCGGCCGACGGCGACCACCGCGTGGGTCATGACGTCGGCGACGGCGCTCGGTGTGCTGGTCACGGTGGTCTCCTACGAAGCGGCGTGGTAGGCGCGGGGGTGTTCGAGCCGGGGGCTGGTGTCGTCCTCGGCCCAGTCGAGCGTGGCGTGGACGGCGACCACGCCGTCCACCGCCCGACACAGCTGTTCGGCGACCGGGATCAGGCTGCGGCGGGGCAGCCTCCCCTCCAGGGTGACCACGCCGTCGTGCACCGTGACCCGGACGTCGCCGGGCGCCAGCCAGAGGGTCTGGCCCAGCACGTCGTGCGTGATCTCCTCGCGGATGGAGGCGTCGTGGCGCAGGAAGACCTGGAGCAGGTCCCTGCGGCTGACGATGCCGACCAGGCGGCCGGCCTCGTCGATCACGGGCAGGCGCTTGACCCTGTGCTTGTCCATGGCCCGGGCCGCTTCGGGAACCGACCAGCCGGGGCGGGCGGTGACGGCGGGGCTGGTCATCAGCCCGCCGGCGGTCTCCGCCTCGGCACGGGCGCGGTCCTTCGCGTCCAGCCAGCGGCCGGGGTAGCGGCCCTCGGGGTCGGGCAGGACGGCCTCCTTGCGGATCAGGTCGGCCTCGGACACCATCCCGAGCGGGCGGTCCTGGTCGTCGAGCACCGGGATCGCGGTGATGTCGTTGCGGTGGAACAGCGCCGCGATCTCCTTGAACGGCGTGTCGGGCCGGGCGGTGACGACCTCACGGGTCATCACGTCGTTGACGCTGCGGTGCTGCATCGTCCTCACTCCTCCTCGAACGGGCCCGTAGGGAGGGTCCCGCCTTCACTCTCCGCCCGTCGCGCGTCTCCGCACAGGGCCGACCGGACCAGGTCGACCGGGCCGGTTCGGCCCAGGACAGCGCGACCGGCGAGGGTGACGATGGGAGAACCCGACCCCGACGGAGGCGTCATGACCACGGACAGCGGCGGGCCCCGGCCCCAGCCCCGGCCGGGCCTGCTGACCTTCCCCGACGGCGTGGGCACCGTCACCGGCGGCACGTGCTGATCCGCTGACGTCGGTCAGCCTCCCCGTGCCGGTGCACTCCGCTCGGCCCACCATGGAAGTGCGGGAGGCGGCCGGCAGGCCGACCAACCGGTCGGCCGAAGCCGCCTCCGTCCGTGAGGAGAACCGCCCATGAACGCGAGCGCCGCATCAGGCCCCGTCCGTACCAGGCGCTGGGAACTGCGACTGGACCTCTTCGAGGAGGGTGACGTCACCAAGGTCCACGCCGTGCTGGACACCGGCGACAACACGCTGGAGAGCCGCACCGAGGCCCACCGCAACCCGCACGACCCGCCCGTACCGGAGATCGGCGACGAGTACGCGGCCGGGCGCGCCCTGGTCGAGCTCGGGCACATGCTGCTCCGGGCCGGGATGACGGACGCGACCGCGAACGACCGGTCCGGCTCCGCCTGACACCGAGGGACCCGCCTGACATCAGGGGATCGTGGTGCACGCTCTCGGCCTCCGGCCCGGCCGGCCGGCCGACGGGCGCCGGAGCCCGCCCTGCCGGGGCGACCGCTCACCGCACCGGGAGTCCCCTTCCCGACACCGGAGGCCGGCATGAACGGACCGATCGTGGTGGGCTTCGACGGCTCGCCCGAGAGCGTGGCCGCGACCGGCTGGGCCGCCCGTGAGGCGGTCCTCCGCGGGCTGCCGCTCGAACTCGTCGAGGCCTGGCCGTGGCGCAGGACCGACGTCCTCGGCACCGACGATGCGATCGCCTGGAGTCGGCAGAGGCTGGCGGCCAAGGAGGAGGAGCTCCGGGCCGTGCTCGCCTCGGGCGCCGAGGTCACCTCGGCCCACGTCCCCGAGGAGCCGGCCGAGGCCCTGGAGGCGGCCGGCCGGAACGCCGCCATGCTGGTTCTCGGCTCACGGGGGCTCGGCACACTCCGTGGCTACCTCGTCGGATCCGTCAGCCAGGAGGTACTGCGGCGGGCAGCCTGCCCGGTGGTGCTGGTCCGGGCAGAGGAGGGCGGTCCCACGACGGGCGGTCCCACGACGGGCGGTCCCACGACGGACGCCTCGGCGCAGGGCGATGTCGTGCTCGGCCTCGATCTCCGGCACGCCTGCGACGACGTCATCGCCTTCGCCTTCGAGGCCGCCCGGCTACGCTCGGCGCCGCTCCGGGCGGTCCACGCCTGGATGCCGCCCACCGGCAGCGAGTACATGGCCTTCGCCGCGATCGGCAGCATGGACGCGGAGTTGTCGGCCGCCGAGCAGCGCGAGTTCGCGGACACGCTGTCACCCTGGCGGTCGCGCCGGCCGCAGGTGACCGTGAACGCGGAACTCGTGCGCGGCCACGCCGCGACCACCGTCGTCGAGGCCGCCGCCGGCGCGGACCTCCTGGTGGTCGGCCGCCGTGTCCGTCGGGCGCCGATCGGTGCGCACCTCGGGCCGGTGGCGCACGCCGCCATCCACCACGTCCAGTGCCCGGTCGCGGTCGTTCCGTACGAATGAAGCCGTTGCGCCACCGGTCCGGTGCGAGTGCGCCCGCCGTTGGCGTCGCCCGTGTTCCCGGAGCAGGCTGGGGGAAGGAGCTTCTCCGCGCCCCGCAGGGATGCGCACTGCAGAACGGCCGGGACGGGTTCGCCCGGCCGCCCGGCCGCCCGGGTGCGCACGTGTTGCACGCATGTCCGCAAGGCACCTCACCGAGCGCTACCCGCGCCCCCAGTTCGACTTCAACCTGGGTGTCCTGCGCTGGAGCTGGCGGGTCTCCGACTACGCGTACGGCGCGCTGGGCACCGACCGCTACCCGCCGTTCAGCCTGCGTGCCGAGCCGGACTACCCGGCGCGGCTCGACGTCGCGTACCCCGAGCGGCTGTCCCGGGGACTGGTGCTGGTCAAGTGGTGGCTGCTCGCCGTTCCGCACTACCTGGTGGTCGGCATCTTCACCGGCGGCTGGCGCGAGGGCTGGGCGGAGTCCGGGCTGATCGGTCTGCTGGTGCTGATCTCCGCCGTCGCCCTGGCGTTCACCGGCAGCTGTCACCGCGACCTGTTCGACCTGGTCATCGGCCTCAACCGCTGGGTGTTCCGGGTCGCCGCCTACGCGGCCCTGATGACCGACGAGTACCCGCCCTTCCGGCTCGACATGGACGGCGCCGAGCCGGACGGCGACGTGCGGTGAACACCGGCGCGGTTCTCCGCCTGCCCGGTGCCCGCACGAGCTCCCACCGGACCGGCTGGTGAAGTCCCGGAAGATCGTCCCCGACGACCGGCCCGGCGGCAGCCGGGACACGGAGGCGAGAGCCCGAAAACAGTAGCCATGGACATAGTAGCCATGTACGCTATTTGCCATGAGCAAGGGTTCCACGGGCGCAACGCCCGGCTTCCTGGTGTGGCGGCTCGCCAACAAGTGGCGGGTCGCGGTCGATCGCGCGGTGGCCCCGCTCGGCCTCACCCACGCGCAGTACTCGGTGGTCGCCTCGCTGTACGGCATGCAGCGGACCGGCGAGCGGCCCAGTCAACGCCGGCTGGCCGACCACACCGGCCTGGAGGCGCTGTACGTCTCGAAGCTCGCGCGCGCCCTGGAGGCGGCCGGCCTGGTCGAGCGCACCCGCGACCCGCGCGACCCGCGCGCCGTGCAGCTCGCCCTCACCGAGCAGGGCCGGAGCATCACGCGGCAGGCGATCGCGGTGGTCCAGGAACTGCACGAGCAGCTCCTGGAGCCGCTCGGGGGCGTCGACGCCCCACGGACGCTCGCGTTCACCGACGAGCTGACGGCCCTGCTCGACGCACCCCTCACCCCATCCCGGTCCAACGACGAGAACACCCAGGGGAGAACACCATGACCAGCACCGCACCCGTCGCCGACGCCCGCGTCCTCGGCCTGGCCCACTACGCCGCCCGCGGCGTCCTGGAGCACGTCCTGGCCGGGCACGGCCTCACCTTCCAGCAGCAGGTCGCCCTGCGCGTCGCCGTCACCGCCGACGCCCCGCAGACGCCCGACCAGCTCATCACGCAGATCGGGGCCTCCCTCAAGGCCGATCCGGCCGACGTCCGCGCCACCCTCGACGAGCTGCTGGCCGAGCAGCTGCTCGTCGAGGACGGCGCCCGCCTCCGCGCCACGGAGGCGGGTCGCGAGCTGTTCGCCGCCGTCGGCGCGGCGACCGCCCCCGTCACCGCCCGCGTCTGGGGCGGGATCCCCGCCGAGGACCTGGCCGCCGCCGGCCGCGTCCTCGCCCTGGTCACCGAGCGCGCCAACGCGGAACTTGCGAGGTTGACCGCATGACCCGACAGGCGCACTACCGCACGACCCGATGACCGGACAGGCGGACAGCCGCACGACCGGATGACCGTCCGGCTCCGCGGCGTCGTGCCAGGGTGAGCCTCAGCGGGCCGGGCGCCACATGGTGGTGACGACGTGGCCCGATGCGGTGGTGAGCTCGTCGCGCGGGGTGAAGCCCAGGCTGCGGTAGCGGCCGAGGTTGGCGGGGTTGGACGACTCCAGGTAGGCGGGGGCTCCGAGCTCGTCGATCCGGGCCAGGCTCTCGGCCAGCAGGCCCATGCCCAGCCCCTTGCCGCGGTGGTCGGCGTGGGTGCCCAGCAGGGTGAGGTAGAAGCACGGCTCCTTCGGGGCGACCGAGTAGAGCTGGTCGTAGATGGCCAGGATCGCCCCGGCCGTCGCCTCGTCGGTGGTCCGGGTCAGCAGGTCCACCAGGCCGCCCTCCTCCTCCGGAGTGAGCTCGCTGCCGCCCGGCGGGATCCAGACCGCGGCGGCCTCGACCTGCGGCGTCACCAGCAGCCACGGGTACCGCAGCGCCGAGGTCGCGTAGAGCCGCCACATCGCGGCCGCCTGCTCGGCACGCCGCCCGACGTCGGGGAAGGCCGGGCCCCACAGCGGGTCGTGGAAGAACGCGCTGGTCAGCGTCGACACGACGGCGTCGATGTCCGCGGGGGTGGCCGTCCGCACCGGGACGCGAGGACTGTGGGAGGTCATCCACCCACCCTACGCGGCGCCTCCCACGTGCTCCCGGAGCAGCGCGGCCAGGGCCTGCGCGTAGGGGTTGGGGCGGCGGCGCCGGGCGAGGGCGACGCCGAAGTGGCGGGCGGGGCGCGGGGGCTGCACCGGGACCACCCGGGTGCCGGGCTGGGCCGGTTCGAGGGCGACGTGCGGCACGAGCGAGACCCCGACCCCGGCGGCGACCAGCGAGCGGGCGAAGAAGTAGTCAGTGGTGGAGCCGGCCACCAGGAGTTCGAAGCCGGCCAGTTCGGCGTGCCGGCGCAGGAAGGCCTCGGTCTTGAGGCAGCCCAACACCCAGCGCTCCCGCGCGAGTTCGGCCAGGTCCAGAGCCTCCCGGCCGGCCAGCGGGTGCCCGGCCGGGAGCACCACCGAGAGCGGGTCGTCCATCAGCGGCGTCCAGTCGAGGCCCGAGCGGTCGCCGGGGACGACGGGCAGCGGGCCGTCGAAGTGGTAGGCGAGGGCGAGGTCGGCGGTGCCCTCGCGGACCATCGGCAGGCTGTCCTCGGGTTCCCGCTCCAGGATGCGCAGTTCCGCCTCCGGGTGGTCGGCCGCGAACCGGGCCAGGACGGCGGGCAGCAGGTGCCGGCCGCCGCTGGTGAAGGTGGCGAGGGTGAGCCTGGGCCGGGCCTGGCCCAGCCGGCCGATCTGTTCCCGGGCGTGCCGCAGTTCGGCGTCGATGGCGCCGGCCGCCTCCACCAGCAGACGGCCGGCCTCGGTGAGCCGCACCCCGCGGGTCGAGCGCTCCACCACCGGTGTGCCGAGGCCGCGTTCGAGCGCCGCGATCTGCTGGGACACCGCGGACGGGGTGAGCAGCAGGGCGGCCGCCGCCCGGTTGAAGCTGCCGTGCTCGGCGACCTCCCGGAGCATGGCCAGCCGTCGGACGTCGATCATCGCGCTCCCCCTGGTCGCCCTCGTCCACCGATCGGTCCGGTGAGCCCGGTGAGCCCCGGGTCGGCCCGGTCAACAGTTCTGCTGGTGACGCGTTCAGTAGATCGGTAGTTCTGCTGAGGACCATACGCCAGCAGAGTGGTGTCCGTGGGAAGCACCCAGCACAACCTGAGGGGACAGGACATGCGAAACGTCTGCGTCATCGGCGGGAGCCGGTACTTCGGCCTCCACCTGGTCACCCTGCTGCGGGAGTCCGGTGCCCGCGTCACCGTGGTCAACCGCGGCTCGGCCCCGCCGCCGCCCGGCGTCGAGCACGTCGTCGCCGACCGGTCGGACGAGGCCGCGCTGGCGACGGCGCTCGGCGGCCGCACCTTCGACGCGGTGATCGACCAGGTGCTGTACACCCCCGATCAGGCGGCGGTGGCCCGCCGGGTCTTCGGCGAGCGCACCGGGCGGTACGTGATGACCTCCACGATGGAGGTGTACGACCCGGCGACCTCGCCGCTGGTGCGCACCGTGCCGGGCGTGCCGGTGCCGGAGACCGCCGTCGACCCGGCCGGCTGGCCGGTGGACCTCTCGCTGCCGTGGCACGACCCGGCGGCGCTCGCCCGCCGCTTCGACGAGGCGACCCGCTACGCGGAGGGCAAGCGGCAGGCGGAGGCGGTGCTCGCCCAGGACCCGCCGTTCTCCTGGGCCAGTGTGCGCAGCGCGCACGTGCTGGGCGGGGGTGCGCGGGACTTCACCGGCCGGCTGGCTCACTACACGGAGCTGATCGCGGCCGGGCGGCCGGTGGCCGTGCACGGCGAGCCGCAGCCGACCTCCTTCGTCCACCACGAGGAGATCGCCGCCGCTCTGGTGCGGATGGCCGCCATGGAGGCGGTCGGCCCGGTGAACGCCTGCTCCGACGGGTCGCTCGACGTGGTGGCACTCTGCGAGCTGATCGCCGGGCGGCTCGGCACCACCGCCCGCTACCGCGTCGTGCCGGGCGGGGCCGACACGACGGCCGGGGTCGGTACACCAGGCGCGGGGAGCGCGACCGGCACGGACGCCTCGCCGTTCTCCTTCGACCGCTGGTACCCGATGGACAACCGGCGAGCCGTCGGGCTCGGCCTGGAGTTCACGCCGACGGCGCAGTGGCTGCCCGGTGCCGTGGCCGCCTCCACCCTCACCCCGACCTCCGCAAAGGCGGCCTGACATGCGACAGCGCACCATCGGCGGCACCGCCGTCGGCGCGATCGGCCTCGGCGCGATGCCGCTATCCGTCGAGGGCCGCCCGGACGAGGACGCCGCGCTCACCACCCTGAACGCCGCGCTCGACGCGGGCGTCACCCTGCTCGACACCGCCGACTCCTACCACTGGCACGCCGGCGAACTCGGCCACAACGAACGGCTGGTGGCCCGCGCCCTGGCCGCCCGTCCGGCCGCCGACCGCGCGGCCGTGCTGGTCGCCACCAAGGGCGGCCGGGGCCGGCCCGGTGACGGCTCCTGGACGGTCGACGGCCGGCCCGAGCACCTCCGGCGGGCCGCCGAGGGCTCCCTGCGCCGGCTCGGTGTCGAGGCCATCGGCCTCTACCAGCTGCACAAGCCCGACCCGCTGGTGCCGTGGGCCGAGTCAGTGGGCGTCCTGCGCGACCTGCTGGAGGCCGGGAAGATCCGCGCGGCCGGGATCTCCAACGTCGACGAGGAGCAGATCCTGACGGCCCGGGAGATCCTCGGCGACGGCCTGGTCTCGGTGCAGAACCGGTTCTCCCCCGCCGTCCGCGCCGCCGAACCGGAGCTGCGGCTCTGCGAACGGCTCGGCCTGGCCTTCCTGCCCTGGAGCCCGCTCGGCGGCCTGTCGCGCAGCGTGCTGGACGACCCCGAGGACACCACCGTCGGGCAGAGTGCCTTCCACCGGATCGCCGCCGCCCGCGGTGTCTCACCCCAGCAGGTCGGGCTCGCCTGGCTGCTCGCCCTCTCCCCCGCCGTCGTCCCGATCCCCGGCGCCCGCCGCCCCGCATCGATCCGCGACTCCGCCGCCGCTGCCGGGCTCGTCCTCCAACCGGACGAACTCGCCGCCCTGGCCGAGCCGTTGGCCGGCAAGGCGGGGCCGACAGGACGGTGAGCGACGGGACGGTGAGCGGCGCTCGGGAGCCGGGTGGGCCGCCCCACCCCACCGCATCCGGGGCAGGGCGGGGCGGGGCGGCGCCGATGGGGTCAGTTGTTCTCCTCGGACCGGACGATCTGGTCGATCCGGTGCTGGAGCGCGTCGGCCTCGGCACGGGCCCTCCGCGCCGCCTCGTGCTCGCCGAGCCGGTCCAGGGTGGCGGCCTTGCTCCGAAGGTCCGCCACCTCCTGCCGCATCTTCGGAAGGTCGTAGGTGACGGCACCGCGCGCGGACGGGCCGGTGGAGGACGACTGGCCGGACCCGGTGTCGGGCTGGACGGCGCAGACCGCACTGACGCCGCCCGCGCCGAAGAGCGAACCGCCGAACAGCGTGTTCAGCACGCCCTGGCAGGCGGCGGACTCCTGGGGCGTCTTCGGCCCGTTGTTGGCGGCGGCCGGCTGGGCGAGCAGGAGCGGGGCGGCCAGCAGCAGTACGGAACAGGCCGCACGGGTGGCGTGCTTCAGCGACTTCGGGGTGTTCGGGGACATGGCGGACCCTCCGGGTAGGTGATGGACGAGCGAGCCATCACTACCGGACGGTCGGTTCACGGCGGCGGATGCTCCGCCGTCCGTAGGCGTGTCAGCGAACCGTGGACGCGTCAGAGAGCGCAGGCCTGTCAGCGGGCCGCGGACGTGTCAGCGGGCCGACGGGGCCGGTCAGTAGCCGCCGAATCCGCCGTAGCTGTGGCCGCCCGTGAAGCCGCCGGTGCCGCCCATGCCGGTGCCTCCGAAGCTGGGACGGGGGCCGGAACCCGGCGGACTCGGCGGGATCGGCTGCGGGTCGTCGTGCCTCACCGACCAACCGTGCCTGGCCATCTCGCGCCACCACTGGGCGAAGGTGACGCGGACGCCCCGCGCCAGGCACTCCTCCTCGACGGCGGCCCGGGCCGCGTCGTCCCACCGCAGGACGATCCCGGCCGCCTTCTGGGCGCGCGCCAACGCGTACAGGTCCTTCTCCAGCTCCGACGCCGTCAGCGGCTCCTGGGACGGCGCGGCCGGATCCGCAGAGCCCGGGTCCGCGGCGCCCGGATCCGCAGCAGCCGGCAGGAGGTCGGCGCGGAAGATCCGGACCCGGACCGGACCGTCGCCCTCCGCCGCGCCGTCCTCCGCCCCGTCCGCCGCCTCCTCGCCCACCTCGTACAGCCACACCCGCTGCGCGGCCACCTCCTCCAGGAGGGCTCGGCGTTGCTGCGCCTCCCGGGCCCGGGCCAGCTCGGCCGCCTGCCGCACCGCCCGCTGCTCCGCCAGGCGCCGGTCGATCTCCTCCCGGACCGGCCGGTAGGCCTCGGTCGCGCGCTGCACCTCCGCCAGGAAGGCGCGCTGGGCGGCTTCCGACCGTTCGACGGCCCGCTGCTTCCAGCCGGGCCAGTGGCGCGGGGCGGGAATGGTGTTCCAGGCCCCGGTGCCCTTCTCCAGGTCGAACGTCGCGCCGCGGCCGCCGTGCGCCCGGTAGAGCACCTCCAGCGCACGGGAGACGGCGGCCAGGAAGGTGCTCTCCGCTTCGCTCCACCGCTCGCGCTCGGCCTCGGAACAGGCGACCGCCTCACCCCAGTTGCCCTTGATCCGGTAGACCTCGACCTGCTCCGGCAGCTCCACCGAGGCGACCGGCTCGAATGCCCCGCCGCACCGCTTCGTCGCATGGAGCCGCACGTTGTCCTGGTGGACCTTGACCTCGGTGACCGCCACTGCGCCGACCTCCCGCCAGCCGATTCAACCGTCACTCACCATAACGGCGCGACCACCGTCCGCGGCAGCCCCTGCACCGGATCCGTCCGAAGCCGGGGACGGGGGCGGACGGCAGGCCGCGGGGACCGGGGGCGGGCACGGCCGGTTCCGACACCGCCGGGACGGTGCTGTTGCTGCGCCGGCCGGCGGAGGTCATCGGGGCCGGCCCCTCCCCCGGCCCTGGGAACGGCAGCGCGCGGACGGACGCCAGGCCGGTCCCGGCGCCCGGTGAGGTCCGGGTGCTGCTCCGGCCGGTCGGTCGGGGGCGTGCGGTTGACCGTCGCGCGCTCCGCGGCGAACGGTCACGCCTCCTACGAGCACCAGCACCACGACTTCGAGCACCGTACGACGAGAGCTGGTGGCGCGGCCACGCCGCGGCCTGGTACGTGGACCACCCCGGCGCAGCCGGGAGTCACGGGCTCACCCGGGCGGCGGGCCGCGGGCAGCGGCCGCCGGGCAGCGCCGTCCTCGCCGCCACCGCCCGGGCGGGGAAGCAGGCCCCGCCCGGGGCGCGTCGTCAGGCCCCGCCGCAGGAGGCTCCCGGTGAGGCCAGGACCTTCGCCGCGCAGGCGTGCCCGCGGGCGGCGGCCGCCCGCAGGTCGCCGTCGGCGAGGTAGCCGGCCAGGAAGCCGGCGGCGAACGCGTCGCCGGCGCCGGTGAGGTCACGGACCTCGGCGACCGGCGGGACCGGCACGGCGAAGGGCTCCTCCCCGGGGGCGTCCACCACCGTCGCCTGCGCACCGGACTTGGTGACGACCGTGGTGGCCGCCAGCCGCGCCCGCTCGGGACCGGGCCCGCCGTCGGTCAGCAGACCGAGGAAGGCGGACTCCTCCCGGTTGGCGAACAGCAGGGTGGGCGCCAACTCGGCGGCGAGGGCGAGGAACCGCTCGCGGCCGAACCGGTCGAGCATCCCGGTCGAGGAGGCGTCGAGCGAGGTGGTTCCGCCCGCCCGGCGGACCCGCCGGAGGGCGTCGACGGCGGCGGCGGCGAGCGGTTCCCCGTCGAAGGAGTAGGCCGGCACGTGCAGGTGGGCCAGCCCCTCCAGCCAGGCGTCCGGGACGATGTCGAGCAGCGTCGCCGCGCCCCGGTCGGGGAGCATGGTCCGCTCGCCGGCCTGGTCGATCAGCACCACGATGCTCCCGGTCTGGCCCTTCCGCACGACCCTCACGTCGACGCCGTGGCCGGCCAGTTCGGCGACGACGCCGTCCCCGGCCGGGTCGTCCCCGACGCAGCCGAGGAAGCGCGCCGGGCACTGGCCGGCGGCGAAGCCCGCGACGTTGGCCGCGCTGCCGCCGCGCCGCCGGAAGACCCGGGCGCTGGAGTCGGTGCCGTGCCGCAGCGGGCCGTCCACCCAGACGACGATGTCCTCCACGAGGTCGCCGAGCACGCCGAGTACCCCGCCCACGGGTCTAGGCCTCGCTGCGCAGGGCGGCGAGCGCGGTCGCGATCTGCCCGCCGAGCCGGACGTTGCCCCGGTAGACCTCGACGTTGACGTCCAGGCTGCGCCCCTGGGTGTCGCGCTGGATGAAGTCGAGCAGGAACGGCGTCGACGCGTTGCCGGTGACGCCCTGTCGCTCCGCCTCGGCCCAGGCGCGGGCGAGCAGGGCGTCGAGCTCCTGCGGCGGCAGCTGCTTGGCCGGGTCGACCGGGTTGGCGATCAGCACGGCCTGCGGCAGCTCCAGGCCGTCCCGGGCCGCGATCACCCGGGCGGCCTCCTCGGGCGAGTCGACCCGGTAGTTGATCCGGTGACCGGAGTCGGTGACGTAGAAGCCCGGGTACTGGTGCGTCCGGTAGCCGATGACGGGGATGTTGAGCGTCTCGAACCGCTCCAGCGTCGCCCGGATGTCGAGGATCGACTTGACGCCCGCGCTGATGACGGTGACGGGCGTGGCGGCCAGCGTGGTCATGTCGGCCGACTCGTCGAAGGTCTCGGACGCCCCGAAGTGCACGCCGCCGAGGCCGCCGGTGGAGAACACCGGGATGCCCGCCCGGTGGGCGAGGAAGGCGGTGGCGGCGACGGTCGTCCCGCCGTGGCGGCCGAGCGCGGCGACCACCGGCAGGTCGCGCAGGCTCGCCTTGTCGAGGTCGTCCGCCCCGGACAGCTCCTTGATCTGGTCCGCGCCGAGTCCGACCGTGGGCACCCCGGCGTACACGCCGATCGTGGCCGGGACGACCCCGGCGGCCCGCAGCTGCTCCTCCGCCTCCAGCGCGACCTCCAGATTGCGGGGCCGGGGCAGCCCGTGCGTGAAGATGGTCGATTCCAGGGCGACGACGGGGGCTCCGGCGGCAACGGCCTGGGCGACCTCGTCGGAGATGCGGACGGGCAGTGCGGTCATGGCACGGGCTCTCTCTGCGATGCCACCACGGTGTGGCAACTCGGACCCAGCCTAGAGACGGGTCGCATAGGCATCCAGAATGAGTCCTGGGCCTTCTCATAGGCTTCAGGCTATGGGTTTCACCTTGCGTCAGCTCGAAGTCTTCCTCGCGGTGGCCGGCACGCTGCACTTCGGCCGCGCCGCCGAGCGCCTGCACATCTCCCAGCCGACGGTCAGTCAGGAGGTGGCCCGGCTCGAACGGACCGTCGGCGTGGAACTCTTCGACCGCAGCCGGCGGGCCGTGCGGCTGACCCCGGCCGGCGAGGTGATGGCCGCCGAGTCGGCCCGGCTCCTCGAACAGGCCGGCTCCCTGCTCGCCCGGGTGCGGCTGCACGAGGAGTCACGGATGGGGACGGCCCGGATCGTCGCCTCCCCCAGCGTCATGAACCGCCTGCTGCCGGCCGTGGTCAGCCGGGCCGAGCGCGAGCTCCCGGCGCTGGAACCGGCCGAGCTGGCCGTCGACACCGGCCACGTGTCGACGACGCTGGCCGCGGAGCTGGCCGACATCGGGCTCGGCCGCTTCCTGGAGGACGTGCCCGGCTACCGGCGGGAGAAGCTCGCCGACGAGCCGGTGCGGGTGGCGGTCAGCCGGCACCACCCGCTCGCCGGTCGGGACGGCATCCACCTGCACGAGCTGCGCGACCTGCCGCTGCTGCTCTGGTCCCGGGAGCAGCACCCGCGGTACTACGACCACGTGCTCGGCCTCTGCTCGGCGCACGGCGTCGAGCCGCCGGTCCTGGTCAGCCCGCCGCGGATCGTCGGCTCGCGGCTCTACCTGCTGGCGCAGAACCGCGCGTTCTCGCTCGTCCCCGCCTCGATGGCCGGTCACCTGACCGAGGAGGTGGTCACCGTCCGCCTCGCCGACCGGGCCACCCTGCCGCTTGAGATGCAGTGGCGGCTGGACGACGAACGGCCCCGGCTCGCCGCCCTGCGCGAGCTGATCCGGCAGGAGGCCGCCGTCCTCGGGTCCGACTGAGCCACCGTCCTCAGGGCCGGCTGAGCCACCGTCCTCGGGGCCGGACCGACCGGCCGCGCCCGGCCGCGGAGCGTCAGAACCGCAGCGCCCAGCTCTTGACGGCACCGGACCAGAGGCCGTAGACGTCGGTCACCCGCAGCCGCCAGACGCCGTTGGCGGTGCACGCCGAGGCGTCGACGCCGAAGATCCCGGTGATCCCCGAACCGCCGGCCCAGGTCTTCTCCTCGCGCAGCAGGAACACCGTGCCGTTCGGTGCCACCAGCTCAACCCGCAGGTCACCGCTCCAGCCGTGCTCGATGTCGACCTGGATCTCCAGGTCCTTCGGCGCCTTGCCGGACACCCCGGAGACGGTGACCGGCGACTCGAAGGCGGCCTTGCCGTCGATGACCACCGGGGTGGTGCCGGCGAAGAGCGGGCCGCGCGGCCGGTTGGCCACCGTGCCCGTGTAGAGCAGCCGGTCGGGCGAGCCCGGCCCGGCGTCGACCACCGAGCCGGTGGTGGCCGAGGCGGTCAGCGCGGCGGCCACCTGTGCGGGTGTGGCGCCCGGGTGGTCCGACAGGTAGAGCGCGGCGGCCCCCGCCACGTGCGGGGACGCCATCGAGGTGCCCGACATGGAGAGCCCGAAGCCGCCGTAGTCGCTCCAGTTCGCCGTGGAGACGATGTCCACGCCGGGTGCGAAGAGGTCCACCAGCGGGCCGTAGTTCGAGAAGGACGCCTGCCTGTCGTCCGAGTCGGTGGCTCCGACGGTGAGGGCGGTGGGCACCCGGGCCGGCGAGTGCTCGGCCGCGTCGACGCTTCCGTTCCCCGCCGCCACGGCGTAGGTGAGGCCGGTGGCGATCGAGTTGGCCACCGCCGCGTCCAGCACCGGGTCCGGGTCGCCGCCCAGGCTCATGTTGACGACGGCGGGCTTGGCGGCGTGCTGCGTCACCCAGTCGATGCCCGCCACGACCTGCTCGGTCGTGCCCTCGCCGTCGTCGTTCAGGACCCTGACGGCGACGATCTTCGCCGACTTCGCGACCCCGAACACGCTGCTCGCCACCGTCCCCGCCACGTGCGTGCCGTGACCGTGGCCGTCCTCGGCCACGTCGTCCCCGTCGATGGCGTCGTAGCCGTACGAGGCCCGGCCGTCGAACTCCTCCTGGGTGACCCGTACTCCGGTGTCGACGATGTACGCGGTGACGCCGCGCCCCGCCGAGTCCGGGTAGGTGTACCGGTTGTCGAACGGGAACCGGCGCTGGTCGATCCGGTCCAGGCCCCACGAGTCCGGTGCGGACTGGACGCCGTCCAGCCGGACCCGCCGGTTCTGCGAGACCAGGGCCACGGACGGGTCGGCGGCCAGCCGCCGGGCGTCCCGCGCGGAGAGTTCGGCGGAGAAGCCCTTCAACGCCGCGTCGTACGTCCGCCGCACCTTGCCGCCGTAGGCGCGGGCGAGGCCCTGCGCCCCGCCCGCGACCGACCGGGCGGCGGCGGCCTGCGGCTTGAGCACGACGAGGTAGCTGCCCGGTACGGCGTTCGCGGACCCGGCGCCCTGGACCGCCCCCTCCGGCGTGGCGGCCGACGCGGGGAACACCCCGCCGACGCCGACGCACAGACCTGCGGTCACGCCGAGTACCGCGCAGATGCGGCCGAAACCTTGCCTCGGACTCATGGTCCCCCCTTTGAAAATCCCCTGGGGACCAGATTGATGGATCGTCAAATAGCTTTCAATACAAGGGTCTTGTCGTATTCCGGACAAGTGCCGGACGGCCGGGCCCGCACCGCCGCCCACCGCTGCCCGGCGGTGGCGTGGACGTCCGCAAGGGGCGCGCGCCACGGCGTTCGCCACCGGAACCGTGCGCACGGACCACAACCGCACCCACGGACGGCACGTTGCATGCGCGTGAACCGCTTCATCCGAACCGCCCACCGCACCCGCCGACTCGCCGCCCGCACGGGCACCGCCCTGGCCCACGGAGCCCGCGCCCTCGTCGCCGCCGTGGTCCGCCTCGACGCCCGCGTCGAGGCCGCCGTGCGCTCCTGGACCCGCCCGCTCACGACCCGTCTGGGCAGTCTGCTCCGCCGTCTCGCCGCCGCCAACTGCAGCGACGCGCTGAGCCGCAGCCTCTCCTGCCGCGCCCGGGAACGCTCCCAGGACGACGGCTAGCCCGGCCGGAGAGGGTTTCCGGGACGACCTCCGCGGCACCCCCGCCGGGAGATGATGCGCCGCCGCGCCCGCCCCGGGGCCCCTCGTCCCTGGGCCCGCGGCCGGACCCCGCCGACAGCCGTGCGCCCCGGAACACCGCCCGTGCGGACGGGCGGTGTTCCGGGGCGCAGCCGTGTCAGGCCTGGCAGATCCCCTTCGCCCAGTCGACGGTCGCGGTGGCCTGCGAGTACTTCCACTCCGGGGCGAGCAGGTCGCGGTCGAGCTGGCCGGCGGCCGTCTTGTCCTCGACGACGTAGCCGAAGTCCTGGAGCCAGGCCGGGTAGAGGTTCTTCGACCCGATGTAGAAGGCCGAGCCGTCGACCGCGACCAGCTTGTGGTGCAGCGCGTACGGGTGCCCGTCCGCCCAGGTGGCGGTGGGGGCGGCGCGGAAGGTGGCGAGCTGGAGGTTGCCGCAGAGCGCGGCGCCGGCCTTGGCCTGGTCGCCGGTGAGGGCGGTCAGCCTGGCCTTGAGGACGTCGCTGATCTCGGCGAGCGACTTGATCTGCGAGTAGCCGCCGCTGCCGATGGTGCCGCGGTTGGCCGGGTCGCTGACCACGATCCGCACCTTCACGCCGGCGGCCAGCTTGCCGGCCAGCGCCTCGTACAGGCGGGAGTCGTAGCGGGGCAGCGGCGGGCAGGTGCCGTTCATGTCCTGCTGGGAGATCTCGATGTGGTCGGTCGCGCTGGAGACGAGCGCCCGCAGGGCGTTCTCCTCCGGGTTGACCGTCTCGTAGTCGCGGTCGGCGTTGGTGTTGTCGTGCAGGGTGAGCGGGCTGCACTTGGCGTCGGCCGCGCCGGGAACGGGGCCGGGCCGGTAGGCGGAGGTGGGGTCGTTGGCCTTGATGCCGACGCCGAGGCCGCCGACGGCGATCACCGGGACGGTGCCGGTGGCGGCCGGGGCTGGGTTGAGGTCCCGCTCCATCGAGGGGCTGCACGCGGCGCCGTTGGAGGAGGCGAACCAGGCGTTGTCGAACACACCGGTGTGACCGCAGGTCCAGTCCCAGAGGGTGTCCAGGTAGCTCGCGGCCGAGCCGGCGGCGGGCCCGGTCAGCGCCAGATCGACGTCCGAGACGGGGTGCGCGGTGTCGAGGTAGTCGTCCTTCCAGCCGTTGATGCCGCCGGCGACGACGCTGCGGCCGTCGACCACCAGCAGCTTGGAGTGGTTCCAGGAGAACGCGGTGCGGGAGGTGGTCATCGACGCCACGTTCAGGGTGACCGAGCCGGCCGCGGGGCCGAGCTTGGCGATCAGCTCGTCCCGGTAGCGGGACGGCAGCACGTTGGCGTTGTAGACGGGCGCGGCGCCGACCATGATCCGCACCTGGAGGCGGTGGCCGGCCGCCACCGAGGCCTTGAGGCCCTCGACCAGGGCGTCCTGGAAGCCGCCGTTGGGGAAGGGCGCGAGGGTGGAGACGTCGACGGTCCGGGTGGCGGCGGCGACGTCCGCCTTCATCCGGGCCAGCAGCGCGCGGGTGCCCGGACGGTCGGCGCAGGCGGCGTCGCCCCAGCAGCCGGGCGTCTGGAGCAGCCAGCCGGCCGGGTCGTCGGCGGAGGCGTTCAGGCTGTTGCCCTCGGTCCGCTGCCAGACCGTGCCCGCCAGGCCGGGCGCCACCTCGCGCAGGGCTCGCTCGACCGCGTCGAGGTGGGCGGTGCCGCCCTCGGCGCCGACGACGGTGCCGGAGGCGGTGCCGGCAGCGGTGTCCGCGTGGGCCGGCAGGGACGAGGCGACGGTGAGCAGGGTGGTGGCTGCGGCGGCGGCCAGGGCCGACCGCACGAGGTGGCCGGACCGGCGGGACCAGGGGAGGTGCACGTGTGGTTCCTTCGAGAAGTGACGGGTGGTTCACCCGTGGGACGACCCGAGATTACCGGAAAGTAACTTGATGTCGAATCTGCGCATGACAATGAGTCACCGGGCCGGAAACCCACCCGTCGTCCGGCCCCCGCCGTCCGACCCCCGCCGATCGGCAGGGCCACCCGGCAGGTGATCCTGACGGCGCGCCAGGCCGCACCGCACACCCCGACGCCGTACCGTCGGCCCATGTCCCTCGGCCTGCTCTCGGCTCTCCTGGCCGCGCTGCTCACCGGCTCAGCCACCGTCCTCCAGGCGGTCGGCGCCCGCCGGGCCGCGGCCGGCCACCGCGCGGGCGACGCGGCCGCGCTGACCGGCGCGCTCCGCCAGTGGCCGTTCCTGCTGGGCATCGGGATGGACATGCTCGGCTTCGCCGCCGAACTCGTCGCCCTGGAACGGCTGCCGCTCTACGAGGTCGAGGCCGTCCTGGCCTCCGCGCTCGCCGTGACCGCCGTCGGGGCCTCCCGCGTCCTGCGGGTCCGGCTGCGCCGCAGCGAGTGGACCGGGGTGGCCGCGGTCTGCGCCGGACTGTGCGTGCTCGCGCTCACCGCCGGGCGGGACGGCAGCGGCCGGGGCGACACCGCGATGCGCGTCGGCGTGCTGCTGGTCGCCGTGGTCCTGACGGTCGCGGGCTGGCTGGTGGTCCGGTTCGCCGGCCGCCGCCGGGCCCCACTGCTCGGACTGGTGGCGGGGCTCCAGTTCGGGGTGGTCGGCGTCGCGGTGCGGGTGCTGCCCGAGCCGCGCCTGCCGCAACTGCTCGCCGAACCCTCGGCGTACGCGATCGCCGTGGCCGGCCTGGGCGGCTTCGCCGCGCTGACCTGGGCGATGCAGAGCGGCTCGGTCACGGCCGCCACGGCGGCGATGGTGCTCGGCGAGACACTGGGCCCGGCCGTCGTCGGGGTGCTCGTGCTCGGCGACCACACCCGGCACGACGCGACACCGCTCGCGGTCGCCGGCTTCGCGACCGCGGTCATCGGCGCACTGACCCTGGCCCGCTTCGGCGACGCCGAACAGCCCGCCGCGGCCCCGGCGCACTGACCCCGCCGCCGACCCCCCTTTCCCCCTGTCGTTGACGAAAGTTGACGATCCATCACGCATGGACCGGTGGGCGAGGTGAAGGGTGCGGGGCGATCGGTCGCACCCGCCCCCGGCGCGGCCTCCACCACCGGCCGCGGCGGGGGCAGGCCGTCCCCGGGAGCCGGCCGGCCCCGGGCGCGACCGCAGCGGCCGCGCCCGGGGCCGGGCCCTCGCCGACGGCTCAGGCGCCGTGGCCGCCCAGGACCTCGCCGACCAGGTCGCGGGCCTCGGCCTGCACGCGGGCCAGGTGCTCGTCGCCCCGGAACGACTCGGCGTAGATCTTGTAGACGTCCTCGGTACCCGACGGGCGGGCGGCGAACCAGGCGTTCTCGGTGCAGACCTTGATGCCGCCGATGGCCGCACCGTTGCCCGGCGCCTCGGTGAGGACGGCCGTGATCGGCTCCCCGGCCAGCTCGTCGGCCTTGACCTGCTCCGGCGAGAGGCGGCCCAGCAGCGCCTTCTGCTCGCGGTCGGCCGGCGCGTCCACACGGGCGTAGGAGGGCGCACCGTGCCGGTCGGTCAGGTCGCGGTAGTACTCGCTGGGCGTGCGGCCGGTCACCGCGGTGATCTCGGAGGCCAGCAGGGCGAGCAGGATGCCGTCCTTGTCCGTCGTCCAGACCCCACCGTCGCGGCGCAGGAAGGACGCCCCGGCGGACTCCTCGCCGCCGAACGCGATCGAGCCCTCCAGCAGCCCGTCGACGAACCACTTGAAGCCGACCGGCACCTCGACCAGGTCGCGCTTGAGGTCGGCCGCCACCCGGTCCAGCATCGAGGAGGAGACCAGCGTCTTGCCCACCGCCGCGTCCGCCGGCCAGTCGGCACGGTGGCGGTACAGGTAGTCGACGGCCACCGCCAGGTAGTGGTTCGGGTTCATCAGGCCGTCGGGGGTGACGATGCCGTGCCGGTCGGCGTCGGCGTCGTTGCCGGTCGCGATCGCGTACTCGTCCCGGCGGCCGATCAGCGAGGCCATCGCGGCGGGCGAGGAGCAGTCCATCCGGATCTTGCCGTCCCAGTCCAGCGTCATGAAGCGCCAGGTCGGGTCCGTGACCGGGTTGACGACGGTCAGGTCGAGGCGGTGCGTCTCGGCGATCCGCCCCCAGTAGGCGACGGACGCCCCGCCCAGCGGGTCCGCGCCGATCCGCAGGCCGGCCGCCCGGATCGCGTCCACATCCAGGACCGAGACGAGGTCCTCGGTGTAGGTGGTGAGGAAGTCGTACCGGCCGGTGGTCGCGGCGGTCAGCGCGCGGGCGTACGGGACGCGCTTGACGCCGCGCAGGCCGTCCCGGATCAGGGCGTTGGCCCGGTCCTGGATCCAGCCGGTGGCCTCGGAGCCGGCCGGGCCGCCGCTCGGCGGGTTGTACTTGAAGCCGCCGTCACGCGGCGGGTTGTGCGAGGGCGTGACCACGATGCCGTCGGCGAGCGCCTGCGGGCTGCGCCGGTTGTGCGCCAGGATCGCGTGCGAGACGGCCGGGGTGGGGGTGTAGCCGTCGGCGCTGTCCAGCAGCACGGTGACGCCGTTGGCGGCCAGCACCTCGACGGCGGTCACCCGGGCCGGCTCGGACAGCGCGTGGGTGTCCGCGCCCAGGAACAGCGGGCCGGTGACGCCCTGCGCGGCCCGGTACTCACAGATCGCCTGGGTGGTCGCGGCGATGTGGTCGTCGTTGAAGGCCGCGTCGAGCGAGGAGCCCCGGTGGCCCGAGGTGCCGAAGGCCACACGCTGGCCCGGCTCCTCCGGGTCCGGGTGCAGGGCGTAGTACGCCGTCACCAGCCGCGCCACGTCCACCAGGTCGTCCGGCTGCGCAAGCTGACCGGCCCGTGCGTGTGCCATACGTGTCTCCCACCAGTCCCTGTCCGTACGCCGGCCCCGCCGGCCCGGCGCTTCCTTGCCCCGTGCTCACCGATCGTAACCAGAACACGACCGGTGGCCGTACCCGGGCACTCGGCGGGTACGGCTCACAGCGGCCGGGACCGGAGTGGAGAAAGACGTGGGACGGACGTGGGGACGGTGAATGGACCGGGGTGGGACAGGGGTGGGACCGGTTCAGGCGGGCAGCTGCTCGCGGAAGGCGTCGAGGGCGGGCGCGGTGGTGGTGGCGACGAACTCCGTCACCGTGTACTCGGCCAGCCCGGCCCGCGTGAACGGGTCGGTGCGGGTGATCTCCTCGATCGTCGCCCGGTCGGCGCCCGCGGCGAGGATGACACCCCCGTCCCGGGGCACCTTGCGGCCGGAGGCGAGGAAGGTGCCGGCCGCGTAGTGCTCCTTCAGCCACTCCACGTGCTCGGCGAGCACGGCATCGATGCGGTCCAGCGGCGCGGTGTAGGTCAGCTCCAGAACGAACATGCGGCCCAGGCTATCCGCCCGCCCCGAGCCGCCGTCAGCCACCCGGCTGCCGCGGGATTTTACCGAACGGTCGACCAACCGGGCCCGCCGCGCGGCTAGCGTTCGAGGCATCCCTGAACAGCAGGCGCGGGCAAGGCCGCGCAGGAAGAGGTGTGCCATGAACCGGATCGACGCTGCGGCCGACGACCGGACCGACGACCGGGGCGACACTCCGGCCGACGACCGGATCGACGTCGCCGCAGCCGCGGCGGCGCTGCCCCTCGCGTGGGACTCGCGGGTCCTGGGCCGGGTGGGCCCGACGGCGGTCAAGGTACTGCGGATGGACGGGCTGCCGGTCGTGGAGGAGCGGCACGACCACACCGAGGTGCTGCTCGTGCTCGACGGCCGGCTGGAGCTGGTCGTGGACGGCGCCGATGTGCCGCTCGGGCCGGGCGGGATGTACGTCGTCCCAGCGGGCGTCCCGCACGCCGTGGCGGCGGGGAGCCGGGGCACCCTGGTGATCGTGGAGGCCGCCGACTGAAACCGGCGCGGCAGCGTGTCAGGCTCAATCATGCCCGGTCAGCGGCCGTTCCGGTAGGACTCAGCACACGTCCGTTTCTCCTTGCCGCGGCACTGCCCCGGCCCGCAGACTCGTCCGCATCCACTCCCCCGGCCCCGTGCCGGCACCCGTCCGCGGGCGCCGTCGCGCACGTCGTGCTGCCCAGCCGGCCGGGAGGAGTCGACGGATCAAGGGGGAATCAGGCATGAACGGTGTGAACCAGGACGCGGTGCTGCGGGCCCGGATGCTGCTGCTCACCACCGACCGGCGGGTGCTGCGCGGGCCGAACGCGCTGTCGGTGTACCGGCTGCTGACCACGGTCGCGCCCGAGGTGTACGGGTCCAAGCTGGCCTACGTGCTGGTCGAGGCGGCCGGCTCCCCGGCGGTGCGTGAACTGCCCGACGCCCGGCGGGCGTTGCTGGACGAGGCGGTCGCGGTGGCGGAGGCGTTGGAGCCGCGGAACCCGTTCCGGGCGAAGGTGCTCGCCCGGGCGCTGGCGGCCCGCCGGGCACTGTGACCCGGCTCCGCCCCGCCCCCGGCCCGGCCCGGGGCGGGGCGGGGCGGGGCGGGGCGGGGCCGTCATCCGGCCCGACGAGCCCGAGCCTCGTCGGGCCGGCGACACCTCGGCAGGGCCGCGATCCGGCCGGTGCCGACAGCCGGGCACGGCCCCGCGCGCCCTGCTCCGCCGAGCGGGGCGCGTGGGGCCGGCTCCGTGTCGCCCGGGGCACCCGGATCGGCGCCCGCCGGGGGGCCCGCCGGGCCGCGCCGTGAGATCGTCGGCCCATGGAACAGCGCGTACTGGGCCGCACCGGTCGGCCCGTCTCGGTGGTGGGACTCGGCACCTGGCAGCTCGGCGCCGACTGGGGTGACGTCCGCGAGGAGGACGCCCTGGCGGTACTGGACGCCTCCGTCGAGGCCGGCGTCACCCTCTTCGACACCGCCGACGTCTACGGCGACGGGCGCAGCGAGCGGCTGATCGGCCGGTACCTGAAGGGGCGTCCGGATGCGGAGGTGTTCGTCGCCACCAAGTTCGGCCGGCGGGTGGAGCAGCGGCCGGAGCACTACCGGCTCGACAACTTCCGCGCCTGGGCCGACCGTTCGCGGGACAACCTGGGCGTCGAGCGGCTCGACCTGGTGCAGCTGCACTGCCCGCCGACGCCGGTGTACTCCACCGACGAGGTCTTCGACGCGCTCGACACCCTGGTCGCCGATCAGCGCATCGCCGCGTACGGGGTCAGCGTGGAGACGTGCGCGGAGGCGCTGACGGCGATCGCCCGGCCGGGTGTCGCCAGCGTGCAGATCATCCTCAACGCGTTCCGGCTGAAGCCGCTGGAGCAGGTGCTTCCGGCGGCGGCCGCGGCCGGGGTGGGCATCCTGGCCCGGGTACCGCTGGCGTCCGGGCTGCTCTCGGGCCGGTACACCGCGCGGACCATGTTCGCCGCGGACGACCACCGCACCTACAACCGGCACGGCGAAGCCTTCGACCAGGGCGAGACCTTCTCCGGGGTGGACTTCGCGACGGGTGTCGAGGCCGCCGCCGCGTTCGCCGCGCTCAGCCCCGAGGGTGCCACGTCGGCCCAGACGGCGCTGCGCTGGATCATCCAGCAGCCGGGCGTCACCACCGTCATCCCCGGCGCCCGCGACACCGGGCAGGCCCGCGCGAACGCGGCCGCCGCGGGCCTGCCGCCGCTCCCGGACGCCACCCTGGCGGCGATCCGCGAGCTGTACGACGAGCGCATCCGGCCGCTCGTGCACGACCGCTGGTGACCACGAGCCCCGGTACCGCCGCGGTGTGACCCACCGCTGGACCCACCGTTGGGCCCGCCGTTGGGCCCGCCGGATGGTGGCCCGCCCGGTCCTCGCCCACGCTGGTGGGCATGGGTAGCAAGCAGTGGGTTCCCGCGGTGGTGCACTGTCGTCCGGGCCAGGTGGCGGGGGCGGACACGGCGGCGGCGCACGTCGCCGGCGACGTCCGCGTCACCGGCCGCTGGGTGAGGGTCTGTACCGGCCACGGCGAGGCGGAGACCTGGATCTCCGCCGCCGCGGTCCAGCGCATCGTGTGGGGGGAGGCGCCGCCCGACGACTGAGCGCGGCCGGCCTCCCGGGCACCGACCCGGGCGCACCAGAGGAGACCCGGCAGGGCAGGCCCCAGCGGGTCGGTTCAGGCCAGGGCGTGCGTGAGGGCCGATGTCCAGTTCGCGAGGGCGCGGCGGGCCAGTCGGCTGTCGGGGGCGTAGCCCTCGAACAGGTGGAACGCTCCTGGTACGACGTGCAGCTCGGTGTGGACGCCGGCGGTCATGAGCCGCCGTCCGTACTCCATCGCCTCGTCGCGGAGGGCGTCGGCCTGGCAGATCTCGACGTAGGCCGGGGGCAGGCCGGCGAGGTCCTGTGCACGGGCCGGGGCCGCGTACTGGTCGGCGGCGGCGGAGCCGAGGTACAGCTCCCACATGCCGCGGGCGACCCGGCCGTCGACGATCCGGCTGTCGGTGCACTCGTCGATGGAGGGGTGGTCGCAGCGGTCGTCGAGGGCAGGGACGAGCAGGAGCTGGAAGGCGAGGGCGGGTCCGCGGCGGTCCCGGGCGGCGAGCGCGACGGCTGCGGCGAGCGCACCGCCGGCCGAGCGGCCGGCGACGGCCAGGCGGGCGGGGTCCACGCCGAGGGCGTCGGCGTTCTCCGCCGTCCAGCACAGGGCGGCGTAGCAGTCGTCGAAGGCGGCCGGGTAGGGGTGCTCGGGGGCCGGCCGGTAGTCGACGGAGACGACCACGGCCCCGGCGGCCAGGCAGATGTCGCGGCAGTTGGCGTCGCCGGTGTCGAGGTCGCCGGAGATGAAGGCGCCGCCGTGGAAGTACAGCACGCAGGGGCGCGGGGCCGTGCCCTGGGCCGTGGGCCGGTAGATCCGGACGTCGAGATCGCCGGCCGGCCCGGGGACGGTGAGCGGTCCGACGGTGATCCGAGGGTCCTCGACGGGGCGGGCTCCCGCCAGCAGGGCACGCACGTACGCCCGGGTCGCCGCCGGGTCGGCCAGCGGGTCGAAGGGCGGTACACGGTCCAGGACCCGGGCTATCTCGGGGTGCAGGCGCATGGGCAACTCCACATCGTCTCATTGATACCGTCGAGGCGCGGAAGCTAACAGTCCCAGTGATACGGTGTCAATGAAACCGAGCGAGCGGGAACGAGTGAGCGGGAACGAGGACGAGGACCATGACGAAGGATCTGACACCCTCCCAACTGGTGGTGCTCGGCCTCATCGCCAGACACGGTCCGATGACGCCCTACGACCTCAAGTCCAAGGTCGAGTCCTCCGTCGGCACCTACTGGCCCGTCCCCCACGCCCAGCTCTACCGCGACCCGCCGCGCCTGGCCGAACTGGGCCTGCTGCGCGAGGACGCCGAGGAGCACGGCCGCCGACGCCGCGTCTTCCACCTGACCGGCGCCGGACACGAGGCCCTGCGCGAGTGGCTCGCCGATCCGACGACACCCGAGCCGGAAACCCGGAACCCCGCGCTGCTCAAGCTGACGTTCGCGGACCTGGGCGCACCCGGACAGGTGGCCGAGCTGGCCTCGGCGCAGGCGGCGCAGCACCGACGGTGGCGCGACGAGTACCGGGAGCTCCGCGCCCGGCTCGACCCGCACGCCCCGGACACCACGGCCCGCACCCGGCTCCTGACACTCGGCATCGCACACGAGCAGGGCTATGTCGCGTTCTGGGAGGCGCTGGCGGCCGACCCGGAAGGGACCGGCGAGCCGGGGCCGGAGCCCGGGAGCCCGTAGCCGGGCCGATCACGGTTGTCCGCAGCACGGCACCGCTTCACTCGGCCACGACCCGCGCCGCACCTCCGCGCCCCTGGACCGCCGCGCCCCGCCCCCGGAACCGCCCCGCCCCACCCCGCCCTCGAACCGGTCCGGGGGCGGGGCGATTGCGTGTGTACGCGCCGACTGCGGTACAACACTGCAAATATGACGATTGATCGGAGACATCTGTAATGAGCAAGTCAGCCCTGCCACGTCGCGGCCTGCTCGTGGGGGCGGCGGCCACGGTCATCGGGTGGAACACCGCCGGGCGTTCCTGGGCGGTCGCCCCCTCCGAGCGGACCGCCGAGGGGGTCGAGGGGGCCGGGGGCGCCGAGGAGGCCGGCGCCTTCGCCGCGCTGCCACGGCTGGACGGCAGCGTCGTCGTCGATCCCGGCACGCTCGCCCGCTTCGGGGGCGACTTCGGGCACCTGGTCACCGCCGCGCCCAGGGCCGTCCTGCGCCCCGGGTCGGTGAACGACGTCGCCGCGGTCGTGGGCTTCGCCCGGCGGCACCGCATCCCCGTCGCGATGAACGGCCAGAGCGGCACCGGCACGGCCGCCGAGCTGGAGTCGCACTCCAGCTACGGGCAGGCCACCGCGCCCGGCGGTATCGCCGTCGACGCCCGCGGCCTGGACCGGATCGTCGCCATCACCCCCGGCCGGGCCGTGGTGGAGGCCGGCGTCACCTGGGCGCAGCTGACCGACGCCGCGCTCGCCCAGGGGTGGATGCCGCCCTGTCTGACGGACTATCTGCACCTGTCCGTCGGCGGGACGCTGAGCGTGGGCGGGATCGGCGGCGCCGTGCAGCGGTTCGGGCTCCAGGCGGACACCGTCGAGTCGGTCGACGTGGTCACCGGGACCGGGCAGCTGGTCACCGCCTCCCCCACCGCCGACCGGGAGCTGTTCGAGGCGGTGCTGGCCGGCGGCGGCCAGGCCGGGATCATCGTCCGCGCCACCCTGCGCCTGGTCCGGGCCCGCGAACGGGCGCTGGTGTTCAACCTGTTCTACGACGACCTGGGACTCTACCTGGCGGACCAGGAGCGGCTGATGACCGAGCAGCGCTTCGACCTCCAGGTCGGCGACGTCGCCCGCAACGCCGCCGGCACCGGCTGGCGCTACAAGGCGGAGCTCGTCGCCCACTACGACGGCACCGCCGCACCCGACCGCGAGGCCCTGCTGCGCGGACTGCGCTGCAACCCCGCCGAGACCACCGTGGTGGACCAGACCGCGCGCGAGTACGCGTTCCGGGTGGACGGCTTCGCCGACTACCTCAAGGCGGCCGGACTCTGGGGCCAGCCGAAGCCGTGGATGAGCCTCTTCCTGCCCGCCTCGACCACCGAGACGTTCGTGCGCGAGGCGGAGGCGCTGCTGACGCCCGAGGACCTGGGCGCCGGGCTGCTGCTCTTCTACCCCTTCCGGACCGACCGGTTCACCCGCCCGATGGCCGTGATGCCGGCCGAGCCCGTCGGCTGGCACTTCGACCTGCTCTCCTTCCCCACCCCCGGCACCGACCACGCCGCCGCCCTCCGCCGCAACCGACGGCTCTACGACCGGGCCGTGGCACTCGGCGGCAAGCGGTACATCATCGGCGCGATCCCGGACATGACCCGCACCGACTGGCGGCGCCACTACGGCACCCGCTGGGCCGACGCGGTGGCCGCCAAGCGCCGCTACGACCCGGCGGGCATCCTGACCCCGGGCCAGGGCATCCACGCCTGACCGCGAGCGTGAGGGTGTGGACGGCTCCGCCCGGGGGTCCGCCCGTCCGCCCGGCTCGGGGCTCGGGCCCTTCCGCCGCTCGGGCCCTTCCGCCCCCGAGCCCCGAGCCCGCGGGACGGCCGCGCCTCACCTGGTAGCACGCGAGGAGCGGATCTCGGCAGAGATCCGCTCCTCGCGCCCGCGGACGGGTCCCGCGGGTCAGGTCCGGGCGGGGGTGGCGTGGGTGGCGTGAGTGGCGGGGGTGGCGGGGGTGGCGGAGAGGGTGATGACGCGGTCGAAGTGGGCGTCGAGGTGCTCGTCGCCGTGGTGGACGACGAGGAGGCCACGGCCGGTGGTGCGTTCCTTGAGGGTGCGGAGCACCAGTTCCCGGCCGTTCTCGTCGAGGTTGGCGAAGGGCTCGTCGACGAGGTAGAGGTCGGCGTCCTCGCACAGGAGGGCGGCCACCCCGACCCTCTGGCGCTGGCCGGAGGACAGCTCCGAGGGGAGCTGGTCGGCCAGGGCGTTGAGGCCCATCGAGGTGCGCAGCCGCTCGTCGGCGACCAGTGCGCGCACCGGCAGCGGGGGCAGGTTCACCGGGGCGGTCAGGCTCGCCACCCGGGGCGGCAGTGCGACCAGGCCGGCGTCCGGGGCGAGCGTGCCCGAGAGGATGTGGAGCAGCGTGGTCTTGCCGCAGCCGTTGGGGCCCCGGAGCAGGAGGTGTTCGCCGGCGCGCAGGTCGAAGTCGTCGATCGCCAGGGTGACGTCGTCGCCGTAGCGGACCCGGGCGCCGTGGACCAGGGCGGCCGGGTCCTCGTCGTGGTACGGGGTCGTGCGGGAGCCGCGCAGGGTCTGGATCCGCTTGAGCACCGCGGTGCTCCGGCGGGCCTGCGGGATCATGTTGATGAGCTCGAAGATCCCGGTGACGGCCCGCCAGAGCGAGTTCACGAAGGCGAGGAAGCTGCCGAAGGACATCCGGCCGGCGAAGACGAAGTAGGCCCCGATCACCATCGAAGCGGTGTCCGACAGGTTCATCACCAGGTCGCTCAGGGTGTTCTGCTTCTGGGCCAGCCGGTAGTTGACGAAGGTGATGCCGAGGTAGCCGTCCAGCGCCTGACGGTTCACCTCCCGGGTGCCGGGCAGCAGCTTCGGCAGGCCTCTCAGCGCGTGGAAGGCCTCCAGGGTGCGGCTCAGCCGGTTGATGTACCCGGCCTCCGCGTCGCGTTCGGGCTCGGTGTTGTCCTCGATCCGCTTGGCGATGGCGTTGCTCACGACCACCAACGGCGGCACGATGACGAGCAGGATGAGACTGGCCTGCCAGGACAGGTAGAGCAGCACCCCGACGAAGGCGATGGACGACACCGCCTGCTTGGCGATGCGGATGGCGATGGCGATGGCGGGCAGGACGCCCTCGTACACGTCGTTGTGCACCCGGCTGACGTAGGAGGCGTTTCCCGCCTCGGACAGCCGTCGGCTGTCCTGGCCGAGCGCGCGGTCCAGCAGCTCCAGTTCGAGTTCGAGCACGAGCGCGTTCTCGAAGCGCTTGCGCCAGCAGCCGATCCAGTAGCCCCCGAGGTTGAGAACGAGGCCGAGCACCAGGTAGCCGGCGCCGAGCAGGAGGAACCGGCGGAAGTTCCCGGCCAGGATCGCCTGGTCGAACAGCGCCTTGAGCAGCAGCGGGTGCAGGACGGCCTCGGCCCCGCCGGTGACCATGACGGCGGCCGCGATCCCCCCGAAGCGGGCCCGGTGTCCGTGCAGGAGGCGCCAGAGTTCCTTCACCGCGACACCTCGTCCAGCAGGAAGTCGGCCGTGCCGCCGTGGTTCACGCGGTGCAGGACCCGCAGCACGCCGGCCGATCCGGTCAGGTAGTCGGTGGAGCAGCGCAGCAGCCCCTCGCCGGGTACGCCCAGGGGCGCCACGCCGTCGCGCCGCGGGATCCCGAAGCGCTCGTCGGGCTCGAACAGGAACACCTTCCGGACGAAGTCGAGCTGTCGCAGGGCGGTGTCCCGGTAGGAGGTGTCGCCGGTGATCGCGGCGGCGTCCAGCATGGCGTCGGCGATCCCGGACATGCCGAACCCGTAGCCGGGCAGCACCGACTGGGCGACGTCCACCGCGCGCAGGACGGTCCGCGCGTCGTCCAGCTCGCCGTAGCGCAGCAGTACTTGGGCGACGCCCGCCGAACCCACCTCGACGTACGGCTCCATGGTGCCGCCGAAGTTGAACATGACCAGGCCGTCGTCGTCGCCGAGGGGTTCGGCGTGGTCCATCTCCCAGGCCAGCGCGCCGCGTCCGAGCCGCAGGCAGCGTTCGTCGCCGGTGACCTGGAACATCCGCAGCAGGAACAGGGCGGTGCCCGCCTGGCCGAAGCCCAGGCCGGTCAGCGGCCCGTCGGCGGAGAACTCGTTCAGCCAGTAGACGTGCCGGCCGTCCTGCTTCGCGGAGTCGCACAGCGCCCGCGCGCACTCCCTGGCCGCGGCGAGGTCGCGTTCGGCGTGGCTGCGCAGGTAGAAGTGCAGGTTCGTCATGCCGAGGCCGGCGAGGCCGTAGTAGAAGGTGTGGTCGCCGATCTCCGGGGCGCGCCGGTTGGCGTGTGCCAACAGCTCCCGGGCGTGGTTGCGGAGTCCGAGCGAGTCGGCGGCCCAGGCGATGCCGGCCAGGCCGTTCATGAGGCCGTCCGGGTACTGGGCCACGTCGATGTCGGCCAGCCCGTCCTGCAGCCAGTGGCGCCAGGCGGGCCGGACCGGGATGCCGGAGGCGTTCAGCGCCCACAGGACGCCGCTCGCCCCGAAGCCGAGGCTCAGCGGGTTGGTGACGTGCGCGAACGGGTCCACCGGGAAGAGGGTGGCGCGGTCGGTGTCGGCGGCGGCCTCGACGAAGGCCGCGACGCCGGCCCCGACCTCGGCCAGCCCGAGCGTCGACTCGACGACCGGCCGTGGCGGTGCGGGCCGGACCTCACCGACCAGCGCGCTCTCCTCGTGCTCCAGGAGTTCGAGGACCTCGGCGAGCGTGACCCGCGCGTGCGACAGGTCCACCAGCAGCTCGTGGATCCGCGCCGGCCAGCCCAGGCCGTCGGTGAAGACCCGGTAGAGGCCGAGCACCTCCGGGCGCAGGAAGGACATCGCGGCGATCGGGAAGATGAAGTAGGCCATGGTGTTGGCCAGGGCGTGGAGGTCGTCCTCCGGTACGGGTGCGCCGGAGTGGCTCCGGGAGTGGCTGAACCCGGGCGTGTAGAGCTCGACCGGCTTCTCCAGGTGCCCGTCCGCCCCTTCGGGCCCGGCCAGCCTGCACGACTCCAGGTCGATGACGGTGACCTCGAAGGTGTCGGGGTCGACGAGCAGGTTCGAGGCGGACAGGTCGCCGAGGATCACGTTGCGCTCGTGCGCGGCCAGGACGGCGCGCGCGAGTCCGCGGAAGACGGCGAGGAAGATCCGCAGGAACTCCCGCGACCCCTCGGCGGTGATCACCGGCCGGGCGAGCGGGTTGCGTTCGAGCAGGACCGAGCGGATGTCGGTGCCCTCGACGTACTCCTCGGCGATGAAGTGGTGCTCCCAGTGGCTGAAGGTGACGATCGGGGCCGGGAAGCAGCCGGCGTCGGCCAGCCGGTTCAGGAAGGTCCACTCCCGGGCGAGGATGTCCACGGCGTCGTGGTCCTGGCGCGGGTTGGGGTTGGTGTGCGGGCGGGCCTCCTTGAGGATCACCTTCCGGTCGCCGCGCGCGGTGTCCTCGGCGGTGTAGACCCCGCCGGAGTTGGAGAACTGGATGGCTCCGGTCACCCGGAAGCGGCCGCCGAGCAGGTCCTCGTCGTCGCCGTCCTCCTCGGGCTTCCAGTCGGTGAACGGCCAGGGCTGCCAGGACGGCTGGGCGAACCCGGGGCGCCGGTCGTCGGCGACCTCGCCGTCCGGTCCGGCGATCCGCGGCAGCCGCCGGCCCAGGATGTCGAGGGTGTGGGTGGCGAGGAACTGGCCGTACCGGAAGTAGAGCGACTTGGAGTCCCGGTAGCGCAGGTCGGAGAGCACGTACGCGCCCTCGGAGCCGTCCAGCAGGCGGGCGAGATCGGCCAGGCAGGACCGGAACTCGTCGTCGTCGCGCGGGTAGACCGTGACGAGCTTGCCGCCACTGCCCCGGGTCATGCCCTTGGAGTTGAGCATCTCGAAGATGTTGAGATCGAGGGCGATCTTGAAGTCGATCTGCTTCCCGGTCAGGTAGGCGACCACGGAGGCGGCGACCTCTCGCACGTTGTGCCGGCTCGCCGACACGTGGATCTTCCAGCCCTGGGCCGGCAGGTCCGGGTTGTGCCGGTGGCTCCACCAGATCCCGCTGCGGACGAAGCGCGCCCGGTGCCGCTCGTCCAGCGTCGCGAGGAAGTGGTCGGGCCTCGGCTCGTAGTAGACATCGAGTGGGTCGAAGAACAGTGTGTCGTTCCACGCGTAAAGGAATCGGTGGACCCATCGTTCGTCGCGCATGTCCGCCTCTGTGTGGTCGTTCGGGGGTGCCGCCGGGAGGACGGCGGGTGAGCCGGGAACGGCCCGTGCGGGGTGCCCGGTCCCCGCACGGGCCGCCGTCGGGTCAGTCCTTGACCGGCGGCTTGGTCGGCTCCTTGCAGCAGTCGCTGGAGCTGCTGCTCAGGCTGAGCACGGCGGTCCTGGCCGGGGTCATGACCGGCTGCAGGTTCTGGAGCTTGAGAACGCTCACGGGGATCAACTCCTCAGTGGTCCGTGGGAAGTGCGGGAACGACGGGCGGCGGGCGGAGATGCACCCGGACCTCCGCTTGGTCCGCCCGTCGGGTCAGTCCTTGACGGGCGGCTTGGTCGGCTCCTTGCAGCAGTCGCTGGCGCTGCTGGTCAGGCTGCACACGCCGGCCGCGGTCGGCGTCAGCCGCGGCTTGAGGTTCTGGAGCTTGAGTACGCTCATCCGGATCACCTCCCCCGATGATCGGGAGCGCGCACGAGGGCGCTCATGAGGTGGACGGGAGCTACCGGGGCCCGTGCGGGGAACGGCTGAACCCCGCACGGGCCCCGCCGCGTCAGTCCTTGACGGGCGGCTTGGTCGGCTCCTTGCAGCAGTCGCTGCCGCTGCTGCTCAGGCTGAGCACGGCGGTCTTGGCCGGGGTCATGACCGGCTGCAGGTTCTGGAGCTTGAGCACGCTCATCCGGATCAACTCCTCTGGGGTCGAGAGCGCGAGGACGCGCTCGTTGAGCTGGGACGGGTTACCGGCCGATCGGCATGGCCCAGTCAACAGCAGCCGCAGATCCGGTACATGCGGGATCGAGCCCCATGTTTTCCCGTGCACTCCCCCATGTTTTCGGCGCGCCCTCCCCCCGCGGACGGGCCGGCGGGGCGGGCCCGTCCGGAGGGGGGCGGATCAGGCCTCGCCGAGCTCCGCGGCCAGCCGGTGGAGCGCCGCGCGGTCCGGCAGACCGGTCTTGCGGAGCAGGCTCGCGAGGTGCTTCTCCACCGTTCGGGGGGAGATGACGAGCCGGCGGGCGATCTCCTGGTTGCCGACCCGCTCGGCCATCTGCCCGAACACCTCGTACTCACGGATCGTCACGCCCTGGGCGCGCAGACCGGCCGGGATCCGGTCCCGGCCGGCACGGCGCTGCGCGACGCTGGCGCCGGTGCGGCGCAGCAGGCTCCGGCAGGCGCCCGCCACCGCGGGGACGTCCAGGTCGTGGAAGTAGTCCTCGGCGGCGCGCAGCCAGGCCACCGGATCGCCCCAGCCGTCCTCCAGCGCGGCCTCCGCGACCAGGCGCAGGGCGAGCCGGCCGCCCGTCGGGAAGATCTCCTCGTGGGCCCGCAGGGCCGTCACGGCCCGGACGGCCTCGTCCGCCCTGCCCTCGCGGCCCAGCAGGACGGCGTCGGCCGCCAGCAGGAACTGCCGGTTCCAGGCGAGGGCGGCCGCCGGCGCGGCCGACACGGCGGCGAACCCGGCCCGGTCGGTCCGGCCCGCGAGGACGTCGAGCAGCGGACGCAGGCCGTACCGTCCGGCCAGGTAGAAGACGTTCGGGTGGTCGCGTTCCCAGTCCGCGGCGGCGGCCAACTCGGCCTCGGCCTGCGTCCGGTCCTCCTCCAGGAGGGCGCAGACCGCCCGGCACAGGCCGAGCATCACCGGTACCAGGAAGGACCGGCCGCCGCCCGCCTGGTCGAAGGCCTGGAGGGTGGTCTCCATCTCGCGGCGGCGGCCCTGGTGGGCGGCCTGGGTGGCCGCGGTCAGCAGCAGGTAGCGGTGGGTGGCGAGGTTGCGCATCCGCGCGGTGACGTCGAGGCAGCGGTCGATGATCTCCCGGGCGCGTTCCGGATCGCCGGTGAGCACCGCGTACATGGCCAGCAGCCCCTCGGTGCGCTGGGCGCGCGTGATGGAACCGAGCTCCTGCGCCGCCGTCAGCGCCTCCTCCAGCGTCCGGGCGTCGCCGTTGCGCATGAAGGAGTTGGCGCCGAGGCGGATCAGGGCCTCGAACCGCCAGTTGGGCAGGGCGTGGGCCTCGGAGACCTCGAGCATCCGGGCCAGGTATCCGTCGGCCTCGTCGAAGCCGCGCTCGCGCGCCAGCATGGCGAGCAACTGCCAGGCCTGGCAGGCCAGTACCGGCTGCTCGGCCCGCTGGGCGTACTCGGCCGCCGTCAGCGCCCCCCACTCGGCGTCCGCCAGGTGCTCCTCCTGTCCCGGGAGCAGGGCCAGGTGGCCCCGGACCACCGCGAGGGCGGCGGTGTGGGCGGGCGCGCCGCGGTCACCGAGGAGGGCCTGCGCCGCCGCCAGCTGTTCGGCGCCCTCGCCGCTGCGCTCGCCCATCAGCGCCGCCCAGGCCAGGCGGGTGTGCAGGACGATCCTGCGGTCGGTGTCCAGTGCGGCGGCGCCGGCGGTCGGGAGGGCACCCAGCAGCTCCAGGGCGCGGTCCAGCCGGCCGGCTTCGGCGAGGGCGTTCACCAGGGCCTCGGTGATGTCGGCGCGGTCGGCGGGGGCGGCGAGCTGGTGCCCGCGTTCCAGCAGCCGGACGGCCACGCCCGAGGTGCCACCGGCCAGGGCCTGGCGTCCGGCCTCGGCGTACAGCCGGGCGGCGGCTCCGTCGTCCCCGGCGGTCTCCAGCAGGCGGGCGGCGAGGTGACATCGGTCGTCGACGGGGTCGGGTGCGGGCTGTGGCGTCTGCTGGAGCGTGGTGGCGGCCCGTCTCGCGACGGCGGCGCGTTCCACGGCGGGGACGCCGGCCAGCAGCGCCTCGCCGATCAGGGCGTGGCGGAACGCGTAGCCGTCCGGCACGGTGCGGTCGGGGACGACGAGTTCCGCCTCCACCAGTGCTCTCAACTCGGCGAACATCCGGCGGTCGTCGTGCCCGGTGATCAACTGGACGGTGCCGGCCGAGAACCGGGGGCCGAGCAGCGCCGCCAGCACGACGAGTTCCCGCGCCGGCGGGTCCAGCCGCCCGGCCCGGCCCGCGTAGGTGCGCACCACGCTGGCCGGGACGGTCGCGGCGAGGTCTCCCGCCACCCGCCAGCCCGCCCCGTCCCGGCGCAGCGAGCCGTTGCCGGCCATCTCGGCCAGCAGCTCCTCCACCAGGTACGGGTTCCCGCCGCCGACCTCCGCCAGCCGGTCGGCCACTTCGGCCGGCACCCCGTCGGCCGGAACGCCGAGGCAGCCGGCGGCGAGGTCCCGTACGTCCGGCTCACCGAGCGGCCCGAGCGCGAACACGGACGCCGCCCGGCGCCGCTCGGCGGCCTGGAGCAGGTCGAACGCGGCCCCGGCCTCCGGCCGCAGCGTGGACAGCAGCAGCACCGGCAGGCCCGCGACGTTGTCCACCAGGTACTCCACCACGGCCAGCGTCTCGGAGTCCGCGTCGTGCAGGTCCTCCAGCACCAGCACGCAGCCCGCGTCCCGGCCGAGCACGGCGAGCAGGCGCAGAAGCGCCTCGGCGAGCTCGATCACGCAGTCCGGCTGGCCGAGGGCGTCGGCCGTCCGCCACTCGGGGACCACCCGGGCCAGTGCCGGCCGGTACGGCACCAGCTCCGGGTCCTGCGGCGGGCCGGTCCGGCGCAGGCCGGAGCCCAGCGCCTCCATCAGCGGACGGAAGGGCGTACCGGCCCCGCTCGGGCTGCCCCGGCCGCGCAGCACCGGCAGGCCCAGGTCGGCGGCCTGCCGGGCGCACTCCTCGGCCAGCCGGGACTTGCCGATCCCGGCCTCCCCCGAGACGAACACCGCGTGTCCGGAGTTTTCCTGAAGGGTCCTCAGTATCCGTTCGAGCAGCGCGCTTTCGTTCTTCCGCCCGACGAGGGCCGGTGACCTGGTAAGCATGGCCGCAGGCTAATCGAGCTGATCATGATCCGGAAGGGCGTCGGACGGGCGCCGCCGGGGTGGCGGGGTGAGGTGCCCTCGGGACGCCGCCCTGGCGTCCCGAGGGAGTCCCGAGGAGCTCTCGGGGTACGGTCACACGTCCTCGCCGGCGTACCGGCAGGTCCAGGTCATGGTCTCCCACGGGTCGTGCGACAACGCCAGGGCTTCGCCACCCGACAGGGCGTTCGCCCGCCGGGCGAGGGCTCCGGTGGTCCACAGCCTGATCTCGCCGACCGGGTGTGCGTCGGTGCCCTCCTCCAGCTGCTGCGGCGACTCCGGCACGGGGATCACGTCGAGGGTCTGCATGGGTTGTCTGATCCTTTCTCGAGCGTCAGGGCCTTGGCGCCGCTGACGCACACTCAGGGGGTCGGCGCCAGCAACAGGGCCGACGGCGTCCGGTCGGCGAAGCCGAGCCGCAGCAGTCCGTGGCCGATGCCCGCCAGACCGGTCAGCAGCCCGGGCGCGACCAGGCCGGCCGGGGTTCCGCAGCGCGGGCCGTGCCGGTCGAGCGCGGCCAGCAGGCGGCGCGTCCGGTGGTTCCGGGCCTCCAACGCGACGGGGTCGGTGCGGTGGGCGAGCGCTTCGAGGACGCCCAGCTCGCCGTGGCAGAGGCTGTGATCGGTCGGCGTCCGGGAGCCGGCCCCGGCGAGGCGGGCCGTGACCTCCGCCGGCTCCAGGTCGTCCGCCGGCCGCGGGCCGTCCGCCGCCATCGGCCGACCGGCGATCGCCAGCGCGAGGCCGGCCGGGCCGCGGCACCAGGAGTCGCGGGCGGGAGGCCCGTCGATGGGCAGCCCTTCGGCGGCCGGCTTCTGTGCGGCCGGCTTCTCGGTGACCGGCTTCTCGGTGGGCAGCGCTTCTGTGGGCAGCCCTTCGGCGGCTGCTCGGAGCGCCGTCAGCCCCGCGCTCTCGTGGCCGGCGTCGCCGGTGGCCGCCGCGAAGCGGAGCAGCGCCCAGCCGATCCCGGCCGCACCGGTGGCGAAGCCGGGCCCCGGTGGCAGCCGGCGGGCGGCGAGGCGGTCCGCGCAGGACCGCGCCCCGCGCAGGGCCTCCTCCGAGCCGGTGACCCGGTGGACGGCGAGCAGCGCCGCGAGGCCACCGGCCAGGCCGTCGGCGATGCCCGGGGCCGTCCCGGTCTCGGCGGCGCGCACGGTCAGGGCGGTCGCCGGGCCGGTCAGCGCGGCGAGCTGCGGGTCGTCCAGCGCGGCCGCCGTCATGGTGACCGCGTAGGCGATGCCGCCCAGGCCGGCGAAGCCGCCGGGGCCGACGGCCGCGAGGTCCTCCGGCCGGGCCGCGAGCCGCTCCAACACGGCGGGCAGCGGCCGGAGGGCGCGAGCGGCCGTGTCCGCGTAGCGGTCGTCACCGGTGAGCGCGGCGAGCTGGGCGAGGAACAGGGCCACCCCGGGGTAGCCACCGCCCAGATCCGCGCCGCACGGCCTCAGTTGCCAGTAGCGGTCGGCGATGAGGTCGAGGCCCAGCCAGTTGGTGCGTGCCGGGCCCTGGTGGGCCAGTGCGACGAGCCGGTCGCCGATGCGGCGGGCCGCACCGAGCAGGCGTTCGGGGTGCACGGCCTCCGGGCCCGGTCCGCCCGGGTCCGACGGCATCGGGACCGCCGGCGTCGGGATCGCCGGTATGCGGGCGGCCGGTCCGTCGAGCGCCGGCGCACGGGCGGCCGGTTCCTGGCCGGCCAGTTCGTGGGCGGCCGGCTCACGGGCGGCCGGTTCCTGGGTGGCCGGTTCCTGGGTGGCCAGTTCGTGGGTGGCCAGTTCGTGGGCGGCCGCGGTCGACCGTGCGGCCATCGCCGCCCGGATGATCCACTGCTGCGCCGCGAGGTCCGCCTCCCCCATGCCCCGGATCCGCTCGGCCGCCCGGTCGAGGCCGGACCGCTCCAGCGCGCCGGCGATGCGCTCCCCGCCGCCGCTCCACAGGTCCAAGGAGCCCGGCGTCGTGGTGAACAACGGTACGTCGCCGTCACGGAGTTGAGCGATCTCGAACTCCAGGGCACCCGGGTGACCGGGACCGGCGGACTCGTCGGTGCCGAGCAGCCCGAACAGCGCCTCGCGCTCCGCCGCGTCCCGCAGGACGTCGGGGTGGGTCGCCTCGGTCAGCAGCGTCGCGTAGATCTGTGTGGGGCGCACCACGACGCGGACCTCGGCGTCCGCGAAGCGACTCAACAGCCCCTGTGGGCCGAGCAGTTCGCGTCGGCCGGCGGCGACGGCCCGGTAGCCGTCGGCGAAGCCGGCGAGCAACGCCTCGGTGTGCGCGGCGGGTTCGGCCCGGTCCCCGGCCAGGCCGGGACGGTTGGCCGCACCGGCGAGCGTCTGCGGCCGGCGCACCAGCCGCATCCGGTCGGTACCCGGGTCCGCCCACGCCACCCCGTCCATCGGCAGCGGCGCGCCCGGGTCACCCCCCAGCCCGGAGACGTCCATCGCCTCCCGGTCCCCGAGGAGCAGATGCGGGAGCAACCCGATCCGGTGCACGGACGACCGCAGCGCGAGCGCCGCCGGGTCGTCGGCCCGGGCCGCGGGCGGCGGGTGGAACAGGGTCTCGACGTCGATCAGCACCGGTTCGTCACCCCGGGCGACGAGGTTCTCGTAGTGCAGGTCCGTGCCCTCCAGGGCGTACAGCAACGCCAGCAGCGCGCCCTGGCGGCGGTAGAAGCGGTCGAGCTGCGACCGCGTCTCGCACGGCCGGTGGGCGACGTACTCGGCCCAGCCGTAAACACCCCGGTCCAGCAGGGCCAGGGCCGCCGGCCCGGGCGTTCCGGGCCGCGCGTTGAACCAGTCGAGCACGTCGTTGAAGTACCGGTGCGCCTGCAACGGCCGCGGCTTGTAGACCACCCGGCGGCCGTCGGCGAACCGCAGGACCGCCACCGCACGCCCCCGCCGGTGCCCGTCACCGACTCCGGTGTCCACGCGGAGCAGGTCTCCGGGGTCCACCCCGCCCAGCAGCGTCGCCACGATCTCCGCCCGGTCGGCCGCGAACCGGCCGAGGAGCTCGTCCAGCGCGGCCACCGCATGCAGACAGCCCTGCCCGACCACCCGCCCGAGCACCGGGTACGTGGTGAACAGCGCAGCGAGAGAAGCCTGTTGCTTCATCGATTCGACGAAGCCGTCGAACCGTTCGGACGGTGTGCCCCCTTCGAGCCCACCTCGCGCCCTCGCCGCGTGGAGTTCCAGCACGAGCACACGGGCGCAGCACCGCGCCAGCGCACGGGCCAGCCGACGCACGAACGCGGCCCGAACCGCGGCGCCCTCGCCGTGCCGGTCGGGCAGCCGTTCCGCGGCCCGCTCCGCGAACGGGGCAAGAATCGCCACGAACCCGTCATCCCCGGGGACTTCACCGGCGGCCGGGCGAGAATCCCCCGACGGCGGCCCGGCCACCACCTCGTCGACGAAGGCCGCCCAGTCCGGCCTGACCGCCCCGGCCCGCTCGACCCCGGGCAGCGCCTGTAACCACCAGTTCGCCACACCCGGCGCAGCCGCCGACCGCTTCCACGTGTCGATCACAGCGCCCAAGCGTGCCATCCACCAACCATCCATACAAGGCCCTCGATTCGGACACAACTCCGAGGAGGCTCCGCGGTGGCGTGCGCCACGGGGAAGTGACCCGCTCCTCCGCGATGCGGATGCGGCAGGGCCTCGGAACCGACGGGCAGCGCCCTCACAGCCGCGGCGGAGCCCGGTGCGGGCGGTGTAACGGCACCGAATCGATCTCCGCGGTCCACCGCAACACGCGCTTCCTAGGTTGGGCGTCCGTGCAGGCGCCGCCGCACGTTCGACAGGTGGGTCTGGGCCCGCATGATGGAGGGGGACGTGTGGTCGGGACTGCCGGCGGTCGGGCGAGGACGGTCTGTTCGTACTGCGGCGTGGGCTGCGGGGTCGTTCTCGACCTGACGACCGGCTCGGACGGCCGCCGAACCGTGGCGAAGGTGTCCGGTGACAAGGCCCACCCGGCGAACGGGGGGCGGTTGTGCACCAAGGGCGCGACGCACGCGGACATGCTGGCCGCGCCGGGCCGCCTCGGGACGGCCCTCGTCCGCAGTACCCGGGAGGAACCCGCCGTCCCCGTCGACGTGGACGTCGCCGTGGCGGCGGCGGCAGGTCGGCTGCGGGCGATCCTGGACGAGCACGGACCCGACGCGCTCTCCTTCTACGTCTCCGGGCAGATGTCACTGGAAGCGCAGTACCTGGCGAACAAGCTCGCGAAGGGCTTCGTGCGGACGAACCAGATCGAGTCCAACTCGCGGCTGTGCATGGCTTCGGCAGGTTCGGGATACAAGCTGTCGCTGGGTTCGGACGGCCCGCCCGGCTCGTACGAGGACTTCGAGCGGGCCGACGCCTTCTTCGTGATCGGCGCGAACATGGCCGACTGCCATCCGATCCTGTTCCTGCGGATGATGGACCGGGTCAAGTCGTCCGGTGCCCGGCTGATCGTCGTCGACCCGCGCCGCAACGCCACCGCCGACAAGGCCGATTTCTTTCTCCAGATCAGGCCCGGAACCGACCTCGCCCTGCTGAACGGTCTGCTGCACCTGCTGGTCGAGAACGGCCACACCGACCCCGGGTTCATCGCCGAGTTCACCGACGGCTGGGAGGAGATGCCGGCCTTCCTCGCCGACTACACCCCGGCGAAGGTCGCCGGGATCACGGGCCTCCCGGAGGCCGACATCCGGCAGGCCGCGCAGTGGATCGGCGAGGCGGGCGAGTGGATGAGCTGCTGGACGATGGGGCTCAACCAGTCCACCCACGGCACCTGGAACACCAACGCCCTGGTCAACCTGCACCTCGCGACGGGTGCGATCTGCCGCCCCGGCTCCGGCCCGCTCTCCCTGACCGGGCAGCCCAACGCCATGGGCGGCCGCGAGATGGGCTACATGGGCCCCGGCCTGCCCGGCCAGCGCTCCGTCCTGGCCGACGACGACCGGGCCTTCATCGAGAGCCTGTGGGGCATCGAGCAGGGCTCGCTGCGCACCGAGGTCGGCCGTGGCACGGTCGAGATGTTCGAGCGGATGGCCGCCGGCGACATCAAGGCGTGCTGGATCATCTGCACCAACCCGGTCGCCTCCGTCGCCAACCGCAGGACGGTCATCCAGGGCCTGGAGACGGCCGAACTCGTGATCACGCAGGACGTGTTCGCGGAGACGGAGACCAACGCGTACGCCGACGTGGTGCTGCCGGGCACGCTCTGGGCCGAGTCCGACGGCGTCATGACCAACTCGGAGCGGAACCTCACCCTCGTCCCCGGAGTCGTCACCCCGCCCGGCGAGGCCACCCCGGACTGGCTGCTCATCTCCCGTGTCGCCTGCGCGATGGGCTTCGCCGAGGCGTTCACGTACGACAGCGCGGAGGAGGTCTTCGAGGAGCTCAAACGGGCCTGGAACCCGAAGACCGGATGGGACCTGCGCGGCGTGAGCTACGAGCGGCTGCGTGACGCCCCGGTGCAGTGGCCGGCCGCACCCGGCGCCGGGGCCCGCAATCCGGTCCGCTACCTCAACGACGGCGTGAGCCAGACCCTGCTGGAACGACCCGACGGTACCCGCCCCCGGCTCGTCTTCCCCACCCCGGACGGTCGTGCCCGGTTCTTCGCCCGCCCGCACCTCCCTGCCGCCGAACTCCCGGACGACGACTATCCGTTCGTCCTCAACACCGGCCGGCTCCAGCACCAGTGGCACACCCTCACCAAGACCGGCAAGGTCGCCAAGCTCAACAGGCTCAACCCCGGCCCCTTCATCGAGATCCACCCGGAGGACGCCCGGCGCCTCGGCATCACCGACGAGGACCACGTGGAGGTCGCCTCCCGCCGCGGCCGCGCCGTCCTGCCCGCCGTCGTCACCGACCGGGTGCGCCCCGGCAACAGCTTCGCCCCGTTCCACTGGAACGACCTGTTCGGCGAGTACCTCTCCATCAACGCCGTCACCAACGATGCCGTCGACCCCGTCTCCTACCAGCCGGAACTCAAGGTCTGCGCCGTGAACCTCGCCAAGACCTCGGCACCGGTGCAGGCCCGTCCGAGCACCGTGCCCGCCGCCGACACGGCCACGCCCGTGACCGCGGCCGCCCCCGGGTCCGACGCGGGGCCGGGAACCGTCACGGCGCTCGCCCACGGGCAGGCCGGTCCGGCCCCGGCCGCCCTGCCCGCCCTGGCCACGCTGTTCGGCCTCACCGACCTCGCTCCGCCGGCACTGGCCGACCACGAGCGCCGCTATCTCTCCGGCTACCTCGCCGGCGTCGCCCTGGCCCCGCACACCGCCGTACCCGTACTCCCGTCGACCGCCCCCTTCCCCCCGGACACCGCCCTGTGGGTGAACGGCGTCCTCGCCGGCGCCTTCTCCCGCACCGGCGACCACGGCGGAGACCGAGACGGCGCGCGGACACCCGTCGCCGAACCCGCGACGGCGCCGGGTCCCCCCGCCGAGGCGCCGGCTCCGAGCCGCCGCATGCTCGTCCTCTGGGCCTCGCAGACCGGCAACGCCGAGGAGTACGCCGCCGCCCTGAACGCGCGCCTCGCCGAAGCCGGCCACGCCCCCACCCTGCTCGCCATGGCCGACGCCGACCCGGCGCAGCTCACGGCCGGCACCGACGTCCTCCTGGTCACCAGTACGTTCGGCGACGGTGACGCCCCCGACAACGGCGCGGACTTCTGGCGGGGGCTCAGCTCTCCCGATGCCCCGCTGCTGCGCGACGTCCGCTACTCCGTCCTCGCGTTCGGCGACTCCTCCTACGACGACTTCTGCGGCCACGGCCGCCGCCTCGACGAACGCCTCGCCGCACTCGGTGCCACCCGCCTGCACCCCCGCGCCGAGTGCGAACCCGACGACGGGGAGAGCGCCGACACCTGGTTCAAGGCCGTCCTCACCAACCTCGACAGCCCGGCACCGGGCCAGGGCTCCATGAACACTCCGGTGACAGTGCCGGCGGCAGCACCGATGGCAGCACCGGCGGCCGGCCCGGTCGGCGACGCCACCCGTCCCACCAGGAACGACCCCCACCGCGCGCCGCTCTGCGGCAACCAGCTCCTCAGCCTGGCAGGCGCGGGCAAGGAGGTCCGCCGGTTCACCTTCGACGTCGGCGACTCCCTCGCCTACGAGGCCGGCGACGCCCTCGGCGTCCGCCCCGCCAACTGCCCCGATCTCGTGAACGAGTGGCTGGCCGTCACCGGCCTCGACCCGGCCACCGAGGTCGTACTCACCGGCACCGCCACCGCCGGCTTCGCCGAGGCGCTCACCCATCACCTCGACATCACCCGCATCACCCCCGACCTCCTGCGCCTCGCGGTCGAACACACCGGCGACCGGGATCTCAAGCGGTTGCTCCGCCCCGACAACAAGGACGGGCTCGCGAGGTGGAGCTGGGGCCGTCAGGCGGTCGACCTCCTCACCGAGTACCCCGTCCGGCTCGGCGCCCAGGAGTGGACGGACCTCCTCAAGCGCCTCCAACCGCGCCTGTACTCCATCTCCTCCAGCCCGCTCGCCACCCCCGGCAGGGTCAGCCTCACGGTCTCCGTGGTGCGCTACGAGGGCCCCCGCGGCCACCGGCGGAAGGGAGTCGCCTCGACCTTCCTCGCCGATGCCGAACCCGGCACCGAAGTCCCGCTGTTCGTCCAGCGCTCACCGCACTTCCGCCCCCCGGCCGACCCCACGACCCCGGCCGTCATGGTCGGACCGGGTACCGGCGTGGCACCCTTCCTGGGCTTCCTCGACCACCGGCGCGCCCTCGGCCACCGCGCCGGCAACTGGCTCCTCTTCGGCGAACAGCGCCGCGCCACCGACTTCTACTACGAGCAGGAACTGGAGGAACTGCACCGCCACGGCACCCTCTCCCGCCTCGACCTCGCCTTCTCCCGCGACCAGCGCGCCAAGGTCTACGTGCAGGACAGGATGCGCGAGAACGGCGCCCTGCTGTGGTCCTGGCTGCAGGACGGAGCCCACTTCTACGTCTGCGGCGACGCCAGCCGGATGGCCAAGGACGTCGACCGCGCCCTGCGCGACATCGCCGTCACCCACGGCGGACTCGACGAGGACCACGCCGCCGCCTACGTCAAGCAGCTCGCGGCCGAGAAGCGCTACGTCCGCGACGTGTACTGACAGTGGGGTTCGCACGGAGGCCGTGAACCCCCGCACCCTGACGCGCGCCGGGAGCCACCATCACCCGGTCGGGTGAAACCGGGCGCGTGGCCCGGCTGAGCCGGGGTTGGGCCGCCCGGGTGGGCGATGATGCTGAACGGTTCGCCCAGGAACGGCTCTCGGTACGGCGTCCGCCGCCGTCCGGGCGAAGTCCCCTGTGAGAGAGGAGCACGATGACGGTTCCCGCTGTGACGAAAGAGGTCGAGGAGTTCGTCGACCTCTGTGTGCCGCTGACCGGCTTCCCCGCGTTCGACCTGTACGCCACCGGCATGGCCGAGCGCTACCTGGAGACCGCCCGGCAGCAGGTCGGGGCGGCCGCCTTCGCGGAGTTCTGGACCGCGTGGACGGTGGCCGCCTCGGAGCGCGGCGGTCCGAAGGACCTGTCGCCCGTCCACCTGGAGGTGGCCCGGGCACTGACGTACATGTGGCTCACCGGCGCCTGGCCCCGGCTCGCGCCGGCCGCGCACGCGGCGCTGCGCCGCCAGATGGCCAACGAGGAGTTCGTGGTCGCGCCGGAGGCGTACGTCGAGGGCCTGGTGTGGCGGACCTTCCACGGGCACCCGGCCGGGGCGAAGCCGCCGGGCTTCGGCACCTGGGCGGTCCGGCCGCCGGCCCAGCCCACCGCCGACGGGCTGCGCCAGGACCTCGGCCTCGGTGAGGAGTTGGTCTGCCGCACCGGCCTGGAGTCCGAGGTCGCGCTGGACGCCGTGCCCGATCACCTGCTGCCCGGCTACCGCGCCTGGCGCCAGATCCCGCCGTCCGCCGTCCCGACCTCGGCCGGGCCCGCCGCCCGTGAGGAGCACGCATGACCGAGAGCGTCACCACCATCAGCGCGGACGAGGCCGTCCGCCGGCGCTACGACGTCGTCATCGTCGGCGGCGGCTGGTCCGGCAGCCTGATCGCCAGGGAACTCGGCGACCTGGGCTGGAACGTCCTGATCCTGGAGGCCGGCAACAGCGGCACCGAAACCTGGCCCGGCTACCTCGGCTCGCTCACCACCTACCACTCCGCCGTCGCCAAGGTGCCCAACTCCGCCTACCGGCGCAACACCGCCGCCCCCTACCCGGACGTCCTCGACCTCGCCCCCGTGCGCGACCCGAAGCCGGGGCAGCCGGAGTTCACCGCCAACGGCTACTTCGTCCAGAACGGCCGACTGCCCTACGGCACCGACTACCTGCGGGAGTTGGGCGGCGCGGCCATGCACTGGCTCGGCGCGGTGCCGCGCATGCACCCCGAGGACTTCGCCACCGAGGGGTTCGGCTACGGCCGCAGCTGGCCGCTCGGCGCGGAGGAACTGCAACCCTGGTACGCCCGGGCCGAGTTGGAGATCGGCGTGGCCGGGAACGCGGACGACCAGCGCGCGATCGGAGTCGTCACCAGCGACGACTACGTCTACCCGATGCATCAGATCCCGGCCAGCTACATCGACGAGTACTGCAGCGGCCTCAACGGCACGAACATCCTCGACGAGGTCACCGCCGAGACGTACGAGCTCCAGGTCAGGAGCCTGCCGCAGGCCCGCAACTCCACTCCGAACCCGGACTACTCCCCGGTCCCCTACCGGCCGGAGAGCGCGGTGGGCCTGCCGAACTACGGCGAGCGCTGCGTGGGCAACGCGAGCTGCGTGCCGATCTGCCCGGTGCAGGCCAAGTCCCACCCGCTGCGCCAGCAGGCCCGGTTCTCGAAGACGGTCTCGCTCGCCACCCGCTGCGTCGCGACCCGCGTCCGGCTGGCGGGCGCGACCCGGGGCGGCCGGGTGAGCGGGGTGGAGTTCCGCACCTACACCGACCCGGCCTCGCCCGTCGGCCGCTCGTACGTCGTCCAGGCGGACATGGTCGTGCTGGCCGCGCACGCCATCGAGAACGCGCGGCTGCTGCTGTTCTCCGGCCTCGCCAACGGCAGCGACCAGGTCGGCCGCAACCTGATGGACCACCCGACCATCCTCAACTGGGCGCTCGCCGACGAGAGGCGCGGACCGGTCGGCCCGTTCCGCGGGCCCGGGCACACCTCCGGCTGGGAGGCCTTCCGCTTCGGCGACGGGCGTGCCCAGCGTGCCCCGTTCCGGATCGAGATCGGCAACTGGGGCTGGGGCTGGGCCACCGGCGCGCCGATGAGCAACGTCGCCACCTCCCTCGGCATCGGCGGTGACGAGAACGGCGAGGTGCGACCGGACGGCGTGTTCGGACCGGAGCTGCGCCGCCTGCTCGGCTCCACCGTCGGTCGGCAGCTCCAACTGCAGATCGCCGTCGAGCAGTCGGCGAACCCGAACAACCGGGTCACCATCGACCGCCGCTACCGCGACGCGATGGGCAACCTCCGCCCGGTCATCACCTACGACCTCGACCGGCACACCCGGGACGGGCTGTTCGCCGCCCGGAAGGTCGCGCAGCGGATCTTCCACAGCCTCGGCGCCACCGACTACACCGACCACGCGCCGCGCGACGGCGTGCCCCCGCTCGGCCACTTCGAGCACACCCTGGACGGCGAGACCCTGCACCTGGCCTACAGCGGTGCCGGGCACGGCGCCGGCACGCACATCATGGGCAATTCGGCGGCCACCTCCGTGGTCGACGAGTACCAGCGCACCTGGGAACACCCCAACCTGTACGCCGTCGGCTGCGGCAGCATGCCCTCCATCGGCACCAGCAACCCCACCATCACCATGCTGGCCCTGGCCCTGCGCAGCGCGGAGCAGATCCACCAGGACCTGCTCCTCGACCGCCGGCCGGCCGATCTCCGCGGCGCGGAGGCACGGCGACCGGCCGGCGGGGCCGACGAGTCGGAGGTACTGACGTGATCACCGCCCTCGAACTGGACCGAGCGGGCTTCGGCATCCCGAGGACCATGCCCGACCTGCGCAAGTACCTCCAGGCCGCGCTGGAGGTGGAGCACCTGACCGTCCCCGTCTACATGACCGGGATGTACACCATCCGCCCCGGCACCAACCGCACCGCGTACTACGCGATCCGCGCCGTCCTGCTGGAGGAGATGCTCCACATGACGCTGGTCGCCAACCTGCTCAACGCGGTCGGCGGCACCCCCAGGGTCGACACCGGCTTCGTCGCGAAGTACCCGGCCCGCCTGCCCTTCAGCGGCGAGACCGTACCGAGCATCGGGCTGCAGCACTTCTCCCCCGAGGCGCTCAGCACCTTCCTGCGGATCGAACAGCCCAAGGAGATGACGCCCGCCGCCGTACAGGGCTCGGGCTGGACCTCCATCGGGCAGTTCTACGACACCATCCGGGAGGGCCTGGAGTACCTCATCAGGACCCTCGGCCACGACCGGGTCTTCACCCGCGAGAAGCCCGGCCACCAGGTCGGCCCGGAGGACTTCTACAACTCCGGCGGCGAGGTCTTCCCGGTCGACGGCCGCAACTCGGCGCTCGAAGCGCTGGAGACCATCACCGAGCAGGGCGAAGGCGTCCACGACACCATCTGGAACAGCAACAACCGCTTCGGCGAACAGCCCGAACTGGCCCACTACTTCCGCTTCAACGAGATCTACACCGGGCGCAGCTACGGCCCCGACGACCGCCCCAAGGACCAGCCCAGCGGCCCGCTGATCGACGTGACCTGGGACGACGCCTACCCGATCCACGGCGACTCCAAGGTCGCCGACTACAAGCGGTTCGAGGCCACCAGCGCGGTGTACGAACAGGCGGTGGCGTTCAACTCCCGCTACGCCGTGCTGCTGTGCTACCTGGACTCCGCCTTCAACGGACGGCCCCGGGACATGGCGCTCGCCATCCCCACCATGCTGGAGCTGCGCGACCGCGCCGGACAGCTCTACCGCAACCCCCATCCGGACCCGGAGCAGGCCGCCCTGGGCCGGTTCGCCAGCGCCACCTTCGAACTCCAGGCGCCCGACTTCCAGGCCGCCGAGAAGGAGGTCGGACGCAACATCCAGGCGGCGTCGCTCGAAGCGGGCGCACCGATCGACCTGTCCGCCCTGGCCTCCGACTCCGCCGAGGCCTTCGCCTGACCGTCCGGTGCCTCCGGCCGCAGGCGTCCTGGCCCCGGGACAGGCACCCGCACCGCATCCACACCCGAACCGACCCACGCGCCCCGCACCCGGAATCCTCCGGGCGGCCGCGAAGGCCTCCGTCCGACCGGCCGTCAAGCCGGTCGGACGGAGGCCTTCTCCCGTTTCTCCCGTTTCCCGGGCCTCCGGTCTGGCGTCTCCGGCCTCCCGTTTCTCCGGCCGCCCGGGTCTCCGGTCTGGCGGCGGGGAGTCAGCGGGGGTCGACGATCTCCGGTGCGAAGACGGTCCCCAGCGGCTCCGGGCCGACGTACTGCTGGCAGTTGCACTGCCGGGGCTCGAACTGCAGCGGCTTGCGCTCGGCGTCCCAGGCCGTCGGCACCTCGACCGCCTCGTGGCACTTGCCGTGCTTGTCGTGCTTGGCCAGGTGGTGGGTGCATCCGCAGACGGGCTCCGGGGGGCGGCTCGCCGCGTCGAGTGCGAGCTGCCGCCGTTCAGCGGCCTGCAACAGCTCCATCCTCCGTTCGTGGCGCATCTTCAGGGCGCCCCGGACGTTGTCGCCGACCCAGCCCCCACCCACCATCACCGCGGGTATCAGCGCCCATATCCAGCCACCCATGCCATCACTCCCCTTGATCAACCGGCCCCACAGCTTACGACCTACCCGGGCGGTCCCGCCCCACCCGAGCGGAGTCCGGGGAAGGCGTCCGTACGAACAGCCGCGCGTCCGTACGTGTGAACGGCCCTGACCGGGGCACACGCGATGACCGGACATCCCGTAGCTCACGAGAGGTCGATTCCGATGCTTCTTCTTGTCCTCGTCCTGTTGCTGGCCCTCGTCCTGGGCGGCGCCGGTTTCGCCGTGCACGCCCTGTGGTGGATCGCGCTGGCCGTCCTGGTGTTCTGGGTCCTCGGGTTCGTGTTCTCCTCGGGTGGCGGGGGCGGCCGGCGATGGTACCGCTGGTGACCGCCGTCCCGGATCGCCCTTCGGCGGCCGGGTCGCCCTCATCAGACGGGTCGCCCTGATCGGCAGCGGCGGCGCCACGCCCCGCCGTGCGCCACGCGCTGTTCGCCGGCTGCCGTGTGCCATGCCCTGTCCGCCGGCCACCCGCGTGGTGGCCGGCGGCCTCATGTGCGGAATGCACGGACCCGACCGCCCCGCGTCCGCCCGGCGCCCCGCCCGCCTCGCTGATCAGCCCCCGCCTCGGATCAGCGCCCGCCACCGCTGGTCAGCGCGGCGGGGGCAGCCTCGGCGGGGCCGGCGGGGACGGCGGGGACGGGAGTTCGGGCGGTAGCGGCAGATCCGCCCAGACCGCCTTGCCGCGGCCGTCCGGGTAGCTGCCCCAGCGCATCGCGAGGCGGTCCACGATGACCAGGCCGTGGCCGCCGATCCGCCCTGGCCGGCCCGTGCCGAGGCGGGGCGGCTCGGGGCTGCGGTCGGTGACCCGGACGCGCAGGCGGTCGCCGTACCGGGTGAGGTCGAGACCGCGGGGGCCGCCGCCGTGGCGGACGGCGTTGCCGATGAGCTCCGCGGTCACCAGGACGATGTCGTCCGCCGCCGGCGGTGAGTCGGCGAGCTGCCAGCTGCGGAGGGCCTCGCGGACGAAGGCGAGGCCGCCCCCGACCGGGCAGGGGCCCTCGGAGTCCAGTGCCAGGCGGCGGTGGCGGTGGAAGGCCGCTGGGGCGGTGAAGGGGCACATGGCGGAACCGGCCTGTCGGGAGGGTCTCTCACCCGGGCGTCTGCCCCGGAACCGCCGGGCCATGTGTCCGCCCCTCGCCGGGTACCGGTACGTCGCGGTGACCGGCGGCGGTCCCGGGTCCGGGGCCTTCGGCCGGCTCTCGACGATGCCCTCCAGGCGCTCCCGGAGCTCGACGCCTACCGCCCGGGAGCCGGCTCGACGGCCGGGGGCAGGCGCACGGCGAGCAGGCAGCTGTCGTCCGCGGGGTTGGGACCGCCGAGGCCGGCGGCGATGTGGTCGAGGCAGTCCGCGAGAGCGGTCGCGCCGCACTCCTCGGCGGCCCGTAGGAGTGGTTCCGGGCGGCCCGAGCCGCCCTCGCGGCGGTTGAGCAGGCCGTCGGTCCACAGCAGCACGGTGTCGCCGTGCCGGAGCGCCACCTCGCTGTCGCGGTAGGCGGTGGCGCGGTCGGCCCCGAGCACGGTGCCTGCCGGGCCCTGCGCGAGGGTTGCGGTGCCGGCGCGCAGCACCGCCGGCGGCGGGTGCCCGGCGGCGCTCCAGACGAGTGCGCGGGCGGCCGGGTCGAGCAGACCGCACAGGACGCTCGCGATGTGGCGGCTGCCCTGGTGGCAGAGCATGGTGTTGAGCCGCCCGAGGACCGCCGCCGGGCCGGCACCGGTGTAGCACAGGGCGCGCAGGGCGTGCCGGAGTTCGGCCATGCCCACGGCGGCCGCCACGCCGTGGCCGCTGACGTCGCCGACGGCGAGCAGGACCGTGCCGTCGGGCAGCGACAGCAGGTCGTACCAGTCACCGCCCACCCGGGGCTGCTCCCCGGCGGGCAGGTACCGGGCCGCGTGGTCGAGGCCGGAGGCCGCCGGGTCGGGCCCGGTGGGCGTCGGCATCAGCGCGCTCTGCAGGGCCCGCGTCATCCGGTGTTCGGCTCCCGCGCGGCGCCGCTGCTCCGCGAGCCGGGCCCTGGCCACCGTCAGGGCCTGCTCGGTGCGGTGCCAGGAGGTGACGTCCTGGAGGACGCCGCGGACGGTACGCGCGGGGCCGCCGGCCGGGGCGGTCAGCGCCTCGGCGGTGACCCGGACGGTGCGCGGCCCGGCGCCGGTCGTGCCGACGGCGACCTCCAGGGTGGCGTTCCGCTGCCCCGCGAGCAGGCGGCGGGCGAGCAGCCGGACGGCGGGGCGGTCCGCGGGGGCGACGCACGCCAGAGCGTCCGCGGGCGTGGTGGGGCCGGCCCGGCCGGGGTCAAGGCCGAGCATCCGCAGCGCCTCCTCGGAGAGTTCGAGGCCGGGCGACCCGGCGGACCACCAGAAACCGCCGAGGCCGGCCAGCCGGTGTGCCTCACCGAGCCGCGCCGCCCGCTCGGCCGTGCCGCCCCGGTGCCGCCAGGTGAGCAGGACCCCGTCGAGGAAGGGCACCGCCCGCAGGCTCAGCGTTGCGGCGCTCCCGGTGTCCGGCCGGGTGAAGTCCGCGGTGCAGCCCTCGTAGGGGACACCGTCGGCGGCAGCGCCCAGGATCCGTTCGAACACGCCGGAGGCCACCAGCCCGGGGTGGAGCTCGCTGAGCCGCCGGCCCTCCGCCGGACCCGGGCCGGCAGCGGCGTTGGCGTAACCGACCCGCAGGTCGGTGATCGGCCCGCCGTCGACGCCCCGATGGACGGCCGAGAGCACCAGCACCGGCGCGTACATGGCGTCGAGGACCGCCCGGAACCAGTACTCGCCGCCCGGGACCTCCAAGCCCGGCCCCCCGTCGCCGGCGGCGCCCACCCGCAGGAGGTGCCCGGCCGCCAGGTTCGCGAGCGCGTCGACGTAACGGCTGGCCGCGCGGGCCCGGTCGGCCCTCCCCTCCCACCCGAGGCTCATCGCCCCGACGATCCGGTCGCCGCGGCGCAGCGGCACGGCACAGGCGATCCGGCCCGGCACGATCCGGCCGGTGTCGGGCGGGCGCTCCCCCGGCCGGTCGGGGTCGAACTCCCAGACCATGCCGCCGCCGTGCGCTGCCGCGACCAGCGGCACCCCGGTCTCCGGCGGGATCCGGCGCCACTGGCTGATCCGGCGCGGCTCCACTCCGTGGCTCCCGACGAGTGCCAGGGCGCCGTCCGGTTCCAGCAGGCCGAGCACCACGGCGAGGACGCCCAGCGGCGCGAGTGCGACCTCGTGCAACAGCCGGGCCAGCTCCTCGGGGGTCTCCGCGCCGAGGAGCGCCGAGGCGGCCAGGTGGTACCGGGCGGCCAGACCCGGGACCGGCGTCAGGCGGGCCGCGGCGGGCGGGGCCGGCACGGGCGGGCGCGGGTCGTGCGGTCGCCGTGGGACGGCGTCCGGCGCCGTGACGTGGCCGGGGGCCGGGATGTCCTCGTCGGCCGCGGTGTCCTCCAGCGGGGCCGCGATGCCCACCAGGCCGGCGGCGATGTCCGCCAGCTTGCGGTTGGTGTCCTGGGAGAGCTGGACGAGATGGCCGAAGGCCTCGTCCGGCGTGCAGCCGAGCCGTTCGGTGAGCATGCCCTTCGCCTGCTCGATCACCCCGCGGCTGCGCATCGCGCGGCGCAGCCCGTCGGCCTCGGCGCGCAGCCGGTCCACGGCCTCCCGCAGCACGGCCGTCTCCCCGGTGCGGGCGGACGTGCCGGAGCTGTCACCTGCGGGTTCAGACACAGGCCGCCGCCGTGTCTTGATAGAGCGGCAGCAGCGCCGCCACCCCGGTGAGGTCGATCAGGTCCCGGACCCTCGGGACGGCGCCGGCCAACCGCAGGGCGCCGTTCCCGTCCCTGGCCCGCCGGGCCGCGCCGAGCAGGACGTTGAGGCCGGTCGAGTCGACGAAGCCCACGGCGGCGAGGTCGACGACCAGACGGACCGCCCCACCGTCCACCAGCAGCTGGAACAGCCGCCGGACGTCCCTTGCCGCGAAGTCGTCGAGGTCCCCGCTGAGCGGGACCACCGTCCAGCCGTTGACCTCGGGGAAGTCCTTCATCTCGGTCACCCTCGACACCGTGGCCCCATGGTTCGGGGCCTCCTCAAGGCTAGGTCCTGGACGGAGCCGGGTGCGAGCCGCCGCGGGGGACGGGCGGCCCGGTCGCGTGATGTGGCACCACGGCGCGGCACCGCCGGCCGCGTCACTGCGGCCGGCAGGGCGGCGAACGCCATCGACCGTTGGAGCAGCTCGATGGTCCGCCCGTGTGCCCAGACGTCGGCCAGGGCGCCCCGCAGGACGGCCCACCAGGTTCGACGGCGCACGGGCGCCGTCTCCCTCCCGGACACGACCTCCTTCCCGGACACGGTCCGACCTCGCAGCCGCCGTCGCCGTCAGGCGGGCCAGCGCAGCACGGCGCCGAGGCCGCCGGCCGGTCCCGGGGCGGAGTCGGGGACGAGCACGGCGTCCGCTCCGGCGGCGACCGCGCAGCGCAGCAGGGCATCGGCGGCCGGCGCCTGACGCGGCTCGTCCACGCCCATGCTGCGGACGGTGGCCCGGTCGACACCGATGTGGTCGGCCTGCGGCCCGGTCCACACCGGGCGGTCCGGATCGGAACGGCCCGCCTGGACGAGGAGGGTGGCGAGCCGGTGCTGCTGTGCGGCGCTCACCACGGCGGGGACGCCCTGGGCGGCGGCGCCGGGCGCGGTCTCGGTGCCGGCACCGTCCGTGGCGTGCTCGCCGGGACGGCCGAGGCCCGCGTGGAAGTCGTCCAGAACGGCGTCGAGGTGCATGCTCCTGTGGTCCTCCCACGCCTCGTCCAGGCGCCGGTCGAAGGCCTCGCGCGCGATGCCGCCGGCCCGCCCGCCGCCGTCGACCTCGGTGGTGAACGCCCGGAGTCCCTGCGGCAGCCGGTGGTGGACCGCCCGGCGCTCGCGGACGTCGCCGGTGAGGACGAGCAGTCGGGCGCCGCTCCCGGGCCAGACCCGGGCGATGTGGTCGGCGATGATGCCCGCCGTACGCTCCCAGGTGTCCTCGCGGCGGTGACGGTAGTGCCACTCGCGGCGGTCGGCGGGCGGGGCCCGGTGCCCCCGGGCCTGCCGCTGCGGTCCCTCGACGGTGCCGGCCGGCGTGTTGCGGCCGAGCGCGCGCAGCTCCAGCTCGGCGCCGGTGCGGTCGACGGCGGCGATCAGGCAGCCGGCCGCCGTGTCGTCCAGCAGGGCGAGCAACGGGGCGGTGTGCGGCAGCGGCCCCCAGGCGGCGACGACGTCCGGCGGGGAGCTGCTCAGCGGGGCGTCGAGCGCCACTTCGCCGTCCGCGGCGAAGAGCGCCCGGCCGGGCGGGGAACCGGCGGCCGGCAGGCCGGCGAGGTACTCGCCGACGGCGCCGCGGGTGGGCCCGTCCGCGCCGAGGGCGGCGAGCCGGTCCACCGCGGCGCGGTCGATCAGCGCGCGGCGCTGCGCCGCGTCCTCGGTGGCGTGGGAGGTGTCGAGGTAGACGGAGGCCCAGGGGCCGGACCGGTCGAGCAGCGGAGCGAGAGGGGCGAGTTCCATGGCTGACTCCCCGTTTCGGTGGGTCGCTCGTACGCCTACCCCGCGGCGGCGGGCGGACACCCGGCCGGCCGTGCCGCGATCGTCCGGGGTCGGCAGGCCGACGAACGGACCGGAGGCGGCCGTCAGCACAGGTCCCGGCAGCACCGTGGGGAGGGTGCGCGGCCCTTGGTGGGCGCGACAGGAGCGGCCCCCCGGCCGGCCGGGCTCACTCGGCCTGGACGGCGATCAGGCAGGTGTCGTCGTCGGTGTCTGCCGGGCTGAGCTCCAACAGGCGGTCCAGGTAGCGCTCCAGGTCCGGGCCGGGGGCGCCGGCGGAGCGGATCAGCTGGTCCACGGACTCCTCGACCGAGCGGTCACGCCGCTCGACCAGGCCGTCGGTGTAGAGCAGCAGGACCTCGCCCGGGGCCAGGTGGGTGGTCCGCTCCTCGTACGCGGCCTCCTCGACCGCGCCGAGCAGCACGCCGCGGGGCAGCGGGAGCACGTCCGCACGGTCGGGGCCGAGCCGGATCGGGGGCAGGTGGCCGGCCCGGGCCCAGCACAGTTCGCCGCCGGCCGGGTCGAAGACCACGCAGACGACCGTGGCGGTGACGTGCCCCGGTTCGCGCATCGCGGCGGTGTTGGCCCATTCCAGCAGCCGGCCCGGTCCGGCGCCGGTGACGGCGAGGCCGCGCAGCGTGTGCCGGAGCGCGACCATGCCGGTGGCCGCCTCGACGCCGTGGCCGGCGACGTCGCCGACGGCGAGCAGCACCCGCTTGTCGGGCAGCAGGAGGACGTCGTACCAGTCGCCGCCGACCCGGTCGCGCCTGGCGGCCGGGCGGTACCGGACGGCGGCGCGCAGGCCGGACGCGCCGAGCGGGGGCGGTGCGGGAGGCAGGATCGCCTGCTGGAGGCGGAGGGCGAGCTGCTCGCTGACCGCGGCCTCCTGCTCGGAGTCGGCGAGGCGTTCCCGGGTGGCGCCGAGCGCGATCTCGGTGCGGTGCTGGACGGACACGTCGTGGTAGGCGCCACGGATGCCGGTCAGCCGGCCGTCGTCGTCGAGGACGGGCTCGGCGACGATGCGGGTGTAGCGGTGCGTGCCGTCCGGGCGGGCCAGCCGGAAGACCGCGGAGGAGCTGCGGTGGCGGTGCTGGACGGTGTCGACCAGCCTGCGGACGGCGGCCTGGTCGTCGCGGTGGGCGTGCCGGGCCAGGTGGAGGAACGGGACGGGGTCGCTGTCGGGCGGCAGCCCGTACAACTCGGCCAGGCCGTCGCTCCACAGGATCCGGCCGGTGGCCGGGTGCTCCTGGAAGCCGGCGACGCGGGCGAGCCGCTGGGCCTGGCGCAGCAGGGCCGACTGCTCGGGCTCGTCGGCCCGCGTCTCCAGCTGCCAACTGACCAGCAGCCGGCCACCGAGCGGGGCGGCGGCGAGCAGGACGGTGGCGGGCAGGGCCCGCTCGCCGTCGCGGAAGACCAGCCGCACGCGTTCGGCGGGCAGTGCCTCACCGGATTCGTGGACGCGGAGCAGCCGCTCGAAGAGGCCGTCGGCGCCGGCGGCCGGGTAGGTCTCCAGGAGGGAGGCCCCTTCCAGCGAGGTCCCGGGCCGGCCGAGCGGGTCGGGGAAGCCCTCGCCGGCGCGGACGATCGTGAAGTCTGTGACCCGGCCGTCCCGGAGGGCCGGTTCGAGGAGCAGGGCGGGGCTGAGCAGCCCGTCGAGGACCGCGGCCTGCTGTTCGTCGCGGGGCGGGGGCGGGTCCGCCGCGTCGAGGAGGGTCGCGCAGAGGCCGGCGAGGCCGTGCAGTGAACGGCGTTCGGCCGGGGCGAGGGACGGCCCGGGGGCGGGCCAGACGACCTCCAGGGCGCCGTGGCACCGGCCGGCGTCGCGCAACGGCAGCACGGCACGGGCGGAGCCGGCCGCGACGGAGGGGCCGGACGCCGCCCGGTCGCCCGGCCAGAGCTCCGCTCCCGAGGACCGGACCCGCTCGGCCGGGGTGCCCACGCCCGGCGGGACCCGGCTCCAGGCGGTGGCCTCGGCGGCGGGCAGTCCGGCGTGCGCGGCGAGTTCGAGCGCGCCGTCCGGCAGCCACCGCCAGACGGCGACGGCGGCGGCGCCCGATGCCGCCCGGGCCTGGTCGAGCACGGCTTCGGCGGCGCGCTGCAGGTCGGGGGTCACGGCGAGGCCGGGGACGGGGACGGGGACGGCGGTGCGCTCAGGCGCGGGTGCGCCGGGTACGCCGGGTACGCCGGGTACGCCGTCGGTCCGTCCGACGATGTCGGCGGCCAGGGTCACGGCCGGGACCCCGGCCTGACGCGCGAGCCGGGCGAGTTCGGCCGCGGCCTCGACGGGCGGGACGCCGAGGCGTTCGGCGAGGACGCCGGTGGCGAGGTCGGCCAGGGCGCGGTTGCGCTCCTCGGCCCTGGTGCGGGCGGCGGTGCGCTGGAGTCGGCGCACCACGGCGGCAAGGGCCCGGGCGGTGTCGGCCCCGGGGCCCGGCCCGGCCGTCATGAGGACTCCAGCCAGTGCCGCATCCGGTCGAGCAGCAGGCCGATGTCGACGGGCTTGGTGACGTGGTCGTCGGCTCCGGCGGCGAGGCTCTTGCCCTCGTCCTCGGGCATCGCCTTGGCGGTGACGGTGATGACCGGCAGCCGGGCGAACCGCTCGTCGGCGCGGATCGCGGCGATCGCCGCGTAGCCGTCGAGGCCGGGCATCATCACGTCCATCAGGACGAGGCCGGTCTCGGGGTGGCCGTGCAGCATGTCGAGGCAGGCGCGTCCGTCGGCGGCGTGCAGGACGGTCAGGCCGCGCTGTTCCAGGGCGGCGGCGAGCGCGAAGACGTTGCGGATGTCGTCGTCGACGATCAGGACGGTGCGTCCGGCGAGCTCCTCGTCGACGGGCGCGGGGGCCGGCGCGGGGGTCGGGGCGGAGGGCCGGCCGCCGAGCAGGCGGATCACCCGTTCCCGCAGGTCGTCCAGCCCGTGGGTGAGTTCGACGCCGCCGACGGCGGTGACGGACGGTTCCGTGGTGCCGTCGCCCTCGTAACCGAGCACGGGCGTCCGGTCGCCCAGGGTCGCGAGCGCCTCGGGCACGAGCTCGGCCGAGCCGGTGAGATCGAGTACGACGCAGCGGTAGGGGCCGGCGGCGAGGGCGCTCCGCAGTCCCGCCTCGTCGCCGGTGCTGTGGACCGTCACCCGCGGTTCCGGCGTCCCGAGGACGTCCACCGCGGTGCGGGTGAGCAGGGTGAGCAGGGCCGGCGGGTCGGGTTCGACCACCAGGACCCGCGGCTCGACGGCCGGCCGGCCCTCGGGGCGTCCGGGTGCGCCGAGCGGCAGGTAGAGGGTGAAGGTGCTGCCCCGGCCGATGGCGGAGTTGACGGTGATGGTGCCGCCGAGCAGCCGGGCGAGCTCGCGGCTGATCGACAGGCCGAGGCCGGTCCCGCCGAACCGCCGGCTGGTGGTGCCGTCGGCCTGCTGGAAGGCCCCGAAGATGGTGTCCAGGTGGGCGGGGTCGATGCCGATGCCGGTGTCCTCCACGTGGAACGCCACCGCCTCTGCGGTGCGGGCGAGTTCGGCCGGCAGGTCCGGCTCCGTCACGCGTTCGATCCGCAGCTCGACCCGGCCGCCGTCGGTGAACTTGACGGCGTTGGAGAGGAGGTTGCGCAGCACCTGGCGCAACCTGTCCTGGTCGGTGACGAGTTCCGCCGGGACCGCCGGGTCGAGGGTGGTGGCGAAGTCGAGGCCCCGCTGGTCGGCCAGCGGCCGGAAGGTGGACTCGACGTACTGGAGCAGGTCGTGGACGGTGAAGGGTTCGGGTGTCAGCTCCATCTTCCCGGCCTCGACCTTGGAGAGGTCGAGGATGTCGTTGATGAGCTGGAGCAGGTCGGTGCCGGCGGAGTGGATGACGCCGGCGTACTCGACCTGCTTGGGGGTCAGGTTGCCGGTGGCGTTCTGCGCGAGCAGCTGCGCCAGGATGAGCAGGCTGTTCAGCGGGGTGCGCAGCTCGTGGCTCATGTTGGCCAGGAACTCGGACTTGTACATCGACGCGAGGGTGAGCTGGCGGGCCCGCTCCTCCAGCTCCTGGCGGGCCTGTTCGATCTCCAGGTTCTTGGCCTCGATGTCCCGGTTGCGCTCGGCCAGCAGCGCGGCCTTCTCCTCCAGCTCCGCGTTGGAGCGCCGAAGCTCCTCCTGCCCTTTCTGCAACTCCTCGGAGCGGTCCTGGAGTTCGGCGGTGAGGCGCTGGGACTCGCCGAGCAGTTCGTCGGTGCGGGCGTTGGCGAGCAGGGTGCCGATGTTGACGCCGCAGGCCTCGGCGAACTGGGCCAGGAAGTCGCGGTGGACCTGGCTGAACGGATGGACGGCGGCGAACTCCAGCACGCCGATCAGCCACTCCTCCAGGGCGATCGGCAGGATCACCACCGCACGGGCGTCCGCGGCGCCGGCGCCGGAGGCGATCGTCGCGTAGCCGGGCGGCAGGTCGTCCACGACGATCGTGCGGCGGCTGCGGGCGGCCTGCCCGACCAGGGTCTCCCCGAGGCGTACCCGCTTCTGCGGCGGGTCGGCGGGCGACCTGCCGTAGGTGCTGATGCGGGCGAGTTCGGGATCGGTGCCGTCCTCGGACTCCCGGACGAGGTAGAAGGCGCCGTACTGGGCGCCGACCAGGGGCGTCAGCTCGTCCGTGATCATGTCGGCGACGGCCTGGATGTCGCGGCGGCCCTGGATGGCGGCGGAGAAGCCGGCGAGGTTGGTCTTCAGCCAGTCCTGCTCCTGGTTGGCGAGCGTGGTGTCGCGCAGCGACCCGACCATCGCGTTGATGTTGTCCTTGAGGTCGGCGACCTCGCCGGAGGCGTCGACGGTGATCGAGCGGGTGAGGTCGCCGGCGGCGACGGCGCTGGTCACCTCGGCGATCGCACGGACCTGCCGGGTGAGGTTGCCGGCCAGTCCGTTGACGTTCTCGGTGAGCCGCTTCCAGGTGCCGGAGACGCCCTCGACCTCCGCCTGGCCGCCGAGCCGGCCCTCGCTGCCGACCTCCCGCGCGACCCGGGTCACCTCGGCGGCGAAGGAGCCCAGCTGGTCGACCATGGTGTTGATGGTGGTCTTCAGTTCCAGGATCTCGCCGCGCGCGTCGACGTCGATCTTGCGGGTGAGGTCGCCGTTGGCGACCGCCGTGGTGACCTGGGCGATGTTGCGGACCTGGTTGGTCAGGTTGTTGGCCATGGAGTTGACGTTGTCGGTGAGGTCCTTCCACGTCCCGGCGACGTTCGGGACGCGTGCCTGGCCGCCGAGCGTGCCCTCGGTGCCGACCTCCCGGGCCACCCGGGTCACCTCGTCCGCGAACGCGGAGAGCGTGTCGACCATGGTGTTGATCACTCCGGCGAGGGCCGCGACCTCGCCCTTGGCCTCGACGGTGATCTTCTGGGAGAGGTCGCCCCTGGCCACGGCCGTTGCCACCTGGGCGATCGAGCGGACCTGCCCGGTCAGGTTCGACGCCATCACGTTGACGTTGTCCGTGAGGTCCTTCCAGGTGCCGGAGACGCCCCGGACGGTGGCCTGGCCGCCCAGGTTGCCGGCCGTGCCGACCTCGCGGGCCACCCGCGTGACCTCGTCGGCGAAGGCGGACAGCTGGTCGACCATCGTGTTGATGGTCTCCTTGAGCTCCAGGATCTCGCCGCGCGCGTCCACCCGGATCTTCTGGGTGAGGTCGCCCTCGGCGACCGCCGTGGCGACGTGGGCGATGTTGCGGACCTGGTTGGTGAGGTTGCCGGCCATGGAGTTCACCGAGTCGGTCAGGTCGCGCCAGGTACCGGCCACTCCGGGCACCAGGGCCTGGCCGCCGAGCCGCCCCTCGGTACCGACCTCCCGGGCCACCCGGGTCACCTCCGCCGCGAAGGACCCGAGCTGGTCCACCATCGTGTTGACGGTGTTCTTCAGCTCCAGGATCTCGCCGCGCGCGTCCACCTCGATCTTCTGGGTGAGGTCCCCGCGGGCCACCGCCGTGGTCACCTGCGCGATGTTGCGCACCTGCCAGGTGAGGTTGCCGGCCATCGCGTTGACCGAGTCGGTGAGCTCCAGCCACGTCCCGCCCGATCCCGGCACCTGGGCCTGGCCGCCGAGCCGCCCCTCGGTACCGACCTCCCGGGCCACCCGGGTCACCTCCGAGGTGACCCGGGACAGCTGGTCCGCCATGCCGTTGAACACCGTGGCGATCTCGCCGAGCACGCCGGGCCGGTCGGGGGTGAGCCTGGTCCCGAAGTCGCCGTCGCGCACCGCGGTCAGCCCGGCGAGCAGCTGTCGCAGGCCCTGCTCGGCCGGGTCCGCCGGCTGCGCGGCGGGCACCGCCTGGTCGTCCATCCGTCCCACCGTCCGGATCCGCCGCACCCGGGGAGTGCCGGGCGGCGCGCTCCGGGTCGTCGGGCGGCGGGCGCCGCCCTGCTCCCACTGTGCCACCCGTCGGCCGGACACGGCAGGCCCGGCGCCGGCGGCCCGCGCCGGGCGGCGGTCGGGCCTCGGGCCGGGGGTCACGCCGTCCGGTACCCGGCGGCGCGGGCGGCGGCGATCCGCAGGCCGACATCCGGGGCATCGCCGGCACCCGGGGCGACGGTGCCCGGCGGAACCGAGGGTGCCGTCGAAGAGCGGCCTCTCGATCCGCAGGCGACGGCCCCCGCAGCGCGGCTGTCCGCTGCGAGGGCCGAAGACGCCCGGCGGGAGGGGAACTCAGCCCGGCGTCCCGGCGCCGACCGGTGCCTGCGGCCCGTCGGCCCAGCCCGGGGCGTCCTGGTCGTCCAGCTCCTCGCGCAGCCGGGCGAGGGTGGCGGTGAGCAACCGGGAGACGTGCATCTGGGAGACGCCGATCCGGGCGGCGATCTCGGACTGCGTCCAGCCGTCCCAGAACCGGAGCTTGAGCACGGTTTGCTCGCGCCGCGGCAGCCGGCCCAGCAGCGGGCGCACCGCGGTGCGGAACTCGGCGAGTTCGAGGTTCTCGTCGCAGCCGCCGAGCTGGTCGAGCATGGCGCTCCCGCTCTCGTCGCCGTCCCGGTCGCGCAGCGCGTCCAACGAGTCGGGCCGGTACACCCGGCCGGCGACCAGCCCCTCGACGACCTGCTCCACCGTCAGGTCCAGGTCCGCGGCGATCTCCTCGGGGTGCGGGAGGCGGCCGAGTTCCTGCTCCAGCCGGTCCGACCCGCGGGCCACCTTCAGGTACAGCTCCTGCACGCTGCGCGGTACCCGGACCGGCCATGAGGTGTCGCGGAAGAAACGCTTGATCTCACCGGCGATGGTGGGGATGGCGTAGGTGATGAACTCGACGCCGCGCGCCGGGTCGTAGCCGTCGACGGCCTTGATCAGGCCGATGGTGCCGACCTGGAGGATGTCCTCCATGTCCTCGGCGCGGTGCCGGAACCGGGCGGCGATGAAGCGGACCAGCGGCATGTTGAGTTCGATGACGGTGCCGCGCACGTAGCTGTAGGCGTGGGTCTCGCGGGCGAGGCCGGCCAATCGCTCGAACAGCGCGTCGCTGAGCTCGCGTGCCTCGGACTTGCCCATGGTGCGCAGCTCCGCATCGCTGGGACGCGGGGGCAGGTCGGGCAGGAGGCCGGAGGACGGCACGGCCGCCCGGTCGGTCCGGTGGCCGGTTTGCACGGGGGTGGACACGGTGGCTTCTCCTGGGCATCGGGGCGAACGGCCCCGGCACCGCGAACGGACCCGTTCGCGTGCCGCGGGCTTCTTTCCCGAGAACCTCTGCCCGGCTGCTTCAAGCGACGGTCCCGGTGGCACCTGCGGGTGCGGGGAGCGTCAGGCCGTTCGCCGTGACCGCTCCGGTGGTGTCCTACCCGCATCATCCCGTTTCATCCCGTTCCGTCGGGATTTGCCGTCCCCGCTCCGGGTAGACGCCGCCGGGCAGCGACCCGAGGAAGGTGCCACGATGACCGTCCCCGTTCCCCCCGACCCGGACACCGAGCCGATCCCGCACCCGTACCCCGCACCGGGGCCGGGCGAAGGGCCCCGCCCCGCCCCGCCGCCGATCCCCCCGTTCCCGAGCCCGGAGCCCTTCCCGGACCCGACCCCGGCACCACGGCCCGAACCGCACCCCGGACAGGCGTGACCGCCGCCCGCGGGTCGGGCGTCCGCCCGGTGCCGGCGGACGCCCGGGTCGGTACCGCCGCCCGCCCGGGCCGGTGCCGGCGGACGTCCCCGGGTCGGTGCCGACGGACGTCCCCGGGTCGGTGCCGACGGACGTCAGTGCCGGCGGACGCGGTGGTCGATCCGGGCGACGCGGTGGTCGAGCGGGGACGGCACCTCCAGCCACACCCGCTTGCCCGTGCCCTCCGGCAACGAGCCCCAGGCCCGGGCCAGCCGGTCCACCACCCGCAGGCCGTGCCCGCCCGGCCGGCCGGGGTCGGCGTGCGGACGCAGCTGCGGCGGCACCGGGCTGGCATCCGTGACCTCGACCCGCAGCCGTTCGCCGTTCCAGCTCAACCGCAGCTCGCGCGGGCCGCCCGGGGCGTGCAGGCACGCGTTGGTGACCAGCTCCGAGACCATCAGCAGGACGTCCTGCGAAACGGCCCGTTGCTCGTCGTCCTCTTGTTCCTCCTCGTCCTGTTGCGCCGCGTCCTCGCCGGGTAGCCAGTGCCAGGCCGCCAACGCCTGCCGGCTGAAGTCCCGGCAGCGCTGCACAGCGCCCTCGGCACCCTCCAGCCGGAGCCGCCGGGTCCGGTCGGATTCCGGGAGCGGGCCTTCCCACGGGCGCTTCATCCGGTGCTCCTCAGTCGCCGTCGGGGGGAGGAGCGTCCGCCACCGGACGGGGAGCCCGCAGCGCGGCGCCGAGGTCGGGGTGGATCCGCAGCACGCCGTCGACGCCGGTGAGCGCGAACATTCTGGCGACCACCGGACGCGGGCCGGCCAACTCCATACGGAGCCCGGCCGCCTCGGCGTCGAGGCGGGTGCGCAACAGGATGTTCAGCCCCGTCGAGTCGCAGAACCTCAGACCGGAGAGGTCGACGACGATCCGCTCCAGCCCCTCGTCCTCCGGCTCCTCGTCCGCGGGCACGGCCAGCGCCCTGCGCAGCACGTCACCCGTGTCGAGGTCCAGCTCGCCGGTGACGGTGACGACCCGGGTAGCCCCCTCCCGGCCCGTGACGACGTGCAGACCACCGCGTTCCTCGCCCCCTCCGTCGTCGGAGGGGTACTCGGCCGGCCGCGGCATGGTGGGCTCCCCGTCCGCTCGGGACGGCGTCGTGCCGTCCCGACCATCATGCCGCGCGGCGTACGGGGCCGCACGGACGACCGGGGCCGGTGGTGCCACCGGCCCGGACGGAACCGGGCGCACCACGTACTCCTCGTACTCCTCGTGTTTCATGCCCCGCGTCTGTCCGATCCGACGGCGGCCACACACGCCGGAGGGCACGTCCGGGAGCACGCGCGCGACCCGACCACGAGGACGACGCCGAAGACCCTCCGGTCCGGGCGGCGACGTTTCGGCGGCCCCCGCCCGGCAAGACGCCGTCCATGACGTTCCGCGCACATCCGAACCCCCGCACCGTGGTCATCACCGGCGCCAGTGCCGGGATCGGCCGCGCCTGTGCCCGCGCCTTCGCCACCGACGACCACCGCCTCGTCCTCGTCGCACGCGGGGCGGGCGGCCTGCGGGCGGCCGCCAGCGAGGCCGAGGCCGCCGGTTCACCGGTCCGCACGATCCCGGCGGACGTCGCCGACCCCGACGCCTGCGAGGCGGTGGCGACCGAGGCCGAGGCGGAGTTCGGACCGGTCGACGCCTGGGTCAACGACGCCCTCGTCGCCGTCTTCGCACCGTTCACCGAGATCAGCCCGGCCGAGTACCGCCGGGTCACCGAGGTCACCGACCTCGGCTACGTCAACGCCACCCGGGCCGCGCTGCGCCGGATGCTTCCGCGCGACCACGGCACCGTCGTCCAGGTCGGCTCCGTGATCGCCCACCGGGGCGTCCCCCTGCAAACCGCGTACAGCCGCGCCGAGCACGCGCTGCAGGGCTGGCACGAGGCACTGCGCTGCGAACTGCAGGCATCGGGGTCGGGCGTGCGGGTGACCATGGGGCAGCTGCCGGCGGTCAACACCCCGCAGTTCGACTGGGTGCTCAACCGGATGCGCGGTCGGGCCCGTCCCGTCCCGCCCGTCCACCAGCCCGAAGTCGCCGCCCGCGCGGTGCGGTACGCGGCCGACCACCCCCGCCGCCGCGAGTACTGGGTCGGTGCGCGCACGGCCGCCACGCTGGCCGCCAACGCCGTCGCCCCCGGCCTCCTGGACCGCTGCCTCGCCCGCACCGGCTTCGACGCCCAGCAGGAGGACCGGCCGCGCCGCGCGGACGACCCGGTCAACCTCTGGGCGCCGGTCAACGCCGTGAAGGATCGCGGCGCGCGCGGCCGGTTCGGCTCCGAGGCCCGCGGGCGAAGCTTCCAGCCGTGGGCCTCCCAGCACCACGGGCTGCTGGCGGCGGGCCTGCTGGTCACCGCGGCCGGCGCGCTGTCCCGGGGCTTGCAATGACCGGCACGCCCGCCGTCCCCGCCGTCCCCACCCTCGGAGTGGAGGAGGAGTTCCTGCTCGTCGACCGCCGGACCCGGCTGCCGGCCGAGCGCGCGCCACAGGTCATCGCGGACGCGGCCACCGTGCTCGGCGACCGGGTCCAGGCCGAGTTCTTCCCCGTCCAGGTCGAGGTCTGCAGCCGCCCGGCGACGCGGCTGGACGATCTCCGCGACGACCTCGTGCGGCTGCGTTCGGTCGTCGCCTCGGCGGCCGCCCGGGCCGGGTGCCTGCTGGTCGCCTCCGGCACCCCGGTACTCTCCGCGCCCGGCCCCCGCCGGGTCACCGACGATCCGCGCTACCACCGGATGGCGGCCCGGTACGCCGGCGTGCTCGACGGCTGCGACGGGGCGCTGTGCGGCTGTCACGTCCACCTGGGCGTGGACGGACGGGGGCAGGCGCTGGCCCTGGGCAACCACCTGCGCGGCCTGCTGCCGGTGTTCCAGGCGCTCGCCGTCAACTCGCCGTTCAGTGCGGGGCGGGACAGCGGCTTCGCGAGCTGGCGTTCCGTGCAGTGGTCGCGCTGGCCCACCGTCGGCCCGGCCCCGGTCCTGGACGAGGACCAGTACGAGGCACTGGCGGACGCCCTGGTGGACCGCGGCGTCCTGCTGGACCGCCGGATGATCTACTGGTACGCCCGGCCGTCCGAGCACGTGCCCACCCTGGAGGTGCGGATCGCCGACGTCAACGCGGACCTGGACACCGTCGTCCTGCTGGCGGCCCTGCTGCGCGGACTGGCCGGCGTCCTCCTCGCCGACGTCGACGCCGGACGGCGGCCGCCCCCCGTGCCCGCCGGTCTGCTCGGCGCCGCCCACTGGCGCGCCGCCCGCCTCGGCCTGTCCGGCGAGGGCCTCGACCCGGTCACCGGACGCCGCGCGCCGATGTCCGCTCTGGCCGAGCAGCTCGTCGAGTACGCGACTCCCGGCCTCACCGCCGCAGGTGACCTCGCCGCCGTGCGGTCCGGACTGGCCCGTTTGCACCGCCTCGGCACGGGCGCCGCCCGCCAGCACCTCACCTTCCGCCGACACGGACGGCTCACCGCCGTCGTCGACGAACTCGCCGCGCTCACGACCGCGGCGGCCTTACCCGGCGGGTTCGGGGCACCGGCCGGCGGGGGTTCGGGACACCCGGCCGGCGCGCCGAGCCGATGATCACGCCGACCGGGGAGGGCGTGCGGCGAACGAGTGGTCCGCGGGGGCCATCCCGGGCGCGGCGGCGTTGCGTCCGGGACGCGGCCACCCTCCGGGCGGTACACATGGGGCCGCTCGCCGCGAGGGCGGGCCGGGCGCCCGGCACGGACGGGCCCGGGGCGGACGGGGGAGGAATGCGCAACACAGTCGAACTCCTGCTCTGGTGGGGGCTGTTGCTGCCGAGCGCCCTGCTGATCAGTAGGGCGCTCAGCAGGCTGGAGACGGCCGTCGGCGGCTGCCTGGCCGCGGTCCGAGCGCTCGGTACGGTCGGCGCGGACGGTGCAGTCGGCGCGGTCGCGGTCCGGCGCGCGTCCGGCGCCGCTGTGGGCGGTACGGCGTACCGGGCGCAGGCAATCCGGGCGCAGGCACTCCGGGCCCTCCCTCGGACTCTCCTCGGCGGCACCGCCCGGCTCGCCCTCGCCGGTGCGTCCCCCCGCCCGCGGTACGGCGCGTTCCGCAGCGTCCGACTCCCCCCTGCGTCCCCCCGCACGGTACCGGCCCGCTCGACGCCCGGACCGGGGAACCCGGCCTCGCCCGGAGCGGCGCCGCCCTCGACCGACGCGCCGCGGCCGGGCACGGCCGGGACGCCTTGACGGTCCGCACCTCCGTCCTGGCGCTCGCCGGCCCGCCGGCGATGGCTCCGGCGCCACCATTCGACATCCGACCGCACGGGCTGCTGCCGACCGGGCGCCTGGGCATCGGCGCCCTGCCCGGTGCCGGCCATCCCGCCGACACTCTCGGCCGGCCTGGCGGGCCGGCCACGCCGCCGGGACCGGAGGTCCGGTGGACGCCTGCCGGCCTCGCGCCCGGTCTGCTCCCCGCCCTGCGGGCCACCGCCGCCGTCCGCCGCGACCGCCGGCGTGCCACCGCACGCCGGTACTGCACCGCCGTCCTGCCGCTGCGCCGCCCGCACTCCGGGCTGCCCGGCGACTACGCGGCGCGGATCGCCGTGGGCCTGGCGGCGCGGCCTGGTGGGACTGCTGGTGGCACTGACCGCGCGGCTGTGGCCGGCGCGCCTCGCCCGCGGTTTCCACCCCGACCCGCCGGGTAGCCGCGGGATGTCGCAGCCCGAACCGGACCCCGATCGCAGAAAGGCCGCCCGTGCGGATGAACACCGGTGGACCGGCCCGGCGGCCCCGCCCGCCCGGCGGCCGACGGCCGCGTGTACCCACGCCCCCGCCCCGACCCGCGCTGTCCGGGGACGGCGTGCCGCCCGGGCTGCGGACCGTCGCCGGGTACACCTGGCGGCTGGTCCTGCTCGGTGTGGCGGCCTTCCTCCTGGTCCTCGTCCTCACCCGGCTCGAACTGCCGGTCGTCGCGGTGTTCCTGGCCCTGGTCATCACCTCCGTACTGCGGCCGGCCGTCGATCTCCTGGACCGGCTGGTGCCCCGCTCGCTGGCCGTCCTGTTGGCCTTCCTGGCCTCGATCGCCCTGGTCGGCGGGATCCTGGCATTCGTCGGCACGACCGTCGCCGACGAGTGGACCGGCCTGGGCAGCGAACTGCACGGCGGCCTGGGCCGGCTCGACCGCTGGCTGACCCGCGCGCCCTTCCACCTCCACGCGGGCACCGTCACCGACTTCCGGGCGAAGCTCGGCGAGTTCGTCGCGGCCCATCGGTCGACGCTGATCAGCACCGCCATCAGCGGAGCGGGCCGGGCCGTCGAGGTGGTCACCGCGGTCGCGCTCGCGGTGTTCTGCTCGGTGTTCTTCCTCCACTCCGGTGACCGGATGTGGTCCTGGGCCGAGCACCAGCTGCCCGCCGGCGCCCGGCCGGTCTGGGACCGGGCGGGCCGCGCCGCCTGGCAGACCTTCGCCGGCTACACCCGCGGCGTGCTCATCGTGGCGTCGACCAACGCCGTCCTGGTCGGCATCGCCCTCGCCCTGCTGGGGGTGCCGTTGGTGCTCCCCCTGGTCGTACTGGAGTTCGTCGCCGCACTCGTCCCCCTGATCGGCTCCCCCATCGCACTGGCCATCGCCTCGCTGGTCGCCCTCGCCGCGCGTGGCCCGGTGGTCGCCCTGCTCGTGCTCGGGCTGATCGTGGTCATCGGCCAGATCGAGGGCCATCTGCTGCACCCCTTGGTCCTCGGCTGGTCGGTGCGGCTCCACCCGGTGGTGGTCGCCCTGTCGGTGACCGGTGGCGCCGTGCTGGGCGGGGTCCTGGGCGCAGTGGTGGCCGTGCCGGTGGTGTCGGTCGCGTGGGCGGTGACCGGTGAGCTCCGCGACCACGGGACCGGGGCCCGGCCGCGGTCCCGGCCCCCGTCCACCGGGCGGGCAGCCCCGTAAGGGCGGGGCGCGGGCGGTCCCGCCGCTTCGCCGGGAGGGGTGGCGTCCCGTCGGACGACGATGGCAGCCGCGGCTGCACCGACCGGGGAGGGCGCCATGGCACCTGAGTCCGCCGCCGCGACGAGTCCGCCCGGCCCGGCCCGCTCGGCCCACTCGGCCCGCTCGGTGGGGCGGACACGGGCGCCGGGCGCCGGGGGGCCGGGGGTGGCGGGCACAGGCACCTAGCACCTGACACCGGGGCGGGGGCGGGAGCGGGGGCGGGGTCAGACCAGGCGGTGCATGCCCACCGAGTGCGGGGCCGTCCCGACGAAGCCGTGCTTGGCGTAGAGACGGTGGGCGTCGCCGTCGGCGATGAGCGAGACGTACGCGCCCGGCACGGCACGGCGCTCCAGCTCGGCGACCAGGCCCGCCATGATCCGCCCTCCGAGACCCCGGCCCTGATGGGCGGGCAGGACGCAGACGTCGGCGATCTGGAAGACCATGCCGCCGTCACCGACGATCCGCCCCATGCCGACGGTCCGGCCGTCCCCGGTGTGCACGGTCACGCCGTACCAGGTCTGCGGCAGCCCGGCGGCCACCGCGGCGGCGGGGCGGTCGCTCATCCCGGCGGCGGTGCGGAGGTGGCGGAAGGTGTCGACGTCGGGCACGCCCGACCGAAGCTCGTAAGAGTCAGTAGCGTCATACATGCCTTACATCATAGGGTGGGCGACTCCGGGTGCCCCACAGCCCCGGACACCGCGTCGCGACGGATGCCGCCACGCTCCGGCCGCCCCGAAAGGAGAGCCCGTGCCACAGCCCCGGATCCTGCTGCTGGACGCGGCCCCCGGCGGGCTGCTCGACCGGGAGCTGGCGCGGCTGCTCGACCACGGGCTCGCCGTCACCCTCAACCTCCGGCGGGTGGCCGACAGCGCCGCGGCGCGGGCCGCCTGGGCCATCCGGGTCGAGTTCGCCGACTTCGACGCCTTCGACGAGTCGGCACTGCTCGCCGCGACCGTCCGGGGCGGCCTCGGCTACGACGCCGTCAAGTCCCGCGGCGGGGTGCCGATGCGCGCCGCCTTCCTGGCGTCGGCGACCGACCCCCGTCTCGCCCGCCGACTCCGCGCGATCGGGCGGGCCGGGGCCGGCACCGACCACGTCGACCTCGCGGCCGCCGCCCGGCACGGCGTCGCCGTCACCCACACACCGGGATCCAACGCGAACGCGGTCGCCGAGTTCGCCCTGGCCCAGCTCCTCGCCCTGACCCGCGACCTGGCCGCCCACAACGAGGCCGCGCACCGGGGAAGTTGGCGCACACCGGTGGCGCCGACGGTGGAACTCTCCGAGCTCACCCTCGGCATCGTCGGCCTGGGCCGGACCGGTCTGGCCCTGGCCACGCGGGCCGGGGCCCTCGGCATGGACGTCCAGGCGTTCTCCCGCCGCCCGGCCGGGGCTCCGGTGCGCGCCGCCGACTCCCTCCGTACGCTCCTGGCCGGCAGCGACGTCGTCTCCCTGCACCTGCCGCTCACCCCGCAGACCCGCGGACTGATCGGCCGGGCGGAGCTGGACCTGATGCGGCCCGGCTCGGTCCTGCTCAACACCGCCCGCGGCGGCATCGTCGACGAGCAGGCCCTGGCCGACGCCCTCCGCGACCCCGCCCACCCGCTCGCGGCCGCCGCCGTCGACACGTTCGAGCACGAGCACGCCGCCTTCGCCTCACCCCTCGCCGGCCTGCCGAACGCGCTGCTCACCCCGCACGTCGCCGGGATGACGCGGAGCGCGATGGCCACCGCCGCCCTCCGCTGCGCGGACCACCTCGCCGCCCTGCTCGCGGGCCGCCCGGACGGCGTTCCGGTGGCGACCGCGTGACGGCCCGACATCCCGAGGGCACTGGGCGGGGCGCAGGAACCGGGCGGGGCGCAGGGACCGGACGGGGCGCAGGGACCGGACGGGGCGCAGGGACCGGACGGGGCGCAGGGACCGGACGGGACACGGGGATCACGGTCCAGTGGGTGAGGACGTCCTGGACGAAGCGGTCGCGGGGCGGGCCGGCGGCGGCCCGCCGGAACGCCGCGGCGGCCGGCTTCGCGGTGCCGCCGCAGCCCTCGACGCCGTCCGCGCCATCGCCGTCAGTGCCGTCGATGCACCCGGTACGCCCGGTACACCTGGTGCGCGTGGTGCACATGGTGCGCGTGGTGCACATGGTGCGCATGGCCGAGGCGGACGGCTTCGCACCGCGGGAGGGTTGGGAGGTCCTGCCGCCCGGCGCGCTCGGACTACGCGAAGCCGACGGCCGGTTGCGGGTGCTGCCCCCGGTGGAGCCGTTGTACGGCCTTCCGCCGCGGGTGCGGCGCCCGCCGGCCGTGCGGCTCGCACCCGGGCAGTGGGTCCGGTGGCGGCTCAACTACCGCTTCTCCAGCGCGGCGGGCGTACGGGACTGGTCCTACTGGCTGGACACCTTCAACGTCGCCTACGGCCCGGCCGGCCCCGTACTGTTCCTGACCGAACCCACCGTCCTCGTCGACGAGTGCGGCCCGGTCCGGTAGCCCGGTGCCCGGCCCCACCACCACACGGCCGAGTGTCGGTCGCCTGGTGCCGGGCGGCGCGGGGCCACCCGGCACCAGGCGCGGGTCACAGCGACGGCCCGGGTGTCACCAGGTCGCGCCGGCCGGCTGGCGGGTGGTGGCGTTCAGACGGTTGAAGAAGTTGGTCAGGCTGATCCAGAGGACCAGCGAGGCCAGCTGCTTCTCGTCGAAGTGCGCGGCCGCCGCGTCCCAGACGACGTCCGGCACGACGGCCCGGTCGGCGAGGCGGGTGACGTGCTCGGCCAGCTCCAGGGCCGCCCGCTCGGCGTCGGTGAAGTACGGCGCCTCCCGCCAGGCGGCGACGGCGTGCAGGCGCTCGTCGGTCTCGCCGTTCTTCTTCGCGCTCGCCACGCCGCCGACGACGCAGTAGCTGCAACCGTTGATCTGGCTGGCGCGCAGGTGGACGAGTTCGAGGGTCGACTCGGGCACGCCGCCCTTCTTCGCGGCCTTGAGCACGCCCAGGATCGCGGGCATCGCCTCGGGGATGACGACGGCGGGGTTGGCCATACGGGCGTCGTTCACGGTGGTGTCCTTCTCTCGGTGTTCGCTCGTGCTGTCATCCCTTCGACGGAGCGGATCGCGGAAGTGTGACAAGCCGGCGGAAGAAGTCCCGGGAAGGAGTCACCGGGCTCACCGGCCGGGCCCCAACGCGTCCGCCAGGCTCACCGGCCTTGGCCCCAGCGCGTCCGGCGAGCCCACGGGCCGGCCCTCAACGCGTGCGGCCGACGGTGGCGAACAAGCAGGCCGCGGCGACGGCGGCGAGCGCCGCGGCGGTGGCGTACATCGTGGCGGCCCCGGCGTGGGCCGTCAGCCCGCCGAGCACGGTGCCGGACCCGATACCGGCGTAGATAGCGGAGGAGTTCAGGGCGACGACCAGCGGCGCCCCCTGCGGTGCCGCGGCGATCAACCGGTGCTGCTGCGGGGGGGTCTGGCACCAGCTGCCCGCCCCCCAGGCCACCGCGAGCAGCCCCACGAGGGCGGGCGCGCGTGTCCCGGAGGCCGCCAGCAGGCCGAGCCCCCCGAGCCCGGCGGCCAGCACGAGGTAGCCCGTCGACAGCACCCGAACCGGGCCGAAGCGGTCGGTGGCGTACCCCGAGGCGAGATTGCCGAGCACCGCGCCGAGCCCGTAGAGCGAGAGCACCCACGCCGTGTCGGACTCCCCGACGCCGACTGCCGCGAGCACCGGAACGCTGTACGCGTACACCGTGTAGGCCGCCGTCATGCCGAGCACGGTCAGGGGCAGGACGGCGCGCACGGCCGGACGACGCAACACCGCGAGGCGTTCCCGCAGTGGCACCGCAGGGTTGCCCGGCAGCGCGGGCAGCAGGAGGGCGAGCGCCGCCGCGGTGAGCAGCGCGAGCGCGGCGACCGCGGCCAGCGCCCAGCGCCACCCCGTCAGTTCGCCGGCCACGTCCCCCAGCGGGACGCCGAGTGCGGTCGCGACGGTCAGCCCGCCCACCACCACGGCCAGGGCCCTGGCCCGCCGTTCGGGGCCGGCCAGGAAGGCGGCGACCGCTCCCGCGTTGGGGGTGAACGCCGCCGCGGCGCCGGCTGCGGCCACCCGCGCGACGATCAGCGCGGCGAAGGTGGGGGCGAGCGCCGTGGCGAGGTTGGCCACGCCGAGCCCGGTGAGGGCGGCGACGAGCAGAGTCCGGCGTGGCACCCGGGCGGTGAGGGTCGCCAGCACCGGGGAGAGCAGGGCGTACGCCGCCGCGAAGGCGGTGACGGCCTGGCCTGCGGCCGCCGTCGACACGCCGAGGTCCGCGGCCAGGTCGGGCAGGAACCCCGCGACCACGAACGCGTCGGTGCCCACGGCAAAGGTGCCCAGGGCCAGGACGGGGACGAGCCCGGTCCGGGACGGGGTCGGACCGGTCGTCGCGGCCGCAGGGGCGGCGGCAGCGGCAGCGGGCGACTCCCGCCTTAACGAGATATTCAATGTCCCGATTCTCCTTCGCAAAGAGCCCGACCGGGCGGCCGGGCTGGGTACAGCGGACGGGCGGGCGGGCTACGGCGGGCGGACCGGGGTGCGGGCCGCTCCGGCCCGCGGGCCATGGGGGGCCGGCGGGGCATGCGGGGCGGCAGGGGGCATGCGGACGGTCCCGCCCACGGCATGACGGATGGTCAGCCGCCCAGCCGCTCATGGAAACGCCGGACACGCCCGGGCGCACCCGCGGGGCTTGCCGCCAGCAGGTCGGCGAGGGTCTGCGAGGCCAGCTCGCGGCGCCACGCCAGTTCGGCCCGCCGCATCGCGCCCGCGATCCCGCACGGGCGCGCGAACTCGCCCGCCGCCGCCTCGACACCCGCTCCCCTGCGGCGGATCTCGGTGCAGCGGAACGCCTCCGTCGTCCCCTCGACGGCGGCCACGACGTCCATCAACGTGACGTCCTCGGGTGCGCGCGCCAGCCGGTACCCGCCGCGCGCGCCCGGCACGGAGGCCAGCACACCGGCCCGCACCAGCGGCTGCAGACGCTTCTTCAGGTACACCGGCGGCAGCTCGAAGATCTCCGCCAGCCGGCCCGTCGGGATCGGCGCCTGGTCCTCGAGCCAGGCCAACGCCAGGCAGCAGTGCAGGCCCCACTCCACACCCTCACCCATCAACATAACCGGGATACTACATGTCCCCAAATGGACCCGGAAAGGCCCGACGCCGCCCGAGGGGTGCACCTGGATACACCCCCGTTGGGCAGCTACACGCAATGGCCCCGGCGGCGCGGACCGGAAGAGTCGACGTCGACAGAGACGGACCGCACGAGCAGGAGGCCGGAGAACATGCGGGCATGGAAGGCGGAGACGGCGGTGTTCCTCACCGTGGCGTTCGTCGCGGCGGGGGCGTTGGGGGCGGTGCAGCCCGCGACGGGGATTCCGCCGGAGGTCGTCCAGTTGACCCAGTTCGGGCCCGCCGCAGGGGTGTTGGTGGTGGCACTGCTCTGGCCCTCGCGCATCCGGCAGCGTCTCGCCGGGGCGCTGCCCCGACGCCGGACGCCGGACACCGCCCGGGCCGGGAAAGGCCGGACGGGCCCGGTGGGCCAGACGGGCCGCGTGGGCAGGGAACTCCGGGTGCTGCTCTCGGCACCACTGATCATCGCGCTCGCCGCGGGCACGTACGCCCTGCTGGAGGGAGCCGGCCGGTTCACGGATCCGCGCACCCTGGCACACCCCTTCGCACTCGTCGTGGTGGCCCAACTGGTCGGCGCGTGCGGAGAGGAGATCGGCTGGCGCTGCCTGCTCCAGCCCATGGTGCGGAGCAGGTTCGGCCCGGTCGCCGCGTCGGCCCTGGTCGGCCTGGTGTGGGGCTTCTGGCACGTGCAGGTCCTCACCCACGCCCCGGCCTACGCGGCCGGCTTCCTGCTGGCGACCGTCGCGATGTCCGTCGTCCTCGGCCTCGGTCTGGAGCACGTCCGGTCCAATCGGCTGCTGCTCGCCGGCGGCTTCCACACCCTGGTGAACCTGGGGATGCTCCTGTTCCTGGACGACGACTCCGGCGCGGTGCTGCCGATGGTGCTGTTCGGCGGCGCGTGCCTGGTGGCGGCGCTGCCGTGGGTGCTGCGGGCGCCCGGCACTAGGCTCGTGACCGCGGCGGAGCACGGCGCGCGCTGACGGGGGAACAACGGGTGGGCAGGACAGAGCGGGTGGGCACGGCAGATCGCGTGGGCACGGCAGAGCCGGTGGGCACGCAGAGCCGGTGGGCAGGGTGAAGCGGCCAGGCACGGCAGCGCGACGGGGCACGGCAGCAGGGGGTGCCGCGGCCCGGGGGGCGCACGGGGCACAGCGGGCGGACGCCACGGTCGCGGCCCGGGGGGCCGGAGGCCGGGCCGCGGGCGGCTGGGCCGCCGTCGGGCGGTGCCAGCTGCTGTCACTCGCCGGCCTCGCGGTGACCGCGGTCGGCGGGCTGGTGGTGTGCACGTTGCTCCTGCTTCCGGTCGGGGTGGGGCTCCCCCTGCTGCCGCCCGCCGCAGCGGCGCTGCGCCGGCTGTCGGACCGGTACCGCTCCTGGACCGCCCGCTGGACCGGCACCCGGATCAGCCCGCCCGAACCGCTCGCCGTCGACGGCTCCGGGAGCCGCCGGCGGCGGGCGGCCGCCGTCCTCGGCGACGAGGGGTTCTGGCACGACCTCAGATGGGCGTGGCTGGAACCGTGGGCCGGCGGGGTGCTGGTCGCGGTACCGCTGGCGCTCATCGAGTACGGGGTGTTCGGCGCACTGGTGCAGCCGTTCATCTGGCGGCTCGTCGGCGACGGCAACTGGTACGCCTTCATCCCCGTCGAGTCCACCGCCACCATGCTCGCCGCCGCCGTCCTCGGCCTCGTGTTCGTCGTGGCGGGGCTGCGCCTCGCGCCCCGGGTGCTCGAACTGCACGCCCGGTGGAGCCGGCGCACGCTCGCCGCGCCCCACTCCACCGAGCTGGTCCGCCGCATCGAGCACCTGGCCGACACCCGCGCCGACGCACTGGACACGCAGGCGGCCGAACTCCGGCGCATCGAACGGGACCTGCACGACGGGGCGCAGGCCAGGCTGGTCGCCCTGGGCATGACCCTGGACAAGGCGACCCGGCTCCTCGACACCGATCCGCAGACCGCCCGCGAGCTGCTGCTCGTGGTCCGGAGCACCTCGGAGCGGGCGCTCCAGGACCTCCGGGACCTCGTCCACGGCATCCACCCTCCCGTCCTCGCCGACCGCGGTCTCGGCGACGCCGTCCGGTCACTGGCGCTCGACAGCTTCCTCGACGTCGACGTCGAGGTCCGGTTGCCGGGGCGGCTGCCCGCACCCGTCGAGTCCGCCGCCTACTTCGCGGTCGGCGAACTCCTCGCCAACGCGGCCAAGCACTCCGGCGCCCGCGAGGTGCGGATCCGCCTGGCGCACGCGAACTCCGTGCTGCGGGTCACCGTCACCGACGACGGCCGCGGCGGCGCGGACCCCTCCCGGGGGAGCGGACTCCACGGTGTGCGGCGCAGGCTCAGTACCTTCGACGGGACCCTCACCCTGCACAGCCCGCAGGGCGGACCGACCACCGTGACCCTGGAGATACCGTGCGCGTCGTCATTGCCGAAGACCTCTTCCTCCTCCGCGACGGGCTGATACGGACCCTCCAGGAGCACGGCTGCGAGGTGGTCGCGGCCGTCGACAACAGCCCGGCCCTGCTGCGCGCGCTGCGCGAGGAGGAGCCGGACGTGGCCGTGGTCGACATCCGCCTGCCGCCGACCTTCACCGACGAGGGCCTCCAGGCCACCCTCGAAGCCCGCCGCGCCCGGCCGGGCCTGCCCGTCCTGATCCTCTCCCAGTACGTCGACCAGCTCTACGCCCACGAGCTGCTGGCCGGGGGCGAGGGCGCCATCGGCTACCTGCTCAAGGACCGCGTCACGCACACCGCCCAGTTCATCGACGCCGTCCGCACCGTCGCGGCCGGCGGTACGGTGATGGACCCGCAGGTCATCGCCAAGCTCCTGGCCCGCAGCGACGCCCGGGGGAACACCTCCCAGCTGACCCCGCGCGAGCACCAGGTGCTGGAGCTGATGGCCGAGGGCCGGTCGAACGCCGCCATCATGGGCACCCTGCACATCAGCGAGAGCGCCGTCGCCAAGCACACCGCCGCCATCTTCGCCAAGCTGCGGATCGAGGCGTCCGCCGACGACAACCGCCGCGTGCTGGCGGTCCTGGCCTACCTCAAGCGCTGAGGGCGGGGGACCGCCGGGTAGGACCCCGCCGACGTACGTCGCCGCACGTCGACGCCCACCAACGCCCGCCAACGCCCGCCGATCGTCCGTCAGGTCGGGCGGGCGCCCGCCCCCGACCGCTCACCTGAGGCCCGCGGACCGCTCCGGCTGCCGCCCTGGCTCGGGCTCCGGCTCGGACTCCGGCTCCGGCTCCGGCTCCGGCCGAGCTCACGCAGGTCTCAGTCCGTGGTGACCCGCAGGTTGGCGAGGAGGGTGGCGCCGTCCGCCGAGGTGGCGAGGACCCGGCCGGAGCGGTGCCAGTGGGTCACCGCGCCGGCGTGCCCGCGCAGGCCCGTGTACGGCGGGTCGGCCTGCGGGAAGACGACGGTGACGGCGGGCGCGGCGTCCGGGCCGGTGCCGGTGCGGACGAGGGCGCCGGTGCCGTCCGCGAGCGGCACGGTGAGCGCCCAGTGATCGCCGTCGACGGTGGGCGCGTGCGGTGCGAGGCCATCGACGGTCAGTTCGGTGACGCCCCCGGCCGTGTCGGTGGTCCAGGAGAGCGTGGTCCGGTCCGGCTGCAACTGCCGGTGCGCGGTGAGCAGGCCGCCGCCGGCGACCACCACCGAGTCGCCGGGGTCCCCGGCCGTGCGGTCCAGCCGGAGCCGGGCGCGCAGTTCCCATCCGGGCTGGTCCCAGCGCCACAGCTCGGTGAGCGGCGAGCCGTCGGGCAGGTTCGAGACGACGACGGCCGCGCAGCTGGTCGCCGTCCGGGAGATCCGGCCCACCGGCCGCTGGCCGTTGCCGAGTTCGCGCCAGACCACGGTGGGGCGGGGGGCGAGGGTGTCCAGTACGGCGATGCCGTCCTCGTCCACGGTGACCAGGTGGCGGCCGTCGAAGGACCGGGCGAGCTGCCGCACCCGCAGGGTGGTCCAGGGCCGGACGACGCGGGTGGCGAGGTCGAGCCGGGCGATCTCGCGCGTCGCACCGTAGCCGGCCACGAGGAGCGCGCTGCCGCCGTGGTCGGCGAGGACGAGCTCGTCGGCGGGCACGTCCCAGCGCGCCTTGGTACGGCCGTCGGCGGTGAGCAGCCGTACGCCCGCCTGGCCGCAGGCGACCAGCACGGCACCCGATCCGAGCAGTGCCGCGTCGAGCACTGGCAGTGTGCCGGGCCGGTCGGCGGCGGTGTGCGTGGGCGCGGCGCCGGCGGGGCGGGTGTCGCGCCGCGGACCGGGCAGGTCGGCGGCGGCCAGCGGGTCGGCGCGTTCCAACAGCCGCTTGGCGAGGACGCTCTCGGCCCGGCCGGCCCGGGCGCCGCCGAAGCCGCCGTCCCGCACGACCGCCCGGGCGGCGGCGGTGGCGAGTTCGCGGTCGGCGGCCGGGTCGGCGGCCGGAAGGTCCGCCAGGGCCGCGGCGAGCGCCGAGCGCCCGGTGGAGCGCGGGTCGCCGTCGGTGTCGAGGACGGCCAGCGCGAGCGCCCGGGTGGACTCGCCCGCGCCGAGCGCCAGCAGGTAGGGCAGTGCCCGGCCGCGGGCCGGGCCACCGAGGGCGACGGCGTCACGCAGGTCGGCCGCGACCGAGGGCCGCAGCGACTCGTCGGGCCAGGCGGCCTCGACGGCGCCGAGGCGGTCGCCGGCGTCCCGGCAGTGCGCGGCCCAGGCGGCGCGCAGTTCGCGGGCGGCCTGCGGGTAGGTGGCGGAGAGGCGTTCGACGGCGGTGGCGAAGGCACCACGGCGGTGCGCGATCCGGACGGCGCGCTCGCGCTCGCCGGCCCGCCACCAGAGCCGGACCACCAGGTGGGCGTCCAGGTCCCGGCCCTCGGCGAGTTCGGCGGCCTGGGCGGTGCGGTCGTGGCGGATCAGCACGGCGACCGCCTCGGCCGGTGCGTTCAGCAGGTCGGCGAGGACGAACGCCGCCTCGTCGACCCGGCCGTCGCGTTCCAGCTCCTCGGCGGCCCGGCGGTAGAGAGCGGAGAGGTGCTGGTGCACGGTGGGGCCGGAGAGCGGGGAGGTGCCGCCCGCGCCGCCGGCCTGCGGGGTCGCGCGCAGCTCGCCCGCGTAGCGGCGGGGCAGGCCGAGGGAGAGCCAGGGCCGCTGGTCGGCCGCGTTGGCCCCGGCGAGCCGGACGGCGTCGCGCAGGGCGTCCTCCCACCGGCGCTGCTCGAAGGCGCGGGTGAGTTCGTGCAGGTAGCGGGCGTGACGGCCGCGCACCAGCCGGGCCGCCGGGGTGCGCAGGGCCAGGCGGGCCAGCAGGCCGCCCAGCAGCGGGCGGCGGGCCCGCCGGGCCGCGCGGCCGGGGGCGCCCGCGGCGGAGCCGTCGGCGGCGGAGCCCTGTCCGGCGGGGGCGGCCGGGGCGGGCCCGGCAACTCCCCCGCGGTTGCGGGCCAGGACCAGCCCGACCGCGAGCGCGACGAGGAACCCGCCGGGACGGAAGCCGCGCTCGGCGATGAGCCCCGCGAAGCTGGCCGCGGCGAGGAGCCCGGCGCCCAACATCACGACCAGGGCGGTCCAGTACGCGGCCGGCCCGGCCAGCGCCGCGAGGCCGTCCAGCCGCGGCGGGGAGAACGACCGGCGGGGGCCGACCGGAGCGTCCTTGGTGAGCCGGTGGGCCCGTTCGCTCCGGGGGCCGATTCCGGCGGCCCTCCGCAGGTCGGGCTGCGGCCGCGACGGCAGGGCCTCCAGGACGGGTTCGGCGGCGGGTTCGACGGCGCCGACCGGTCGTGGGCGGTGCGGGGTGAGGCCGACCGGGTCGAGCCAGGCCGACGGGTCCAACTCCGCCAGCTCAGTAATGGTGTGAGTGACCTTCAGTCCTGCCGCCGTGAAGGAGAGTTGCCCGGGCCGGGCCTCGGAATCGCCGGTGCCGGCGGCGACGAGTGCGCCGCCGGCCGTGCGCGTCAGCGGCTGGCCGGGGGCCTGGTCGGCCCGGCCGTCCACGGCCGTCACCAGCACGAGCAGCCAGCGCCCGTCCGGGAGTTCACGCAGCTCGGCGCCTTCCTGCCAGTGCGCCAGGACGCGTGCGGCCGCCTCGGCCGCGCCGATCACCGGCACGTCGAGGAGGTAGCCGGCGGCGGTGACGGTGGCACCGAACGCAGCGGCGGGGGTGGCGCTCAATCGTCGCTCCCGATCAGGTGGTGGATCCGTCCGGTGTAGGCGTCGCCCACCACGATCCGGCCCGGCCGGGTCTCGGCGGCGATCAGCGGCAGCGTCGGGTGGACGGCGGGCGGGGCGGTGCCGCCGGAGAAGCGGGTCAGGGTGCGGACGCCGTCGGCGCGGACGTGGCGCACCAGGAGGCCGCTGCGGGTGCAGGTGATCAGCGCGGGCACCGCCTCGTGGTGGACGAGGCCGATCACGTCGGCGTTCTCCCGGAAGGAGATCCGGTGCGCCTGGCCCTGCCAGTTCCTGACCTCCCAGTCCCTGCCGTCCTCCGACCAGGCGACGGTGGCACCGCTGTGCAGGAGGTGGCGGGCGCGGGCCGCGCCGGCCGGCAGGCTCCGGTCGTACAGCCGGGGCTCACGGAAGCGGTTGAAGTGCTGCGGCCCCTCGGCGCCCCGGCCGACCTCGCCGTCGTCGGTGACGGTGCCGTCGGGCGCGATCCGCCACCAGCGGCCGGCCAGCGGCAGCAGCAGGTCGTCCCCGCCGCGGACCAGCGGCAGGACGGGCCGGGTGAACTGCCCGGCCAGCCCGGCACGGTCGAGGCCGAAGGCGGCCAGTTCGGCGGTGAACCCGGCCTGCTCGCCACCTGCCGGGGAGAGCGGGCGGCCGCTGACGTAGGGGACGAGCTGGTCCCCGCGTGCGTACAGGGCGATCAGCCGCCGGCCGATGCGTCCGGCGGCGAGCACCGGGCCGTTCAGCTTGTGGCGCTTCGCCCGCACCTCGGTGGCGGGTCCGTTCCCGCCGTTGGGCAGGTTGACGGCGAGCAGGACGGAAGGGCGACGGCCCCGGGCGAGCAGGGTGCGGGTGCCGGTGGTGAACGCGGGCAGCGCTCCCCCGGCGGCCCCGGCGGCCTCCGCCGGAACGTTGACGACCACGGGCGAGGCGGCCCGCCGGAACTCGCTGCCGCGCAGTGCCCGTACGGCGATCTCCGCTGCGGGGAGCGGGAGTTCGGTCGTGGAGCCGTCGATCCGCACGGTGACGCCGGTGGCACTCTCGGCGGACCAGCGGGCCGGCTCGCTCGTCAGCACCCGCGCCCGGCCCGGGAGTTGTCCACCCAGCCGGGGCGAGGTGAGCACCCATGCGTGGTCCTCGGCATCCAGGCCGGCCTGGACGCGCTCCACGTCCTCGGGGGTCGGATCGGACGGGCGGCGGGAGGCCAGCCAGGCCGGCAACAGCTCGGCGAGGTCCCCGGTGAGCCAGTGGCCGTCCGGGTCGCCGAGGACGCCGACCACCAGCTCGGTGCCCCGGGCGGCCGCCCGGCGGTGCAGGACGAGCAGCGCGGCGAGCTGGACGAGCCGGCCGGCACCGGCCTGGGCCGGGCCGCTGTCGACCAGGGCGACGATCCGCCCGCGAACCGCCGGTGTGCTGAACTCGGATGCATGGTGAAGGAGTTCACCGTCGACGAAGCGCCGGAGGAACTCGTCCGGGTAGGCGTCGGCGAGCAGCCACTCGGAGGGCAGCAACCGGTCCGGCCGGCCGGCACGGGTGAGGCCGCCGAGGCCGTCCGGGTCGCCGAGGACGTCCGCGACGGGCTCGCGCGTGCCGACCAAGGTGTCCAGGCGGCGCAGCAACGGGCCGAGGGCGACGGCGAGTTCGGGGCTGAGCGCAGAAAGGGTGGCGGCCCAGGGGGCGAGGGCTGCGGGCAGGCGGGTGGCCGTCATCGCTCCGCGCTCCGGGTGTACGGCTCCAGGGCCTCCGGGGAGCCGGCGGGCGGGGGCGGGTCGGCGACCAGCGCGTGGCCCGGGACGAGCACGCAGAGCTGTCCGTCCTCGGCACCGAGCGCGCGGCGCCATAGGGCGGCGGCGGGCCCGGGCCGGGCGGTGGTGGGAACCAGCAGGCCGGCGTCACGGCCGAGGTAGCGGGCACCGTCGGCCCACGGCAGATCGGCCCCGACGCCCAGGACGAGAAGGACCGCCGTGCCTGTGTCGGACGGGGTGCTGGGGTTGGACGGGGTGCTGGGGTTGGACGGGGTTCCTGCGCCGGGCGCGGCGCCTGCGCTGTCCCGGGCTCCGGCGTCGCCCCGGGCGCTCGCGCCGTTCGGCGCGCCTGCCGCGGCGAGCGTCGTGCGACCGGCGGGCGTCGTGCCACCGGCGGGCGGGCCGTCGGCGAGGACGCCGAGGCGGGCGCCGTCGCGGAGCCGGTCCCGGGTCGCGGCGGCCAGCGCGGGCACCGCGTCGCCCAGCGCGAGCACGGCGGCGGCGGGCAGCGGGGGCTCGCGGCGCTCCCACCGCAGGGGGAACGACGGCAAGGGGAACGAAGCCGGGGGCAACGAAGGCGGGGGGAACGAAGGCGGGGCGGTGGTCACGAGGGCGTGACCGCCGCGACCAGCTCGGCGCGTATCCCGGCCAGCGCGGACGGCAGGTCGGCCGGGTCGAATCCGGCGTCGATCTCCCGCAGCGCAGCCTCCAGCCGCAGCCGTGAGTCGCGCCCGGCGGGCAGGCCGCGGTGCTCGGCGAGCAGCGCGGTGCCGGTGCGGGCGAGCAGTTCGGCCCGGGCCGCCGTGCTGCGGGAGAGCTCCTCCGCGGCGTGCACCAGGCTCCGGTTGGCGGCCTTCTCGATCAGGTCGGCCAGGGTGTCCCGGGCCAGCGCCTGGGTGTCGGCGGTCGGGGCGATCAGCGGCAGCACCCACAGGTCCCGCGCGGAGGCCGTGGTCCGGCCGTCGAGCACGGCCGCCGCCGCGACCAGCTTCTGCGAGCGCACCGCCCGCCGGTCGCTGAGCGGCACCCCGGCCCCGCGCAGTCGGCGCAGTGCGGAGCCGAGCAGCGGGGTCACCTCGTCCAGGTCGCACTCCCGGGCCGCGGCAGCCAGCCGGTCCACGGCGCCGAGCAGGTCGCCGGGACTGGCCGGGGCGGCCACGGGGCGCCGGCCGGCCTCCAGCAGCTCCTCCAACCGGGCGTCGGCCACCGGCTCGACGAAGACCCGGGCCAGGAAGCGGTCGGCGAAGGCGGCCAGCCCGGGGTCGTCGGGGAGGTGGTTGGCGGCGCCGACGCAGACCCGCAGCGGGCTGGCGAGGACGGTGCGGCCCCGGCGGAAGACCCGCTCGTTGAGCAGGCCGAGCAGCGTGTTGAGGACGGCGGTGGAGCCGAGGAACACCTCGTCCAGGAAGGCGATGTCGGCCTCGGGCAGCATCCCGGCGGTCTCGAACTCGACCCGGCCCTCGCGGAGCAGGCGCAGGTCGACCGGGCCGAACAGCTCGTTGGGCTCGGTGAACCGGCCGAGCAGGTACTCGAAGTAACGGCCGCCCAGCTGGCCGGCGACCCGCCGCACCGCCTCGGACTTGGCGGTGCCCGGCGCGCCGACGACCAGCAGGTGCTCACCGGCGACCGCACAGAGCGTCACCACCTCGGCCACCGTCTCACGGTCGATCATGCCCCGGCCGGCGGCGGCCACGGCGGCGCCGATCAGCTGCGCGTCCCCCGCGAGGGTGCCCTGGCAGGTGGCGTCGGCCCGGCGGACGGCATCGGTCGGCTGGACGGAGCCGACCGGGTGGACGGCGTCGGCCTGGCGGGTGGCATCGGTCGGGTGGACGGCGCCGGTCGGGTTGGTGCTGGTCTCGGTCACGAGCACCGGAGTCTACGGGGGCCGTCTCCGCGTCGACCAGCGGGTTTCCGGCTGGCCGCCCCCGGGCGGGCGGAGGACCGTTCAGTCGCCCGGCCCCGGCCAGCCGTCCCGGTTGGAGCAGCTCTCGTAGTCGTACCGGGTGAGCCTGTCCCACTCCTCCCCCGTCGCCTGCTCGTACGCGTCCTCGTGCACGTAGAGCAGCTCCTCGCAGTGCCGCGCGGTGAACGGCGCGAACCGGTCCGGCTCGCCGAAGACGCTCTCGTACACGGCGCGGCCGGCGGCGACGACCGCTGCCCGCGCGTACAGGAACCCGTCGTCCGACTGCGCGAACGGCTCACCTCCGGGCCGCTCCATCCCGGTGACCGGCAGGGTGCCGAACTCCTCCTGGTCGAGTCGGTACAGCGCCTCCGCAAGACGCTCGCCGAAGCCGATGATCTGGCCCACCGGTCCGGCGGCGAGCACCTCGGTCAGCCGCTCGCAGCCGGTCTCGACGTCGTCGCAGGTCGACGTCCCCGCCGGCCCGCCGAGGATCCCGATCAGCTCCCAGAACCGCGCCCAGGTGATCACCGGCAGGTCTCCGACGGCGCCGGGACCGCCCTCGGTCGCGCCTGCGCCGGAGTCGGTATCCGGATCGGTCGTACCGGTCGTGCCCATGCGTCCTCGGCCCTTCGTGGAGTGAGGTGTCGGCGGTGGTCGTCCGCCGGGCACACCATGTCATCGCACACTGACAGACCCGCAGGCCGGAGGAGTCGGCAGAGGCTGGCGGCGACAGGGAGGGCTGACGATCGGACTACGGCGCTCGCCCTCGCCGGGCAGCCTGCCGACCCGACGGCCACGGCCGCTGGTACAGCACTCCGACTCCTGGCGGCTCGGGCAGGTCGAGCGCCGCTGACTCCTCGGACGAGCCCAACCCGGTGCCCGCGGCGCGCGCACAACCTTTCCGCCGTCGGTTCGTTCGCCAGTGGTGAGGACCTTCGCCAGCCCGGACAACGCCGCCGACCCCGGCCACCCCGACGCCCCTGCCGCCCCCCGCCCCAGCGCCAGCCACGACCGCGACCACGACGACGCCGACGGCAGCACCGCGGCGCCGCCCCTGGTCCTGTACCTCCGCGCCGCCGTGCCGGAGGACGCCGAACTGCTCGCGCGCTGGCGCCGGGAGGCGTCGGCGTGGGTGGCCGGACGGCACGGCAACCCTCAGTGGTCCGGCCCCGACCGGCCCGAGCGCCGGCTGGCCCTCATCGAGAAGGGCGCGACCGTGCTCGCCCTGCTGACACCGGACGGCCCGGCAGTGGCCACGTGCACCATCTGCCCTCGGGGGAGCAGGCGCCGCTGGACGGCCGAGGAGCGCGCCGTCCCGGCCCGCTACCTGCGCAAGAGCATCGTCGACCGTGCCCATGCGGGCCGCGGCATCGGCAGGCTGCTGCACGAGTGGGCCGGCCACCGGGCGGCCGGCGCGGGCGCCGTCGTCCTGCGCCTGGACGCGCGTTCGGACAACCCCGGCCTGAACCGCTACTACCGCTCCTGCGGCTGGCGGTACCTCAGGACGGTCCCGGGCATGGCCTCCGGGGCCCTCTTCGAGACCCCGGCACTACTCCGCCCCGGCCTGCCGGTGCACGAGCTCGGCACGATCCGGCTGCCGGGCTGACCGCGCCGACGCCGACTCCAGCGTCGGACAGCAGGACAGCAGGACGGCAGGACGACGGGAGGGCACCACCGGGCCACCGGACCCCCGTCCCGTCAACTGCCGCCCATCCCGCCCTGCGCCGCGACCATCGTCACGTTCAGCCCGGCCACCGCCCGGGCCAGGCCCGGCGTTTCGGCCTTCAACCGGTCGGTCAGCGCCGTGACCCGCTCGGTGTGGGCCCGCCGGTCGTGCCGCGAGAGGACCAGCCGCAGGTGTCCGTGGGCGGCCAGCGCCGCCAGGACCGCGTCCGCGAACGGCGTCTCGGCGACCGGGCCGCCGCCGCGCACGAGCTCCGCCACCCGCACCTGGAGGTCGAGCGCCTCCCTCGGGTCCGCCATCGCCACCGCCCGGTGCGGCACGACCGGACCGTAGGGGTCGCGGTTTGCCATGGTCACCACACCGAGCACGGCGAGCCGCTGCTCGACGGCCTCCAGCGTGTCCTCGCGGCTCCGTCTGATCCAGGCCTTCCAGGTGCGCGGCCGCGTGCCCAGCTCGGCGAGCAGCGCGTCGAGGACGCCGTCCTCCGTCGGGGCGGCCGTCACGACCCTGACCCGGCCCGCGTCGTCCTCGACGGCGGCGCCACGGTGGGCGAGCTCGGCCAGGGCGGCCGCCCGCAGCAGGAAACCGGCCCGGGTGCGGTCCTGCAGGGACTGTGCCTGCGTGTCGAAGGCCAGCAGATACGCGGCCAGGTGCAGCGGTCTGTTCATGCCACCGACGATACGGAGCCCGGCGCCGCCCGGCGTCGGCCCAGAGGCCGGAACCGCGCTCCGACCACAGGACCACCCGGCCGGCCCTCCGTCGTCCCACGGGCCTACGAGGTGCCGGCCCCGCGGGACCGGGACAGGACGGGACGGGTCAGCCGTTCGGCAGGATCACCGCGCGGCGGCCGGCCTTCCCGCGCACCGCGCAGCCGCCGCGGCCACCAGGCGGCGGTCCCTTCTGCTGCTGGTCAGCGTCGCGGGCCGGGTGCCGTCACCGGCTTGGTCGGCCTGCGCTCCTTCGGTGCGCGTCGTTGCGGTGAGCGGGCCGATTCCGGCGTCACCCGAAGGTGCAGTGCAGCGAGCAGTAGGCAGAGCGCGGCCATCGCCGACCACAGTGGGGTCGTCCCCGCGTGGGCGAGTAGCTGGGTGCCGAGGACGGGAGCGAGCGTCGCGGCGACGCCCCAACTGGTGCCGAAGACTGCCAGGTAGCGGCCGCTCGCGCCGGGTGGCGCGAGGTCGGTGACGAGCGCGTAGATGCGGCCCATGACCAACAGGTCGCCGAGGCTCATCACAGCGGCTGAGGCGAGCAATGCCGGCAGGGTGCGGGTGAGGGCGTAGCCGGTCAGTCCCGCGGCCAGGAGGAGATGGGCGAGGGCGAGGGCAACGGGCGTGGTGAGCCGGGTCGCGCAGGGCAGGCGGATCAGTGGCTGGGCGAGCACGGTGGTGGCTGCGGCGGCGGTGAACAACAGCCCGGCGTCGGAGGCGCGCAGGCCCTGCCGCGCGAGTGCGAGCGGCAGGGTGATCACGGTCTGTTGGTTGATCAGGGCGTAGGCGGTTCCGGTGGCCAGGACGCTCAGCAGGGCGCGGTCGCGCAGCGGTCGTACGGCGGTGTCGTCCTGGTCCGCTCCGGGCGGTGCCGGGCGGTCGCGGGGCAGGGCCAGCCGGATCAGCAGCGCACAGGCCAGGCAGGTGGCGGCGTCGGTGACGAAGAGCCAGCGCAGGTCCCAGCGGCCGAGCAGGGAGGCGAGCAGCCCGGCGCACATGCCGCCCGCCGCGAGCGCGGCGCTGAACAGGCTGAACGCGCGTACCCGGTGTTGCTCCGGCACGGACTCGCCGATGATCGCCTGGCTCGGGGGCTCGTAGAGCTCGAAGGCCAGCCCGAGCAGCACCGCCCCGGCGACCGCCCAGGTGAGCGACGCGGAGGCCGCGATCGCCAGCTGTGCGGCGGCACATCCGCAGAGCCCGAGGACGATGGTCGTGCGCCGGCCTATTCGGTCGGCCAGGTGTCCCCCGGCCAGCCGTGAGGGGATCGTCGCGAGCCCGAAGGCGGCGCTGACCACCCCGGCGGTGGTCAGGCTCGCGCCGTGGTCGGCGCTGATCAGCGCGGTGAGAAAAGGCAGTGAGAAGGCCCCGATTCGGTTGACGACCCGGGCGAGTAACAGCAGGCGGACGGTGCGGGGCAGTGATTCGGAGCGCGGCACGGCGCCTCCTCTTCTCGTGGATCGTCAATGTCGGTGATCAGTGGGGGGGACGTGCGCCGATGTCTCGTCGTCGTGTGAACCTCCGAGCCCTGCGCGACGCCGTCTGCGCCGGCCGCAGCAGCGGTCTGCGCTGCCGGGTCGGCGATCCACCGTCAGATCGGACCGACGCCGCGGGCGAAGTGCGGCAGGACCATCTCGACCAGGGCGTCGACATCGGCATCGACCATCGGTTCGCCGGTCATGCCCATCCGGTGGAGCAGGGTTCCGACGACGGTGTCGATGAAGAACAGGACCCTGTTCTCCGGCTCGTCGAGTGCGTCCTGGAGGGCGAGGCGGTACGGGTCCTGCAACCGTGAGGAGAGGATCTCGCGCAGGGCCTGGTCGCTGACGGCGTCACTGAACACGCCCGCGAACGCGTCGCCCACCCCGGGCTCGCCGATCGTTGCCGCGATCCAGCGGATGGTCGCGGACAGGACCTCGGCCCGGTCGGCACCCTCCTTCAGTGGAAGCGGGCCGAACGCGTCGAGGAGGCAGTCCACGATCAGAGCTCCCTTCGACGGCCAGCGGCGGTAGATCGTCGTCTTCGCGATGCCGGTCGCGGCGGCGATGCGCTCGACCGTGGCGCGCGCGTAGCCGAGTTCCTGGACGGTGCTCAGTGTGGCGGTGAAGACCTCGGCGTCGAGGCCGGCGCGCGGGCGTCCGGGCGGTCGGGCGGAAGGAGGCGTTCGGGTCATTCCCTCACCATAGCTAGTTCCGCTACCTTAGGTATCGATACCTGAGGTAGCGAAACCATACGGGGAGGAGAAGGAGTGAACGAGGACAGCGGGGCGCGGCAGCCGTCGGCGAGCAGCAGCGGGTTGCGGCAGCAGGCATTGGGGGGCGAGCCGGACTGGGCGGCGATGACCGCCGAGGAACTGGCCGCCTACCGCGAGACGGAGAACCGCAGGCGGGCGTCGCCTGCGATGCGGGCGATCACCGGGATGCCGGACCCCGGTGCCGCCATCGACTGGCAGTCGCTGGCGCTGCCCGGACGCCGCCTGCCGGTACGGGTCCACCGGCCGGTGCGCGAACGCGGCGCCGGCTCCGCCGACCGGGCGGCGGCCCTGCCCCTCGTACTCCACGTCCACGGCGGCGGGTTCGTGGGCACGGCGGTGCAGAGCGACTGGATCAACAGCCATCTCGCCGCCCGGTTGCCGGCCCTTGTCATCTCGGTCGAGCACCGCCTCCTCGCCCCGGACACTCCGCTGTCGGCCGCCGCCGACGACGGCTGGGACGCGCTCGACCACCTGGTGCGGCACGCCGCCGACTGGGGCGTCGACCCGGCGCGCATCGCCGTGTTCGGCGAGAGCTGCGGCGCACTGATCACCGCCCTGGCCGCCATCCGCGCCAGGCAGGCCGATCTGCACCTGCGGGCGCAGGTGCTGGTCAACCCCCTCGCGGACGTGACCGGGACGATGTTCGACCACCCCTCGGTCACCGAGCACGCCCACAGCCCGACCCTGACCGTTCCCCAACTGCGGCTGTTGCACCGGCTCGCCGCCCCCTCGGGAACCGATCCCCGTCCGCTGTCCCCGCTGCACGCCGACGGTCTCACCGGGCTCGCCCCGGCGCTGGTGGTGGTGCCGAGTCATGACCCGCTGGCCGACCACGGCCGCCGCTACGCCGAGCGCCTGCGCGCGGCCGGGACACCTGCGCGGCTGACCGAGTTCCCCGAGACCACGCACGCCTTCGTCAGCATGCCGGCCGTGGTGCCACAGGCCGAGGCGGCACGGGCGGAGATCACCGAGTTCCTCCGCGACGCCCTCGGCCGCCCCGGCGACCGCTGACCGGGCGAGTCCGGCCTACGGCCACAAGACCGGGTACCGCCTGCGGGTGCGGGCGCAGGTCGTGCTGCACGCGGCGCGCGGGCGCTCGAACCCGCGCATCGTTCGTGGGACGGGGCTGCATCCGGCCACGCTGCGCAAAGTGGCCGATGCGGGAGGTGCCGCCGTGACCGGTGCGGCCTTGCCGGCGAACCCCTGGCCGTGGTCGTCGACGGTCGGCTTCACGGTCGTTGCTCAGCCCGCCTCGGGGTGGCACGCACAGCCCGCCTCCGGGGCCGGTGCTCAGCTGGCCTCGGGGTGGAAGCGGTGCAGGCCCTTGCGGTCGTAGTACCTGGTCATCGCGAAGCCGAAGAGCAGCGCGGCCACCGTCCCGATCGCGATCATGATCCAGGCCCGGGCCAGCCCGGCGTCGGCCTGCGCGTCGAAGTAGAGGATCGCCCGGACGCCGTCCGTGAGCTGGCGCATCGGCTCGAACACCGCGAGCCCCCGGTAGAACTCCGGCAGGGCCTGGAGCGGGACGGTCGCCCCGGAGGACGGCAGTGACAGGGCGATGAAGACGAACATGCTGATCAACTGCCCGATCCCGCCGAACGCGGCGATCAGCGCCTGGGTGCCGAGCCCCACCGCCGAACTGGCGCAGACCGAGAAGACCCAGAGCAGCGGCAGGTGCGAGGCGTCCATGCCGAGCACCCCCACGGTCGCCAGCATCACCAGGCTGGAGGTCAGCAGCGAGATCCCGACCGACATCACGGAGGTGACGATCCACGTCTGGGTCCGGCCGATCGGTACCAGCGGGCGCTGGGTGCGCAGCGGCCCCAGCTCACTGGCCGCGTAGCCGAGCGCCACGTCGACGCCGTTGTTGATCACGTTCGCACCCAGGAAGCCACAGAGGACGAGCAGCAGAGTGTAGTAGAACGCCGTCAGGCCGAGACCGCTGTGCGGGCCGATCGGGTGGCCGACCTGGACGTCGACCGTCACCGGGTCGGCCAGTTGGAGCGCCGCGGCGTTGCTCGCACCGCCGGCGCTGCCGGCCTGCCCGGACGGCTGCTGGGTCTGAGCCTGGGCCTGGGCCTGGGCGGTGAGGGTCCGGCCGAGCTGGGTCGAGGCCTGTTGCGCGGCGGCCTGGGAGATCGAGGAGGCCAGTGACGAGGCCAGGCTGCCCACCCCGGGGTTGGTCAGGACGGTGATCGTCGGTCGCGGCGGCGGCTGCGGGCCGGCCGGGGCACCGAGGGCGGCGACGGCGGCGGTGAATCCGGCCGGGACCTCCAGGGCGCCGGCGATCTTGCCGGAGGACAGCTGTTCGTCGGCCCCGGCCCGGTCGAGCAGCCGCCAGTCGACCTGGTCCCCCGGGTCCGGCGCGTTCGCGATGCCGGCCGTGATCTGCGCGCCGAGGTTCTGCTGCTGCCCGCCCACGGTGGCGCCCTGGTCGGAGTTGACCAGGCCGATCGGCAACCGGTGCAGGTCGGCGCGCGGGTTGATGATGCCGCCCATGTAGAGCAGCGAGAGCAGGAACCCCACCAGGCCGACGATGACCGTCGGCACCACCCAGACCTTGGGGTTGCGCAGCACCTGCGAGGCCCGTACGCCGGCCGCGGGCCGGTTCGAAGTCATGGCTCTCCCGTGGACGTCGTTCGGTCGGCCCCCGCCCGACCGTAGCCCTCGGCCGCCTCCCGACCGCGGAGCCTCGCGCGGGCCGCCGACCGGGTCGACCCGGTCGGCGGCCCGGCCGCGGGAACGCCCCGCGAGGGAGCCCCGGGAACGCCCGGTGCTCCGGCCGACGCCCGGTGCTCCGACCGGGGGCCAGTGCTCCCACGGACGCCCGGTCCGTCAGCCGACACCCCGGGCGTCGGCCGGTGCCCGGTCCGTCAACCGACCGTCAGTGCGCCGGCCGAGGGTCAGTGCTTCAGCGCGTCCGCGCCCCGGTAGCCCGCGGGCACGCCCTGGGCGATGATCACGTCGGCCACCATGTGCCGGGTGCGCAGCGCCAGGATCTCCTGGTAGGCGGGCGAGTCGTACCAGGCGCGCACCGCCTCGCGGTCGGGGAACTCGATCACGATCAGGTCCGGCCCCCAGGACCCCTCCACCGCCTCGACCTCGCCCCCGTGGACCAGGAAGCGGCCGCCGAAGGGCTCCAGGGTGGCGTCGACGCGCTCCAGGTACTCGACGATGTCCGGGCCGAACTCGACCGAGTGGACGTGCGCCAGCGCGTAGGCGGTCATGTGCTTCTCCCCCTTGTCGTCCGGGGCTCGCGCCCCGGAACCCGACTGTTCGCGGGACCCCGGCGCTCGGGACCGGAGGGTCCCGGGAGCCTGGTGTCCCGGTGGCCGGACCGTTCCGGCCTGGCTCCGACCGTACGACACCACCGGCGCACCGGAATCAGTCGGGGATAGGTACTCCGCGACCGCCCGCGACCCGTCCGCATCCGCCCACCCCTGGCGCCCCGACTAAGCGCTTGCTTAGAATCGCCCTCGTCCGACGTCCAGACAGGGGAGCCGTCATGTTGTCCGCAGAGAACCGTCAGATCCGCCTCGCCCGGCGACCGGTGGGCGAGATCGGGCCCGAGGACTGGGAGCACGTCACCGTGGCCGCCGCGGCGCCCGGCGAGGGCGAGTTCGCCGGCCGCACCCGCTTCATCTCCCTGGACCCGGCCATGCGCGGCTGGCTCGACGACCGGCGCTCCTACCTGCCGCCCGTCGGCCTCGGCGAGGTGATGCGGGCCGGCTCGGTGGTCGAGGTGACCGAGTCCAACCACCCGGGCTTCCGGATCGGCGACCTGGTCGTCGGCACCTTCGGCGTCCAGGAGCACGTGGTCTCCGACGGCAAGGGCACGCTGAAGGTCGACCCGTCCGCCGCCGCACCGTCGACCTTCCTCGGCGCGCTGGGCATGCCCGGCATGACGGCCTACTTCGGGCTGCTGGACGTCGGGGCGCTCAAGGAGGGCGAGACGGTGGTGGTCTCCGGCGCCGCGGGCGCCGTGGGCACGATGGCCGGCCAGATCGCCAAGGCGAAGGGCTGCCGGGTCGTCGGCATCGCCGGCGGGGCCGAGAAGTGCGCGCTGCTGACCGACGAACTGGGCTTCGACGCCGCGATCGACTACCGCACGGAGGACGTCAGGAAGGCACTGCGCACCCACGCCCCGGACGGTATCGACGTCTACTTCGACAACGTCGGCGGCGAGGTCCTGGAGGCGGCGCTGGCCAACCTGGCGATGCACGCCCGCGTGGTGATCTGCGGTGCCATCAGCCAGTACAACGCCACCGAGGGCGTGCAGGGACCGGCCAACTACCTGTCGCTGCTGGTCTGCCGGGCCCGGATGGAGGGCTTCGTGGTCTTCGACTACGCGCCGCGCTTCACCGAGGCGGCCCGGGAGATCGGCGGCTGGATCGGCTCGGGGAGGATCAAGGTCCTGGAGCACGTGGTCAAGGGCACCGTGGACGACTTCCCGCAGACCCTCCAGATGCTCTTCCGCGGCGAGAACACCGGCAAGCTCGTCCTCGAACTGGTCTGACCGCTTCCTCCCGCGCCGGCCCGCTTTCGGCCCACCCGGTTTGCACGGCCCGCCCGGCCCGCCCGGCGACCGGCCCCTCCCCACCCCCGGGCGGGGCCGCCCCGGGCGGTGCGCGGGCACGGCCTCAGACGGTGAGCGGGCCGTCCGAGGGGGCGATCGGCGCGGGGAGGTCGGTAGCGCCGCGCAGGTAGCCGTCGACGGCGGCCGCCACCGCCCGGCCCTCGGCGATCGCCCAGACGATCAGCGACTGGCCGCGCCCCGCGTCGCCCGCGACGAACACGCCGTCCGCCCGGGCGGCGAAGCCCTCGTCGCGGACGAGCCGGCCCTGCCGGTCGGCGGCCAGGCCGAGCTGGCGGGCGAGGCCGCTCCGGCGCCCGGGCCCGTTGAAGCCGAGGGCCAGCAGCGCCAGTTCGGCCGGGACGGTCCGCTCCGTCCCGGGCCGGGGGCTGCGGTCGCCCGGCCGTGCCTCGGCGAACCGGACCGCCGCCAGCCGCCCGTCCGCACCCGCCTCGAACCCGACCGTCACCGCCGCGAACACCCGCGGCTCGGCGGCCGAGCCGCCGGCCTCCTCGTGGGAGGTCGTCACCCGGTACACCTTCGGGTGGACGGGCCAGGGCTGGCCGGGCGCTCGGCGGTCGGGCGGCCGCGGGTTGATGTCGAACTGGGTGACGGCGGTGGCACGTTGGCGCAGCGCCGTGCCCAGGCAGTCGGCGGCGGTGTCGCCACCGCCGACGATCACCACACTGCGGCCCTCGGCGCTCACCGGGGAGGCCGGGCAGTCGCCCTCGTCCACCCGGTTGGCCAGGGTCAGGTAGGTGATCGCCTGGTACACCCCGGGCAGCCGGCGGCCGGCCACCGGGAGGTCGCGGCAGGCCGTGGCGCCGACCGCGACGACCATCGCGTCGTGCCGGGCCCGCAGGTCGTCCGCGGACACGTCGCGGCCGACCGCGACCCGGGTGCGGAACCGGGTGCCCTCCGCCGCCATCTGGCCGATCCGCCGGTCCAGGCGGTGCTTCTCCAGCCGGAACGGCGGGATGCCGTACCGCAGCAGCCCGCCGATCCGGTCGGCCCGCTCGTACACCGTGGTGGTGTGGCCGGCCCGGGTCAGCTGCTGGGCCGCGGCCAGGCCGGCCGGGCCCGAACCGACCACGGCCACCCGCAGACCGGTCATCCGCTCCGGCGGCTGCGGCCGGTCGTACCCGTCCTCCCAGGCCCGGTCGGCGATCGCCAGCTCCACGTTCTTGATCGTCACGGCCTCGCCGTCGATCGCCAGCACGCAGGCGCTCTCGCAGGGGGCCGGGCAGAGCCGGCCGGTGAACTCGGGGAAGTTGTTGGTGGCCAGCAGGCGCGAGGCGGCCGCGCCCCAGTCCTGGTGGGCGACCAGCGTGTTCCAGTCGGGGATGACGTTGCCCAACGGGCAGGCGTGGTGGCAGAACGGCAGGCCGCAGTCCATGCAGCGGCCCGCCTGTGTGCTGACGACCGGCAGCAGCGCGCCCTCGCGGTAGACCTCGTGCCAGTCCCCCAGCCGCTCCTGCGGGGCCCGGCGCTCGCGCGGCCGCCTGGGCGTGGTGAAAAAGGCCATGCGGTCGGCCATGGAATCAGCCATCGCGGTCTCCGGCAGGGCGTGCCAACGCGGGTGGCGACGCCGCCGTACCGGGCCGGACGGGCGCGCCCCCGGTCGGCGCATCACCGTGTGGCCACCGTACGCCTGCGGACCGCCCGGCGGGAGGGGGGACGTTCACCGGGCCCACGGGAGAGGCGGCGGGAGCCCACCGAAGCGGCCACGGAAGCCGACGGGAGGGATGCGGGAAGCGGGCGGGGAGGGCCCCTGCCGGGCCGGTGACCGGAGCCGCCGACCCGGCGGACCCGGAGCACCGCCCGGGCGGGTCAGTCGCGCAGGAAGGCCTCCAGGGCGGTGGCGAAGGCCACCGGCACCTCGTGCATCGGATAGTGGCCGGAGTTGGTGAGGACCTCCAGCTCCGCCTGCGGGTGGTGCGCCAGCCAGGTGCCGCGCATCACCTCGACCGACAGGGCCGGGTCGTGCTCGCCGACGAAGACCTTGACCGGCAGGGTACTGCCGGCCACCTTCGCCGCGAAGTCCTGGGTGGTCCAGTCCCGCAGGTAGGCGGCCATGGCCTCCGGGCGGGAGCCGGCCACCGAGCGGGCCGTCATCGCGTCCAGCCAGCGGCCGCAGGCACGGTTCCCGGTGACCAGGTCGAGGATGGCCCGGCGGTTGGCGGCGTGCTCGGGCGCCCCGTGGAAGAGGTCGTACATGCCGCCCTCCAGCGGGAAGGCGCTCGCCGGGACGGGCGTCACCCCGACCAGCCTCCGGACCCGCTGCGGAGCCTCGGCGAGGACGCGCTGCGCCGCCTTGCCGCCCATCGAGTGCCCGACCACGGAGAACTCGTCCCAGCCGAGCTGGTCGGCCAGGGCGAGCGCGTCCGAGGCGATCTCGGCGAGGGTGAACTCACCCTCCACGTCCCGTCGTTCACCGTATCCGCGGTAGTCGAGGAAGGCGTAGCCGAAGGTGTCCCGGTCCAGGTGGTCGAGGAACTGGCCCCACCCGGCGCCGGTTCCGAACCAGTCGTGCAGAACGAGCACCTTCCGTCCGCCGGCCCCGATGGTGCGGTGACTGATCGTCATCCACGGCTCCCTTCTGGCGATGTGACGGCGGTTACCTTCCCATCCGTCCGCGGACTACTCCCGCGCCTGTCGCCCGCGGTGGGGCCAGAACGCCAGACCGACGCCGCAGGCCGCCGCCACCAGCCCCAGCACGGCCACCGGACGGGACCACTCCCCCGCCCCGGTCGGCGCGAAGGCCACCGGCAGGACCAGCAGGGACGCGACGACCGCGGCCACCCCGTGCGCCGGCCCGGTCGTACGCCGGTGCGAGCCGAAGGCGTCGACCAGCAGCAGGTAGCCGGTCAGCAGCACGGCCACCGCCGCGGCCTGCCAGAACGGCGGCTCGCCCAGCGCGGCGAGCGCCACCGCCCCGGCGGGCAGCACGGTGGCGCGGCCCGCCGCCAGCCGGGCCGGCCAGCCGACCGGACGGTGCCCCGGGTCCACCGGCGGCACGGCGCCCGCGGCGGCGAGGGCGCCGGCGATCACCGCGGCGGCCGGACCGAACCGGTCCACCGCGCCGCCCGGATCGTCCACCGGCCCGGCGGCGGCGAGCGCCAGCGCGGCTCCCGTGGCGCGCAGTGCGGCGCGCTCCGCCCAGGGCGGCAGTGTCACGTTCATCGGACTCCTCCCCCGATCCGGCGGCGCAGCAGGGGCGCGAGCGCGAGGTCGAGCGCCTCCCCCGGGGTGTAGCGGGCCACCGGTACGCCCTTGGCCCGCAGGGCCGAGCGCATCGCCTCGCGCTCGGCGTGCCAGAGCCGCAGGGCGAGGGCGTCGATCTCGTCGCCGGGCTCCACCGCCGGCTCGCCGGCCGGGATCTCCACCACGACGAGCGGATTGCCGCGGTCGCGGACCTGCCCGAGCACCTCCAGGATCCGCTGGTCGGCGAGCGAGGTGAACGCGTACACCAGCGCGTGGCCGGGCAGGGCGGGCAGCGGGAGCCGCGGGAGGTCGGTGCCGCGGTGGCGGCGGTCCTGGCGGACCTCCAGCACGCTCTCCACCATCCGGTAGAACTGCCGGTCCCCGGTGCCCGCGGCGAGCCAGCGCAGCTTCCCGCCGACGGCGATCATGCCGACCCGGTCGTGCCGGCGCAGGTAGGCGCGGGTCAGCCCGCCGGCCGCGCGCAGCGTCTCGTCCAGACTGGACAGGCCCGTGGCGGCGTCCCGGAAGTCCGCCAGGGTGTCCAGCAGGACGACCGCGTCGGCGGCCCGCTCGGCGGCGAACTGGTTGATCTGGACGGCGTCGCGGCGGGTGGTCGACGGCCAGTGGATGCGCCGCTGGCGCTCGCCCGGAACGTGCGGACGCACGCCGACCACCTCGACGCCGGTGCCCTCCTGGACGGTGGTGTGCTCGCCGAGCCGCTCGGGCAGCCGGACCGGGATCGGGGTGAGCCGGGCGGCGCTCGGCACCGGGAAGACGTCCACCTCGCCGAGTTTGGTGCGCACCGTCCGGCGGGTCAGGCCCCCGGCGTCGTAGACGTCGAGGTCGACGGCGCCCAGGCTCCAGCGGCCCCAGCTCCGGGCGCGCAGGACGAGGTCCACCTCGGCCGCGCCGACGGTGAGCGCCTCCAGGGAAACTCCGGGACCGAGGGCGATGGTGGGGTCGAGCGGGCCGATCCGCCCGTCGTGCCGCACGGTGATCCGCACGACGACCGGCTCGCCCTCGAAGCAGCGGCGCGGTTCGGCGGTGCTCTCGGCGGCCAGCCGGGTCGGCCTGCCGTGACCCGGGGCCGCCAGCGCCAACAGGACGGCGGGGCCGGCCGCCAGGGCGAGCAGCCAGGCGTGGCCGGTGGCAAGGGCGGCGACGGCCGCGACGGCGGCCACGGTGAGCAGGCGCAGGGTCTGCTCACCGGCCCGCCAGTGCGGCGAGGGCGGGGAGCTCGGCAGGCCGGCCACGGTGGCCCGGGCGCTGCGGGCCAGCAGCCGGGCGGTCACCCGGTCGGCGACCTGGCCGTCCCTCCGGGCACGGGACCGCTCGGTGGCGGGCCGCTCGATGGCGAGCCGCTCGATGGCGAGCCGCTCCGTGGAGGGCTTGGCGGCGGGCGTGGAGGGCCGGCCTCCGCTGCCCGCGGGCGCCACGGCCAGCCGCCGCACCGGCCGGCGGCCGGCGGCGGCGCTCTGCGCGGCGAGCCGGCGGGCCCGCTGCCCGTCCGGCGGCGCGGGATTCACCGGGCGCCGCCCGGCGAGCGGTCCGCGCCCGTCTCCGCCGCCCGCGGCAGCGTCTGCGGCGCCGGGACGGTGGCGACCAGCCGCGCCAGCACGTCGTCCGCCTCGATCTGGCGCACCCACAACTCCGGCTTCAAGGTGATGCGGTGGGCCAGCGCCGGCACGGCGAGCGCCTTCACGTCCTCCGGCGTCAGGTAGTCGCGGCCCTCCACCATCGCCCGGGCCCGGGCGAGCTGGATCAGCGCGAGGCCGCCGCGGGGCGAGGCACCGACCTGGATCTGCTGGTCACGGCGGGTCGCATCGACCAGCGCGACCACGTACTCGACCAGGTCGTCGTCCACCTCGACCCGCTCCACGGCCGCCCGCATGGCGAGGAGTTCGGCCGGGCTGCTGACCGGCTCCAGGACGGGCTCGGGCACCGACCGGTCCAGCCGGGCCCGGAGCATCGCCGCCTCCAGCCCGGTGGACAGGTAGCCCATCCGCACCCGGAGGAGGAAGCGGTCGAGCTGCGCCTCCGGCAGGGAGTAGGTGCCCTCGTACTCGATCGGGTTGGCGGTGGCGATCACCGCGAACGGCTGCGGGAGCCGGCGGGTGGCACCGTCCACGGAGACCTGCCCCTCGGCCATCGCCTCCAGCAGCGCCGCCTGGGTCTTCGGCGGCGTCCGGTTGATCTCGTCGGCCAGCAGGAGCTGGGTGAAGAGAGGGCCGGGCCTGAAGACCATCTCCCCGCTGCCCCGGTCGTAGAACGGCGCGCCGGTGACGTCCGAGGGCAGCAGGTCGGGGGTGAACTGGATCCGGCGGAAGTCCAGGCCGAGGGTGGTCGCGAAGGAGCGCGCCAACAGGGTCTTGCCGAGCCCGGGCAGGTCCTCGATCAGCACGTGGCCGCCGGCCAGCACGCCGAGCATCACCAGGCGGAGGGCCTCGGGCTTGCCCACCACGGCCCGTTCGATCTCCTCGACCACCGCGCGGGCGCGCTTGCCGGCCTCCTGCGGCGTCAGCGCGGGGACCGGGACGGCGGCGCCGGTCTCGGCGGCCGGGGCGGCGGGGGCCTGGGGAACGGCGGTCATGGCTCTCCTGAAGGGGCTGGCTGAGGTGTCGGTGCCGTGGGGCGGTGTTGCGGGTCGGGCGGGGAGGTGGTCCGCGGAGGGTGCTCCGGAACGGTGGCAGGGGGACGGTGCGTACGGCCGGTGGTTCTCCTCGGCTACAGGGATTCGAGCCGGTCGACGAGGGCCAGCAGGACCGGAGCCGGAACGGGCTCGGACGACGCCGCGGCCTCCGGGTCGATCCAGGGCCAGAGCCGGGGGCCGACCAGCTCGGCGGCCCGGTCGCGGTCGGCGGTCAGCGAGACGCCGTGCGCGTCCGACAGCCGTGCCGCGAACAGCCGTTGGAGCCGGCCGCGCATCGGCTGGCTGTCGCCCTGCGGGTCGAGCCCGTGCCGGACGGTCCAGCGCCAGTCGCCGAGCCCGGGCTCGTGCGCCTCCATCAACCGTGCGCGCTGCCGCAGGCCCTCCGTCCCGACCCCGGCGCCGGCGACGTACCGGCCGGCGACCAGGGCGACGCCGGCCAGCAGGACCGCCCCGGCGCCGGCCGCGGGCGCACCGCCGACCAGTGCGAAGAGGATCTCCGCCAGGACGGCCACCGTGATCAGCTCGATCAGACTGTGCTTGACCGAGCCGGGCTCGGCCACCGCGTCCCGTTCCGCCTCCGGGCCGGCCTCGTCCCGACCCCGCCTGTTCCGGCCGGTGTTCATCCGCGTCCTCCTGCCGGGCCAGTGGTGCCCGTGGCTGTTCCCGCGGCCGTACCTGTGCCCGTTCCCGCGGCTGTTCCTGCGGCCGGGACGGGCTCGGACGGCGCCTGCGCCCGGGCCGCGAGGTGGGCCGCGATCGCGTCCAACGCGCCCTGTGCCCGGCGCACGTGGCCGTCGCCCATCGGGTGGGTCGAGTAACGCGCCTCCCGGAACAGCCCGGTGAGCGCCTCCGCGGAACCGCGGTCCACGTGGTCGTCGGCCACCGCGCGCTCCAGCAGTTCGGTCGGGCTGTCGCAGGCCCGCCTGGCCGTGCCGGAGGCCGCCAACGAGCCCTCCATCGCGGCGTAGCAGGCGATCACCGCCGCCCGCGCGTCATCGCCGGAAAGCGCCCGGCGACCGGTGGCCACGGCGGCCGCGAGTACCTCCTCGGGCCGCGCGGGGGCGGCGGGCAGCGGCGCGGGCAGCCGGTTGCCGGAGATGCGCAGGCGCCGCCAGACCTGGACGAGGAGGATCACGAGGGCGACCGCCACCGCGATGACCAACCCGCCGATCACCACCGCGACGAGGGCCTTGAGCAGGCCCCCGGAGCTCGGGTCCGTCGGCACCGGCGGCGGCGTCGGCGGGCGCGAGGAGCTCGGCAGTGCCTCCAGGGGCACCTTCGCCGTCTTGGCCGGCCCGTGGAGCCCTCGACGGAAGGCGAACAGCAGCAACGGCACCGCGACGGCGGCACCGGGCAGGAGCACCATGGCAGCCTCCCGCAGTCGCTCGGCCCACGGCGTCGGTCCGGCCAGATGCCGGACCTCCTCGCGGAACCGCACCGCGAACCGGCCGACGAGCACCGCCCAGCCCATGGCCAGCAGCACCACCATCCCGACGGGCCCGACCAACCCGGTCGTGGCCGTGCCGAGCAGCCCGCCGTCCGGGCGCAACGTCGCTGCGGCAGCCAACAGCCCGGCTCCCACCAGCAGGACGACCATGGTCCGCCCACCCGGCCCTCGTCCGGCCCGCCCGGCCCCGCCCGACGGCTCCTCGCCGCCCATGCGGCCACCCCCCGGTCCCTCCGCCGCGTGAATGATCACGCGCGAGGGTGCAGCGTCGCACACCAACTGTCACAGTGTCATCCCCCCGAAAGGGGGGAGACGAGGCGGGCGGGCGGAGTCGGCGGCGGGACGCCCGTGGCCGGCTCACCGGGCCGCCGGGGGTGGAGTGGGGCCGCGCGGGCAGGGCGGGGTCGGGTGGTCAGCCTCGCGGGAGCACCAGGGACTGGACCGCGGCGAGCTTGCGCCAGTCGCTGGAGACGATGCTCGCGTGGGCCCGGGCGAGCTGTTCGGCGCGGGCGCGGGCCTGCTCGGCCGTCGGGTCGGTGGCGCTGATCGCGGGGGCGACGTTGTGGGCGTCGGTCATCGTCAGCAGGTAGTGCCGGCTGTCGTACCAGGACGTGTCGATCCCGCCGGTGTACGCGGCGGCGTCGCCGTCGAAGACGACGAACCAGGGGCGGATGGCCGTCTCCGCGTACTGGGTGCGCGGGTCGCCGGCCGCGGCGCCGAGGACGGCCGGGAAGACCTGGGCGTCACCGATCCGGCCGGCCGCGGCGAGGTCGCGCAGGTGGCGGCCGTACTCGACGTCGGTGTGCAGGGTGTCGAACGGGTTGCCCAGCTCGAAGGTGCCGGGGATGACGTACACCAGCACCCGCCCGGCGAGCGCCGCGCGGGTCGGCCAGTTGCCCGCGCGGGCGGCCTCGTCGGCGGTCGCGTACGAGCCCCCGCTTGGCTTGGCGAGCAGGTCGGCGGGGCGGAAGGCGGCGGGGCCGAGGTGTGCGGCGATCAGCGAGTCGAGCTGGGCGGGGCCCATGCCGCGGTTGCCGGCGAAGCCGCCCTTCAGCTCCAGCTTGACCACCAGCGGGCCGGCCCCGGGGTGGGCCCCGAGCCAGATCCGGACGTCGTCGAGGCAGGTCTCCAGGTTCTTGTTGGTGCCGCCGGTGTAGAGCTGCGCGGGGGTGCTGGCGGCGGCACAGTTGTTGGCGTTGCCCAGCGGGTTGGAGTGGCTGACCTTCCACTCCTTGGTGACGGTGTCCGTCCAGGCGTCCAGCTCGATCATGCCGGTGCCGGTGTCCAGGCCCTGGGCGAGGCGGCCGAACGCGGCCGGGTCGTAGGTGTTGTGGATGCCGACCGTGGTGGCCGAGCCGAACGGGAGGTCGCCGGGCCCGCTCGCGTCGGCCACCGGGGCCGGCAGGAGGGCGGTGGCGGCTGCGGCGAGCAGACCGGTGGCGATGGTGCCGGCGAGGGCGCGGCGTACGGTCACGGTGGCTTGTCCCCTTGTCAGAGCGCGTGTGGCTGCGTGTCAGAACGCGTGCGGTTGTCCCGGAACGCGTGCGGCGGTCGTCCTCGGACGATGCCCGGCCCGGGCGACCCTCACATGAAGCGAGCACAACAACTCCGTAACGCCGACGGGACAACTACGGCCGCCGGACGACCGGGCCGCCGCGGGCCGGAGCCCCCGCCGGTGCGGGCGCGCCCTCGACAACCCGCCGGCCGGACCGCTCCTGACCGACCCGCAGCAGTGGACGGCGGCGACGGATGCGACCTCCGTGTGGTAGACCCTTGCGCTGACACCGGGGCCACCGGTGCGGGCCCCCGGACCGCCGACACGGCGCGGCGGGCCATGACCTGACATCGGGGGATGCCATGACACTTCGCCGTACGCTGACCAGATCCCTGGCCGCCGCCACCGTCGCGGTGCTCGCCGCGGCCTGTGGCAGCACAGCAGGCCCGTCGGCCGCCACCACCGGCGACGCCGCCGGCAGCGGCACCACCGCCGCCGGAACCACCTCCGGCGGTGCCACCGTCCCCGGCCCGGGCCGGAGCGAGAACGCCCCGCCCCCTCCGCCGACGGCGCCCGGCCGGACCGTTCCGACCGCGCGGGGGCAGGTGCTCCACGGGGTCGCCGTCGACACCGGTTTCACCGCCCAGGTGGTCAGCGCCAACACCAGCGCCGCGCTGCCGGGCATCGCCGCCCCCACCGGAAGGACCACGCTGCTGGTCCGGCTCAAGGTCGCCCCGGACCCGGCCGACCGGACGGTCAACGCCCCGAACCACCAGGCCCTCGTCGTCAAGTTCCCGGGCTGCGACCCGCTCCGGGACTGCTTCACCGCCGACGACGGGGCTCGGGCCGTCCCCGAGAGCGACGTCCGGGAGGGCGTCCACATGAACAGCGTGCCCGACTGGTTCGGCAAGCTGGACGCCAACACGGCCTACTACAAGTACGTCTGGCAGTTCGTCGCCGAGGGCGCCGACCTCTCGGCCGCCCAGCTCTGTTCGAAGCGGATCGCCAACCAGCAGGACGTCTGTGTCCCGCTCGGCCCGGTCGAACCCTTGAACGGCCAGGTCGACCGCGCCGATCTGGAGTCGCACTGACCGGTCGTTCCCGACGGACACCGCGTCGGGAAGTCGCCGGCCGGGCGGCGGAACACGGTGACGAACATCCGCGGTGCACAGGAACCCGTGGCGGGGCACCGGTCAAAACCGGATGGCGGGTCCCGCGCCGGCCTGCGAGGATCTCCGGATGATGATCTTCGCCGACGATCTCGGCCACCTCTCCCACACCGTCACCGGCGACGGGCCGCCCGTGGTCCTCGTCCACGCCGGAATCGCCGATCACCGGATGTGGGACGCGATCGTGCCCGCCCTCGCGGAGCGGCACACGGTCATCCGGTACGACCTGCGCGGCTTCGGTGAATCCGCGCCCCCGACCGGCCCGTTCAGCGAGGCCGACGACCTGCGCCGTCTCCTGGACCACCTCGGCCACGAGCGTGTCCGGCTCGTCGGCGCCTCCTGGGGCGGCCGCGTGGCCGTGGAGTTCGCGCTCGCCCACCCGGACCGGGTGCACTCCCTCGTCCTGCTCTCCCCGCCGTGGCCGGGATACCACTGGTCCGCGGACATGATCGCCTACGACGAGGCCGAGACCGCGGCCCTGAAGGCGGGGGACCTCGACGAGGCCGTCCAAGTGAACCTGGACATGTGGGTGCGCGGACCGGCCCGTACCTGGGACGCGGTGGACCCGGCACTGGCCGACCGGCTCCGCGGGCCGGTCCGGACGTCGCTGGCGAACCAGGACGTCGTGGGGACGTACTCCCAGGGCGTCACGGACGGCGACGTCGCCACGATCGCCGTCCCCACCCTGGTCGGGATCGGGCGCCTCGACGTCCCCGACTTCCAGGACATCAGCCGCCGGTACGCCGACGCCGTCCCCGGCGCCGCCCTGGTCGAGTTCCCCTCCGCGGCCCACCTCATCGCCCTGGACGCGCCCACCGAACTCGTCGCCGCGCTGCTCCCGTTCCTCGCCCGCTAGGAACCCGTGCACGGGGCCCCGTGCTGGGGCCCTGTGCTGGGGCTCCGGGCACCGGCCCCGGTCACCGACCCCGGCCGCCCGCCCACGACGGCCGTGAGGGCGGGTCAGGTATCAGTGCGCGGCAGGTGGCCGGGGAGGTCGGTGAGCCGTTCGATGCGGTGGACCGTCGCGTCCGCCGTCGGCGACGGTCCACCGGTGACGAAGTCGACGCCGCGGTCCAGCCAGATGCCGGTGAGCCCGGCGAGGGCGGCTGCGTTCACATCGCTCTCCAGCATGTCGCCCACGTTGACCGCCTGCGCGGGGTCCGTCCGCATCCACCGGCAGGCGGCGGCGTAGGCGGCGGGCTTGGACGCACCGAGCTCGGACGGGGTCAGCACGGCTTCGAAGTATTCGAGGAGGCCGAACCGGGCGAGCTTGGCGCGCTGCTGCCCGGGGTCCCCGTTGGTGAGAACGGCCAGACGCGGACCCCGGGCGAGCCGCTTCAGGGCCTCCAGACACGGCCGGACATCGGGGTAGCACCGCCAGGACTCCTCGAACACGGCGAGGTAGCGCTCGGCGATCCAGGCGTCCAGGAGGCCGGGATCCTCGGGAACCGGCTCGCCGAGCGCCGGCAGGAAGGAACGGAGCCTGCGCCGGTGGTGCTCGGCGAAGGAGCACCGGCCGGCCAGGTACTCCCGCATGTGGCGCGCCTCCAGCGTCCACCACAACGCCGCCAGCTCCTCCGGTGGAGCCGTCGCGTCGGGCGCGTCCCGGACGATCCGGCCGATCGTTGCGAAGACCGCGCCTCGGTGGTCGACCAGGGTGCCGTCCAGATCGAAGAAGATCACATCTGCCATGGGGTGATCCTCTCCTGACGCCTCTTCCCGGCACCAGGGTCAGCCCTCGCGAGCCTCCTCGGGGACGGCTGCCCGAGCGCGACGCCGCACCGCTTCCGTCCTCTCCGGCCCTCTTCTCCGGCCCGTCTTCTCGGCCCTCTTCTCCGGCCCGTCGTCCTCCGTCCGCGGCCCCGCCGCCCGGCTGCCCGGCTGCCCGGTTCCCGTCCGGGAGTGCCGCTCCCCCGCCGAAGTGCCGGAAGGGACGGGCCCGTCCGGGTCCTCGTTGATAATGGCCTCATGATCGACAGGCAGCTGCGGGTGGTACTGGCCGAGGACTCCGTCATCCTGCGGGAGGGGATGGTCGAGCTGCTCGCGGCCCGGGGGTGCGAGGTGGTGGCCGCGACCGGGACGGCGCCGGAACTGCTCGCCGCGGTGGCCGGGCACCGGCCCGACGTCGCAGTGGTGGACATCCGGATGCCGCCCACGCACACCGACGAGGGCATCCGCGCGGCCGTCGAACTCCGGGCGACCGCACCCGAGGTGGGCATCCTGGTCTTCTCGCAGCACGTCGAGACCGCCTGGGCGTCGCGGCTGCTCGCGGGCGGTGCGGCGGGAGTCGGGTACCTGCTGAAGGAACGGGTGGCCCGGACGTCGGAGTTCGTGGACGCGCTGCACCGGGTCGCGGACGGCGGGACGGCGCTGGACCCGGAGGTCGTGACCCGGCTGATGCAGGGCGGCCGGCGCAGCCGGGTGGACGGGCTGACGCCGCGCGAGCGGGAGGTGCTGGAGCTGATGGCTCAGGGGCACTCCAACCGCTCGATCGCGGCGCGGCTGGTGGTGTCGGAGCGGGCGGTGGAGAAGCACGTCGCCGCCGTGTTCACCAAGTTCGACCTCCCGGCCACAGAGACGGACAACCGCCGGGTGAAGGCGGTGCTCACCTACCTCTCCGAGACATCCGGTTGAGGGTCTGGTTGACGATCGGGTTGACGATCGGGTCGAGAGTCCGATTGACGATCCATCAGATCCGGCTCGGCAGTTCGGCGGTGACGACGGTGGGCCCGCCGACCGGGCTCTCCACCCGCAGCACGCCGTCCACCGCGGCGAGCCGCTCGGTCAGCCCGGCCAGGCCGGTCCCGCCGGACGCGCCCACGCCGGGGGCCGGACCCCCGATCACCGCCCCGCCGCGGCCGTCGTCGCGCACCGTGAGCCGGACCCGGCCGTCGGCCGCCGTCGCCGACAGCTCCGCCGTCCGCGCGCCGCTGTGCTTGGCGAGGTTGGTGAGCAGCTCGGCCGCACAGAAGTAGACGGCCTGTTCGATCGCCGGGTCCGGCCGCTCGCGCAGGTCGACGCGGACGGCGACCGGGACGGGTGAGGTGCCGGCCAGCCCAGGCAGGGCCTCCCCGAGGCCGCCGTCCAGCGCCACCGGGTGGATGCCCCGGGTGACCCGGCGCAGTCCGGTGATGGTGTCGTCGGTCTGGCCGCGGGCGCGGTCGACCAGGGCGCGCAGGCGGGCGAGGTCCGGGCCCCCGGGGGCGGCACCGGGGTCGAGTGCGTCGTCGGCCAGCGAGAGGGTGATGGCGAGCGCGACCAGCTGGGCCTGGGTGCCGTCGTGCAGGTCGCGTTCCAGGCGGCGCAGCCGGTCGGTGTTGTCGGCGAGGAGCGTCGCGCGGGCGGATTCGAGGGCGCGCACGCGCTGTTGGGCGCGGGCCGGGCCGAGCAGCAGCCGGGCGAGGCTCCGGTTGGCCGCGCCAAGTGCACGGTTGGCGGGCGGGGCGGCGGCCAGGACGGCGAGGCCGAGCAGGACGGCGACCGCGTCCAGCCAGCCGGCGGGCCGCTCACCCGGTTCCAGCAGCCGTACCCAGAGCGGGAACCCGAGCAGCCAGCCGCAGCCGAGCGGCAGGACGACGACGGCGGCGAAGCCGAGCAGTCCGAGCGGCAGGCGGATCAGCAGGTAGAGCAGCGACCGCCAGGCGACCGGGTCCGACAGGACGGCGCGGCCGCGGGCGAACGCGCCGTCCGGCCTCGGTGCCGGGAGTGGGGGTTCGACGTGCTCCCCCAGCAGCCGGCCCACCAGTCGGCGGTGGAGCCCGCCGAGGCCGCGCGCGCCGGCGAGTGCGGCGACCACGAACGGGAGGCCGAGGACGGTGAGCGAGAGCAGCGTCCCGGCGTAGAGGACGGCGAGCGCGTAGGCGCCGCCCAGGACGGCGGCCGGCAGGCCCGCGACGGCGAAGAGCAGTTCGCCACCGCGCACGGCGAAGTACCGCCGCACCCCGGAGGGCGGCCGTACCCCGGAGGGCGGCTTGGTTCCCGGGGACAGCCGTACCCCGGTGGGCGGCCGTACCCCGGCGGGCCGCCGCGACGCGTCACGGGCCCGGTCAGCCACGCTCGCCGCCGGCCAGCTCGGCGGCCGGGCCGGTGATGGCGCGCAGGCCGGTGCCCAGGATGCCGGGTACGGTCAGCGCGGCCGCACCGGCCACGATCCAGCCGCAGGCGGCCACCGGGACGGCCGGCGCGGCGGAGCCGGTGACGGCCGTGCTGAAGGCGGCCGAGGCGACGGCGGCGACCGCCGCGCCCAGCAGCACGCCCACCGCCGTGGTGAGCACCGCCTCGGCGGTGAGCATCCGCAGCAGCTGGCGCCGGGTGGCGCCGACCAGCCGGAGCAGCGCGAACTCGCGGCGACGGTCGGCGGTCAGGGCGACCAGGGTGTTGACGGTGGAGACGGCGGCGAAGCAGACCAGCATGGCCAACTCCGCCTGGCGCAACCAGACGTCGGTCGTGGAGGTCACGGACGTCACGGTGGCGGCGGACCCGGGGAGGGCGCGGGCCGCCGCTTGCCCGGCGGTGCTTGTCATGATCGACATCGTGCCCGACACCCCGGTCAGGAGCGCAACCGGCACCACGGCGGCCGAGAGCCGGTGCGCGTAGCCGCGCAGGTTGGCGTCGGCCAGCCAGCCCGCTCGGGGGGCCGCCCACCGTACCGGCGCACCCAGCACGGTGGTCAGGACCCGGGCCGCGAGCGGTCCCAGCAGGGCGACGGCGGCCAGCAGCACCAGCGAGGCGAGCATGGCCGCCTGCCCGGCCTTGTCGAGCTGGTCGGCCGGCCGGGTGGCCGCCAGCCGCAGCAGCAGCGCGCCGCCGGTCAGGGCTCCGGCGCCGGCCAGCAACCGCACGACGCCGGTCCGGCCGTGCCCGGTGGAACCGGCGGTGAGCGCGGCGGCCGGCGGGATCCGGGTGATCCGCCGGGCCGCGACGGCGGTCGCCACCAGGCCGACCAGCAGCACGGCGGCGAGCGCCACCAGCATCGGCAGCGGTGTGCCCGGGACCCGGACGGCGGGCGCGGCCATCCCGCGCTCCTGGAGGGCGGCGAGGAAGCGGCGCGCGGCGAACGCGCCGACCGCCCAGCCGGGCCCGGCCGCCAGCAGCGTGGTCGCGACCACCTGGCCGCGCACCAGCCGGCGGACCTGCCGGGGCGTGGCGGCGACGGTCCGCAGCAGTGCCAGCTCCCGGTGCTGCTGGCGCAGCGCGAAGCCGAGCGCGTTGACCACCACGAAGAAGGCCACCAGTACGGCGATCTCGCCGAACGCGCCCGCGATCACCATCAGCCCCGGCCCGGCGGGCGCCTTGCGCACTGCGGCGGGCGCGGTGGCCTCGGCGGCGAACAGCGAGCCGAAGAGGGTCACCGTGGCGACGGCGAGGAAGAGCGCCACGGCCAGCCCCGCGAACGCGGCGGGTCGTCGGCGGAGCTGCCCGAGCACGAGCGCGGGCACCGGACGGCCGGCGGCACGGAAGCCGAGGCCGAGGCCGGAGCCGGAGCCAGGGCCGGAGCCCCGACCGGGGGCGGTCTGCGCGCCCGCGGCGGGGCGCAGGTGTGGAGACGTCATCGTGGTCACCCGCCCAGCCGGCTCAGCCGCTCGGCGACCAGCGCCGCCGTCGGCCGCACCAGTTCGTCGACCAGCAGCCCGTCGGCGAGCAGCAGGACGCGGTCCGCGTACCCGGCCGCCATCGGATCGTGGGTGACCATCACACAGGTCTGCCCGTCCCGGTCCACACCGGTTCGCAGCAGGGCGAGGATCTCGTGGCCGGTGGAGCGGTCGAGCGCGCCGGTGGGTTCGTCGGCGAAGATCACGTCGGGGCGGGTGACCAGGGCACGGGCGATCGCGACGCGCTGCTGCTGGCCGCCGGAGAGCTCCCCCGGCCGGTGCCGTTCGCGGCCGGCCAGGCCGACCCGGGCGAGCGCCTCCCGCACGGCCGCGCGGTCCGGGCGGGCACCGGCCAGGCGGCCGGGGAGCTCGACGTTCTGTGCGACGGTCATCGCGGGCATCAGGTTGAACGCCTGGAAGACGAACCCCACCCGGCTGCGCCGCAGTTCGGCCAGCCTGCGTTCGGACAGTCGGGACACCTCCGTCGAACCCCAGCGGACGGTGCCGCCGGTGGGGCGGTCCATGCCGGCGAGGCAGTGCAGCAGGGTGGTCTTGCCGGAGCCCGAAGGCCCCATGACGGCGGTGAAGGTCCCGCGTTCGAACGCCACCGACACCCCGCGCAGCGCCTGCACGGCGGCGCCGCCCCGCCCGTACCGCCGGTGCAGGTCGTCCGCACGGGCGGCGGGTTCCGCCATCACTGTCGTTCTCGTTTCAGCCATGACTCCATGCTGGCCGGGCCGGGCACGACGATCGATCGTGCCCGCCCCCGGATCGGCGGTTCGGTTTTCCGAACCCCTCCCGAGGCGTGCCGGGTTGTCCGGCGCCACATCAACCGACGTCTGCCCTGCGTGTACGGTCGGGACCATGGATCCCAGCCGCCGGCCGACTCTCGACGAGATCGAGGAGTGCTTCGTCGCGCTCGTCGAGGGCCGTCTGTCCCGGGACGAGGCCGACCGCTGGGCCGCGCGATGGGTGGCCGACGACGAGCTCGAATGGGACGACATCTCCTGGTGGGCGCTCGGGCTCCTGCACGGGATCGACCTGCCCGCAGGCCGGCACGCCGCCTACCTGCACGACGACGGCCAGCTCCGTGACTGGCTCGCCGAACTGAGGAGGCGCCGGACGGTCTGACGCGGCCAGGGCCGCCGTCCCGGCGCCCGTCACGGTCGGGTCGTACGCCTACGGGAAACCGATGATGCCGGGGGCTGCCGGGGCTGCTGGGGCTGCCCAGGGCTACCGGGGCCGACGACCGCGGCGGATCATCCGCAGAGGCCCCTGGCCCACCGTCCGAGTGCCACCGCGCGACCCGCCCCCCGGGTGACCGGAGGCGGGCCCTGGGGGACCACCGCGGTGACCGCCTCCGGCGCCGCGCGTCGTCAGTCCGTCGCGCGGGCCCGCTCGGTGATGTTGCGGGCCATGCCGCCGAAGACCACGCTGTGGAACGGCGCCACGGACCACCAGTAGGCGTGTCCGGCCAGGCCGTGCGGGTGGAACAGCGCCCGTTGGCGGTAGCAGGCGGCGCCGTCGCCGTCCGGGGTGACCGACAGCTCCAGCCAGGCCAGGCCCGGCAGCCGCATCTCGGCGCGCAGCCGCAGCAGCCGTCCCGGCTCGATCTCCTCGACGCGCCAGAAGTCCAACGAGTCCCCGACCCGCAGCCGTCCCGGGTCCCGCCGCCCCCGGCGCAGGCCGACGCCGCCGACCAGGCGGTCCAGCCAGCCGCGCAGCGCCCAGGCGAGCGGGAAGGAGTACCAGCCGTTGTCGCCCCCGATTCCCTCCACGACCTGCCAGACGGCGCGCGGGGAGGCCTGCACGGAACGCTCCCGGACGTCCTCGTAGAGGCTGCCGCCCGCCCAGTCGGGGTCCGTGGGCAGCGGGTCACTGGGCGCGCCGGGCAGGGAGGCCGAGGACCAGCGGGTGACCACCTCGGCGTCGCGGATCCGGCGCAGGGCGAGTTCCACGGCCCGGTCGAAACCGATCAGTCCGCCGGGTGGGTCGGGCACCCACCGGGCGATGTCGTGCTCGCCGCACACCACCCGGTACCGCAGCGACTCGACCAGCGGCCGGGCGATGGCGTTCGGCACCGGAGTGACCAGACCCACCCAGTGGCTGGACAGCCGCGGGGTGAGCACCGGCACCGCGACGATGACGCGGCGGCGCAGCCCGGCGGTCCGGGCGTAGCGCTGCATCATGCCCCGGTAGGTGAGGACGTCGGGCCCGCCGAGGTCGAAGACCCGGTTCACCTCCGGCGGCAGCCCGGCGGCGCCGACCAGGTAGCGGAGCACGTCCCGGACGGCGATCGGCTGGATCCTGGTCCCCACCCAGCTCGGGGTGACCATCACCGGCAGTCGCTCGGTGAGGTAGCGCAGCATCTCGAACGACGCGCTGCCGGATCCGATGATCACCGCGGCGCGCAGCTCGGCGGTGGGCACGCCGCTGCGTCGCAGCGTGCGGCCGACCTCGGCGCGCGAGCGCAGGTGGGGCGAGAGCTGCTGCTCGGGCACGTCGCCGGGGATCAGCCCGCCCAGGTAGACGATGCGGGACACGCCGGCTGCGGCGGCAGCCTCGCCGAAGGCGCGGGCGGCCTCGCGGTCGGTCTCCTCGAAGCCGGATCCGGTGCCCAGCGAGTGGACGAGGTAGTAGGCGACGTCCACCCCTTCGAGGGCGGCGGGGAGCGTGTCGGGGCGGGTGACGTCGCCGGTGACGGTCTCGACCTGTGCCCGCCACGGCTGGTCGCGCAGCCGGCCGGGGTCGCGGACCAGGCAGCGCACCGGGTGACCGGCGGCGAGCAGCTCGGGGACGAGGCGGCCGCCGATGTATCCGGTGGCGCCGGTGACCAGGCAGCGCTGGGGACTGGGAGGCTGGTGGGTCATGCCCGCTCCTTCGCCCGGTGGTCACAGGCCGGCGGGCGCTGCTCGGTTCCGGGGTGCTCGGTGTGATCCCAGGATCTCGCGCATCGTCCGGAGCCGGCGACCGGACGGCCCGGTGGCCGCCGCGGACCGGTGGCCGGTTTCGGGCCGGTGGCCGGCTCCGGGCCGGTGGCCGGCTTGGACCGGTGGCTGCTCGCCGACCGACCGCCGCCGCCGATCCGTCCGGCCCGGCTGCGGACGGCCGTGTCGGTCCGCTCCGTCCACCCCGTGGGGCCCTCGCCGCGGCCAGGGCTGTGGGAAGGACCGTGATGTCCGCCGTCCACCCATCGGGCCGCCGCCCCCCGCCGCGTCACGATCACCTGTACGGCTTCGTGCCCAGGGCTGGTGGTGACCGAGACATCGCACTGTCGAGGACGCGATGGTCATCACGCAAAGCTTTCGACGGGTACGCGCCGACGGCATTTCCACGGCGCTGACGCCTGGAGCGATGAGCCGTTGCCATCGAACCGGCGCCCACCCTCAGGTAGGCCCTCTCCGGGGCGGGAGATCGATCCCTGCCACAGGCCGTCGACATCACGGCGGTGATGCGGAAATTCCATGCACCGTTGACCGGATCCGGTCACGACACTCCGCTGGACATCCACGAGGGTGGCTGCCGTCCACCTGCGGCGGCCGTGCTCGGCGGCGCTGACCTGACGGAGAGGACGGTCGCCGCCGGGTACGGGCGCGGGTACGGGTACGGGGTACGGGGTAGGGCTCGCCATTGAGCGCGAGCCAGGCCATGTTCGCGGGGTACGCCTGACAGCCGGGCGCCGACTCCCGTTCGAGCAGGGCGTCCCGCTCCGAACCGCAGGCGGCCGTGAACCCGGCCGGGGCGTTGAGCGCGACGCTCTCACCCGGGGCCGGGCTCTCCCGCCCGCCCGGCGCGGGCTCCCGGCGCCGGGCCTGCGGCACCTCGCGCGGCCGAACGCTCGTCACGCGCCCTCGTCACGTGCCGTCGCCCACGTGCCGAGGAAGCACCGCGTGAGGCCCTGCAGCCGGCAGATCAGGCGAGCAGCGACTCGAAGTTCGCGACGAGCTCGGCCGGGGACGGCATGGCCGCGTTCTCCGCCCGCATGGCGCCCGCCGACTTCCGCAGCGCCTCGTCGGTGAGCAGCCGGTCGAGCAGGCCCGCGTCCACGGTGTCCGCCGCCGACCGCAGTGCGAAGCCGTACGCCTCGGCGGCGGCGACGTTGATGAAGTGGTCCGCGCCCTGAGGAAGGATCAGCTGCGGAACGCCCAGTGCGGCAGCGGTCATCATGGTGCCGGAGCCACCGTGGTGCACCACCGCGTCACAGGCGTCCAGCAGTTGGGCGAGGGGCACCCACGGCAGCGGCCGGACGTTGGCCGGTAGCTCGCCCAGCGGCGCCAGGTCCGTGTCGCCGACCGCGAGCAGGATCTCCGCGTCGAGGCCGCCCGCCTGCTCCAGCAGGCGCTTGACGGGTGCGACCCCCTCCCACTCCGTGACCACGGTGCCCAGCGTCACCGCGATCCGCCGCCGCGTGCCGCGCCCGATCAGGTCCGCCGGGACCGTCCCGCCGCCGTTGAACGGCACGTACTGGACGCGCCAGCCGCCGCCGTCCCCGCCGAGCGAGGCCGGAACGACGTCCAGGACGGTGGACTCGGCGGGACCCTCCAGGCCGTGCGCCCGGTACTCGTCCGCGAGCAGACCCGCCAGGAGGCCGGGCATCCCGCCGGTCGACACACCGAAGTTGTGCACCACCGCGGGGATGCCGAGCTTGCCGGCCACCAGCGGTGCGGCCGGCTGGAACGGGGCGTGCACCAGGACGTCCGGCCGCCAACTGGCCGCCACGGCCAGCAGTCCCTCGATGGTCACCCGGCCGTGCTCGGCGAACCCCCGCGCGGCCAGCGCCATCGTCTCGTCGTCCGGCCGCTCGTCGTCCGCGAAGTTGACGTCCGGGAGGACCCGGGCGAACGCTGCGCGGACGTCCGTCCCGTCGCCCACGTCGACGGCGGGCAGCCCGGTGCTCCGGAGCTGCTCGATCGGGGTCTGCCCCGCGAACAGGACGTCGTGGCCGGCCGCCCGCAGGGCCTGCGCGGCAGGCACCAGCGGGAATATGTGGCCGACCGAGGCGGGGGCGGCGAAAAGAATACGCACAGCAGTGCTCCCTCGTACTGGAGTTCGTTGGTGCGAAAACGTATCAGCCACATGGAGAATTCATTCCTGGGCTGAAAGCACAAGAACGGCACTTTTCATCACGTCGAATCCTGTTCCATCGGATATAACGTTCCACGGCTCGCATCAGAGCGGCAGGTGAGCGGCCAACACCCGCGTGCCAGAGTTGTCCTGAGTCAATGTCAGTGCGACGGCGGACGCACACGGGATCCTCGACGGCACGCCGATCGAGTCGGACCGCCTCGCGGGTGCCCGAGAGAGCGACGACGGCCTGTCGTTCGGCCAGAAGCACAAGGCTTTCGGCGGAAACTCCAGTTCCCGGTCCGAGCCGGACGAAGCGCCGCCGTTGGGTATCCGACGTCGAACCCGGCCCCACCCCGCACACGGCCGCCACTCGCGTCCACGCCCTTCCCTTCCTGGACAGGCGACCGACGGCCTGCCCACCCTCGCGGACGAGGGCTGCATCGGCATCCGCATTCCACTCCGACACCCAAAGGGCAAGTCCGCTCGGGAACTTCACGTCGCCGCCCGCGACAGACCGCGAACCGCAGGCAGCGTGGAAGGAACGGCGGCCGGCCGGTGAGCCGCGACGCCGGGCAGTACAAGGAGCGCCACACGATGGAGTGTTGCGTCGACGAGGTGGTCACGTCCGCCGGCGTGGGCGTGACAGGGCGGCCTGGCCACGCGCTACGACACGACGCCCGCGAGCTACACGGCGGGGCTCCGCTTCGCGGATCCGTCATCGGGAGGCGCAGCCTCAACCCGGGCCGCGGCATCGGCGCCGATGGACGGACCGGACGCGGTCCTATTACGGCAGCCGTAGTTCGTTGTTGGTACGAGCGGGGTGGCCGGAGAGACGAGGCTCCATTGCGCCGCACCAGGAGAGCTACCTGTGAGCGGTTAATAGGTTGCAGACCTCCGGGAGGGAGTGTCAGATCCCGGCTATGACCATTGTGCTGGGAACGCCGACTTCAGGCGGGGTGCGCGAGGCCATGGGCGCGCTGCGCGAGTGGCAGTACGACGGAGCGCCGATGCAGCTGCATCCGGGGGACATCGGCTGGAACCATCGATTCGGAACGGCTGAGACGGCCGCGGTGGTTCGGACCTGGAGCCGGAGCAGACGGATCCTCGCCGTCGGGATGCTGGACTCGCCGACGCTGTTGCGGGTGACGGTCGCTCCCGACGCGTTCCAGGACGAGGACTTGGCGCGGCGGCTTGTCGAGGACTTTTCGCTGCCTGAGCGCGGCGTACTGCCGGAAGGAGCGGTGTGCATCGAGGCGCCGCTGGGCCTGCTGCTTCACGACCTGCTGGCCGAGGAGGGCTGGGGCGTCGACGAGCCGTGGACGCCGCTCTTCCGCGACCTCGCAGAAGCGGTGGAGGACCCAGGCGTGCGGATCAAGGCGATCGGCCCGGAGCAGGCGCAGGACTTCGCCGACGTTCTGCGGTCGGCGTTCAACACCTCGCGGCCTACCCGCGAGTACTGGCATGCGATGTCGGCGGGGCCGTTCTATGCCGACGCCCGCTGCCTGGGCGCCTACGACGACCAGGGCAGCCCGGCGGCGGTGGTGACGGTCTGGTCGGCCGGCCCGGGGAAGCCGGGACTGGTCGAGCCGATGGGCGTCCACGAGGACCACCGCGGTCGCGGGTACGGCCGGGCAATCACCGTCGCCGGGGCGGCCGCGCTCCGGGAGATGGGCTCGTCGAGCGTTCGTGTGTGCACACCGAGCTCCAACGTCGGTGGCGTCGCCACCTACAAGGCGGCGGGGTTCGAGGCGAGGCCGGAGATCGGCGACCGGATCCGCAAGGCCTGACGCTGATACAGCCCGGGCCCTGCGATCCCGGGGGTCCGCCGAGCGAACCGCCAGCAGCCTCATCCGGTGCGGGTGGCTCGTCGCTGGTAGTGACAGGTGCGGGCGTGGTGTTGACGGTGGCGGCGCCATCGTGACCAGGCCCGCCGGGCTGCCGCCGCGGGAGCGCACCCGTGCGCGCCCGTGCGCGCCCGGCGTTCGCCGGGGAGTCAGCGCTCGTCGTCCCCGCGCGGCCCGTGGATGGTGCGCTCGGCCTCGGTGATGGGGACGTCGTTGATGCTCGCCTCGCGGCGCCGCATCAGGCCGTCGGGGGCGAACTCCCACAGTTCGTTGCCGTGGCTGCGCCACCACTGGCCCTCGTCGTCGTGCCACTCGTACTGGAAGCGGACGGCGATGCGGTCGCCGGTGAAGGACCAGAGCTGCTTGCGCAGCGCGTACTCGTGCTCCCTGGCCCACTTGTCGGTGAGGAACGCGGTGATCTCCTCGCGCCCGTTGACGAACCGGTCGCGGTTGCGCCAGACCGAGTCGGGTGTGTAGGCGAGGGCCACGCGCTGCGGGTCGCGGGTGTTCCAGGCGTCCTCGGCCGCCTGGACCTTGGCGGCGGCGGTCTCCGCGGTGAACGGAGGGAGCGGGGGGCGTGCGGATGGCATGGGGACTCCGTGGTGGGAGGGCGTGCGGGGCGGTCAGAGGGTTTCGGGAGTGCCCGGCGGCAGCCGGCGGAGGCGGCCGACCAGGTCGGGGGCGGCGAAGGCCTCGGTGATGCGGGCCGGGTCCTCGACGAAGTGCTCCCACGACTCGAAGTGCAGCGGGACCACCTGGCGGGCGCCGAGCGTGCGGGCCAGTTCGGCGCCCTCGGCCGCGCTCAGCGAGAAGGCGAGCTCCCCGGTGCTCGGGAAGTGCGCGTCGCCGAGGTGCAGGAAGGCCGTGTCGACGGCGAAGCGTTCGGCGATCTCGTCCAGCGCGGCATGACGGGTGGTGTCGCCCGAGAAGTAGAGCGTGCCGCCCTCGTACTCCACCACGAACCCGGTGACCGGGCCGGTGACCGACTCGGTGCCGGCCGGGCCGTGCCGGGCCGGGGTCGCGGTCACCGTGACGGTGGTCGCGCCGACGGTCGTCCTGACGCTCTCCCAGGGGCCGAGGCCGGTCGCCCTGCCGCCCAGCCGGGCGGCGGCCTCCGGGGTGGTGAGCACCGCACCCGCCCGCGCGGCCACCTCCCGGCCTGCGCGGTCGAGGTTGTCGGCGTGCTGGTCGTGGGAGAGCAGGACGAGGTCGACGGGCGGCAGCTGCCCGGGGCCGAGCACCGCCCCGGCGGTGCGGCGCAGCGGGCGGGCGGCGGGGTACTCGCCGGGTTCCTGGTCGAGGGCCGGGTCGGTGAGGATCGTCAGGTCGCCGATCCGCAGCAGGACGGTGGCGGTGCCGAGGTAGGTGACGGTGACCGGTGTGGCGGTGGCCGGGGTCGCGGTGACCGGCTTGTCCGTGACCGTGGTCGCGGTGACCGTGGTGGCCATGGCGGACGCTCCTTCGACGAGGGCGGCTGGGAGGCTGGGAGGCAGGGCGGGACGGGCGGGACGGGGGTCAGCGCGCGGCGGCGGCGTCGATCTTGGTCTGAAGCGCCTTCAGCAGGTCCTGGAGCAGTCCGATGGTGATCTCGTCCGTGAGGTTGCCCTCCCCGTCGAAGCGCTCGTGCGAGCGGAAGACGATGACCTCGGGCTTCACCACGACGTCGCTGTCGGTCCAGACGAAGACCTGGCGCAGCGCCAGCTGGGCGCGAACGCTGCCGAAGTTGGTCGGGGCGGCGCCCAGGATCGCGGTGGGCTTGCGGTGCAGCGGCAGGCCCTCGGTCTTGGTCCAGTCGGTGCTCAGCCAGTCGAGGGCGTTCTTGAGGACGCCGGGGATGGAGTAGTTGAACTCCGGCGTGGCGATGAGCAGGCCGTCGGCGGCCTGGACGCGGCGGCGCAGGTCGTTGACGATGGCCGGCCGCTTCTCGGGGGTGTCGAGGTCCTGGTCGTACGCGGGGATGTCGCGCAGGCCGTCGTAGATCTCGATGTCCTGACCGCCGGGGTTGAACTTCCGGGCGGCGTGCAGCAGCCGGGTGTTGTGCGAGTCGGAGCGCAGCGAACCGGAGATGGCGAGGATCTTGGCGGTGGCCATGGTGGGACTCCTTGAGAAGCGTGATGCGGTGTTCGGCAAGGGAGTTGTCGGACCGTCCGGTGAACCGGGCGGCTTCGACACCGAGAAAACTAAACCGGTCAGTTCATCGTGTCAACCGAACGGTTCAGTCTTGACAGTGAACTGAATCGTGTAGTTCATTCGAACCATGACCACTCCGAGCGCCACCACGACCGGCACCACGACCGCCGCCACCACCGCCCCGGCCGCCACGCACCCGGTCGCCGCCCAGGCCGGCCCGGCCACTGCCATGCGGTCCACCGTCCGCGTCGTCCGCCCCGTCCACACCTACGAGGGCGCCGGCTTCCCCGTCCGCCGGCCCTTCCCCACCGCCGAGCTGCCGTTCCTCGACCCCTTCCTGATGGTCGACCAGGTCGGCCCGGTCGAGCTCGCGCCGGGCGAGGCCAAGGGCGCTCCCCCGCACCCGCACCGCGGCTTCGAGACGATCCAGTACGTCATCGCCGGCGACATCGCGAACGCCGACTCCCGCGGCCACCACGCGGTCGTCCGGGGCGGTGGCGTGCAGTGGCTCACCGCGGGTTCCGGAATCGTCCACGAGGCCCTGCCCACCGAGGAGTTCCTCGCCGAGGGCGGCCTCCAGCACATGCTCCAGATCTGGGTCAACCTGCCGGCCCGGCTCAAGGCCGTCCCGCCGCGCAGCCAGAACGCCGAGGCCGGCGACCTCCCCGTCGTCACCACGGAGGACGGCGCCGAGCTCACGGTCATCGCCGGCAGCACCCACGGCGCCACCGGCCCGTTCACGACCCACACGCCGGTCCTGGTGGTGCACGCCCGCCTCGCACCCGGCGCCCGGGCCGACTTCACCGCGCCGGCCGGGCACAACGCCATGCTGTACGTGATGTCCGGCGAGGCCGCCACCCCCGACGCGCAGCTCCCCGACGGCCACCTCGCGGTGCTCGCGCAGGACGGCGAGCGGTTCACGGTCGAGGCCCGGGGCGGGGCGGCCGAGGTCCTGGTCCTGGCCGGTGAGCCGATCGGTGAGCCCGTCGCCCGCAGCGGGCCCTTCGTGATGAACACCGCCGCCGAGCTGTACCAGGCCCAGCAGGACTTCAGCCGCGGCCTGATGGGGCGGCTCCCCCTGTGAGCCCCTCCTGCCGGCCCGACCCGGCCCGTTCCGCTGACACGTCCGGATTTGCCACCTTTGCGAACCAAACCGTTCAGTTCATATACTGAGAAACCCCCGAGAAACCCCCGTCCCGGGACCCACCCCTTCCCCACCCCCGGGGTCGGCACCCGGCGCCGGCCCCCGGACCGGACCCGCCCCGAGGCCGGGTCCTCCCCGGAACCAGGTCTCCCCCGGACCAGAACGCAAGAGGACACCACCATGGGCGTCGACACGGCAGGCACGGCAGGCACGGCTGACGCGACGGATGAATTCGGCATCCCGATCATCCCCGACCCCACCGACTCGGCCCAGCGGAAGCGCCGGGCCATCATCGACTCGGCACTCACCGAATTCCTCGCCGAGGGCTACTCGGCCGCCTCCATGGACGCGATCACCAGCCGCTCCGGAGTCTCCAAGGCGACCATCTACAAGCACTTCGGCAGCAAGGAACGCCTGTTCCTGGCCGTCATCGGCGGCATCCTGCCCCAGACGTACGCCGGGCTCGAATCCTGCACCGCCACCATCGTCGAGGCCACCAACCTGCGGACGGCACTGGTCGACGTCACCACCGCATGGGCCCGCATCCTCCTGCGCCCGGACATCATGTCGCTGCGCCGGCTGGTCATCGGCGAGACGGAGCGCTTCCCGCAGCTGGGCCAGCTCTGGTACCGGGTCAGCTACGACATGATCAACGGCCCGCTGACCGAGGCCTTCACCGAGCTGGACCAGCTCGGCGTCCTGGACGCCCCCGAACCGGCACTCGCCGTCCAGCAACTCGTGGCCACCACCATCGGCGTCCCCCAGCTGACGGCCACCTTCGCCCCCGACACCACGTTCGACGACGCCGAACTCGCCCGCCTGATCACCTCGGGCGTCGACCTCCTGCTCGCCCGCTACGCACGCTGACACCCCGCTCCACCCTGCTCCACCCCGCTCGGCCTCACGCCGACACACGCGGGACGGCGGCCGGCACTGGCGACGGCGCAGGCACGGGACCAGCCACCGGCCCGGATCCGCCGCCCCACCCGGACGCACCGCCGGCACTCCAACGCCGCACTCCAACGCCGCACTCCACTGCGGCGCGTCCCGGGACCGGCGGGGGCTCCCCCGCGATAGGAATGGCACCGAGGGCCGGTCCCAAGCGGAGGAGCCAGCAGCGTGAACCAGCAAGTCGATGCACAACTGCGAGATCTGAGAGCAGAGTTGGGGCCGGGAGATGCGACTCCCGCGCTGGTCGCGGCCGTCGCGGCCGGCCGCGCGCCGCTCGGTGCGCTCGGCGAACTGGCCGCCCAGCAACAGCGGATCATCACCTCCGACCGCCGCAGCCTGCTCCTGCTCGCCACCCGCTGCGCCGACCGCCCCCTCGGCGCCTGGTTCGCCACACTCGCCGAGGGCGAGAGCGCCGCCCTGCGCACGCTGCCTGCACTCGCCGCCGCCTGCGGAACCGTCCTGGACCGGACCGCCGATCACCCGCCCCTGTCCGACCACCCATCCCCGTCCGACCAGCCACCCCTCCCCCACCACCCGCCCTTGCCCGGCTGCCAGGCCTACCCCGCCTACCTGGCCTGGCTCGCGCTCAACGGCCTGCCGACCGCCACGGCGGCCGCACTGGTCGCCAACTTCGCAGCCTGGGGCGGCTACTGTGCCACCATCGCCGAAGGGCTGCGCCGCCATTGCGGGTTCGACGACGAGGCCTGCGCCTTCTTCGACTTCTTCGCCCAGCCCGCCACCGCCCTGGAACAGCAGGCCGCTGCCGCCCTCGCCCCGGACGCCCTGAGCTCCGCCGAACTCGCCGCCGCACGCGAGTACGGCACCCTTCTCCAGGCCTACGAACGGCTGTTCTGGGAGACGCTCGCCGCACTCCCCACCGGCTGAGCGGCCGACGGCAGGCGGCACACGCAGTCGAGCGCAACCACCGACGCAGCCCCGCACCCGCCACCCCGCACCCGGCACCCGGCACCGCCCGACGGGCCGGCCCGGGACCACGTCCATCACGCCAAGAACCGACCGTCGGTGAGCACCGTCGCCCAGCACGTGCCCGTGCCCAGCACGTGCCTGCGCCCAGCACGTGCCTGCGCCCCGGCGGCGACCGGTCGGAGCCGAGGACGATCCGCCGCCCCTTCGCGGCTCGTGCGGCCCCGGCCGTCGGCCCGCGGTCGGAGTCGGTGATCGGTCACACCTCCTCACCGTCGGATGGGCCGCAGCAGTGCTTCATGGGGGGACGGCCCGCCGGCCCGTGCCGACCGCCGCCCAGTCCCGCCTCGTTCCCGTGGACCGAACAGCGCTGCCCTCGCGAACACATGACATCGTGGACACGTCAAAGCACCGTGGAGGGGAAGTGACAGTGGAACGCTCGGGCGGGCCGACGGTCCTGGTCGACGGCGAGTGTGAGATGGCGTACGGCGCGCCCCGGCCGCGCCTGCGGGAACACGTCCTCGGGTACCGGGGGTACCGGTTGGCGTCGGACCGGGCCCGGCGCCGGCTGGAGGTACCCACCGACGTGGTGACGTTGACGATCGGGTTCGAGGGGTCGATCCGGCTCACCGACGCGGTCGCCACGGCGGACACCGCTTCGTTCGGTTCGGTCCTCGCCGGGATGCGGCGGACCGCCACGATCGCCGAGCACGGCGGTCGGCTGCACGGCCTGGCGGTCTCGCTCACCCCACAGGGTGCGTACCGGATCCTCGGCCCTGCGCTCGGAGACCTGGACGGCCGGTGGACCGACGCCACCGCCGTCTTCCCCGGCCGCGCCGGCCGGGAGTTCACCGAGAGGCTGCACGACGCGCCGAGCTGGAGGGCGCGATTCGCCCTGCTCGACGCCCACTTCGACGCGCGGTTCGCCGCCGGCCGTGTGTGGGACCCGTCCGCGGCCTGGGCCTGGGAGCAGTTGCGCGCCTCGCACGGCCGGACGTCGGTACGGGCGCTGGTGGACGGCACCGGCTGGAGCCGTCGCCGGCTGGAACAGCGCTTCCGCGAACACCTCGGCCTCGCACCGAAGCAGGCGGCCGACATCCTCCGGCTCCAGCACGCGCTGCTGGCCAACGAGCGGCGGCCCGGATGGGGCGGCGCCAGGATTGCCGTCCACTGCGGCTTCTACGACCAGGCCCACCTCACCCACTCCTTCCGCGCCATGGTGGGCTGCTCGCCGAGCCGGTTCTTCGCCTCCCGCCGGGCCGCCCAGGTGCCCGAGCCGACGGACCGCCTGACCGGGCGGGTGACCACCGCGATCGAGGCCGTGGAACGGGGGCACGCCGGCTGACCGAACCGGTACTGCGCATTCCTACAATCCCCGCCCGCGTTCCGTACGGCAGGCTGGACCGAACGGGGCGGCGTCGGGGGGGCCGCCCCGGGCCTGGCGTCCCGAACAGGGACGGGAGCACACCGACGCCTTCACACCGCCTGGGCGACCAGGTCCGACCTCTGCGATTCGGTGCGACCCTGCGGCCGTGCGGGCGGATGGCGCTCCTGCTGGGAGGTTCGACCGCGAGTACGACGAACTCCCCAGCGGCCAGGGATGCTTCGCCGCGACAGAGAAGTCATCCGGGGCGTTCTTGGGGTGGCTCTCGCTGCGGCCCGCGACCAGTGTCGGCCTGAACGGCGGAACGGAGCTGGGCTACCGGATACTGCCGTCCGTCTGGGTCCGGGGTATGCCACCGAAGGCGTGCGGGCACTGGTGAACCACGCGTTCACCGAGCTGGAGATGGACCGGATCGTGGCCACCACGATGACGGTCAACACCGCGTCGAGGCGGGTCATGGAGAAGGCCGGCTTGTCCTTGATCCGCACCTTCTTCGAGGGGTGGGATGAGCCCATCGAGGGGGCCGAGCACGGCGACGTCGAATACGCGATCACACGCGAAACCTGGGCCCGCCGGCGCGACCGCCAGTAGTCACCAATTCGGCGAATCCACAGATCTTGATAATGAATCGCGCATGCTAAAGGGAGCCTTGCGGCGAAACAGGGCAATGTCGCGGTGGAATCCCACCATGAGGTCGCCGGCAGGGGTGAAGACGGCGGTGCGTGGACTGCTGACTGCCAGGGACGCCGTCACGGTGCGGGAACGGAGGTCCCAGATCCGGGCCGTTCCGTCCCGGCTGCCGGTGACGGCCACGGGGGTGCCGTCGAGGGTGGTGCACGCCACCGCGCGCACGGCGCCGGTGTGGCCGGTGAGCGGCCGGCCGAGCGGCTCACCAGTGCGCAGGTCCCAGACCCGGACGGTGCTGTCGTCGCTGCCGGTGACGGCCACCGGGACGTCGTCGAGGATCGCGCACGCCACTGCACTCACCGCGCGGGTGTGGCCGGTGAGGGGTTGGCCGAGGGGCCGGCCGGCGCGCAGGTCCCAGATCCGCACGGTGCTGTCGTCGCTGCCGGTGACGGCCACTGGGGCACCGTCGAGCGAGGCGCACGCCACCGCGCGCACGGCCTCGGCGTGACCGGCCAGGGGCTCGGCGATCCGCCGCCCGGTGCGCAGGCTCCAGATCCGCGCCATGGCGTCCTTGCTGCCGGTGACGGCGACCGGGGTACCGTCGAGGGTCGTACAGGCGACTGCTCGTACGCCGGTGTGGCCGGTGAGGGCTTGGCCGAGGGGCCGGCCGGTGCGCAGGTCCCAGATCCGCACGGTGTCGTCCTCGCTGCCGGTGACCGCGACCGGGGCGCCGTCGAGGGTGGTGCACGCCACCGCGCGCACGGCTCCGGTGTGGCCGGTGAGGGGCCGGCCGAGCGGCTCACCGGTGCGCAGGGTCCACATCCGCACCGTGCTGTCGTTGCTACCGGTGACGGCGACCGGAACCGTGTTCCCGTTGCTGTCGGTGGCGGACCCGGGGGCGCCGTCGAGGGTGGTGCACGCGACCGCGCGCACGTAGCCGGTGTGACCGGTGAGGGGCCGGCCGAGGCGCCGGGTGCGCAGGTCCCACATCCGCAGCGTGCCGTCCCAGCTGCCGGTGACGGACACCGGGGCGCCGTCGAGGGTGGTGCACGCCACCGCGCGCACGGCTCCGGTGTGGCCGGTGAGGGGCCGGCCGAGCGGCTCGCCGGTACGCAGGTCCCAGACCCGGACGGTGTTGTCGTTGCTGCCGGTGAGGGCGACCGGGTTGTCGTCGAAGCTGGTGCACGCCACCGAACTCACGTAGCCGGTGTGGCCGGTGAGGGGCCGGCCGAGGGGCCGGCCGGTGCGCAGGTCCCAGACCCGGACGGTGCTGTCGTTGCTGCCGGTGACGGCCACCGGGGCGCCGTCGAGAGTAGTGCACGCCACCGCGCGCACCACGTCGGTGTGGCCGAGGAGCGGCCGGCCGAGCGGCTCACCGGTACGCAGGTCCCAGACCCGGACGACGCTGTCCTCACCACCGGTGACGGCCACCGGGACACCGTCCAGAGCCGTGCACGCCACCGCGCGCACCACGTCGGTGTGGCCGAGGAGCGGCCGGCCGAGCGGCCCACCGGTACGCAGGTCCCAGACCCGGACGACGCTGTCCTCACCACCGGTGACGGCCACCGGGACACCGTCCAGAGCCGTGCACGCCACCGAACTCACGTAACCGACATGGCCAGTGAGGGGCCGGCCGAGAGGGCGGCCCCTCCGCAGGTCCCAGATCCGGACCGTGCCGTCCTCGCCGCCGGTGACGGCCACCGGGACACCGTCCAGAGCCGTGCACGCCACCGAACTCACGTAACCGGCATGGCCAGTGAGGGGCCGGCCGAGAGGGTGGCCGGTGCGCAGGTCCCAGATCCGGACCATGGCATCGGACTTTCCGGCCACCGCGACCGGCGCGCCGTCGAGTGTCGTGCACGCCACCGCGCCGACGGATCTGCCGTGGTCGGTGAGCGTGTCGCGCAGAGCGGGGCTGAAGGTGCTGCCGGTGGCCCACACAGGTGCCCAGTGACCGGGCGGGATGCCGCGGCTCAGGCACTGGTAGAGGTCGTGGGCGCCGGCGCGGGCGGCGTCCAGCGCCAGGATCTGACGGCGCATCACGGGCGCGGCCGCGTGGTGGAGGTTGAGGCTGGTGCGGTAGACGGCGGCGGTGAGGCGCGAGGACGCGTCCTCGGTGTGGTGGAGGTGAGGGGTGAGACTGCGGGGGTTGGCGTGGACGAGGTAGTCGATGTCGCCGAGCAGGGCGTCGAGTTGTCCCGCCCGGGTGGCGTGGTCGGCCAGGTGGTCCAGGGCGTAGGGGTGGGCGCGGCTCCAGTCGCGGCCGGCGTCCGCGCGGTACGGGACGCGGCTCGTGAGGGTACGGGTGTACGCGGCGTGGACCGCCACGGCGTCGGCGGTGTCATCACGCAGGTGATCGGCCATGGCCTGGTGGTAGAGACGGTAGGCGGAGCGGCCGTTCTCGGTGGACTCGACCACGTAGGAGCCGGCGGTGCGGCGTAGCCACAGGAGGTCGTCGTCGGTGTGGACGCGCCCGGAGATCTCCGTCGCGAGGGGTGCCCAGATGTCTTCCCAGGGGAGTCCCTGGCCGTGGACGAAGGCGAGGGGACGCAGGAGGTCGGTGGCACGCTGCGCGTGCGGACCGAGGCGCTGCTGGAGGTCCTCGCGCATGGCGTCACCGGCGTGACGGGGCAGGGTCGCCTGCCACGCCGGGTCGTCGGGGTCGGGGACGACGGCCTCGGCCGCAGCCAGGGTGCCTGCGGCGATGCGGGCGATGAGGAAGGAGTTGCCCGCCGCGCGGGCGACGGCCTCCGCGACGGGCTGCAGGGCCTGGGGGTGCCGGCGGTAGGGGGAGGTTCGGCTCGCTTCGAGGAGCGTGCGGGCGGCATAGGCGGTGATCGCTTCGGGATCGGCGTAGCGGTCGTCGTCGAGGTTGACGACCTGCTCGGGCCGGACGCCCAGCCGGGGCAGCAGGTTGGGGCGTGTGCCGAGGAGAAGGCGGATGCGGCCCTGGGCATGTTCGATCAGGGGGCGCAGGATGGTGGTGCAGAGGGTTTCGGGGGTGGCCGCCTCGTCCAGCGCATCGACGAGAACGGTCAGTGGCCACGGACGCCGGCCGAGGGCGTCGAGGAGCTCGCCGACGGTCTCGGCCCGCACGCGGGCGGCGGCCCCGACGGCACGGAGGACGTCCGTGTCGCTGAGGCGCTGCGCGTAGACGACGACATCGAGGGTCGTCGTGCGGAGCAGGCCCTCGGGCAGTCCGAGGCCGTGGAAGGGGACGGTACGGCGACGGTCGGGGTGGGTGAGAACGGCGATCAGGCCGAGGACGGCCGTCTTCCCCGAGCCGGGCGCGGCGGTGACCACCCGGCACGCCGTTCCGTCGGTTTCGGCGGGCCCGTCGAGCCAGGTGGCGAGGTCCCGGAGTGCGGTGTGGCGGCCGCTGAACCACCAGGCCGGGCCCTCGCCGTCGCTCTGGTGGTTCTGGTAGGCCATGGCGCGTACCACCAGCCTGGAGGTGAACTCGGTGTCCCGCAGGCGGTCCTGTTCGGCGAAGGCCGCAGCCTGTTGGAGGGCGAGGTCGACCTCGGTGAGCCGGGCGTCGTGGCGCGGATTGGGGAGGAAGGAGGGCGGCTCCCCGTCGAGACCCACCATGGCCAGGCCGACGCGCTGGTGGGCCGGCCGGTCGGGCGAGGTGTTGATGTGCTGGACGACGGCGTGCAGCGGCAGGGTGGGCGGGCCGTGGCCCGCCACGGGACGACCGGCCACCGCAGCCTCCAGCAACTGGGGGAACAGGCCCGCCTTGGCCTGCTGGTGCGGCTGCGCGGAGGAGAGGATCACCAGCCCCGCCCCGGAGGTCCGCCCCCAGGTCGCCCCCAGCCGTTCCAGTGCGGCGGAGGTCAGCTGGTTGCCGCCGTGTCCCGCGTAACAGGCGTCCAGCAGCAGGAGGACCCGGCGGATGCGTGTTCCGTGCAGCATCGCCCGGCACAACTCGGCGGTGGGCAGGGCGGTGTAGGCGAGGTCGGCCGGATCGGTGTCGCTGGTGAGCAGGACGTGCTCGCCCCCGTCGTCGAGCACCTCGCCGTGGCAGGAGAGGTACACGGCCAGCTGATCGTTCTCGCGGCGTTCCGGTGAGATGCAGAACGCGTGCAGGGCATCAGTCAGCTGGTCCTTGGTGGGGTTGAGGGCGACGGCGTCGTGGAACCGGTAGCCGAGCCGGCCGGTGAAGACACGCACGATCCGGTCACGGGCCTCCAGCAGTCCCGGCCGGTCCCACTCCCGGTTCTTGGGATAGCCGGCCACCGCCGCGGCGATCAGGTACCGGCGTGGTGCGTCCGTCGGGTCGTCCGCCCCGTTCAAGCGAGGCCCTCGGCGATCGCCTTCCCGCACAGTGCGTCGGTCAGGTACGAGGTCGCGTCGTGCGCGTGCACGCCGTTGGACAGCGTTGCCGAACGCAGCCGCTCGCCGAACAACGGGCGCAGGTCCTTCACCAGGGCCACCACGTCACCCGAGGCCGCGAGGTTCGTCCACGTCAGCCCGTCCCCGCCCGGCCACGCGCCGCGTCGTTCCCTGCCCGTCCCGGTCGGGGACGGCTGGAGCCGGTCGACGACGAGGTTGCGGATCCCCAGCGGCGAGCCGATCGTCACCAGGGCCCGCACCCCGTGTCCGGGCAGCGCGCACAGCGCCTCGTACGCCACCACCGAGCCCAGCGAGTGCGCCACCACCACCCGGGTCTCCGGGCGGATCCGTGCGGTCACCCGGGCACGCACCTGCTCGCGCGTCCGCTGCTCCGTCAGGTAGGCGCGGACCTGCTTCAGGTCCGCAACCACGTACCGCAGCGCCACGTTCGCGAAGAACTGCGATCCGGAGAGCGCGCGCAGTGCGGCCTGTACCGACTGCGGCGTCGCCACCAGAGTGTCGCCCGCATCCGGCGGCACCACCTCGGGGTCCGCTTCCGCCGCCGACCGCCACCACGTCGCCAGCAGCTCGCGCTCGAACCCGTCCTCGACGTCCCGGGCCGTGTACGGAAGGTCCCCCGTGGCCAGCATCTGCCCTGGCGGGCGGAACAGGTCGCCGTAGAACCCCACCGCCACGTCCGCCTCGGCCACCAGGCCCTCGGCGCCGGCCCGGCGCAGCCCGTCGCTCAGCGCAGGCCACCAGACCGACCGCAGCCGGTCCTCCCCCTGCACCTGCTGCCCCATCCCGTGGACACACACCACCCGGGCCACTACACCCACCCCCCAGACGAGTACGACCGGCCCTGAGGCTCTACACCTACCAGCCTTCGGCCGCCCTCCGTGGGAAAACTCCCGCACCCGTCGTCGAACCCGCCGGTCGTCCCCGGTGCCGCGCCTCCGGTGCCGCGTCCCCCGGCAGGTGGACGCGGCGGCGGGGTAGGGTCCCGATCATGAACGACGGAATCGACGCTCCGGGCACTCCGGTCGTACCGGGCGTACCGGGCGCGCTGGGCAGCGGCTCGACGGCGGACGCTCCTGGGCCGGACACCGCGGATCCCGAGCGCGAGGCGCTGCACGCCTGGGCCCGCGAGCACGGCATCACGGTCAACGATCGCGGCCGCATCCCGTCCCGCATCAGGGACGCGTACGAGCAGGCGCAGGCGACGGACGGTCCGGCCCCACGCAACGCCTGACACCGCAACTCGGGTGGGCCACGGCGGCGTTCCGGGCCGGACTCCGCCGGACAGGGCCTAAACACCCCCGATCGGCCGCGTTTCCCCCGGTTTGCACCACCGCGTTGCATAGCGTCGGTGCCCTCCCGACCGAGCCGCGGTCGACAGGCCCAGGAGACCGGCTGCCGTGCAACGCAAGTGGTGGACCCTCGTCGCCGTTTCTGTCGCGACGTTCATGCTCCTGCTCGACATCACGGTGGTCAACGTCGCCCTGCCGTCGATCCGCAAGGACCTCGGTGCCAGCTTCACCGACCTCCAGTGGGTGTTCGACGCCTACGCGCTCTCCCTGGCCGCGCTGGTGCTGACCGCCGGTTCGCTCGCCGACCGGCTCGGCCGCCGCCGGGCCTTCGCCGCCGGCCTGGTGATCTTCTCCGGCGCCTCGCTGCTCTGCGCACTGGCGCCGAACCCGACCTTCCTCAACGTCTCCCGGGCCGTCCAGGGTGTCGGCGGAGCGGTGATGTTCGCCGTCTCGCTCGCCCTGGTCGCCCAGGAGTTCCCGCCGGGCCGCGAGCGCGGCACCGCCATGGGCCTGTACGGCGCGACCATCGGCGTGGCGGTCGCGGTCGGCCCGCTGGTCGGCGGGGCGCTCACCGACACGCTCGGCTGGGAGTCGATCTTCTACCTCAACGTGCCGATCGGGGCGGCCGCCCTGGTGGTCACCTATCTCAAGCTGGCCGAGAGCCGCGACCCGAACGCCACCAGGGTCGACTGGGCGGGTGTCGCAACCTTCAGCACCGCCCTCTTCCTGTTCGTCCTGGCCCTGGTACGCGGCAACGCGGAGGGCTGGGGCAGCACGCTGATCGTCTCGCTGTTCGCCGGCTCGGCCGTGTTGCTCACCGCGTTCGTGGTGGTCGAACTCCGCGTCCCCGAGCCGATGCTGCCGCTCGGGCTGTTCCGGCGGCACGCGTTCACCGGGGTGCAACTGGCCGCGTTCGCGGTGTCCAGCTCGCTCTTCGCGCTGTTCCTCTACCTGACGCTCTACCTGCAGAACTACCTCGGGCTCTCGCCGTTCGCGGCGGGCGTGCGCTACCTGCCGATCACGATGCTCAGCTTCGTCGTGGCCCCCGTGGCCGGCCTGCTGCTCTCGCGGGTGCAGGCGCGGTTGATGCTCTTCGTCGGGCTGGTCGCGGTCGGCGCGGGCCTGCTGTTGATGGGCGACGTCCAGGCCGACGACGAGTGGACGGGGCTGCTGGCCGGCTTCCTGGTCGGCGGCGCGGGCGTCGGCCTGATCAACCCGGTGATCGCGGACGTGGCCGTGAGCGTGGTGCCGAAGGAGAAGAGCGGCATGGCGGCCGGGATCAACGACACCTTCCGGCAGGTCGGCATCGCGGTGGGCATCGCCGTCTGGGGGGCGATCTTCGTCGGCCGGGGCGCCGACAAGGTCCGTGAGCTGACCGCCGGCACGCCGACCGCGGAGGGCGCCCGACCGCGCGAGCTGATCGAGGCCGCCTCCTCCGGCAGTCTGCCGCAGGTGCTGGACGCCGTGCCCGAGCCCGCCCGACAGGCCGTCCGGGACGCCGCCCGCGCGGGGTTCCTCGACGGCCTCAACACGGTGCTGCTGCTCGGCGGATTGGTCAGCCTGGTGGGCGCGGTGCTCGCGCTCTGGCTGGTCCGGGAGAGCGAGATCGACCGCCAGGAGCTGTGACACGGGGCGCGCCGACCGTCCCGGGTCCGCGGAGGGGGCTCCCTCCGCGGACCCGGAACACGACCGGTCACGACGCGGCGTGACGGGGCATGACGAGGCTTGACGGGGCGGTACGTGGCACGGCGGGCCGTAGCGGGTCGTAGCGGGGTACGACGGGGCTTGGCCGCCGGGTATCCGGAGAGGCCGCCCCGGCTCCTCAGCCCTGGTACTGGACGACGATCTTGGTGAACTCGTACGGGGACTGCGCGATGCCGCTGCAGGCGTCGGCGTCCGCGCCGGAGCCGCAGGCACGGTCGCGGTTGACCGCCCAGAAGGCGAAGCGGGCGAGGTGGTGCTGCTTCGCGTAGGCGAGGATGGTGCGGAAGTCGGCGGTGGTGACGGTCTCGCCGGCCTCGTCGGTCTTCCCGTTCATCGACGACACGCCGATGTGCCGGAACGCGGCGTCGTCGCTGTAGCCGTACGCGCTCTTGACCGCGGCCTTCAGCCCGTCCAGCGCGCCGACCGTGGCCTGGCCCATGGTGCCGCTGTGGCCACCGAAGTCGAAGGGCATGACCACCCAGCCGTCGTTGGCCAGCCCCGCCGCCGCGCCCCGCTTGATCAGGTCCTTGCCGGTGGCGTCCGGCCCGGTCGGGGTGGTGCCCATGGTGATGTAGGTGACGATGCCGGGGTTCTTCGTCTTGACGATCTTCAGGGCGTCCACCACCCGCTGACGGACCGTCGCGTTGGAGAACTCGGTGTTCTCGATGTCGATGTCGAGGGCCTTCAACCCGTAGGCGTCGATCACCTTCTGGTAGGCGCCGGCCAACGCGCTCGCACTGGAACACTTCTCGCCCAGCTTGTTGCCGCTCCACCCGCCGACCGAGACCATGACGTCGCCGCCGGCCGCCCGGATCGACTTGATCGCGGCCTCGTCGGAGCCGCCCGCCAGCGGACGGCTGCCGTCCCACTTCGGGTTGCAGCCACCGTCGGAGAGGATGAAGGCGAGGGTGAACCACTTCACCCCGGTCGCCTTCATCACGTCGGTGGGCTTCTGGGGGCTGCCCCAGCCGAGGTACTCGTACGGCGCGGCGGCCATTCCCGGCACGGCGGTAGCGGCGGCGGGCGCCGCCTGCGCGGCTGAGGCGTTCACGGGGGCCAGCAGCAGGGCGGCCGAGCCGAGGGCGGTGGCGAGCAGCGGAGCGGTGAGACGGACCCCGATAGCCTTGTGCATGCCAACTCACTTTCGTCGAAGCCGCCGCGCGGGGCGACGGGCCAGGGGGAGAGCAGAGGAACGGGGAAGCGGTGGAGCGGGAGAGCGGGGAAGCAGTGGGGCGGGAGAGCGTGCCCGCGGCGGCCATGATGGGCGCCACCAGAATCGGGGCACCGGAGCCACGCGGTCAATGACTTTCGTTAGGAAAGTTTCCCAATGGTCGCCAGACAACCTCCGATGCCGCCCCGCATCTTGACGAATCAAGTAAAGCTCCCTAACTTGAACGCCCTCACCCCCAGCCAGGAGCCCCACACTCCCCCGCCGCCCCCGGAGGCCCCGGTGTCATCCCCAGGTCTGTCCCGAAGAATCGGCCTCTTCCAGGCCGTCACGATCAACATGAGCCAGATGTGCGGCATCGGACCGTTCGTCACCATCCCGCTCATGGTCGCCGCGTTCGGCGGCCCCCAGGCGGTGATCGGCTGGATCGCCGGCGCCGTCCTCGCCCTCGCCGACGGCCTGGTCTGGGCCGAGCTCGGCGCCTCGCTCCCCGGCGCCGGCGGCACGTACGTCTACCTCCGCGAAGCCTTCCAGTACCGGACCGGGCGACTGATGCCGTTCCTCTTCGTCTGGACGGCGATGCTCTTCATCCCCCTGATCATGTCCACCGGCGTGGTCGGCTTCGTCCAGTACCTCGGCTACCTCTGGCCGTCGATGACGGACGGCCAGGGCGACCTGGTAGGCCTGGCGTTCGTGGCGCTGGTGGTCCTGCTGCTCTGGCGCCGGGTGGAGAACATCGCCAGGCTCACCACCGTGATGTGGGTGGTGATGATCGCCTCCGTCCTGGCCGTCATCCTCGCCTGCTACACCCACTTCAGCCCGGGCCGCGCCTTCGACTGGCCCGCGCACGCGGTCGAGTTGTCCCACAGCCAGTTCTGGCTCGGCTTCGCGGCCGGCCTGACCATCGGCATCTACGACTACCTCGGGTACAACACGGCCGCGTACCTGGGCGCCGAGGTCCGGCAGCCAGGACGGGTACTCCCGCGCGCGATCGTGCTCTCCATCGTCGGAATCATGGCGATCTACCTGCTGCTCCAGGTGGGCGTCCTCGGCGCGATGGACTGGCACGCCATGCTCGACCCGGGCTCGGTGGCCTCCAAGTCGGTCGCCTCCGCGGTTCTTGAGAGCACCTGGGGCAAGGGTGCGGCCGACGTCGTCACGGTACTGATCCTGATCACCGCCTTCGCCTCCGTGCTGGCCGGGCTCCTCGGCGGATCCCGCGTGCCGTACGACGCGGCGCGGGACGGGGTGTTCTTCCGCGCCTTCGGCAGACTGCACGCGAAGCACGGCTTCCCGGTCTACGGGCTCGCCGCGATGGGCGTACTCACGGCGGCGGGATTCCTGCTCGGGCGCCACCTCGGCAGCAACGCGGCCCACCCGCCGCTCACGGTGCTGATCAACCTGCTCACGACGGTGATGGTGATCGTCCAGGCGCTCGCCCAGATCGTCGCGGTGAGCGTACTCCGGCGCCGCCAACCGGGATTGGCCCGACCGTACCGGATGTGGCTCTACCCGGCCCCCGGTGTCGTGGCGGCCGTCGGCTGGCTGGTCATCTACGGCTACGCGGACCGCAACGCGCCCGGCTTCCACCCCATCGAGTGGTCACTGGCATGGGTGGCGGCCGGCGGCGGGGCGTTCCTGCTCTGGGCACGGACGGAACGGACGTGGCCGTTCGGACCGCGCGAGATACGGGAGCAGTTCGCCTCGGCCTGACGGACGTTGAAGGGCATGGCCTCGGGGCAACGGCTCCGAGGCCGCACCCGTTCACGGGAGTCGGCCCGCGATCCCCTTCTCGACACGACGCCTGATCCGCTCGAACGACTCGGGGAGGCCGTCCGCCAACTCGGCATCGAGGCGGCGACGTTCAGCCCGGAGGAGCCGCGCGGCGGGGGCGCGGGAGCAGCGGACGAACCACCAGGGGTAGATGCGGTGGATCACTGGGCGCCACCCGGGGCGGTCCACCACTGGATGTGCAGCTGGTGGACGCCCTCGGGGAGCGCGACCGGAAGCGACAACGGGCCGGTGCAGTTGAGGCGTTCCGCGACGACGCGCTCGGCGGCCGGGCCCGTCAGGTAACGCTCGAACCACTGCCACTGGGGTCTGCGGAGCGGGCGGAACCGGAGGGCGGACCAGAGCACGTCCAGGGCGACGGGGAGGAGGAGGTAGGCAATCGGACGGCGGGCCTCGGCGTTCTGGTCGCGCCGCATCGCGGGCCGCGTCGTAAACCACTGGCCGATCGCAGCGTTCCGGAGGGAAGCTGTGCCCCATGACGACGACCTTAATCACCGGGGCCAACAAGGGCCTCGGCTACGAGACCGCCCGCCGCCTGATCGCCGCGGGCCACACCGTCTACCTGGGAGCACGCAACATCGAGCGGGGTACGGCAGCCGCTGCCGAGCTCGGCGCCCGGTTCGTACAACTCGACGTCACCGACGATGCGTCGGTCGCCGCCGCGGTGGCCACCGTGGAGGCCGACGGCGCCGCCCTGGACGTCCTGGTCAACAACGCCGGAATCGAGGTGCGGTCTCCCGAGGGCGAGATCATCGGCGCCGCGGAACTGACCGCCGACGTGATGCGGGAGGTGTTCGAGACCAACGTCTTCGGCCTGGTCCGGGTGACCCACGCCTTCCTCCCGCTGCTGGAACGCTCCGCCGTCCCGGTCGTGGTCAATGTCAGCAGCAGCCTGGCCTCCCTCGCCCACGCCGGCAAGGGGTACCCGGGGGCCGCCTACCCGGTTTCCAAGACCGCGGTCAACATGCTCACCGTGCAGTTCGCCAAGGCGTTCCCGCGGATGCGGATCAACGCCGTGGAGCCCGGCCACACCGCGACGGACCTGAACCGGCACGAGGGCTCGCAGACCGTCGAGCAGGGCGCCGAGATCATCGTTCGGATGGCACAGCTGGGTCCGGACGGCCCGACCGGCGGCTACGTCGACGCGGCGGGTCCTCTGCCCTGGTAGGCGACGGGGTTGACGGGCGCCGCGCCGGGACCGGCGCGGGGCCCGTCCCGCCGCTCAGCTGTCGAACCAGACGACGAGCCGCACGTTGTCGTCACCGTGTGTCGAGGCCAGAGCCTCCATGACCGTCCAGACGGGCTTCCACTCGCCGTCCTCCGTCACCGCGTCCCTCCGGCGCATCGTCTCCGCGCGGTAGAGGATGTCGTCGATGAGCCATTCGCTACCCTCGGGCCACTCCTGCGGCTACCCCATCGCCGAGTCCGGCAGGCCGACGGCCTGCGCGACCCGGGGGGACCAGGCGGCCTTGCCCGTCAGTCGGAGTCCGTCCGCCGTCTGCCGGTACTGGTGCAGCCGACCGTCGGGCCGCTCCGCGGGCTCGTTCCAGTCGACCGCCTTCAGTTCGGCCCAGGTGATCCAGGTGGCCCCCTGGACCGCCTCCCACACGGTGAACCGGTCCACTTCGGAGCGGACGGCCTCGGGGGCGACGCCTCCGAGGCCGCACCCGTTCACGGGATCCGGCCCGCGAGCCCCTTGTCGACGCGTCGCCTGATCCGCTCGAACGACGCAGGGAGGTCGTCCGCCAACTCGGCATCGAGGCGGCGGCGTTCAGCCCGGAGGAGGCGCGCAGTGGGGGCACGGGAGCAGCGGGCGAACCACGCCTGCGGGCGCGTGAGCGGCGGCAGCGCGACCCGCTCATCCGTCACTCCCGCCGTCCTCCCGCGGCACCCCTGTGTCGCGTCGCCCGGCACGGTGCCGGGCCGGGCTACCACTGTGTGGCAGGGCCGCCGTCTTCGTCTTTGGCACCGAGCGCAGACTTCTTGGGCACTGAGAGCACACGGATCCGTCCACTCGGTGAGTTGACCGGTATTGCGCTGGCTCGCGGGCCTGCCGATGCTCGACGATGGCGTGTATACGTCACGCGGGGGGTGCACGTGAAAGCATCGGTCTCCACCACGAGCGTCAGCGCACGCGACGGCTTCGAGTGGTGGACCCACATGGTCGGTGACCTGGTCATGCCGGTGTCGGTCACCAGCACTCATGCAGACCGCTTCCGCGGCACCGCCACAGCCATCCCGCTGGGCGACACGGACATCTTCGGCTTCACCTTCTCCCCGATGTCAGCCCGCCGGGCTGTTGGCCACATCCGGCGCGGCGACCCGGAACAGTACTTCCTCTTCCTCGTCCACGGCAGTCCCATCGGTATCGACCAGCGTCGCAACACCTCCCTGCTCACTGCGGGGGACATCGCCCTCTTCGACTCTTCCCACCCCCTGAGCTGTGAGTTCCAGGACGAAGGACGCCTGCCACGCGTCACCCTGCTGCGGATATCACGGTCCGCCCTGCCACTGTCCCAGGACCGGACGGACCGACTACTCGGCACCGCACTGCCGGCACACACCGTTCCAGGGACGCTCCTTGCCTCGTACCTGACCGAGCTCCGGTCCCAGGCCGAGCGGTGCGAACCAGCCGAGCTGCGGCGCCTGGGCGGCATCGCGCTCGATCTCACCGCCGCCCTCCTGGCATCGGCATCCGACAGTACCCTCGCGCTGCCCGCCGAGACCCGCCGGGAAGTCCTGCTGGCGCAGATCGGCGCCTTCATCGACCGCCACCTCGCCGACCCCGACCTCGGGCCGGCCGGCATCGCCGCCCACCACCACATCTCGGTCCGCGCCCTGCACCAGCTGTTCCGTTCCCAACCGGAGACCGTGGCCGCGACGGTCCGGCGCCGCCGGCTCGAACGCTGCCGCGCCGACCTCGCCGATCCCCGCCTGCGCGACCGCCCGATCGGCCCCCTGGCCGCCCGGTGGGGCTTCCTCCTGCCCGCCGAGTTCAGCCGGGCGTTCCGGGCCGCGTACGGCGTCACGCCCACCGAGTTCCGGCACGGGGCAGCCGCACGCCCGCCGAGGTCTGCGCCGAGGCACAAGTGATCCGGCACGGAGCCACAAGAGACCCGGCCCGTGCCGGGTGACGCTGGAATGCCTCCGTCGGGAGGGCGTCACCCGAGAACAAGAGAGAAGAGGACCAACCGTGTTGGGTAGGAAGACACTGCTCGCCGCAGCCGCCGCCCTCGGCGTCCTGGCCTTCCCGCTGGCCGGCGCCGGCCCGGCCTCCGCGGCGGCCCCTGGCCCCGCGTACCGGGTCGGGTGTGTGAACGGCTACTACTACTGGTGCGACGAGGTCGCCTCCACCGGCATCCTCGCCGAACTCGACATCCACAACGGTTCCGACACCAACGGACACGACTGGGCCTACACCAACCTCCGGACGACCCACCGGGGCCAGAACCTCTGGGTGCTGACCTCGAACGGCAGCGGCGGCTGGGACTGGTACGGCGTCCCCGCCGACTACGACCTCGGCGGCGGCTGGTACGGCGCGTACTACAACAAGTCGGACGCCGGCGTCCTGATCAAGGTCGCCGTCTACAACTACGACACCGGCTCCTACATGTACACCAACGCGCACTGAACCTCCGGAAAGGCCGCTGGCGGCATCCGTGCACGTCGTGCACGGATGCCGCCGGCGGCCCGGACCGCGCCGGGCCGGCCCGATTCAGACGTCCCGGGCCGGGCCCGTGAAGTCCGCGAACGGGCCGGCCGCGACCCGTACGTCATCGCCGGTCCGGATGTCCTCCGCAGCCGGCATGTCCGCCCCCTTCAGGTGCCGTGTCCGCCGGGCGACGCCGGCGGGATCGGACGTACGGCACACGTCACCGGGTTCGGGCTCACTCCTCGGCCGCTGTCTGACGACCGTGCTCGGGCGGGCCGCCCACGCGGGCCCGGCCGCGGGACGCCGCCCAGGTCACCGGCGGAGCCGGGGCCTGGGCCTGGGCCGGCAGCAGGGACGACGTCGACGGCTCCGGGGCGTCGGCGAGGACCGGGCGCCGGCCCCGCTCCCGGGCGATGTCGGCACGCGGCCCGGGCTGAGCGCGCAACTCCCCCGCCGTGGCGCGGAGCACCGCGATGAGCGCCAGCAGCATCAGCATGCCGTGGGCCGGCATGGACAGGTAGGGCGCCAGGTCGGGGGCGATGAACTTGAGGTAGCTGCCGAGGGAGGACAGCTGGACCAGGACCGGCAGGTACCAGAGCTTCCGCGGCAGTTGGAACGCGACGATCACGCTGAGCACGTCGGCGACGTAGAAGTACCGCTCGTGCATCGACGGGAGGAGGAACGGCACGGCGATCGCCGAGGCGGTGGCCAGCAGCAGCACCCTGGTGTCCGTGAGCGCCGCCCGCCCGGCGGCTCCGCCCGTCCCCCTTCCCCGTCGTACGGCCCAGACGGCGAGCCCGACCAGCGCCAGCACCACGACGCCCGCGACGAGGACGCCGGCGCTCCGCACGGCGTCCTCGTCGGCCTGCGGCACCGAGACGAACTGGTAGACGGACGGCGCGTTGAGGGTGAGCTGCTTGTAGGTGTCCGGCTGACGGGTGTAGACCGTCAGCAGCTGCCACGGGTCGGCGCCGAGCAGGAAGGCGGGGATGTCGAGGGCCACGTAGGCGGCCGGCAGGGCCAGCAGGCTCCGCCAGGGCACCCGCTTCACCAGGACCAGGACGAGCAGCAGCGGGAAGAGGAACACCGCCTGGAGCTTGAACGCCAGCGCGATGCCGAAGAACGCGCACGCCCACCACGGCCGCTCGCGGAGCACGTGGTAGACGCCGCCGACCAGGAAGGTCGTGAAGATGGCGTCGGCCTGGCCCCACCAGCCGCTGTTGGTCACCACCGTGGGCAGGAGGAGGACGACCAGCGCCGCGTTGAAGGCGTGCCAGGTCCGGTCCGGCCACCGCAGGGAGACGATGCGGAACGTGTAGGAGGCGAGTGCCAGGTCGAACAGGATCGAGATCCACTTGATGCCCGCCAGCGCCGACACCGGCAGGTAGGTGAGCGCGGCCATCAGGTAGAGGTAGGGGACGTTGTAGTCCGAGAAGTCCGCGTTGCTGAGGGCGCTGAACCCGCCGTGGTCCGCCATGTACCGGTACCACGGGCCGAGGAAGTAGTAGTAGTCCGACGACTCGCTGTCCAGCAGGAGCATCCTGACCGAGAGCGCGGCCGTCACGGCGGACATCACGGCCAGGGCCAGGACCGTCGGGTCGGGCGCCCCCCGGCGCGGTTCCGCGGCGGTGGTGTCGGACATCGGACTCCATTCAGGTCGGCGCGCCGCTCCCGGTGACGCGCGCTGCCGGGGGACGGTTCCGTCGTGGATCCGGCCGCCGGCTCGCGTAGGCCGCAGACGGTTCGCGCGGCCTTCCGGGGCCGAGCCCCGGCCCGGGTTCGACTGCTGGCCTCAGCCACAGTTCAACCACCGGCCCCCGCCGCCCCCGTGGTCCGCCCCGACCGTGGCGTCCGGCGGACGGCGCGCAGGTGGCGGGCTTCCTCCGGCCGCCCCGGGGCCCTTGTCTACCGGGCCCGCGGTGTTCGCGGGAGGTCGGCAAGGGCGCGGAAGAGGGCAGACGTTCTCGCCCGATCGGGCAGGTTGTTCCCATGATCGGACTGATGCTCCGATCGTACCCGTAGACTGATGCGCAGTTGACTCGAACCGGTCAGATTGGTCTGAACCTCTGCCGTCCGCTACTGGTCGGCGAGCGCCGTGCGCCGTGCGAAGACCGCAGGGCGGGCGGTCTCCAACGCCGTCGCGACGGCGCCCAGGAGGACGGCCTCCTCCCCCAGTTCGCTCTGGGCGAGCTTCGGCCTCAGCGGGGTGAGGCGCTGGAGCGCGCGCTCCAGCGGGTCCAGCAGGAGGTCGGCACTGCCGCCGATGCCGCCGCCGAGGACGACCAGGTCCGGGTCGAGCAGGGCCGACAGGACAGCGACGGCATAGGCGAGCTGCCCGGCCTCGCGGTGCACCGCCTCGGTGGCGAGCGGGTCGCCGGAGCGGGCGGCGTCGAAGACCTCCTTGGCCGTCAGCGGGCCGCCCATGCCGAGCTCCAGCGCCGTCCGGACCACCGCGTCCGCCGCGGCCGCCTCCTCGATCGTCCCGCCCGGCGTGCCGTCGGGCCGGGCGGGCAACGGGACGAGGCCGACCTCGCCGGCCGCGCCGTGGGCGCCGGAGAGGAGCTCACCGTCCTTGAGGACACCCACGCCCAGGCCGGTGCCGATCAGCAGGTAGGCGAACATGCGGCTGCCGCGGCCGGCGCCGAGGGTGAACTCCCCGAGGGCCGCGAGGTTGGCGTCGTTGGCGACGGTGACGCCGGTCTCCAGGCCCTCCCCGATCCGGTCGAACAGACCCGGTCTGCCCCAGCCCGGCAGGCTGGTGGCGTACCGGACGCCGCGCCGCTGCTCGTCCCACACACCGGGCGTGCCGATGACCGCGTGCACGATCTCCGCCGCGGCCAGGCCCGCCTCCGCGGTGGTCTCCCGGGAGGCGGCCACCACGGCGTCGGCCACGGCGTTGGCGGTGCGGCCCTTGTTCGGGATGTCCCGGCGGGCGACGATCCGCCCGGCGAGGTCGGCCACGGCCACGCGCAACCGGGCCCGGCCGATGTCCACACCGAGCACGTGGCCGGCGGTCGGGTCGGGCTCGTAGAGGACGGCCGTCCGGCCGCGCTCGGGCACGAAGCGGCCGGCCTCCCGGGCCAGTCCGGCCTGCTCCAGCGCGGCGAGGGCGGCGGAGACGGTGGGCTTGGAGAGACCGGTGTCCCGGGCGAGCTGGGCCCGCGACGAGGGACCACCGGTGCGCAGCAGTTCGAGCAGCAGCCACTCGTTGTTGCTGCGCAGCCGCTGCCGGTTCCACGGCTGCGCCGGCGACCCGCCCGGCGGAACGGTGCTCGGCAGGTGGCGGCTCATCGGGTCCTCCGGGATCGGCGTGCTCCGCGGCCCCCGGTGGTCGGCGGCGCTCGGGCGGCGCCCACGACCGGGCACCGCCGCCCAAGTATGACCGGTACTCAGTGCACCCACCGGGCCGCGCACGGCACGCCCGGGTGCCGCCCGGGTCGCGCCCGGCTCGTACCGATGCCACCGGTGCCACCTGGGGCGTGCACGGCATGCACCGGGTGCCACCTGGGTCGCGGCCGGCCCCGGGTGGCCGGCCCGGCGGCCGTCAGCCGACCCAGGTGCCGGCGAGGTACCGCACCGCCCCACCGGGCAAGTCCCCCGCCACCGGACCCGCCCCCGGCTCCCAACCCGACCCACCCCAACCCGACGCAACCCCCCGGTTACAACACCGCTACCGGCGAGTCAAGGTTTCACCGGTCCATGGGCGTGCCGCGGCGCGACGAGTGATCATGGGCGTATGCGGTTCCGGTCCGGCAATGGAGGAGAGGGCGCCACCCCCGCGGGTCAGGACGACCGGTCACTGGCGGCGGCAGCGGCGGCCCTGGCCGCGAACGGCGGCTCCGTCACGGCGGGTGACAGTCCGGATCTCCTCCGCAAGGTGCTCGCCCTCGCGCCGGTCGGCGTCGCACTGCTGGACGAGCGGTTGCGCTGGCAGTACCTCAATGCGGCCTTCACCACCGCCACCGGACTGCGCCGGGCCGACCTGCTCGGCCGGCCGGTCGCAGCCACCGCCTTCGCGGGCGCGGCCGGCACGCTGCGCCGCGTCCTCGCCGACGGCCGGGACCGCGAACACGCCACCGGCGGGCCGGACGGCGCGGGCGCCCCCGTGCCGGCCGGCCTGCGGGTGCGCTACCGGCCGCTGGAGGCCGACGGGCACGTCACCGGCGTGGTGATCGTCGTGCTGGACGACCCCGGTCCGGAGCAGGAGCTTCGGCGCGAACTGGCGCAGGCCCGGGCCCGGCTGGCACTGCTCGACGCCGCCACCGAGCGGATCGGCACCACGCTCGACGTCGACACCACCTGCGCCGAACTGGCCTCCTTCGCCGTACCCCGGCTCGCCGAGCTGGTCACCGTCGACGTCCTGCCGCCCGACTCCCCCGCCCGCCCCGGCCGCACCCGCGGCCTGCGGCTCCACCGCGCCGCCGCCCACTGCACGGGGAGCCTGCGCACGGCGGTGACGGAGCCGGCCCGGCCCGGCGAGTCCGTGCGCTACCGGGACGGCTCGGCCGCCGCCCGGGCCCTGGCCGCGGGTGTCGCGGTGCTCGCCGACGTCCCCACGGACGGGCAACTCGCCGACGCCGCCCCCGGCCCGGCCAGCCTTGCCGCCTACCGGGCCGCCGGTCTGACCTCGCTGCTGGCGGTCCCGCTGGCCGCCCGCGGTCAGCTGGTCGGCTTGCTGACGCTGGCCCGGACGGCCGCCTCGCCCGGCTTCACCCCGGAGGAGGCCGCCCTGATCGGCGACCTCGCCGCCCGCGCCGCCACCAGCGTCGACAACGCCCGCCGCTACGCCCGCTCGCAGGGCATCGCCCTCGAACTCCAGCGGGCACTGCTCAGCGAGCCCGGCAACCCGCACCAGAACATCGAGCTCTCCGCCCGCTACCTGCCCTCCGGCACCAGCTCGGTGGTCGGCGGCGACTGGTACGAGACGGTGCGGCTCCCGTTCGGCCGGACCCTGCTGGTGATGGGCGACGTCATGGGGCACGGCGTCGAGGCCGCCGTCGACATGAGCACCTACCGTTCGACCCTGCGCGACGTCGCGGGCATGGACCTGCCGCCGCACCGGATCCTGCGCCAGCTCGACACGGTCATCGCCGCCAACGACTCCGCCCGGCCGGCGACCTGCCTGCTCGCCCTCGCCGACCCGGGCCGCAACCGCTGGACCCTCTCCAGCGCCGGCCACCTCCCGCCCGCGCTGATCGCCCCCGGCCGCCCGACCGAACTGCTGCAGATCCCCACCGGCCCGCCGCTCGGCACCGGCCTCGGCGGGTACGAGCAGGTCACCCGCGAGCTGCTGCCCGGCGAAACGCTCTTGCTGTACACCGACGGCCTGGTGGAACGCCGCGACGAGGACATCGACGTCTCCCTCGCCCGTCTCGCCGCTCTCCGCCTGCCGGCCGCCGGCGAGCTGGACGACCTCCTCGACGCCGTCCTGCACGCGCTCGCCCCGACCGGGCCGACCGCGCCCGCCGCCGAGGACGACATCGCCGTCCTGGCGGCCCGGCCCGGCGCCCGGCAGGACGGCCCGGCTCCGGGAGCGACGGTGCTGCGCTGACGCTCCCGCCGTCGGGGGCGTCAGCCGACGGAGCCCGGGGGCGCCAACCCTCGGGCCCGCAGCGCCGCAGGTTCGCGCACCCGCGAGCGGCGGCCCCGGTGCACCGCGCACGCACGATTACCGCCCCGGCGCCGAGCGGGGAGAAGTACCCGCATACGCTGGGGCGGGCCCGAACGATCTCTTCGCCGGGCCGTGCAGGACACCGGGGGGTGGGCCTGAAGCATGAAGTACGCAGGGGGGAAGCAATGTCCGAGCACCGGGATCGGCACGGCCACTACGGCGTGCACGACGAGCACGGCGCGCACGACGAGCACGCGGGGTACCAGGCGTACGCGGAGTACGACGAGCACGCGGATTACCAGGAGCGCACCGAGTACCAGGAGCACACGGAGTACGCGGAGGTCGACGCGGCCGCCGGAGACGCCGGGGGCGCCGAGGAGCCGGAGGCCGCGCGCCGGCCGGCGTCGCGCCGGGTCTGGCAGCTGGCGCTGGGCGGGGTCGTGGTCGGACTGCTCGCGGCCGGGGGCTACGGCGCCTACAACGTGGTGAGCGCCGTGACCAGCGGTTCCCGTGGGGACGGCGACCACCGGGAGTACACCGCCGCGACGACATCGGCGCCGCAGGAACCCCCGACCGCCGAGCAGGCCGAGGCGGTGGCGAAGGATTTCCTGGCGGCCTGGGGCCGGGGGGACCTCACGGCCGCGGCCGCGCTCACCGACCGTCAGGACAGCGCGCGGTCGGCGCTCTCGTCGTTCCGCGAGGCCCTGAAGCCGCGCTCGCTCACCCTGACCGGGACGGGCCCGGCTCCGTCCGGTACGCCGAGCGAGCCGAGGCTCGGGTTCCGGGTGAAGGCGGAACTGGAGGAAACCGCGGGCGCCTGGGAGTACGACGGCGTGCTGGGCGTGGTCCGGGCCTCGGACGGGACGGCGGTCGTGCGCTGGTCGCCCGCGGTGATCCACCCGCACCTCGACCCGGGCGAGACGGTCGGCATCCGGCCGCTGCCCAATCCGGTCGTGAAGCCGACCGACCGGAACGGGAAGCCCCTCGACGCGTTCCCGTCCCTCAGGACCGTCCTGCCCGAGATCCGGCCGGCCGACGGCGCGACCGCCGTCACCGGTCAGGCCGTGGTGATCCTGGACGGCACCGGGAAGCCGCCGGAGCAGCTGTTCGTCCTCGCCCCGCCGAGCGCGCCGGAGATCAGGCTCACGCTGGACGCCGACCTCCAGCAGGCCGCCGAGGAGGCGGTGAAGCAGCAGTCTGCGGGCGGGAAGCCGGCCTCGCTGGTCGCCGTCCAACCGAGCACCGGCCACATCCTCGCGATGGCGTACTCCTCCAAGGACCAGTTCAACCGCGCCGTCGGGGGCGGGCAGGCGCCCGGCTCCACGATGAAGGTGATCACCGCGGCCGCCCTGCTGGAGGCCGGGGTGCGCCCGGACACCGTGGTGCCGTGCAAGGAGACCACCAACTCCCCGCGCCTCTGGCACAACGACGAGCCCGGGAACTTCCCCGGCTACACCCTCACCGACGACTTCACGCACTCCTGCAACACCGGCTTCATCGACAAGGGCCTGGAGAAGCTCCAGCTCGGGACGGTGCCGAGCGTCGCCCGCGACCAGTTCGGCCTCGGCCTGGAGTGGCACATCGGCATCGGCAGCAGGGATGCCACCATCCCGGTGCCGAAGAACAAGGACGAGGCGGCCGCCACGTACATCGGCCAGGGACAGATCCAGGTGAACTCGTTGCTGATGGCCTCGGTCGCCGCCACCGTGCAGAGCGGAACGTTCCGCCAGCCCGTCCTGCGGGAGGACGCGAAGCGGGTGACGGCGCCCGGGAAGCTCCCCCCGGGTGTCGCCCGCGACCTGCGCGCGATGATGGCGGAGACCGCGACCCAGGGCACCGCCCGGGCGCCCATGTCCGGGCTGACCGGCCAGATCGGCGCCAAGACCGGCACCGTCGAGGCCGGCGCGGGCAGGAACACCAACAGCTGGTTCATCGCGTACCGCGGGGACCTCGCGGTGGCCGCCGAGGTCGAGGGCGGCGGCCACGGCAACAGCGCGGCCGGGGTCGCCGCGGCCCAGGTGCTCAGGGCCGGCGGCAAGGGCTGACGGCCTGGGGCACCGGGGCTGACGGTCGATCGTCCACCGGCCCCGCCTTGCGACCCTGCGGTTCTCGGGCCCTGCGGCCCTGCGGCCCTGCGCATGGTGCCTTTCACTGTCGCAACCGGATCGCGGCCGACCCGCGACCACCACCTCTTCGGCGGAGCAACTAGAATCAGACACCGGTCGCGAGTGTTCCATACGCGCACGCACGAAGCGTGCGCACGGGGTGAGAGAAGAGGTGTGCCGTGCCCGACGACTCCGGTGCGTCCACGCTCGCAGCGAAGCTGGACCGGTTGTTCGACGTGGTCCGCCGTCCCGACCGCGAGCAGTACAGCCACGAGGAGGTGGCCCGGGCCTGTCGCGAGGCGACCGGGGAGAGCTTCTCGGCGACGTACCTCTGGCAGCTGCGGACAGGACGGCGGGACAATCCCACGAAGCGTCACCTCGAAGCGCTGGCGCAGTTCTTCCAGGTACCGCCCACGTACTTCTTCGACGACCGGCAAAGTGCCCGGATCGCCGAGGAGTTGGCGCTGCTCGGCGCGCTGCGCGACGCGGGCGTACGGGATGTGGCCCTGCGCGCGGTGACCCTCTCGCCCGAGGGACTCGGCACGATCAGTGACATGATCGAGGCGATCGCCCGCCGCGAGGCCGGTGGCAGGTAGCGGCCTACCGTACGAAGCGGATTCCCTCCGCGTTTCCGCGTTTGTAGTATCACCTCCCGGCGGGGGCGACCGAACGCCAGGGGGAGAAACGTGGGGTATCCGGGTGGGGTTGAACATGGGCTCTGGCAACGATGTCGGGGGGTCGCGGACTCGATACCGCTTCCGGAACCGTTCGGCATCCCGGCGCTGACCGAGTCGCTCTCCCGGCTGCGCGGAAGGCCCATCGAACTGGTCCCGCTCTCCGGCTCGGAGCACTCGCCCTGCGGCGTGCTGATCAGCACCGACCGCGCGGACTACATCGGATATCCGGTCGACACCACGGCGTTGCACCAACAGCACATCGTGCTGCACGAGATCGGCCATCTGCTCTGCGGGCACACCGGCGGCTCCGACTCCAGGGTGAGCACGGTGGTGTCCCAGGCCCTGACGACCCAGCTGTCCGAGGAACTGGTGCGCCGGGTGCTCGGCCGCTCGGTATACACGGAGCGGCAGGAGCAGGAGGCGGAGCTCGTCGCCTCGCTGGCCCTGCAACGCGCCCTGCAGCGACCACGGCCGACGACGACCGGCCAACTCACCGACCAGATGGTGCGATTACGGCAGGTCTTCGGGCGGCCGCTGCGACGCGGAGCGGCGCGCCGTGGCTGACCACCTGGCCAGTGCCGCGAGCTACTTCGCCGCCGCGGTCGCCCTGCTGAGCACGCTCTGGAAGATCCGGACGGACCGGGGGCGCCGGTCCGACCCCGCGCTCCACTACGGCTACGCCTGCGGCGCGCTGCTCGGGGCGGGAATGGCGGTGAACGCCCCGGCCACGGCCTCGGCCCTGGCCGGCGTGCTGCCCCAACCCGCCCTTCTCACCCTGGTGGCCGACCAGTTGAAGGTGGCGTCGTCCGGGGCGCTGGCCATGATGGCGTACGCCACCTGGGCGTCCGCGGCAGCGCGGGGCGCGGTGCGGCGGCAGACCGCCTTCACGGGCGCCACAGTCCTGCTGGGCACTGTCGGCTTCCTCGTCGCCTCGCCCGTCAGTGACGGCACGACCGTCACCGTCGGCAGCGCGGACAGGCCGCTCCTGGCGGGGTACGTCGCGCTCTTCGCCGTCCACACCGCGTGGTGCCTGGCGGTCTTCGGGTTCCTGATCGGGCGCTGCGCCTGGCACTCGCCACCCGGCGTCCTCCGGCTGGGACTGCGCCTGATGGCCGGCAGCGCGCTGGCGGGGCTGCTGTGGACGGCCGGCTGTCTGCAGGACATGGCGGACATCCTCACCTCGGGCCGTGAGACCGGCGCGGACAGCGGGGTGTCCGGGCTGGCGGCCGTGGTCTGCATCGTGCTCGGCTTCGGCGGTGCGACCGCGTCCGCCTGGGCGGACTGGGGCCGACGCGTGCGGGCCTGGCGGGACCACCGCAGGCTCGACCCCCTGTGGTCGGCGGTACACTCCGTGCTCCCGGAGATCGAACTCGTGACCCCGGCGCAGCCGTTCGGGCCGGTCGCATCCCTCGGCCCGTTCGGGTCCTTCCGGCCGTTCGAGTCCCTCGGGCCGTTCGGGTCCCTCGGACCGTTCGGGCCGTTCGGCCGCGGGGCCGGCCGGCGGCGCGACATCCACTTCGCGCTGTACCGACGGATCATCGAGATCCGCGACGGTCAGCTCTCCCTCCGCCCCCATCTGCATCCCCGGGTGCCGCTCTGGGTCGGGGAGGTCATGGGATCCGTCGGACCCGCCGACGCCGAGGAACTGGCGGCCGTGGTCGAGGCGGCGGCCCTCGCAGCCGCGCTGGAGGCGGCGAGGGCCGGGCACCGCTTCCCCATCGGCCCGGGCGAGGGATGCGTGCCCCACCCGGTGGTGGCCGACATCGGCGAGGAGGCGGCGTGGCTGGTCAAGGTGGCTGCCGCCTACACCGGTTCACCCGCCGTGGCCCACGTCCGCAGCCGGGTGCGCGGCGAGCTGGGCCGCGCCGCGGTCCGGCACTGACGCCCGAGAGCCGCCCCGCCGACCCCGTCGGCCCCGTCGGCCCCGCGGGTGGCGGGACCGACAGGGCGGCGAGGCGACGGGGCGGCGGGGCGGCGGCCCGGCGAAGCGGTTGCCCGGCGAGGCGGCGGGGCGGCTGTCCGCGGGCCGGCGGAGCGGAGGCGACCGCTCAGCCGCGGGCCGGCTCAGGCGCGGGCCAGCTCCGGCATCAGCTCGTACACCTGCTCGGCGGACTCGGGATCGGCCTTCAGGCAGGCGAGGAGGTCGTCCCTGGCGCTGTCCGCCCGGTCGAGCCCGATCAGGCAACGGGCCCGCTGCAACCGGGCGTCGACGTCCTCGGTCGAGCCGAGCACCTCGTCGAGCAGTCGCAGCGCCTCACCGAAGCGGCCGGCGTCGTGGTGGACCACGGCCAGGTTGAACTGGATGCCGGGCTCCGCCGAAAGCTCGACCGCGCGTGCCAGATCGGCGCCGGCCGCGTCCAGATCGCCTTCCTGGTAGCGGAGTTCACCGAGCAGGGCCCACGCCTGGGCGTACTCGGGGTCGACGGCGAGTGCGGCCTCGTAGGCGTCGGACGCCGCCGCGAGGTCACCGTCGGCGACCAGCAGCTGTCCCTTGATGCAGAGGAGCTGCAGACTCGCCGGAGTGTCCGCGAGCCCGGCCCGCACCTCGTCCCAGGCGAGCTCGTGCTCACCGGCTTCGAGGAGCAGTGCGGCCCGGTTGAGGCGGGCGTCGCCGAACTCCGGGTCGAGCTGGAGGACGTAGCCGAAGTCCGCCACCGCCGCCTCGGTGTCGCCGAGCTCGGCCAGGACGTCGGCCCGGTTGAAGTACGCCTCGGGGAAGGGCGGCGAGAGCCGGATGGCGTGGTCGTAGTCGGCCAGCGCCTGCTCCGGCCGGCCCAGGTCGCGCCAGAGCATGCCCCGGTCGAAGTAGTACTCGGCGTAGTTGGGGTCGCACTCGATCACCGCCGTGTAGTCGGCGACGGCTTCGTCGTGTCGGCCCAGGCCCGCGTACACCTGCGCGCGGTTGTAGCGCAGCACGGAGCGGTGCAGTGCGTGCTCGTGGTCCTCCAGCGTCTCGTCGAGCCGGGCGATGCAGCCGTCCAGCAACTCCAACGCCGCCTCCAGACGGCCCTGGTGGACCTCGATCAGCGCGAGCCCGTTGCGGTTGAACACCACGCGCGCCTCCCGCTCCTTCGGCTCGGGGTGCCAACGGGCGAAGGCGATCGCCTGGTTGACCCAGGCCCGGGCCAACTGGTGGTCACGCCGGTCGGCGCCGAAGTGGCGGGTGTGGAGCATGGCCGTGGCGTACGCGGCCTGCATGTGGACCTCGGGCGAGGTGCTGAGCGCGCGGGCCTCGTCGTACAGCGGCAGCGCCTGATCGGCAAGGCCGAGGGCGGCGAAGGAGGTGGTCATCTTGGTGGTGAAGGCCCACCAGTGGGTCGGGCTGCTCTCGTGGGTGACCAGCCGCCGGCCACGCTCCCCGAGGTCCAGGACGGCGTGGTAGAAGCCGAGGTCCATGCAGTGGTCGAGGGCGTGGCGCAGGATGTCGGCCCCGGCCCCGGACGGATCGCTGCCGTGCTCCGCGTGCCAGGCGATGGCCCCCAGGCGCAGGGAGGACTCCCCGGCCGTCTCCAGCTCCGCCCGCCGCAGGTCGTGCAGCCGGGCGCGTTCGGCCGGCGGCAGGCTCAGGTAGGCGGCGAGCTCGTCCGGGTCGTCGCCGATGCCGTCGCCGTCGATGTAGCCGCGGCCCGGCACGGCGCCGGCCGGCAGGCCCTCGGCTGCCGTTCCCGCGCCCGTCGCGGCCTCGTCCTGCGCGTCGAGCACCGTGCACCGGGCGGCGAGTGCGGTCGGCAGGTCCTCGCGGCCGGGACCGGCCGGACGCTCCAGCGGCTCGGTGCCGGTGGTGACCACCACGGTGAGCAGCTGCGGATCCACACGTCGCAGCAGGACGGCGAGGAACTCCCCGTCGCTGGGGTCGGCCCGGTGGGCGTCGTCGACGACGAGCGAGCGCGGGCCGACCGCGCGCAGGTACGCCTCCAGGAACTCGACGAGGCCGTGGGCGATCCGCAGTGTGCGCAGCGCGGAGTAGAAGCGGGTGCGCTCCTTGGGCACCGCCAGGGAGGTCAGTGTCTCGCGGGTGGCCGGCACCAGGTCGCGCAGCTCCGGTGTGGTGGAGAGGATTTCTATGTCGTGCTCGGCGACGGCCTCGGGGCAGCGGGCGAGCGCGTCCGGGACGATCCCGCGCAGGATCGAGCCGACGGCGGTGTAGGGGCCGCGCAGACGGCGGTTGGCGTTCACCACGGCGAGCGCGGGCGGCAGGTCGAGCCGCTCGCGGGCTTCGACGCGGGCGCGGCGCCCGGTGGCGCGGACCCAGTGGTGGCGGTGCTCGGCCATGACTCAGCTGCCTTTCGCGCGGGGCGCAGGGGAGGAGGGAGGATTCGGGGGTCAGGCCGACTGGGCCGCCGCGCGCCGCTCGCGGGCGGCGAGCACGACGACGGCGACGGTCTGCGCGAGGCTGAGCACCATCAGGGCGAGCGAGTCGAGCCGGCCGGCCGGCGAGGCCTGGCCGGTCAGGCGCAGCCACATGTCGTGCAGGAGGCGGTAGGCCGTCGGGACGACGACACCGGCGAACATCGTGAGGGTGAACACGTAGCCCACGAGCATCAGCCAGGCGTACCAGCGCGCGACCTTCCGGTCGACCGGGTGGTGGACGGACAGGTCCAGCGGCGGCCGCCCGATGGTGCGCCGAACGGCGTTGCGCAGCACGTCGGTTGCGGCAGCGTGGAGGTTCACGCAGCCCAGGACGGTGCCGAGCAGGACGTAGATGTCGGTCCGCAGGTAGAAGAAACCCTGCCAGGCGAGCCGCAGTGCCGTGGCGTAGGCCATCGCGAGACAGAGCGACGCGACGGTCCCGTTGGTGCCGCGCGTCGCGTCGGCGATCAGGGTGAGCACGGCGATCGCCAGGGCGTCGGCGATCATGCCCGCCATGATGGGCAGGTAGCGCTGTCGGCGCGGCACGCTGACCAGCCCGTCGAGGGAGGTCTCCAGCACCAGGTAGACCAGGCGGCGGCCGATGGAGAGACGCGAGCGCAGGCCGAGCCGACGGCCGGCCAGGGCGTGGAAGGCCTCGTGCAGCGCGAGCAGCGGCACCTGGCCGATGAACAGCATCAGCACGACGAGGGTGTAGTACGAGCTGAAGAACAGGTTGTCGACGCGCGGGACCAGCTCGGGCACCCGGACCATCTCGGCCACGGCGAGGGCCGTCACGAGTCCGTAGCCGACGAGGGCCGGTCGGCTGAAGACCACCTGGCCCAGTCGCTGCCAGCGCACCGGCGCGGCCGGTCCCGCCTTTTCGCCGTCGGAGCGGACGAGGTCGAGCTCCACGAGGGCCTCGACGAGGTCGGCGATGTCGACGGTCTCTCCGTGCACGGTCTGGTAGCGCTCGGCGGCCTCGCGGGGCGTGAGGCCCTCGGCGAGCATCCGGACCAGTTCGGCGCCGTCGGCCGGGAAGACGGCGTAGGTGTCGGTCTCCGGGCTGCCGATGGTGACCTCGTCGGCCTCCGGCAGGTACACGAGCTGACGAAGCGGTACCGGCCGGTCCAGGTCGAGGCCCGGGGCGGTGGGGCTGCTGTCCGTGGAGGAGTGCACGGATCCTCCTGCGGGAGGTAGACGGAGGGGCGAGGGGGTGGAGCGGTGCCGGCCGCCGCTGCTGCGTCCGGCCGGCACCGCGGTCCCCCTTGCCCGGGAGGATCGGTCAGTTCTGCACAGCGCAGGACCACGGCAGGTACAGCGCACGGGCCGCGCTGGTCAGGCGAACCGGGCCGGCCTTGCGGACGACGATCTTCTTCATGGCAACACACCTCCTTGTATGACTGGTCATCAACAGCGCGCCATCTGCTGGTATGAATGAGCCTCTTGGGGCTATCCACACCAGCTTGGCGATGCAGCAAGTGTGGGGAAGGTGTGGTGACCGTGTCAATGGATCGGATCATCAAACCTGGAGCCCGCCGGACCGGTCGACTATTACCCCAGGTCAGAGCATTGCTGACGAAGCATCGACGATCAGCCCGACGCCTTCTCGGGGCGAAGCCACTCGACGAAGGGGCCCGGAGTGGGTCGGTCACAGTCGGTGAGGCATAAACTGAAATGAATGCGAGCCGCATGATGTTCCACGCTGGCTCGGGGTCTTCCGGGGTGCAGTGCGGGCCGGACACGCCGCCGGGGCGCGGGGGTGGTCCTCGGACCGGCCCCCGCGCCCCGGCGGCGGATCGCTCAGAGGCTGGCGAGCCCCTGCTCCAGGTCCGCCCAGAGGTCCTCGGGGTGCTCGATGCCCACGGCGAGACGGACGGTGCCGGGGCCGATGCCGGCGGCGGACAACTGCGCGTCGTCCAGCTGGCGGTGCGAGGTGCTGGCCGGGTGGATGATCAGGGTGTGCACGCCGCCCAGGGAGGGGGCGAGGGAGGCGAGCCGGACCGACTCGGTGAGGCCGCGGGCCGCCTCACGGCCGCCTGCAAGGTCGAAGGCCAGGACCCCGCCGTGTCCCCCGGGCAGCAGACGGCGGGCCAGCTCGTGGTCGGGGTGCGCGGCCAGACCCGGGTAGTGCACGGCGGTGACCGCCGGGTGCGCGGCCAGCCGGCCGGCCAGGTCGAGCGCCGTCTCGCAGTGACGGCGCATCCGCAGGGCCAGCGTCTGCATCCCTCGCAGCGTCAGCCAGGCCGCGTACGGGTCGGCCGAGGCGCCCAGCTCGGTGGCGTAGCGCCAGACGGTGCGGTGCAGTTCGTCGTCGGCGAAGACGGCGACGCCTGCCAGCACGTCGCCGTGGCCGCCGAGGTACTTGGTGGCGGAGTGGATCACGATGTCGGCGCCGTGCTCGACGGGCCGGCAGAGCAGCGGAGTGGCGAAGGTGTTGTCGACCACGCCCACCACCCCGGCCTCCCGGGCGACGGCAAGCAGGGCGGGCAGGTCGGTGACCCGGGTGGTCGGGTTGGAGATGGTCTCCAGGTGCAGCAACCGGGTGTTGGGGCGCAGCGCGGCCCGCACCTCGGCGGGGTCGTCGCCACGGACGTGGGTGACCTCGACGCCCCAGCGGCGGGTGAGGTCCGCGAGCATCGCGAAGGTGCCGCCGTAGAGGCTCTGCTGGGCGATCACGTGGTCGCCGGAGCGCAGCAGGGCGAGCAGGACGGTGTTGATCGCACCCATGCCGGAGGCGGTGGCGATCGCACCGGCGCCACCCTCCAGGCCGGCCACCGCACTCTCCAGCGAACGGACCGTCGGGTTGCCGAACCGGTTGTAGAAGAACGCCCGGTCCGGGGCGCCGAAGGCCTGGACCAGCGAGTCGGAGTCCTCGAAGGCGAACAGGTGGCCCTGGTGAAGCGGCACCCCCAGCGGGCGGCTTCCGGTCACCTCCTGGACGGGCGGGTGGACGGTCCGGCTCTCGGGGCGCAGCGCGCCGGGGAAGTCACTCATGCCCTCCATCGTCGACGGGCCCGCGCCACGACTGCCAGGGCCAATCCCGGGCAGGTGGACCGGACGGCGGTTCGCGAGCGGGGCGAGCCGGCCCGGCCCCGGGGCATGACGTGGTCGTCCACGACCGGCACCGGCCTCCGTCCTCCCGGCCCGGCCTGCGGGTTGCGCAGACCCCTGTGGCCGGAGTGCGGGTTGCACGAATCCCTGTGGCCGGGGTGCGGGTTGCACGAACCCCGGTGGCCGGAGTGCGGGTTGCACAAACCCCTGTGGCCGGGGTGCGACCTGTGGGAGGCTCTGGCCGACCGAAGTCGTCCTGCGAGGAGTCACTCCACCATGCGTCGCCGCATTCCCACGGCCGTGGCCGCGTCCGCTGCCGCCCTGGCCGTGCTCACCGGCTGCTCCGGCACGGGCGGGTCCTCGCCGGCCGCCGCGCCGGATGCCTTCGACCCGGCGCAGGCCGTGACGAAGGCGGGCAAGGATCCGTACGCGGTCTCGGTGGCGGTGACGGGCGGGCCCAGCGGGACGAGCCTCACAGCGCGCCAGAACCTCAACACGGTGTACACCGGCCACCGGGAGCAGAAGGCCCCGGACGGCAGCACCCTGGAGTTCGTCGACACCGCCGACGCCGAGTACGTCCGCGGCCACGACGCCACCGGCAAGTGGCTGAGGACTCCGCGGCCCGCCGGCCCCGCGCAGATCGACTTCACGGGCTTCACCCCGCTGCTGCTCGCCCAGGGACCCGCCGCCCGCAAGGGCATGGAGCACCGGGACGGCGTCCCGGTCTTCCACCTCTCGGGACACCTGGACCTGGAACAGGGCGCCGGGGTCCTGCCGGCGCTCTACCAGACGTTGAAGTCCAAGGGTGTCCCGGGATTCGACCTCGATCAGTGGATCGACGCCCAGGGCCGCACCCGCTACGTCGAGCAGGGCGTGGTCCTGGACGGCGCGAGGACGGTCGTCAGGTACGTCTTCAGTGACTTCGGCCCGGCCGAGACCTTCGCCGCCCCGGACACGAACGTCGCCTGACCATCCCGACGCACCTCCGGGGCCGGACCTTGGCGGACCGCACGTCCGGGGCCGCAAGTCCAGGGCCAGAGCTCCGGGACCGCACGTCGGCGGGCCCGGAGTGCCAGGAGGCTCAGTGACACCGGCCCGGCGTCCCCGGGCTCTCGTCGGCCGTGCCGGTGCGCACCAAGGCGGCCGACCATCACCGGATGCTGGACGTCGCGCGCCGGACCCGGTCGTAGCGCGCCGGACCCGGTGGTGACGAGCACTCAGCGGCGTCGGGCGAAGATGCGCTTGGCGGCGTAGACGATCCCGACGATCAACAGGACGACGAAGAGGATGATCAGGATCACCACGACCAGCAGGAATTTGCCCAGCTTGGCGAAGAATCCTTTCTTCTTCTTCTCGGCAGCCTGCTTCCGGACCACGCCCTCCGCCGCCAGGTCGACCGCCGGGGCCTGTGCAGCGGCGGCCTGGACGGTGGTGGCCTGAACGCTGGTGGCAGACGCTCCGGTGACCGCCACCACGGCCGCCCGAGGCGCGGCCACCGCCGTCGTGGCGCCCAGACCCACCATGGCGGGCAGGGCTATCAGGGCCACCAGGGCGGCCGCCAGGAAACGTGCGATCCGGTGCGACATCGTGCTCCTCGTTCCGGGTGCGGGCGGCGCGCGCGACCGGACCGCCGCCTCCCGGCGCCCGGCCCGGAGGTGGCGGTCCGTCAACGGCAAGCGGCGTCCCCCACCGAAGTTCTACAGACGCGTAGAACTTTAGCCGGTGCAGGCCGGCGGCCCGCCCGCACCCCCGGGCTCAGAGCCCGCCGGCCGGCAGCAGCACCACCCGGGCCGGATCGAACGGCTCCCAGCGGGCCGGGGATCCGCTCCGCGCCACCCGCAAGCGGCACCAGCGCGCCCCGGCCGCGTCCTGCCACCAGCCGCTGACCCGGCCGAGCGCCCATCTGCCGTCGCCGTAGTGCACCTCGACCGGCTGACTGACCCACTCGACGTCCGCCTCCGCGACCGCCGGGCCTTCACCGCGCTCGCCGCCCCGCACCGGACTGCGCAGACTCTCCACCACGGTTCCGCCTCCCGTTCCGGACCAGGCCGCCGGCCCCCGCAACGGGACGGCCGCGCGACCGGACGTACAGCTCACCCGCCCGACTCTACAGTCGTGTAGAGCCCAGCGGACCGGAACCCGGCACGACCACCCCGTCCCTGCCCCACCCGTCCGGCCCGCCCAGCCCCTCCGGCCCGCCCAGCCCCTCCGGCCCGCCCGGCCCCGACCGTTCCCAGACCGTTCCCAGACCGTGGGATCCGGCCGCTGAACCCGGCCTCCCGACTCCGGCCCCAGGCCCCCGCGCCCGAACCCCGGCCTCCCGCGTCCGGCCTCCCGACTCCCGCAGACACGGGGCCGACTCACCGTTTCCCGGTGCGCCCGGCCCCTGCCGGGCCTAACGTCGGTGCCGTACGGAACAGGCGGCCGCACCGGCGCCGCCCTCACCAGCCCCTCTCGCGCACAGGAGTACCGTGCCCACCATCACGACCAACGACGGCACCCGGATCTTCTACAAGGACTGGGGCAGCGGCCGCCCGGTCGTCTTCAGCCACGGCTGGCCGCTCAACGCCGACGCCTGGGACGAGCAGATGCGGCTGGTCGCCGAGAACGGCTACCGCGCCATCGCGCACGACCGGCGCGGACACGGCCGTTCCGACCAGCCCTGGCGTGGCAACGACATGGCCACGTACGCCAACGACCTGGCCCAGCTGATCGAGCAGCTCGACCTGCGTGACGTCGTCCTGGTCGGCCATTCCACCGGCGGCGGCGAGGTCGTCCGCTACCTCGGCCGGCACGGCACCGCCCGGGTGGCCAGGGCGGTGCTGCTGGGCGCCGTCCCGCCCGTGATGCTCCAGGGCCCGGGCAACCCGGAAGGCACCCCGCTGGAGGTGTTCGACGGCATCCGCGCCGGGGTGGACGGCAACCGCTCGCAGTTCTACTGGGACCTCAGCGAGAGCTTCTACGGCTTCAACCGCCCCGGCGCCGACCTCTCCGGCGCCGAGGGCCTCCGCCGGGCGTTCTGGCTCTGGGGCATGCAGGTCGGCGCGCGCGGCGCGTACGAGTGCGTCCGGCAGTTCTCCGAGACCGACTTCACCGAGGACCTCAAGCGGATCGACGTCCCCGTGCTGATCGCCCACGGCGACGACGACCAGATCGTGCCGATCGCGGCCGCCGCCCTGAAGACGGCCCGGCTGATCCCGGACAACGTGCTCAAGGTCTACCCCGGTGCGCCGCACGGGCTGTACGGCGAGTTCCGGGCCGCGTTCGAGGCGGACCTGCTGGACTTCCTCAAGGCCTGAGCCGACCCTGGACGGTCCGCTCCGCCCCTCCCGCGGGGAAACCCGCCCCGTCGGGCCCCCGGCCGGCAGGAACTCAGAACGGCGTACCGCCCGGCTCCGGGGGCATCCGCCGCCCGGACGGCCTACCCCCGCGCCTACCCCCGCGGCTCCGGCCGCCGGGCGCCGCGGCGGCGCTGCCAGAGGGCCAGCGGGACGACGGTGGCGAGCGCGGCCGCCTCCGGTGCCGGCAGCTCCTCCCGCGGGTCGGCCCCGTCCGCCCCGACCGGGCCGCCCGCCCCGGCCTGCGCCTGGCGGTTGTCGAACGCCCCCTGGTCGTCGAGGGCCTTCCGGTCGAAGGTGTCGGGGACCGGCAGGGTGTCCCAGTGACTCACCGGCCAGGCGACGACGAAGGCACGACCGATCACGTTGTCCACCGGGACGAAGCCGCCACCGGGCTCGTTCACGTGGTAGCGGGAGTCGCGGGAGTTGTTGCGGTGGTCGCCCATCACCCAGATCCGGTCCTTGGGGACCTTCACCGTTCCCACCGGCGAATCGCCGCAGGGGGTCGCCCCCGGGTAGACGTACGGCTCGTCCAGCGCCACGCCGTTCACCTTCACCGGGCTGCCGGCGTTGCACTCGACGGTGTCCCCGCCGACCGCGATCACCCGCTTGATCAGGTCCTTCTCGTCCTGCGAGGGCATCAGGCCGACCAGGCTGAGTGCTTTCCTGACACCCCGTACGACGGAGTTGCCGGACTCCTCCGGCGCCGTCTCCAGCCAGCCGCCCGGGTCACGGAAGACCACCACCTCACCGCGCTCGGGCCTGGCGCCGAACCACGGGGTCAGCTTGTCGACCAGCACCCGGTCGTTCTTCTCCAGGGTGTGCTGCATCGAGCCCGAGGGGATCGAGAAGGCCTGCACGAAGAAGGTCTTGACGGCCAGTGAGAGCACCAGGGCGACCAACACCAGGATCGGCAGCTCCTGCCAGAACGGGCGCTTCCTGCGCTGCCTCCCGGCCTCCGGCTCCCCGCCGGCCTCCACCTCGGCATCGACCCCCGGTTCCGCACCGGCCTCCAGCCCCGCCCCGCCGCCCTGCGAAACCGCCCCGTCCGCGGTCGCCGCCGCGCCGCCCGCCGCGCCCACCCCGCCGGTCTCCGCAGTGTTCTCGCCACTCATCCCTGGGCCCCTCCCGACGGCCTGGCGGGGCCCGTACGGAACCCCGCTGTCAGCTAACGATCGGAGGTTCCCGGCCGCGCCCGGACGTGCATGCGCTCGCCCTGGGCCCCGAACAGGCTGAGGAACTCGACCGCGTTCGGCCCGGCGTTGCCGAAGGCGTGCGGGATCCGGGTGTCGAACTCGGCCGCCTCGCCGGCCGTGAGCACCAGGTCCTGCGAGCCGAGCAGCAGGCGCAGTCGGCCCGCCAGCACGTAAACCCACTCGTGGCCCTCGTGCACCTTGGGTTCCAGCTCGGAGCCGGCCCGGAAGCCCGGGGGCATGATCTGCTTGTAGGCGTGCAGTCCGCCCAGGTGGCGGGTCAGCGGGACGAATGTCTGGCCACCCCGGGTGAACGGGCGGGCGTGCACCCGCGGGTCACCGGTGGCCGGGGCTCCGACCAGCTCGTCCAACGGGACGCGGTACTCCCGGGCCAGTGGCAGCAGCAGTTCCAGGGTGGGCTTGCGCTGGCCGGACTCCAGCCGGGAGAGGGTACTGAGCGAGATCCCGGTGGCCTCGCTCAGCCGGGCCAGTGTGGTGCCCCGTTCACGCCGCAGCGCCCGCAGCCGGGGGCCCACCGCGTCCAGGACGGTGGAGAGCTCCTCGCCGGCGGAGGCGTCGGCGCCGGAAGTGACCTCGGCGCTTACGTCGGCCTCGGCGGCGGCGGGTTTGGCGTTGGCGTCGCCGGCGGCGTCGGCGGCTTTGGCAACGTTGGCGGCGGCACGGTCGCGGCTGTGGTGAGGGTGGGCCATGCCTTCCATCTGCCGCTCCGGCAAGCCGGTTTGTCAAACGGGCAGCACCCGGGCGGGGGCCGCCCCGGCCCCCAGACAGGGCCCTCCTCAGTGCTCGCCGCGCCAGCATGATCCGGGCGATCAGCTCACGGCGGCCGGCCACGCCCGCCTGGGCGAACACCGACTTCAGATCCGCCGAGCACCAAAACGGCCGGCCCGGCATCGGCCCGCCCGCCCCGCAGCGCCGTGCCGGCCTCCGCCGAACCGCCCGCAGTCGCGCCGGCCGCCGTCGGTCCGACCTCCCTGCGGCCCGTCGCCGTGCTCGGCGGGCCCGCGACATCCGCCGCCTTTGGCCGCCGCCGTGCCGGCACCCGGCAGGTGGCCGGTGCGCAGCGCGTTGCCGAGGTGTCGGGCTGCTGCCTCGGCAACTTCGAGCTGTCCGCCGAGGAAGGGCCCCCGGTCCGACGCGTGCATGAACGCGGCGCAGCCCCACATCCCGCCGTGAGCGTCGAAGACCGCGCGCAGCTCGTCGCCGAGTCCCGCCCGGGCGATCTGCTCACGGAAGCGGACGCTGTGCTCGGGCCATGCCCCGGGTCACCCGGCTGAGCGTCTCGGCCCGGGCACCGCTGTGGCGGATCTTCGGGAAGGTGGCGAGGTCGTCGGCCCAGACCTCCAGCCGGACGGCGTCCTCGAAGCGGTCAAGGTTGAGGTCGTCGCTGCGCACCGAATTGACCAGTCCCGTCGCCGGCTCGGCGGTGTGCCAGCAGACGGCGTCGAACTCCACTGCCCCGCGCAAGAGTTGGTCCGCCGTCCGGAACCCGTCCGCCGACCCGAGGCCGGACCCCGCCAGCTCCCGCCACCCCTCGATCGCCCGTTGCGCCGCCGCTCCGTGAACCCCACGTGATCCCATGGCCCGGAAGCCAACACGCCCACCGCACACGCACCATGCCCCGATCGGCAGAGCACCCTGCACCTCCGGCCGGGGCTGCGGGGCCTCTCTATGCTTGCCAGCATGAGAGTCCAACTGACCAGGGACAGCGTCGCGATGGGCGACGACACGTACGCGCCGCACGCCGGGACGCGGGACGTCCCGGACGGCACCTCCCTCCGGTGGCTCCTCGACGAGGTCCTGACCACCGGCTACCTCGCCACCATCGCCGGCGGGCGGGCCACCTGGATCGCAACGACCGGTGACGCCCGGGCCGGTCACGCGGGGGCCGGTGACGCCACTGTGCTGGCCGTCCTCGCGCAACAGTGGACGGCGGCTCGGCTGTTGCCGGCCGGCACGGCCCCGCTCGCCACCCTCGCCGGCGCGGACGGCACCCTTCGGCTGCACTTCACCTACCGGGCGCAACGCGATCCGGAGGCCGAGTACGCCCGCCTGACCGCCGAGGTGGCCGGGTAGCGCGGCCGCCTCAGGGCTGACGCCGGCAGCCGCCGCCCCAGACGCGGATGCAGTGGTCGTGGGCGAACTCGGCGATCGGGTCGAACCAGTCCGTGAACAGGTAGACGAAGAGGCTGACCGCACCGCCGAGCAGCCCGCCGATCGCCGCGGCCGCGGCGATCATCCCCAGAAGCAGCCGCCACCGTCCGGCGCCGCCCCGGGCCCGTTCCTCGTACTCCCCCACGGCCGCCCCCTCGCCCCCCGGTCCACCGAGCATCCCGGCCCCGGAGTGCAGGCGCCAGCCAACAGGCGGACAGTGAGGCCGAGTTGTGACCCAGGACGGGCCGGCAACCGTGCCCGCTACCGCCGCTCGGGCGGATAGGGGGCGAGCAGGCCCAGAACCGTCGACGTCAGGGTGGCGGCCGCGTCCTCGGCCGGCACGCGGCCGCCCTCGACTTCGGCGATGAGGGCGTGCACGAGGGCGTAGATGCTGGTGATGAGCCAGGGGCGCGGGAGGTCGCGACGGAAGGCGCCCTCGTCCTGGCCGCGCGCGATCAGGTGGTCGAGGCGCTGGAGGACGGGGTCGTGCCGGCGCCGGACGTCCTCCGGGCCGAGGTGGCGGACGGCGGCGGCGTGGAGGCCCGAGAAGCGTTCCAGGAGCCGGGGTGTGCCGAGGAGCCGACCCAGGGCCTCCGCCGCCGGGCCGGTCTCCAGGCCGATGGTGTCGGCGGCGGCGTCGATCTCGGCGAGGGTCCGTTCCAGGAGGGCGTCCAGGACGGCCTCGCGGGAATTGAAGTGCCCGTACAGCGTGACCCTGCCGACGCCCGCCGCCTTCGCGATCTCGGTCATCGTCGCGTCGGGGCTGCGGCCGAAGCAGACCAGGGCGGCGTCGAGGATCGCGGTGATGCTGCGTTCCGCGTCGGCGCGCCGTGCGGTCGGCGTGCGGCGCGGGCTGTCGGTCGGTGTCATGGCGGCAGCCTACGCGGGGTCCGGCCACGCCCGGCCGGTGCCCGATCCGGGCCGGATCGGGCCCGGTGGAGCCCAATGCGGCCTGGTGGGGCCGACAGCCGAACACCGGGGTCAGCGGGCGAACACCGGGGTCAGCGGCCAAACCCCGGGCTCCAGCTGACGAACACCGGGAATCAGTGGGCGATAACCGGGCCGTCGGTCGCCTCCGGCCGGCCCGGCGGCACCAGCCGGAGGGCGAGGACCGCCGTGACGAGGGCGGCGACCGCGGCGGCCGCGAAGGCGGTGCGGAAACCGGACATGCCGCCGGTGCCAGCGAGGCTCGGCCCGGCGAGCGCCGAGGCGAGTGCCACACCGAGGGCGCCGCCCAGTTCGTGGCCGGTGTTGACGAGACCGGAGACCAGCCCGGCGTTGCCGTGCCCGACGCCGTTCGTCGCCGTGGTGGTGGCGCTGACGAATCCGGCGCCCAGCCCTGCCGCCAGCAGCGTGAACCCGGGCAGGAACTCCACCGCCGCACTGCCCCCGCCCGGCAGCCGGGCCAGCAGCGCCGCCCCCGCTCCCGCCACGACGAACCCGGTCACGGCGGTCGGCCGGAAGCCGAACCGGCCGAGGGCACGGGCCGCACCGTGGGCGCCGACGATCGTCCCGACGGCGGCCGGGAGGAAGAGCAGCCCCGTCCCGAGCGGGGTGTAGCCGAGCCGGTGCTGCACGTACCAGGAGGAGAGGAAGAAACCGGCGAGCAGCAGACTGGAGGCGGCGAGCATGAGCACCGTTCCACCCGCGATTTGACGATCCGTCAGAATACGGAGTGGGAGGAGTGGTTGACGCACCCTGCGCTCGACGAGCACGAACGCGGCGGCAACGGGCACGACGGCGGCCAGCGGGGCGAGTGCGCCGGGGCTGCGCCAGCCCGCCTCGCCCGCGTGCACCAGGCCGTACACGAGCAGGGCCACGGCGGCCGTCCCGGCGACGGCGCCCGGGAGGTCGAGAGCGGGCGGCCGGGGGTCGCCGGGCCGACGGGGGGCCGGGGCGGGGACCAGGTGCGGCAGGAGGGCCAGGACGGCGAGCCCCACGGGGACGTTGACGAAGAAGATCCAGGCCCAGCCGGGCCCGTCGGTCAGGGCGCCGCCGAGCAGCACGCCGAGCGCCGCCCCACTGCCGCCGATCGCACCCCAGATGCCGAGGGCCCGGTGGCGTTCGGGTCCGTGGAAGGTCGTGGTGATGATCGCCATGGCCGCCGGGGAGAGCAGCGCGGCGCCGACACCCTGGGCGGCGCGGGCGCCGATCAGCACGCCGCCGGTCCAGGCGAGCCCGGAGAGCAGTGAGGCAGCGGTGAAGACCGTCAGCCCGGCCAGGAAAGCCCGTCGCCGGCCCAGCAGATCGGCGAGCCGGCCGCCGAGGAGCAGCAGCCCGCCGAACGTCAGCGCGTAGGCGGCGACGACCCAGGTCAGACCGGAACGTCCGAGCGCCAGGTCCTCGGCGATCGACGGGAGGGCGACGTTCACCACCGTCACGTCGACGATCAGCATGAACTGGGCCGCACAGAGCAGCGCGAGCGCCCGCCATCGCCCCGGACCGGTGGCGGGGCCGGCGTGGGCGGGTGTGGGTCCGTGCGCGGCTGCGTGCATGGGTCCGTGCGTGGGTTCGTGCCTGGGTCCGTGCATGAAGAGCCCCCTAACTCGAACAGTCATGTTCGGGTTAGGTTAGCCGGAGTCGACGCACTAAGTCGAACACCTTTGTTCAGTTTTACTCACCGCCCAGCCGGCCGCCCTACCGGTACTCCCGCAGCCGCGGGCGGACACCGAGCGCCGTCAGGGCGAGCGCCATCGCCAGGGCGAGCGCGCCCAGGGTGGCCGTGGTGGTGTCGAGGTCCGAGTCGGTCGCCGCGACGGCGTCGTCCATCGCCCGGGTGTTGACGTCGATGGTGTCGCCGATCGCGCGCCCCAGCCGCTCGAAGTCGTAGTTGGACTGCCCGGGCGCCAGACCGGTGTTGAGCGTGACCGCCTCCTTCAGCCGCCCGGCGTCGCGCAGTTCGCGGATCCGCCGGTCGTCCAGCTGGTACGCCTGGAACGCCGCGAGCACCCGCTCGGCGGCCTCCTGCTCGCCCGGGAAGGTGATGTTGCGGAGCTCCGTGCCGAGGAAGCCTCCGAACGGGACCACCGCGTGGTCGGCGCGGTGGCGGCCCGCCGCGGTGGCCAGCCGGGCGTTGTAGTCGGCGAGCGTGGCGCCGTCGACCCGTGCGACGGCCTGGGTCTTGTCCAGGAAGCTCTGCTGGTAGGCGGCGGCGCGGGCCGGGTCGGTGAGGTAGCGGCTCTCGTCCGCGTTCAGGTCGTACGCGACCGCACGGGCCCGGCTGAGCGCGATCACCGAGTCGTAGGCGTTGCTCTTGGCGACCACCAGGTGGTCGTCGGCCCGGGTCACCAGGTGGAGGCCGACGGCCAGGGCCACGGCCGTCAGCAGGGTGACGGCGGCGAGCGGCGGATTCACCAGGCGTCGGTAACGGACGGCGAGCAGGCGCTGGAGTCCGGCGAGGGCGGCCAGCGCGAGCAGGCCGGTGCCGAGCAGCCACCACCACCCGGTGGCGAGGCCGTCGCGGCCCCCGGCGTAGACGCGGTCCACGGTGGCGCCGCTCGCCGCGCCGACCTCGTCGGCGGCGGGCAGCAGGCGCTGCCGCAGCAGGTCGGTGGCCTGGCGGTAGGCGTCCAGCGCGGCCGCGGAGGGCTGCCCGGCCGGGGCACCGGCCTGTTCCTCCAGCAGTTCGGCGCGGGCCACCAGCGCCTCGTAGCCTCCGAGTTGGCCGAGCACGGTCTGTACGGCACGCTGTCCGGCCGGGTCGCCGGCGGCCGCCTCGGCGGCCTGCTGGAGGTCGGCGTCGGCCTGGGCACGACGCTGCTCGTAGCTGTCGAGCGTCTGGCGGCGCAGCGACGAGAAGTCCGGGTCGGCGCCGAGCAGCAGGAGGTTGGCGGCCTGGGCGTCCAGGTCGCTGAGCGCGAAGTAGAGGTCGGCCGCGCGGGCCGCCTGCCGGGCGTCCCGGTGGCCGATGGCATCGGTGTCGGCGCGGGCACCGGTCAGCACACCTGCGGCCGCCGTTCCCGCGGCGAGGAGGGCGGCCAGACACAGCGCGGTGAGGGCGCGGACCAGGCGCGGGGTGCTCCAGCGCGTCGGCCGGCCGATGGGCAGCGGGAGGACGCGCGCCAGGGCCCCGGCCCGCGGTGCGGGAACCGCCGGTCCGGGCTCCACCTCCCCCGGTGAGCCCGTCCTGCCCGGACCGACGCCCGTATCCGCACCCGCTGTACCCGAACCTGCTGTACCCGAATCCGCCGTGGCCATGGCCGCGCGTCCCCCTCCCCGTAGAACGGTCCCGCCCTCGCTCCCCCACAGAGCGAAAGCGGAACCGTTTCCTCAGCGCCGACGCTATGCCCCGGCCTCGGGGGGTGAGGCCGTCCCTGACGCGTCCTTGACGCGGCCGGGCAGCGGTCTTGACGCCTTCTTGACGCGCGCCAGCGCGTCACCGCGCCAGCGCGTCACCGCGTCGGCAGCCGATCCCCGTCAGGATGCCGACGGCAAGGGCTCGGGGCGGGAACAGGGGCAGGCGCAGGGGCAGGAGTACGGGCAGGAGCAGGGCCCAGCGGGCCGCGCACCCGGCGGCGCCCCCGGGTCAGAGCCAGTTGCGGCGCTTGAACACCAGGTACAGCCCCGTGCAGACCAGCGCCATCATGGCGATCGCGAACGGGTACCCGAAGGCCCACTTCAGCTCCGGCATGGTGTCGAAGTTCATGCCGTAAACGGTGCCGATGAGGGTCGGCGCGAAGAGGATGGCCGCCCAGGAGGAGATCTTCTTGATCTCGTCGTTCTGTACGTGCCCGGCCTCGGCCAGCTGCTTCATCTCCTCGTTCTGCCGCTGCGAGACCAGGGTCGCGTTGACGGTGAGGATGTTCTGCAGCATCTGCCGGAAGCCGTCCACCCGCTCGGCCGCGTACGTGGCGTGGTCGGCCACGTCGCGCAGGTAGCGCTGGAGCTCGTCGTCGGTGCCGTACTTGCCGAAGCCGGCCTCCAGGCTCTTCATGATCTCCAGCAGCGGCCGGGTGGCCCGCTGGAGCTCGATGACCTCGCGGGAGAGCTCGTAGATGCGCCGGGAGACCTGCGGGTCGCCGCCGAACACCTCGGTCTCGATCTCGTCGATGTCGTGCTGGAGCCCCGCGATCACCGGCGCGTAGCCGTCAACCACGGCGTCCAGCACGGCGTACAGCACCGCCTCGGGGCCGAGCGCGAGCAGCTCCGGGTCGGCCTCCAGCCGGCGGCGTACGGCGGACAGGTCGGGCGCCTGCGAGTGGCGCACGGTGAGGACGAAGTCGGGGCCGACGAAGAGGTGGATCTCGCCGAAGTCGACCTCCTCCACGTCGTCCAGGTACCGGGCGGCGCGCAGCACGACGAAGAGGGTGTCGCCGTAGCGCTCCAGCTTGGGGCGCTGATGGGCGACGATGGCGTCCTCGACGGCCAGTTCGTGCAGGCCGAACCGCTCGGCGGCCTCCAGCAGCTGCGCCTCCGCCGGCCGGAACAGCCCGATCCAGGCCATCGTGCCGGGCTTGCCGGGCAGCTGGCGGTAGATGTCGGCCAGTCCGGCGGGCTCCCCGACCCGGTGGCCGTCGTGGTAGACCGCCGCGTCGACGACGGAACGTTCCAGCGTCACCGGCTCGGTGGGCTGCTCGTGCCGGGGGTCCATCGAGTGCTCGGGCGCCGGCTGGGCGTCACCGGCGCGGGCCGCGGCCAGGCTGGGGCGGGAGAACGGACGCTTGCTCGCGCGCACGGCGCGCACACGCCAGTCGGACATGGCGGGTACCTCCACGGTTCGGTGTCCACCGCTCCCGGGACCGGGGCTCCGGGGCGGGGCAGGCAGGGAGGCTCCCGGCCGTCCTCCACCGCGCACGGCGCCCGGCCGCCCGGCGGTGCCCGCCGGTGTCAGCGACGGGCGGTAGGGCGGCGGAAGGCGGGAGCGGAACGGGAGGAGGGGTGCCGGGTGCCGGAGGACGAGGGGGACATCCTGGGGCGGGGCCGACTTCGACCCGGACTACTGCACTCCACAGTTCTCACCTCCTCGCCGTCGGGCACCCGCACACCGGGTCGCCGTCACCTGGCCGCCGGCGAGGGACCAGCCCGGTGGGCATGGCACGGCCGGCTGCCGCATGGGCCTCCCACGGCCGAGCCGTTCCAGGGGTTGGCCGGGCGCGTGACTCGCGCCCCGCTCTCCCCCGTCCTCCCGCCGCTTTCCCGCCCTCGCGAACGGTGTCGGGCGGTACCGGGCCGTGTTGGGCGGTGTCGTGGAAGGCGTCGAGGCCCGCATCCAGCACCCTACCCCAGGCCCGGTACCCGGCCGCCGCCCGTTCCGGCGTGGTCCCTCCCGCCGGCTCCCCCTCGTTCTCCCGCTACGTGGCCCGTCCGCCCTCCGCCTCCCGTCTGCACGGCCCGCCGTCGTGGTGACAACTCCGCCTCCCGTCCGCGCCGCCCGCCGTCGCGGCGGCAACTCCGAGGCCTGTGCCGGGCCCTGATCACGTGACGGAACGGGTGCTCGCGCAGAGCGGCACGCCGCGAACAGGGCGGGGGTTTCGCTCAGAAAGCCGGCGCAGCCACCGAGGCGCGGGTCGTCGCGGAGATGAGAGCTTCGCGGGGTACTCGCGCCGCGGCGGCCAGGGCGCGCCCCACCGGATAGGCGTGCGCGCCTGTCGGGAGGTGGCCGGGGCGACCGCTCAGTACCACGTCGATGGAGCCCAGGACGCCGTCCGCTTCCCGGGTGCGGTGCAGTCGTCGCAGTGCTTGGCGGGCGACTGCCTCCGCGCTGTCGTACAGGGTGGTTCCGGCGGGCAGGCTCCGCAGAATCTCCGGAGCCACCAGGGGGTAGTGCGTGCATCCGAGCACCACGGCGTCGCAGTCCCGGGGGGTTCGCTCGGCCGCGTCGGCGATCGCCTCTGCTGCGGCAGTCATGTCACCGTGGTCGATCGCTTCGGCCAGGCCTGGACACGCGATTCGCGCGACCGGCGTGCCGTTCGCGAACTCCGCGATCAGACGGTGCTGGTAGTCGCTCTCGGTGGTACGGACGGTCGCCCACACGGCGAGGTTCTGGCCGGTTGCCGCGGCCGGCTTCACCGCGGGGACGGTCCCGATCACGGGAACGCGGGGCTCGAACCTCTCGCGCAGGGCGTCGATCGCGGTGACGGTGGCGGTGTTGCACGGGACCACGATGGCCTCCGCGCCGCGCTCCGTGGCCAGCTGGGCGGCGGTGAGCAGGCGGTCCGTGACGAAGGAGGCGGTCTTCGGGCCCCAGGGGGCGCCCTCGGGATCCAGGAGCAGAAGCAGATCGAGCTCCGGGGCGAGGTGCCGAAGCCACCCGGCGGTGGGCAGGAGGCCGAATCCGGAGTCGATCAATGCCACTGTCATGGAGGGGAACGTACCAGCCGCCCTCCGGCCGGGCGCCGCTACCGCGGGGCGAGGTGGGCGGCGGCGTACGGGACGGCGACCGTCTCCAGGCCGCCGGCGGTGCCGAACACCGGGTGGACGTTGACCTCGAAGACCACCCCGCCGTTCTCCGCCGCGAGGTCCACCCCGGCCAGCGGGAGTCCCAGGGACTTCGTGGCGGACACCGCTAACTCGGCCAGCCCGGCCGGGAGTCGGGCCTCCGTCAGCAGGGTGGAGACGGCGCCCTGGCACTCGTTGCACGGCGCGTCCGGGTCCGGCTGGACGTGTTCCACCGCGCGGACGACCCGCCCGGCGAGCACCACCACCCGGTACTGGTGACGCCGGCCGTCGGCGGTGAAGTTCCCGGCGTCGCGGGCGAGCAGCCAGTCGGCTCCCGCCGCGGCGTAGTGGTCCGCGGCTGCGGCGAGTTGGGTGCGGGTGGTGAGGTGGAAGACGTCGTTGCCGCCCATGCCGACGGTCGGCCGGGCCCAGACGTCGCCGCCGAGCCGGTCGAAGGCCTCGACGGCGGCCTCCGGACTCGGCCGGGAGAGCGCGATCGTGGGCATCTGCGGGATGCCGTCGCGCGCGAACCGTTCGACGGTGCGGTCCTTCTCGGTGGCCGCCCGCCACGCCTCGGCGTCGGTTCCGAGCGAGCGGACCCCGAATGCGCGGAGCCGCCGCTGGCACGGCTCGAAGTCGCGGCGCCGGTGCGGCGGGATCTCGTAGACGAGCACCGCCTCCGCCGTCACCGCGACGCCCTCGGCGGGCACCTCCAGGCGCACCGCGCCGCCCGGCCCCGCGTTGCTGATCCGCCCGGTGCCGCCGCTCATGAAGTGCCGCGCGTCGAGGTGGACGGGCACCCGGCCGGTGAGCAGCCGCACGGCGGTGGAGAGGGTCTCCCGGCTGCCCTCGGTCGAGCTGTGGTCGGTCATCAGGACGAGCTCGTGGGGACCCATGCGGCCATGGAACCGCTGCGCCTCCCGTACCGGCAAGAACGCGTTATCCGCCGCTCCGGCGGCGAGTGGCCGGAACCCGACCGGTCTGCGGCCTGCGCGTTGTGCGCGGCGTCAAGGGCCACGCAGATATGTCCGGTGGCTCCGGGTCGCTCGTCCGGTGGCCGTGCGTGGCGACGCCCGGGGCCCGGGCCGACGATGGGGCTGTCGTGCAATTCCCTGCGATCGGAGGCAATGATGGCGACCCTGACGGTATGGCGCTTTCCCACCGCGAGCGGAGCCGATGAAGCTCTCGGCACCCTGAAAGAGCTGCAGCACCAGGAGCTGATCAAGGTCCAGGACGGAGCGGTGATCACCTGGCCGGACGGTGCCAGGAAACCCAGGACCCGCCACCTGAGCGACATGACCGGCATGGGTGCCGTGGGTGGCGCCTTCTGGGGCTTCCTCCTCGGAATGATCTTCTTCGTCCCCATTCTCGGGGCGGCGATGGGTGCCGCCGGCGGCGCGTTGGGTGGTCACCTCGCTCACCTCGGCATCGACGACGACTTCATCAGGCAGGTGCGGGAGAAGGTGACACCCGGCACCTCCGCACTGTTCGTCCTCAGTTCGGACGCCGTGCTCGACCGCGTCAGGTCCGCGTTCGAAGGCCGGCACGCCGAACTCCTGGAGACGAACCTCTCGGCGGACGAGGAGGCGCGGCTGCGCGAAGCGTTCACCGAAGGCGAGTGAGAAACCCGACCTGCCCAGGCCCGGCGTCCGGTTCGGGTGGCGGCTGGGCAGCCCGGGTTGGCTCGGGCCGGGTCGGGCTCATCCGCCACGACGAATCCTTCCGGCCCGGTCGTCAGGACAGGCGGATCACCCCAGCACCCACTCGACCGCCGCTTCCCGGTCCTCGAGCGTGAACGACTTCGTCTCCCCCGGCGTCATCCACCCGAACAGGCCCGTCATGTGGTGCATCCAATCGATGTCGGTCACCAGGGCGATACGTTTCCAGGCCCGGACGTGCCCGAATCCGATCTTGAGATCCTGCCACAGGGCCCCACCCGACATGCCTTGGAAGTCGTGCATGACGATCAGGAAGCGGACCTCGCCTACCTCCGCTGCACTCTCCACGGCCGGAAGCACGACATCACGGTAATCCTCTGCCGAAAGCCTTCCGCCGGCCTCGAACCCGACCACCCCTGCCGGCAAGTCGCCCAATCGGTTGATCACGGCATCTCCTCTTCTGCGGCTCCTCTTCTGCGGCGAAACGGCAACCATCGTCGCCCGGCTCGGCGGGAGCAACCGGCAGGACACACTGCCGTCCCCCGGGAACCGCAGCACGCAATGCACGGACGAACCGCCCGGAGCCCCCGCATGGACGCTGCCGGAGCTCTGTTCAGGCCGCGGCGGCCACGAGATCGAGCGAGACGACGAGCCCGTCGCAGGAGTGACCATTCGTCACGTGCGTCGGGAACGGGCCCCGGGACCTGCTCGACCTGATCAGATCACCATGGTCCCTGTGGTTGCCACCGGCCTGCTGGTCAGCTCGGCGTCGGGGAGGGCGGCGGCGAGGACGCTGCACAGCGGGATCGAACCACCGCGCGCGCCCCAGGGGGCGGCGGTCGGTCGCAGGTCAGGGAGGAGACGGTGACCACGACGCCCGCCGGGCCCCGCAGCACCGTCGTCGCGGTCGGGATGCCCACGGCGGCGTTCATGCCGCCGTCCTCCGTCCCACCGATGCGCCCGTCCCGCTGGTCCCGTCAGTCATTGATGACGTCCGAGGTCTTGAGGTCGTTGATCTGCTTCTGGTAGTCGTCCAGCTTGTCCGGGCAGTAGACCTTGATCACCTCGGCGCCGGCTTCAAGGATCTGGCGGTCGACGATGACCGGGCGCATGCCGGGGCCGCCCGCCCCGTTGGTGAGCTGGGCGAGCCACAGTCCCTGCCGGAGGTCCGAGTTGGGTCGGTTGCAGACCGCTCCGCCGTCGGTACCCAGCGTCAGGGCGATGTTGTGGGGGTTGCGGGAGGCGAAGCCCTTGGCGACCAGGGCGTCGTTCAGCTGGTTCGCCTTCCGGTAGGCCTCGTTGGTGGCCTTCTGCTGGGTGTAGGTGAGCAGGCCGACGATCATCATGCCGACCAGGACCACGATCGCACCGATGTAGATCCAGCGGTGCTGGGATGCCATCCGGGTCGGGCTCATGCCACCGCCTCCTCAGTGGTGTCGGCGTCGGGCTGGCGCCAGCTCGGCTTGCGCGCTTTCAGGAAGGAGAACGGGATCACGACTCCGAGGAGCAGCAGGCCGCCGCCGACGATGCCGATGTAGGCCCAGACGCTACTGCCGCCGAACTGCGAGGACGGGACGAATCCGATCACCATGGCCAGCGCCGAGGAGACGAAGCCGACCACGCAGATCGTGGTGAGCAGCGGTGCGCGGTAGCCGCGCGGGTGGTCGGGCTGCTTGCGGCGCAGCTGGATGGCGGCGAGGAACATCAGGAGGTACATGATCAGGTAGACCTGGGTGGTGATCACCGAGAAGATCCAGTAGACGCTGGAGACGTCGGGGATCAGTGCGTAGAGCAGGGCGATGACCGTGGTGAGGAGGCCCTGGGTGACGAGGATGTTCTGTTGGATGCCGTGGGCGTTGAGCTTCTGCAGGAAGGGCGGGAGGTAGCCCTCCTGGCGGGAGATCAGGAGCAGGCCCTTGGAGGGGCCGGCGAGCCAGGTGAGCATGCCGCCGAGGGAGGCGGAGCACAGGGCGACCGCCACGATCGGGACGAGCCAGCCGATGTGGAAGTACTGGAAGAAGGCGTCGAAGGCCTGCATGACGCCGGCGGTGAGGCTGAGCTGGTCGGCCGGGATGACCCAGCTGATGGCGAGGGCGGGCAGGATGAAGATCAGCAGGACCATGCCCATGGCCAGGAACATCGCCTTCGGGAACTCCTTGGCAGGGTCACGCAGCTTGTTGACGTGGACGGCGTTCATCTCCATGCCGGAGTAGCTGAGGAAGTTGTTGACGATCAGCACCAGGCTGGCGATGCCCGTCCACTGGGGGAAGATGTGGGAGGCGTCCATCGGCGCGGCCGAGGGGTTGCCCTGTCCGAGGAAGACGAACCCGAGCAGGACCAGCAGCGCGCCGGGGATCAGCGTTCCGATGATCAGGCCCCAGGAGGCCAGGCCCGCGACGGCGTTGGTACCGCGGGAGGACACCCAGACGCCGGTCCAGTACAGGACCACGATGACGATCGCGGTGTAGACCCCGTTGCTGGCGAGCGCGGGGTTGATCACGTAGGAGATCGTGCTGGCCACGAAGGCGAGAAGGCTGGGGTAGTAGAAGATCGTCATGGCGAACTGGCACCACACGGCCAGGAACCCCAGCGGCTTCGACAGCCCCTGCGCCACCCAGTTGTAGACCCCGCCCGTCCACCCGGACGCCAACTCCGCCGACACCAGCGCCGTGGGCAGCAGGAACACCACGGCGGGCAGCAGGTAGAGGAACACGCAGGCCAGGCCGTACACCGCCATGGTCGGCGCGGCCCTCAGACTCGCGACCGAACTGGTCGTCATCAAGGCCAGCGTCAGCCAGGTGATCTTGTTCGACCCGGCCCCGACCTGAACCGCACTGGCCGCCCGTGTGCCGCCCGCTCGGCCGGCATCACCGCCTGGCACGTCCACGGTGCTCATCGGATGTCTCCTCGCTCTGCCCGTCGGCGCCTCGGTGCACCACTTCCAGACTGGTCACCCTCCGTGGCCGACGCGCGCCGGCCTACGCCCATCGGGGCAGCCGTTCCGCCGGCTGGCCGCACTCCATCGGGCTCGGCCGGCGAATGACATGACGTTCGCCGGGCTTCTGCCGATCACCGATGACACCGTGCCCGCACGCTCAGGACGACGTCAGAGCTGTCCCACGGAGCAGGCCAGTGGCCTCCGCGCCCGGACAGCCCGGTGGCCGGCAGCGGACGGACGTCGAGGCGTCAGAACAGGCGAGCCGCGATCAGGCCGGTGCCGTGCGGCTCACGACGCAGACGACAGGTCGCGCAGGTCGCGCAGAGTGCCCGCGCACACCGCCGTCAGCAGCAACAGGCCCACGCCGATGCCGACACCGAGCGGGTGGAAGCCGTCACCGGTGACCGAGGGACCGAGGATGGTCGCGCCGCCGGTGGCGCTGGCGCCGGCGAGGGTCCAGACACCGGCGCGGAGGCGGCCGGTGCCGGGTGGCACGACAGCGTCGGCGCCGACGCCGGTGAAGATGCGGGGGATCTGTATCGCGCCGAGGCCCAGGGCGATCCACCAGGCGGTGAGCACTGCGGTGCGCAGGGTGGGTGGCGAGGCGTCCGCGTCGAACCCGCCGTGCACCAGGACGACCACGGCGGCGCCGAGGACCGTCGGTCCGGCGAGGCGGCGCAGCGCCCAGCCCGGCAGCGTGATCGCGGCGCTCAGCGTGGGCCGGGGCCGGGGTGCTATCAGGGCGATGCCGAGCAGCAGCGGGGTGGTGCAGACCTTCGCCTTCGTGATGATCTGCAACAGCGTCCTGTGGTTCGCCGCGCCTCCTCCCGCGTCGAGAACGCGACGGGCCGCCCGGGTCGCGACCACCGCGGGCGCGTTGGCACTGCCGGTCTCGTTGGCGCTGCGGGACACCGCCTGGCAGCTGCTCGGGCTCGGCGACCAGGTCGACTCCATCGGGCAGTGGGCGGCTTTCGCGCTCGCCTTCGCGCTACTGACGGGCGCGCTCACCTTCGGTGTGGCTGCGGCCGCTACCAGGGAGTGACAGCGGAAGTCATCCGGTCGGCCGCCGGAGCAACGGCGAGATCCTCGGCGATGAGCGGGCCACCGGGGCGGGCCGGTGCGTGCCACCGTGCCCGCCCCTCGTGGTCCCGCACCGGCGCGTCAGCCGGCGAGTTCCTCCCGCAGGCGGCGGGCGGCGGCGACCAGGCTCTCCAAGGAGGCCCGGGTCTCCGGCCAGCCGCGGGTCTTCAGCCCGCAGTCGGGGTTGACCCACAGCCGCTCGGCCGGGATCGCCGCGAGGCCGGCCCGCAGCAGGGAGACCGCCTCCTCGGTGCTCGGGACGCGCGGGGAGTGGATGTCCCACACGCCGGGGCCGACCTCGCGCGGGTAGCCGGCCTCGGCCAGTTCACCGGCGACCTCCATGTGGGAGCGCGTCGCCTCCAGGGAGATGACGTCCGCGTCGAGGTCGTCGATGGCCGTCATGATCGCGCCGAACTCGGCGTAGCACATGTGGGTGTGGATCTGGGTGTCGGCGCGGACGCCCGAGGTGGCCAGCCGGAACGACCCGGTGGCCCAGTCCAGGTAGGCGGGGCGGTCGGCGGCCCGCAGTGGCAGGGTCTCGCGCAGGGCTGGCTCGTCGACCTGGACGACGGCGGCGCCCGCGGCCTCCAGGTCGGTGACCTCGTCGCGCAGGGCGAGGGCGACCTGGAAGGCGGTCACGGCGACCGGCTGGTCGTCCCGGACGAAGGACCAGGCGAGCATCGTGACCGGGCCGGTGAGCATGCCCTTGACCGGACGGTCCGTCAGTTCCTGGGCGTAGCGGAACCAGTCGACGGTCATCGGGTGCGGGCGGGAGATGTCGCCGGCGAGCACCGGCGGTCGCACGTAGCGGGTGCCGTACGACTGGACCCAGCCGTGCCGGGTGGCCAGGTACCCGGTGAGCTGCTCGGCGAAGTACTGGACCATGTCGTTGCGCTCGGGCTCGCCGTGGACGAGGACGTCCAGGCCGGCCTTCTCCTGGTAGGCGATGACCTCGCGGACCTCGGCTTCCATCCGAGAGCGGTAGGTGGCCTCGTCGGTCCGCCCGGCCGTCAGGTCGGCGCGGGCGAGGCGCAGTTCGGTGGTCTGCGGGAAGGATCCGATGGTGGTGGTGGGAAGAAGCGGCAGCCCGAGGCGGGCACGCTGGGCCTCGGCGCGCTGCGGGTAGGGCTGGGCGCGGCGGGTGTCCGCCTCGGTGACGGCGGCGGTGCGGGCGCGGACGGCCGGGTCGCGGGTGATCGACGAGGCGGCCCGGGAGGCGAGGTCGGCACGGTTGGCCGCGAGTTCGGCGGTGATCGCGTCGGTGCCCTCGCGCAGGGCGCGGGCGAGCAGCGCGGTCTCGCCGGCCTTCTGGCGGGCGAACGCGAGCCAGCGGGCGATCTGCGGGTCGAGGTCGCGTTCGGCGGCGGCGTCCAGCGGGACGTGCAGCAGGGAGCAGGACGGCGCGACGTCGACCCGGCCGGCGAGGCCGAGCAGGGTCGCCAGGGTGGCCAGCGACTTCTGCAGGTCGTTGATCCAGATGTTGCGGCCGTCGACCACGCCGGCGACCAGGCGCTTGCCGGGGAGTCCTCCGACGGCGGCGAGGGCGTCGAGGTTGGCCGCGGCCGGACCGGTGAAGTCCAGTGCAAGGCCGTCGACCGGCGCCTTGGCGAGCACGGGCAGCGCCTCGCCCAGGCGGTCGAAGTAGCTCGCGACGAGCAGCTTGGGCCGGTCGGCGAGGGCGCCGAGGTCGCGGTAGGCGCGGGCGGCGGCGTTCAGCTCCGCCGGGGTGCGGTCCTGGACGAGCGCGGGTTCGTCCAGCTGCACCCAGACGGCGCCGGCCGCGCGCAGGTCCGCGAGGAGTGCGGCGTAGACGGGCAGCAGCCGGTCGAGCAGGGTGAGCGGCTGGAAGTCCTCGGCCACGCCGGGTGCCGGCTTGGCGAGGAGCAGGTAGGTGATCGGACCGACCAGCACCGGGCGGGCGGTGTGGCCGAGCGCGACGGCCTCGCGGAGCTCGGCCACCTGCTTGGCCGGGTTCGCGCCGAAGACGGTCTCCGGGCCGAGTTCGGGCACCAGGTAGTGGTAGTTGGTGTCGAACCACTTGGTCATCTCCAGCGGCGCGACCTCCTGGGTGCCGCGGGCCATGGCGAAGTAGCCGTCCAGCGGGTCGGCGTCGACCGCGGCGCGGTGGCGGGCCGGGATCGCGCCGACGGCAACCGTGGTGTCCAGCACGTGGTCGTAGAGCGAGAAGTCGCCGGTGGGGACTTCCTCGATACCGGCGTCGGCGAGCTGCTGCCAGTTCTCCCGGCGCAGGTCGGCGGCGGTGGCGAGGAGGGCGTCGGCCGTGACCGCACCCTTCCAGTAGCCCTCGACGGCCTTCTTGAGCTCCCGGTTGCGGCCCTGGCGGGGGTGGCCGTGGGTGGTGGCCCGGGTTGCCGCGGTTGCGGACTTCGCTGTCAAGGGACTCTCCTTCGCGAGCCTGTTTCCTGTGGTCCCCGGGGACGGGACGAAGGCGCGAAGGGATGACGAACCGGGCGGGGCCGTGAGCGCGTGCGAAAGCGCCGGACCCGCCTGATATGTACGCCGACCCGCCCACGAGGTCACCGGGATGGCCGCGCGCGAACGGTCGCGTGCGGGCAGCGGGCAGGTCTTCGGACTCGCGGGCACGGCCGCCCGTCAAGGGCGGACACCTACTGGCCGTCGCTTCCCAGACCCGGCCGGGCCCAGTGCGTATGACGGCGTTCGTTCCCACTCACCGCTGCGGGGCAGTCCCGGATTCCCACCGGGTTCCCTCTTGCGACGCGCCTGCCTGGCGGACAGGGCGAACCAGCTGCCCGGTCAGCTTATGTGCAAGCAGCCGGTACTGACGCGGAATCATGGAACGTGTCCGCATGATGAGACTCCACCGCGGCTCGGTGATGTCGCACGGTGCGTGGACCGGCCCGACATCTGTCAATCAGGACAACGCACAGCCTCCGCACGGACCCTCGCACGTCCTCGGCGGGCCCGGGCCGGCCTCGCGATGTACATCACCACCGGCCGCCGCCTGGCCGAGGGGTTCCCCGAGGACGTGGACGACACGGTGGTAACGCTCGACGGCCGGGCCGCGTTCACCGGGATCGACCCCGAGGGAAGGGAGATCCGCCACGGCGCCCACCCCGGCACCCCCGACGAGATCCTGGTCGCCGGACTGCCCTCCGAAGTCGCTCCGCGGATCGGCGAGTTGCACAAGTCGGCCCACGAAAGCAAGGGCTGGATCGCGGACACCTACCTGCTTCGGCGATCGGCCGACCGACCTGTGGGCGCCGCCCCGGGCGAGGGGCGGCGCCCGCGCGGACTGTCAGCGGTGGATGAAGGACGGCGGGCGCTTCTCGGCGAAGGCCCCCATACCCTCCTTCTGGTCCGCCGTGGCGAACGTCGCGTGGAACAGCCGCCGTTCGAACCGGACGCCCTCGGCGAGCGTGGTCTCGTACGAGCGGTTGACGCTCTCCTTGAGCATGACCGCCGCCGGGGTGGACATCGCGGCCACGGTATCGGCGGTGGCCAGGGCCTCGGCCGTCAGCTGGTCGGCGGGGACGATCCGGGAGACCAGGCCGGCCCGCTCGGCCTCCTCGGCGCCCATCATCCGGCCGGTCAGGCAGAGCTCCATGGCCTTCGCCTTGCCGACCGCCCGGGTCAGGCGCTGCGAGCCGCCGATGCCGGGGATCACGCCGAGCTTGATCTCCGGCTGACCGAACTGCGCGGTGTCCGCCGCCAGCAGGATGTCGCACATCATCGCCAACTCGCAGCCGCCACCCAGCGCGTAGCCGGCGACCGCCGCCACGACGGGCTTGCGCAGGGCGGCGAAGCGGTCCCAGGCGGCGAACCAGTCGCCGAGGTAGGCGTCGACGAAGTCGAGGGACTGCATCTCCTTGATGTCGGCGCCGGCCGCGAAGGCCTTCTCCGAGCCGGTGACCACCAGGCAGCCGATCTCCGGGTCCCGGTCGAACTCCGCCGCCGCTGCGACGACTTCGTTCATCAGGAGGGTGTTGAGCGCATTGAGCGCCTTCGGGCGGTCGAGCGTGATCAGCCCGACCCGGCCCTTGCGCTCGGCCAGGATCGTCTCGTACGTCATGCGGAATCCTCCCGGAGGGTGGTGATGATGGCGGAGAAGTCCAGACCGCCGGCCTCGCCCTGAGCAAAGGAGGCGAACAACTCGGCTGCCCTTCTGCCCAGTTCGGCCGGAACGGCGGCGGAGCCGGCCGCGTCGGCGGCGAGCTTGAGGTCCTTGGCCATCAGCGCGGCGGCGAACCCGGCCGCGTACTCGCGGTTCGCCGGGCTGGTCGGAACGGGGCCGGGAACCGGACAGTTGCTGGTGAGCGCCCAGCACTGCCCGGAGGCGGTGGAGGCCACGTCGAACAGGGCTTGGTGGCTCAGACCGAGGCTCTCCCCGAGGACGAACGCCTCGCCGACCGCGATCATGGAGATGCCCAGGATCATGTTGTTGCAGATCTTCGCCGCCTGCCCGGCGCCGGACGCTCCGCAGTGGACGACCCGGCGGCCCATCTCCGCCAACACCGGTTCGGCGTCGGCGAAGTCGGTGTCGTCGGCGCCGACCATGAACGTCAGGCCCGCCGTCTCCGCACCGGCCACGCCACCGGAGACCGGTGCGTCGACGGCGCGGTGTCCGGCTACCCGGGCGAGGTCGGCGGCCACCCGGGCGTCCCCGACCGCGATGGTGGAGCAGTCCACGAACAGCGCGCCTCGGGCGACGGCGGTGAGCTCCTGGTACGCGTCCAGGACGTGCCGCCCGGTCGGCAGCATGGTGATCACCAGGTCGGCGTCGCCGACCGCCTCCGCCGCCGAGCCGGCCACGGCCACACCGTTTCCGGCAGCGCGCTCCCGGGCGTGCTCCGCCAGGTCGTAGCCGGTCACCCGGTGGCCGGCCCTGACGAGGTTGGCGGCCATCGGGCCGCCCATGTTGCCGAGTCCGACGAATCCGATGCTGTGGGTCACCAGCGCTCCAGGGGTGTGGTGGCGGCGAGGCCGAGTTCGCGCTCGCCGAGCGGGGCGAAGTAGCGGGCCACCGCGGCGGGTTCGACGGCGCCGAGCGTCGCCGGGCTCCACCGCGGGGAACGGTCCTTGTCGATCACCTGGGCCCGGATGCCCTCGGCCAGGTCGGCGGTGGCGAGGGCCGCGCACGAGGTGCGGTACTCCTGGTCGAGCACCGCCTCCAGCGGGCCGAGGGCCCGGGCCCGGCGCAGGGCCGCCAGCGTGGCCTTCACGGCGGCAGGAGAGTTCGCAGCGATCCGGTCGGCGGCCTTCTTCGCCTCGGGTTCGCCGCTCTCCCGCAGCCGGCCGAGGATCTCCTCGACGGCGCCCGCCGCGTAGCAGCCGTCGATCCACGCCCGCTGTCCCTCCAGCACACCGGCGGGCGCCGGCTGGACGTGCCGTTCGAGGGCATCGTGCACGGGCAGTTCGGCGAGGTCGTCCAGCAGCGCGGCCAGCCGCTCGGCAGGGACGAAGTGGTCGCCGAGCCCGCACAGCAGCGCGTCGGCGGCACCGACGGATCCCGCGGTCAAGGCGAGGTGGGTGCCCAACTCGCCCGGTGCAAGAGCGAGCAGGTAGGTGCCACCCACGTCCGGAACGAAGCCGATGCCCGCCTCGGGCATGGCGATGCGCGTAGTCTCGGTGACGATCCGGACCCTGCCGTGGGCGGAAACGCCAACCCCGCCGCCCATCACGATGCCGCTCATGAGCGCGACATAGGGCTTGGAGTAGCGGGCGATCCGGGCGTTGAGGCGGTACTCGTCCCGCCAGAACTCCTCGACGGCGCCCGGGTCGCCGCCGGTGGCGGCGCGGTGGATGGCGACGATGTCGCCGCCGGCGCAGAAGGCCCGCTCGCCGGCGCCGGTGACGACGACGGTTTCGACCCTCTCGTCCTCCTCCCAGGAGTCCAGGGCTTCGGAGATCCTCCGCACCATGCCGTGGGTGAGGGCGTTCAGGGCCGCGGGGCGGTTGAGGACGATCAGGCCGGCCCTGCCCTCGCGCTGGACGAGGACCTCGTCGACGGCGTTCCCGGTCATCACGCGGCTCCGGTCAGGCCGCGGGCGACGATGACGCGCATGATCTCGTTGGTTCCTTCCAGGATCTGGTGCACCCGCAGGTCGCGGACGATCTTCTCGATGCCGTACTCGGCCAGGTAGCCGTAGCCGCCGTGCAGTTGGAGCGCGGCGTTGGCGACCTCGAAGCCGGTGTCGGTGGCGTAGCGCTTGGCCATCGCGCACAGCTGCGGCGCCCGGGGATCGCCCCGGTCCAGGGCGGTCGCGGCCCGCCAGAGCAGCGACCTGGCCGCCTCCAACTCGGTGGCCATGTCGGCGAGTCGGAACTGCAGGGCCTGGGCGTTCAGCAGCCGGGCGCCGAACGCCTCGCGATCGGCCAAGTAGCCGGTGGCCCTCTCCAGGGCGTCCTGCGCGCCGCCGAGGGAGCAGGCGGCAATGCCGAGCCGGCCGCCGTTCAGCCCGTTCATGGCGATCCGGAAGCCCTCGCCCCGGGCCCCGAGGAGCCGGTCGGCGGGCAGCCGGACACCGTCCAGCCGCACCTGGCGGGTCGGCTGGGCGTTCCAGCCCATCTTGTTCTCGTTCGGCCCGAAGGAGACCCCCGGGTCGTCGCGTTCCACGACGAACGCGGAGACCCCGCCTGCCCCCGGTCCACCGGTGCGGGCCATCACCACGTACACCTGCGAGGCTCCCGCACCCGAGACGAACTGCTTGACGCCGTCGAGGATCCAGTGGTCACCGTCCCGGCGGGCCCGCGCGGTCAGTGCCGCGGCGTCCGAGCCCGCACCGGGCTCGGTGAGGCAGTAGCTGCCGAGCTGTTCGGCCGCGCAGAGGCCGGGCAGCCAGCGGGCGCGCTGGGCGTCGTCGCCGTAGCGGTCGATCATCCAGGCGACCATGTTGTGGATGGACAGGTAGGCGGCGATGGACGGGCAGCCGGTCGCCAGCGCCTCGAAGACGAGGACGCCGTCGGCGCGGGTGAGTCCGGAGCCACCGGACTCCTCACGGACGTAGACGCCGGCCAGGCCGACATCCGCCGCCTTGCGAAGCACGTCAACGGGGAAGTGCTTGGTCTGGTCCCACGCGACCGCGTTCGGGGCAAGGTGCTCGCGGGCGAAGGCCGTCGTCGTGTCCGCGATGGCGCGCTGATCCTCGGTGAGGTCGTGCACGGCGCTCATCCCATCGTCGGCATGGTGAAGCTCGCGCCCTCCTTGACCCCGGAGGGCCAGCGCGAGGTGACGGTGCGGGTGCGGGTGTAGAAGCGGATCGAATCAGGCCCGTGCTGGTTGAGGTCGCCGAACGCGGAGCGCTTCCAGCCGCCGAAGGTGTGGTACGCGATCGGCACCGGGATCGGCACGTTGACCCCGACCATGCCGGTGTTCACCCGGCGGGCGAAGTCCCGGGCGGTGTCGCCGTCCCGGGTGTAGATCGCGACACCGTTGCCGAACTCGTGCTCGCTGGGCAGCCGCAGAGCCTCCTCGTAGTCGGCGGCACGCACCACGGTCAGGACGGGCCCGAAGATCTCCTCCCGGTGGATCCGCATGTCCGACGTGACCCGGTCGAACAGCGAGGCGCCGAGGAAGAAGCCGTCCTCGTGGCCCTCCAGCCGGAAGTCCCGCCCGTCCACGACGAGTTCGGCTCCCTCCGCGACCCCGAGGTCCAGGTGGCCGCGCACCCGGTCCAGGGCGTCGCGCCCGACCAGCGGCCCGAAGTCGGCCGCCGGGTCGTCCGAGCGCCCGACCTTCAGTGCGGCGATCCGCTCGACCAGTTTCGCCACCAGGGCGTCCGCGGTCTCCTCCCCCACCGGGACGGCCACCGAGATCGCCATGCACCGCTCACCGGCCGAGCCGTAGCCGGCTCCGATCAGCGCGTCGGCCGCCTGGTCGAGGTCGGCGTCCGGCATCACGATCATGTGGTTCTTCGCACCGCCGAAGCACTGCGCCCGCTTCCCGTGGGCGGCGGCCGTCGCGTACACGTACTGCGCGATCGGGGTGGATCCGACGAAGCCGACCGCCTCCACCCGCGGGTCCTCCAGCAGGGTGTCCACCGCCTCCTTTCCGCCGTTGACCACGTTGAGCACGCCCGGCGGCAACCCGGCCTCCAGGAAAAGCTCGGCCAGCCGCAGCGGCACCGAGGGGTCGCGCTCGGAGGGCTTGAGGACGAAGGCGTTGCCGCAGGCCAGCGCGGGCGCGGCCTTCCAGAGCGGGATCATCGCCGGGAAGTTGAACGGCGTGATGCCGGCGACCACGCCGAGCGGCTGGCGCATCGAGTACACGTCGATGCCGGTCCCGGCGTTGTCGGTGAACTCGCCCTTCAACAGGTGCGGGATCCCGGCGGCGAACTCCACGACCTCCAGGCCGCGTTGGATGTCGCCGTGGGCGTCGGCCACGGTCTTTCCGTGCTCGGCGGAGAGCAGCCTGGCCAGCTCCTCCTTCTCCTGCTCGACCAATTGGAGGAAGCGCAGCAGGACGCGCGCCCGCCGCTGGGGATTCCAGGCCGCCCACGCGGGCTGGGCCTGCGCGGCGTCGGCGATCACCGCCTCGACCTCGGCGCGGTCGGCCAGCGGCACCCGGGCCTGCACCCGGCCGGTGTTGGGGTCGTACACGTCGCCGAAGCGGCCGGACGTGCCGGCGGTGCGCTTGCCGGCGATGAAGTGGGTCAGTTCTCGGACCATCGGGTTCCTTCTCTCGACAGGGGTGGGGAGAGGAGGAATGGAGAGCAGCGCCATCGCCGGCGATCGGGCGCACGGTCATGCGTCGTCGCGGAATGGCGTTGCTGACCTACCGTCAGGCGCGGTGGCACCTGACGGTCGGCAGCACGGCAGCGGAACGGGAACAGCAGCCCGGAGTCATGCGTGTCGTCTCCATCCTCGTGGAAAACACGAACCACCCGCGGCCGGTATCCTGACTCCCGGATCACCGCGCGCCCCCGGGCCTTCCCGGCTGGCTGCCAGTGGCCTTCATCTGCGAGGACGAACTCCCCGGTCACAGTGGCGGGACCGTGCCGGACTCACACCGGCTTCCCTGACACCGCGGACCTGTCGTCGACCATATAGTTGGACGTCCTAGTAAGTCCAGAGGTCCGGGTTCGCGCCGCGCCGCGCCCTCGGGATCCCACTGCGCCGAGCACCGTGCGGGTGGTGCGATCGACGCGGAGCACAGGTGGGCACGGCCCCTGGCGGCAGCCTGACGTGCCGTCGGGATGGATGCCGCCCCCCTCGACCCGCTCGGCCGAGACGGCCCCCGGACGCATGCCCCGGCCCGCCACCCGGCTCATGAGCGCGCCCGGTCGGCTGGGCTCTTCCACCCGCCCGGGCGCCGCGCCGGCGGTGCGGCCGCCGGGTGGTCACCGTCGGCGGCGGCCTCAGTAAGGGTGAGGGTCGGGGCCGGGTGCCGGGGCTCGGGCCGGCCGGCCGCGCTCTCGTCGATCCAGCGGGCCGCGTTTCCGTCGTCGGCCCGTCACGCCTGACTGGTCGGCCGCAGTTCCCGCTCGAGAGCGGAAAGGGCGAACGTGTGCGCGGAGGCGTGCTGCCAGCGCGGGCGTCCGAACATCACGTCTCCGGACAGCCCGTTGAGCATGGCCACGGCCCTGATGACGAACTCGGACGGATCCACGTCGGCGAACTGCCCCAGGGCCCGGCCTTCGAGAAGGATGGCTTCCAGGCGCTCTTCCCAGGCGTCGGACAGTGCGGTGAGAAGCTGCCGGCCGGCGTCGTCGTGGCACTGGGCCAGCACCTGCGTCCACAGCGCGTAGCGTTCGTCGCCCTGGTGGCGGGGCAGGTAGAAGCGGACGAACAGTGCCAGCTTCTCCGAGGGGGAGGCGGCCTGGTCCGCGGCCTGCTGGAACCGGGTCACGAGGTCCGCTTCGCTCCATGCGAGGACTTCGAGCAGGAGGCGGTCCTTCTTGCCGAAGTGGTACAGGATGTGCCCGGTGCTCATGCCGGCCCGCGCGGCGATGTCCGACATCCGCACGGCTGCGGGGCCCTTCTCGGCGATGGCGCTGATCGCGGCCCGCATCGCCCGTCCCCGCGCCTCGTCGCCGGTGGGCTGACGCTTCCGGTCGACCGAGGCCAGAGCCGGCTGCGGGGTGGCCCCGGACTCCGCGTTCGGCGCGGGCCCGATCGCGTTCTTCGGTGAGGGGCGGGACTGCGGCCGTGTGGGCTCGTTCTCTGGCGTCGGCATGGCCTCACCTCGGTTTCTGGGGATCTAGATCCGTAGTCTAGACTGAAAATCTAGACAGTGCGACTGGAGCCCGAAGCCCGCGTGTGCGCGGTCCGACGCCCAGCGGTTCGCCTGTCCGACCCACCCTTCAGGAGGCACCCGCATGACGCGCGGATTCGACGTTGTGGAGACCTGTATCGCCGACCTGCGCGCGGCGCTGGAGAAGGGCGAGACCACCGCGGTCGCCCTGCTCGACGCGTACCTCGCGCGCATCGACGCGTACGACCGACCCGGAACCGCCACCGCACTCAACGCGATGGTCGTGATGAACCCGGACGCCCGCGCCGAAGCAGAGGCCTCCGACGCCCGCCGCGCGCGCGGCGAGACGCTCGGCCCGCTCGACGGCATCCCGTACACCGCGAAGGACAGCTACCTCGCGAAGGGCCTGACGGCGGCGGCCGGTTCACCGGCGTTCGAACACCTCGTCGCCCAGCGCGACGCGTTCGCCATCGAGCGGCTGCGCGCGGGCGGGGCCGTGCTCATCGGCCTGACCAACATGCCGCCGATGGCGAACGGCGGCATGCAGCGCGGCGTGTACGGTCGCGCGGAGAGCCCGTACAGCGCCGACTGGCTGACCAGCGCCTACGGCTCCGGCTCGTCCAACGGCTCGGGCACTGCGACCGCGGCGTCGTTCGGGGCGTTCGGCCTCGGCGAGGAGACCTGGTCGTCGGGCCGGGCCCCCGCCTCGTACAACGCGCTGTGCGCCTACACCCCCAGCCGCGGCGTGATCTCGGTGCGCGGCAACTGGCCGCTCGTCCCGACCATGGACGTCGTCGTCCCGCACACCCGCACCATGGCCGACCTGTTCGAACTGCTCGACGTCATCGTGGCCGACGACCCGGAGACCCGCGGCGACCTGTGGCGCGCGCAGCCGTGGATCCCGTTGCCCGCACCGTCGCAGGTGCGCCCCGCCTCGTACCCGGCACTCGCTCCCGCGGACGCGGCGACGGCGCACGCCACGCTCGCCGGCAAGCGCGTCGGCGTCCCCAGGATGTACATCAACGCCGACCCCGGCGCGGGGACCAACCCTGACGGCGGCATCGGCGGCCAGACCGGCCGGCGGATCGAGACCCGCCCCTCGGTGATCGCCCGGTGGGAGGCGGCGCGCCGCGACCTGGAGGCCGCCGGCGCCGAGGTGGTCGAGGTCGACTTCCCCGTCGTGTCGAACTACGAGTCCGACCGCCCCACCGCTCCCTCGCTGCCCACCCGCGGCCTGGTCGGCGGCGACTTCCTCAGGGTCGAGATCGAGGACCTCTCCGCCTGGGCCTGGGACGACTTCCTGCGGGCCAACGGCGACCCCGCGCTCGCCACCCTGACCGAGGTCGACGGCGACCGCATCTTCCCCAAGCACCCGGGCGAACTCCCCGACCGCTACGCCGGCTTCGACGACACGATCGGCGACTACCCGCGCTTCGTGCGCGAGCGCCCGTACGCCTCCTTCACCGACATGCCCCACCTCGAAGAGGGACTTCGCGGGCTGGAGGAGACCCGCCGGGTCGACCTGGAGCTGTGGATGGACGACCTGCGCCTGGACGCGGTGGTGTTCCCCGCGGTCGCCGACGTGGGCCCCGCGGACATGGACGTGAACGAGGCCTCCGCCGACCTCGGCTGGCGCAACGGCGTCTGGGTCGCCAACGGCAACCTGGTGCCCCGCCACCTCGGCATCCCGACGGTGACCGTGCCCATGGGCACCATGACCGACACCGGCATGCCCGTCGGGCTGACCTTCGCGGGCCGCGCCTACGACGACAACGCCCTGCTCGCCCTCGCCGCGGCCTTCGAGGCGACCGGCAACCGGCGCACGGAGCCGCTCCGCACGCCGCGGCTGGCGTCGGAATGACCTGAGGGTGTCCGGAGGGTCGGACACGAGGACCGGCCGGTGCGACGAGACACCGGCCGGCCACCAGCAGCCCTGCCCCCGCGCGGCCGCCCAGCGCGCGCACGGGGCAGGGCTCGGGGCGCTACCACCGAGAGCACGTCGATGCCCGGTGAGCCCGCAACCTGCACCGAGGCTGTGAATCCGCTACGGATTCGGGGCCTCTCGGGATGCGGGGGCCCGGTCCAGCAGCCCCCGCTCTGCCTGCTCGACGAAGTCGCGGAACTGCTCGGTGCTCATCTGAACCTGCTGACCGAAGTCATCGGTGATCCGCACCCGCTTCCCGGGGGCCGAGACGGGGAAGGGAGGACTTCAGGTCAAGCGCGCCACGGCCAGGGACAGTGCGCGGTCGAGCGCGGCCTCGGCATCGCACGGTACATCGGGCCGGACACCGATGCCCTCCCAGTTGGTGCCCGAGACCGGGTTGACCGCGCGGGCGACGGGCACGCTGAGCTCCAGGTGCGGGTGCACCGTCCAGCCCTCGCGCGGGTGCGCGCCGCCCCGGGTGTCCTCCCCGACGACCTCGGCGCGCCCGAGCTGCTGCAGGTCGTAGGCGAGCTCCTCGGCCGCGGAGAAGGTGTTTCCGCTCGTCAGCACGTAGAGCGGCTTGTCGGCGCCGAAGCGGGCTCCCGGGACGAACGGGGGCGTCCAGGACTGCTCGGCCAGCTCTCCCTGCCGCGAGAGCATGGTGTTGAGGTGGGTGCGGCCGTCGAGCAGGTAGCCGCAGACGAAGGCGACCGTGTCCGGATCGCCACCGGTGTTGCGGCGCAGGTCCAGGATGAGGGCGCGGGCGGGAGCCACCAGTGAGAGCGCCGCGGTCAGGGGCTGCGCCGCCCAGTCCAGCGGGAACATCTTGGGCGCGATCTCCAGCACCGCGACGCCGCCGTCGAGGAGCTCCACGCGCGGAACGCCGCCCAGGGAGGCGTCGAATTCCCTTCGCATCGCGGCGAGTGCCGCCGCGCCCCGCTCACGCGGCACCGGCACGGCGTGGTACTTGAGGGCCAGGTGCAGGTCGCCGTTGACGGACCGCAGGTCCGCGGTGACCGCTTCGGCCAACTCCTCGGCGGATTCGGCCCGGTAGGAGCCCTCGGCACTGCGACGCCGCAGCAGGTCCGCCAGCTGCCGGGCGACGTCGGGGAAGACGTAGTTCCCGCCGACCAGGTCGGCGATCGACTCGACGAGGGCAACGGCGTCCAACGCAGGGGGCGGCGATATGGTGGAGGTCATGGGAGGGAGTAGACCAGCGACTTGTCAAAGCGTCAAACACACTTAACGCTTGATCTGGTGAGCAATCAACTGCAACCCCAACCGCAACCGCACGAAGACGTCCAGCGGATCAGCACGCCTCTGCAGCACACCGCACTCGCCCACCCCCTGCGCCAGCGTCTGCTCTTCGCCCTGAGCACCCAGCCGTCGACGATCAGCCGGCTCGCCGCGCAGCTGGGAGCGAACAAGGGCAGCATCTCCCACCACCTCAGGGTGCTGAGCGAGGCAGGGCTGATACAGGACGCGGGAACACGACAGGTGCGCGGCGGCACAGAAAAGTACTACCGGCGAACCGCCGAGCGGCTCCTCGTCACCGAACCGCAGGCCGAGGGCACGGCCGCACTACTCGGCGCCATCGCCCAGGAGTTGGGCCGCTCCCCCACCGACCACCTCCTGACACTGCGCCACCTCCGACTCAGCCCGGCCAAGGCAGCGCGGCTCGCCGAGGCGCTGGCCGCACTGGTCGACGAGACGGAGGAGGATCCGGAGGGCGAACCGGTGCACGGCCTCCTGGTGACGCTCTACCAGCAGGCCGGGGCGTAGGGTCGGCCCGCTGACGGACAGGTACGGCCGGCCGACCCTTCCAGGCTTCCCTCAACTCTTCCAAATCTGCACGGTGCGGCCGCCGGATCAGTCGATCTACTTGCGCGCCTCGATCAGGAAGCGCGCCGAGTGGGCCACGAACGGGCCCTCGGCGCGGATCCGGGCGTCCAGCTCGCGCAGCCGGTCACGGTAGGCGTCGACGGTGAAGCCCGGCACCATCCAGATCACCTTGCGCAGGAAGTAGACCACCGCCCCGATGTCGGAGAACTCCACCCTCAGCCGCTCGGACCGCAGGTCCACCACCTCCAGCCCGGCCGCCCGTGCGTCGGCGCTCTCCCGGTCGGGGTGACGGCCCTCCCGCGCCTCGGGCTGCGGCCCGAGGAAGTATTCGACCAGCTCGAACACCGAGGCAGGCCCGACGTGTTGCGCGAAGTACGTGCCGCCGGGCTTCAGCACGCGGGCGATCTCCGCCCACCAGACGGTCGCCGGGTGACGGCTGGTCACCAGGTCGAACGCCTCGTCCGCGAAGGGCAGCGGCGGCTCGTCCGGATCCGCGACCACGACCGCGCCGAGCGGGTGCAGCAGCCGCGTCGCCTTGGCGATGTTCGGCGGCCACGACTCGGTGGCGACCATGGCCGGCGGGAATCCCGCGGGCCTGGCTCCGGCCAACACCTCGCCGCCGCCGGTCTGGATGTCCAACGCCGCCGAGGCCGTCGCCAGCCGCTCCCCCAGCAGCCGCTGGTACCCCCAGGACGGCCGCTCCTCGGTGGCCCGCCCGTCCAGCCAGGAGAAGTCCCAGCCGTCGACGGACACCGCCTCGGCCTCGGCAATCAAGTCTTCGAACGTACGCGACATAACCGCATCATCCCGGCCGGCCGCCACCCCGGCCAAGCGGTTTTCTGCGGGGTGCCAGGTCACACCCCTTACGGTGCCGCGGCGCCCGGGGCGAGCCCCCGTCAACCGCCGACGATCCGGGACGACACGCAACCCACCCCGTTCGGGTGACATTCCCCCGAGGACCGCGCCGACGGTCCCTAGTGTGCAAGGGCAAGTTGGTCTACGAAGGGACTTATGCCATGTACCGTACCGCCCGCACCCTCGCCGTCCTCCTCGCCGCCGTCGGCGCCGCGACGGCCGTCCCGGCCCAGGCCTTCGCCGACGGCCCGACCGTGACCACCACGACCATCACCGTCATCGGCACCGGAAACCAGCTGGCCGGCGGCGACATCTTCAACGTCGGCGGCGACAACGTGGTCGGCTCCTTCAACAGCAACCAGCTCTCCTGACCGCTGCCGCCCATCCACCGCCCGCGCCCCCTCCGGCGCGGGCGGTGTGGCATGCGCGCGCACGGCGCCGACAGGTCGACGCACCAGCGTGTCGGGCGGCCTGGATTCCGCGGCCGCCCCCGCCGGGCCCGGCCCGAGAGGCCGCCCCGGGAAGCGTCGCCAGGACCCGTCCGGACCCGCCGTCCGGACCAGCCGTCCGAGCCCGCCCGGTTCCGCGGGGCCGACCGCATCACCACTACGGCGAGGTCGGCGCGCCTCCCCGCTCCGACGGACGACGGGCTGCGCGGGACGGCGGGCACGCCGGCCGCAAGTCACCCCCCGGCGAGCCTTGCGACCGCCTCGGCGACGCGCGCCGCGCCGTCCTCGTCCGCCATCGCGCGGGCGGCGACCCGCGCCCGCGCACGGTAGGACGCGTCCTCGACCGCCCGGCGGATGCCCGCTGCGAGACGGTCGGCCGTCAGCCCCGCGAACGGCACGGGCGCGGTGGCGGCGCCGAGGCCGGAAAGGCGCGCGGCCCAGAAGGGCTGGTCGGCCGTCACGGGGACGGGGACCGTCGGCACACCCGCACGCAGGCCGGCGGCGGAGGTGCCCGCGCCGCAGTGATGGACGACGGCGGCGGTGCGCGGGAGGAGCTGGGCGTGCGGGAGTTCGCCGACGGTCAGGACGTCGTCGCCGGTGGCGGCCAGACCGGCCCAGCCGGACTGGAGCACACCTCGAACCCCCGCCCGCCGGAGCGCCTGGACGGCCAACTCGCTCAGCCGCTCCCCGTGCCCGGCGGCCATGCTGCCGAAGCCGATGAACACCGGTGGCGGCCCGGCCAGGAGGAAGTCCTCTACCTCGGGCGGGAGTTGGCTGCCCGATGGCTCGTGCGGCCACCAGTTGCCGACCACCTGCAGCCCTCGCCGCCAGTCCGCCGGACGGGGCACCAGGGTGGGGCTGAAACCGTGCAGGACCGGCCAGTCCGCCTGCTCCTGACGGCGCCGCCGGATGCTCTGCGCCAGGGCCGGCAGGCCGAGGCGCTCACGCAGCCTGCGGGCCGCGCCGGTGTGCAGGCGGTCCACGACGCGCTGGCCGAGCGCCCCGGCCGTGCGGTTGCCCCAGCGGCCGAGCGACCGCGTGCCGCCGACCACCGGAGGGAACTCGCCGGTGGGCAGCACGGGTTGCAGGTAGACCCCGAGGCTGGGAATGCCCAGGGACTCGGCGAGGTGCCAGCCGAGCGGGGCGGTGGTGGTGGAGAGCAGCAGCAGGTCGACGCCGGGGGCGGCGGCGTCGACGAGCCCGTCGCCGAGGCTGTCCACGAAGGCGGCCGCCCTGGCCATGAGGGAGGAGCCCCTGCCGCCACCGCCCTTGTCACCGGCGCCCCTGCCGCCTGCCGGTGTCGCCCGGGGATCGGCCGGCAGCGGGCGGAAGTCGAGACCGCTCCCGCGCACCAGGGCGGCGAAGCCCTCCGGCGCGGCGAGGGCCACGTCGTGGCCTGCCGCGCTCAGACGGGTTCCGAGGCCCGTGTAGGGGGCGACATCGCCGTGCGAACCGGCCGCTGTGATGAGGATCTTCACCGCTCGCCCCCGGGGAGGTTCGGGGCGCCGCCGTCGGGGAGGTTCGGCGCGCCGCCCTCGCTGAGGCGCCGGGCGTTGGCGCCGATGGCGGCGCGGAGGAAGGACGCGAGGCCGGGCCGCTGGTCCGCCGGCGGGACGACCAGGGCGAAGGCCCGGGCGTCCGCCTCGTAGTCGTCGGCGATCCGGCAGTGCATCTCGGGCGGGCAGGGGGTGAACCAGCGGCTGATGTGCTGCCGGTGCTCCTCCGCAAGGTCCAGGACCCGTTCGCTGTCGGTGGCAGCACCCTCCGCGAACGCCGCCAGGAGCTGCCCCCGCCAGGCGGCGGCCTCGGCCATCAGCCGGCGCCAGTCCTCCTTGGAGTGCCCGGCTGCTCGGGCGAGGGCCTCCTGATGACCCTCGTGCCCGCCCCACTTGAGGTGGGCGTCGGTGGCGTAGCTCAGGTCGAAGACGACGTCCCCGAACACCTCGAACCGCTCGTCGGGGGTCAGTTCGACCCCCGTGCGCTGCACCTCGATGGCCCGTTCGGCGACCTCGACGAGCTTCTGCAGCCGGGTGATCTGCTCGGCCAGGGCCTCGCGCCGAGCCCGCAGGTGGCCGAGGGCGTTGGCCTGCGGGTCCGCCAGGATGGTGGCGATCTCGTCGAGCGGGAAGCCGAGCTCCCGGTAGAAGAGGATCTGCTGGAGCCTGGCCAGATCGGCGCTGCTGTAGCGGCGGTAGCCCGCCTGGCTGCGTTCACTGGGCGACAACAGCCCGGACCGGTCGTAGTAGTGCAGCGTCCGCACCGTGACCCCGGCGAAACCGGAAACCTGCCCGACCGACCAACTCATCCGTCCCACCTCGTACCCGTGTTACCGCACTGCCGTGACGTGCCCCACGGTCCGGCCTGACGTGGGGTAAGGGTCAAGCCTCGCAGGCCGGGGTGCGTCGACCGGGGCGGACGGGGGCATAACGGCCGGCGCGGACTGGGGCGTGAAGCGGCACGACCGGCGCGGACGGCGCGCCTGAGCGCCGGCGGGCACGACCCGCCTCGCACCAACTCGCACCACCTCGCACCCCCTCTGCCGCCGGACCCTCAGGCCCCGTGCTGCGGCGGGTGGTCCGGCCCGTGTCGCGCGCCTCCCGGTCGCCCCCGCCGCCCCGGCAACGCGCCCGGTATGTACCCCGCTGCCGGATTGTCCGACCCGGCTGGTAGACAGTTGTTCGGTCCACCCACCGAAGGAGCAGCGCATGACCGTCGGCAAGCACGTCGAACAGTTCCACGGCCTCCCCGTCCTCGCCTTCGTCCCGGCCGTCGAGGAGGGAGCCGCACTGCCCGATCCGGCGGCGGTCGCCTGGAAGATCGGCGTCGAGTACGACTCGCCGATGAGCTTCGTGCAGCAGTGGCAGCGCTTCCTCGACACGGTCGACACCGAGCGCGTCACCGCCGTCGTCGTCGGCGAGTGGTCGGTGGACGGGCCGGACAGCTTCGCCGGGCCGCTGGCGGCCGTCCTCGCCGCCGCCGGGCGGCTGCCGGCCCTGCGCGCGCTCTTCATCGGGGACATCACGTACGAGGAGTCCGAGATCTCCTGGATCGACATGGTGGACGTCACTCCGGTGCTGACGACCTTCCCCCAGCTGGAGGAACTGGTGGTGCGCGGCGCCTCGGGGGAGACGGTCGAGGGCGAGGGCGTCTCGCTCAAGCCGCTGCGCCACGACCGGCTGCGGGCACTGCGGTTCGAGTCGGGCGGTCTGCCGGCCGCGGTGCTCCGGGCGGTCGCGGAGAGCGAGTTCCCCGCGCTGGAGCGGCTGGAGTTCTGGCTGGGCGTGGAAATGTACGGCGGCGACTCCACGCCGGCCGACTACGCGCCCTTCCTCGACGGCTCCCGGTTCCCCGCGCTGCGCCACCTCGGCCTCCAGGACAGCGAGGCGCAGGACGACATCGCCGCCGCGGTCGCGCACGCCCCGGTGGTGGCCCGGCTGGAGTCGCTCAACCTCTCCATGGGCGTGCTCACCGACAAGGGTGCCGATGCCCTCCTGGAGGGGCAGCCGCTCACCCATCTCAAGGCGCTGGACCTGCACCACCACTACCTGACGGAGGCGGCGCAGCAGCGCCTGCGCCAGGCGCTGCCCGGTGTCGCGCTCGACCTCTCCGAGCCCGGCAATCCGGACGACCAGTGGCGGTACGTCGCCGTCGCCGAGTAGACGGGGCGAGGCCCCGATGGCCGTGCGGCAGGCGACCACCGAGCACGTCAGCACCGAACAGATCACCGCTGGACACATCACCGCTGAGCACGTCACCACGGAACACATCACGGCCGGACGGATCACCGCTGAGCACGTCAGCACCGAACACATCACCGCCGGACACCTCACCACGGACCACATGACGACACAGCCCCTGACCGGGCAACCCGTGAGCACGCGGCGCACGGCCGCACGGCCGGGGAGCGGACAGCCGGCGCCCCGGCAGCTCACGGTGCTCGGCAACCCGGGACACCGGCGGGTCACGCTGTTCGCCGCGGCGGCCCGGGCGGCCGGGCTGCCCGAGCCGTCCGTGCTGCCGTGGATCGACGTGCTGCGCGGCACGTACCACCTGCCCGAGGAGAGCGTGGTGCGGATCGAGTCGCCCGGCGAGGACGCGGCCGTGGACGAGCTGCTGCGCGGACGGGCACTCGGCTTCACCTACGCGCCGACCAGGGTGGAAGGCGGCGCGGCCTGGTACGACGGCCTGATGAACGCCCTGCGCGGGCTGGCCCGGGTGCCGGGCGTCCGGCTGCTCGGCGATCCGGAGGAGATCGCCGTGATGTTCGACAAGCGCCGGGCGCACGCACTGCTGGCGGCAGCCGGGGTGCCGGTGCCGCGGGCGCTCGCCGGTGCGGCCGTCGGCGGCTGGGACGACCTGCGGGAGCGGCTGCGCGCGGCCGGACTGCGCCGGGTGTTCGTCAAGCCCTCGCACGGCTCCTCGGCCTCGGGCGTGGTGGCGCTGGAGTTCGGGCCCCGCGGGCAGGTCCTGGCCACGACCCCGGTCGAGTTGGCGGGCGGACAGCTGCACAACTCGCTGCGGGTCCGGCGCTACCGGGACGAGCGGCGGGTGGCCGAGCTGGTCGACCGGCTCGCGCCGGACGGCCTGCACGTCGAGCAGTGGATCCCGAAGGCCTCCCAGTCGGGCCGCTCGGCGGACCTCCGCGTCGTGGTGATCGCCGGGCGGGCCACCCACGCGGTGGTGCGCACCAGCGCCGCTCACCCGATGACCAACCTCCACCTGGGCGGCGCCCGCGGAAGCCTCGCACTCGCCCGGGAGGCCGCCGGTACGGCCTGGCCCGTCCTGTTGGAGACGGCGGAGCGGGCGGCCGCATGCTTCCCGAACGCCCGCATGGTCGGCGTCGACGTGCTGCCCACCGCCGGCTGGCGCCGCGCGCTGGTCGGCGAGGTGAACGCCTTCGGCGACCTGCTGCCCAACCTGACCGGTCTGCCCGGTGGCCCGGCCGAGGGCCTCGACACCTACGCCGCCCAGCTCGCCGCCCTCCACCCCGACGCCTTCCGCTTTCCCCACCCCCACCATCTCGACGGCCGCCCCGGGCCGACGGACCACGCACCCCTGGAACCGATCCGATGAACCACCAGAACCCCGGCCCCACGCCCATACCCACGCCCACACCCCCGGCGACGGCGACGGCGACGACACCCGCGACGGCACCGGACATGAACGCCGTCGTGGGCAGCCACGACCTGCTGCTCGTCACGCTCGACACGCTCCGCTTCGACGTCGCGGAGGAACTGGCCGCGGCCGGGCGGATCCCCAACCTCGCCGCCTTCCTCCCCGGCGGCCGCTGGGAGCGCCGGCACTCGCCCGGCAGCTTCACGTACGCGGCGCACCAGGCCATCCTGGCCGGCTTCCTCCCCACGCCGGCGTCCCCGGACGGGCCGCATCCGCGCCTGTTCGCCGCCCGGTTCGCCGGTTCGGAGACGACCGCGCCGCGGACCTGGGTCTTCGACGCGCCCGACCTACCGGGCGCGCTGGCCGCGGCCGGGTACCGGACGGTCTGCATCGGCGGCGTCGGCTTCTTCAACAAGCAGGGCCCGCTCGGGTCCGTGCTGCCCCGGCTGTTCCAGGAGAGTCACTGGGCGCCCGACATGGGCGTGCCGTCCCCGGTCTCCTTCGAGGCGCAGGTGGCCCGGGCCGAGCAGGTCGCCGCCGGGCAGCCGGCCGGGCAGCCCCTCTTCCTGTTCGTCAACGTCTCGGCGCTGCACCAGCCGAACTGGTTCCACCTGCCGGGCGCCACCCGCGAACACGGGGACTCCCGCGAGAGCCACGCGGCCGCCCTGGAGTACGTGGACGCGCACGTCGGCCGGCTCTTCGCGGCCATGAGCGCCCGCCGGCCGTGCTTCGCGATCGTCTGCTCCGACCACGGCACGGCGTACGGGGAGGACGGCTACACCGGCCACCGGATCGGCCACGAGGTGGTCTGGACGGTCCCGTACGCGCACTTCACCATCCCCGCCGGCACCGCACCTGCCGACGCCGCACCAGCCGACGCCGCACCTGCGAGCGGCACTCCTGCCGGCAGTACTCCTCCCGTCGCCGCACCAGCCGGCAGCACACCTGCCGCCACCGCAGAGGAGGAGACCGCATGACCACGGCACCCGCCCGGCCGACCGAGTCGCCCTACCGGTCGTACGTCTACGCCTACCCCCACAAGACCGCCTACCGGCGGCTGCCGGAGCGCCCGGCACTGCGCGAGCTGTGGGCCGGTGAGCCGCAGCACGCGCTCTCGCTCTACCTGCACGTCCCGTTCTGTGAGGTCCGCTGCGGGTTCTGCAACCTGTTCACCCGCATCGGCAGCCCCGAGGGCCTGACCACCGCCTACCTGGACGCGCTCGACCGGCAGGGCGCCGCACTCCGCGATTCGCTGGACGGCGACGCCCGGTTCGCGCTCGCCGCGTTCGGCGGCGGCACACCCACCTATCTGACCGCCGGCGAGCTGGAGCGGCTCTGCGACATCGCCGAGCAGCGAATGGGCGCCGACCTGCGGGCGATACCGCTCTCCGTGGAGGCGTCCCCGGCCACTGCCACCGCCGACCGGCTGGAGGTGCTGGCCGCCCGGGGCGCCACGCGGCTCAGCCTGGGCGTGCAGTCCTTCGACGACGCGGAGGCCCGCTCCGCCGTCCGCCCACAGAAGCGTGCCGAGGTCGAGGCCGCCCTCGGCCGGATCCGCGCCGCCGGTTTCCCCGTCCTCAACATCGACCTGATCTACGGCATCGACGGACAGACCGAGGCCGGCTGGCTCCGCTCGTTGGACGCCGCCCTGGCCTGGCAGCCCGAGGAGCTCTACCTCTACCCGCTGTACGTCCGCCCGCTGACCGGCCTGGCGCGGCGCGGCGAACAGGAGAGCCCGGCCGCCTGGGATGCCCGGCGGCTCGCCCTCTACCGGGTGGGCCGGGACCACCTGCTCGCGCAGGGCTACCAGCAGGTGTCGATGCGGATGTTCCGCCGCGCCGCCTCCCCGCAGGCCGGCGGCGGCGAGTACGCCTGTCAGACCGACGGCATGGTCGGCCTCGGATGCGGGGCCCGTTCGTACACCTCCCGACTGCACTACTCCTTCGACTACGCGGTCAACGCCACCGAGGTGCGCGGCATCATCGACGACTACGTGGCCACCGAGGACTTCCACCACGCGGAGGTCGGCCGGTACACGACGCCCGAGGAGGCGCGGCGGCGGCACCTCGTCCAGTCCCTCCTCCAGGCCGAGGGCATGCCGGTCGCGGAGTACCGGGCCCGGTTCGGCTCCACGCCCGCCGAGGACTTCCCGGCCGAGCTGGCCGAGTTCGAGGCCCGCGGCTGGCTGGCGGCCGACCCGCTGCGGCTGGTGCTCTCCCCCGAGGGCCTGGCGCACTCGGACCTCGCCGGGCCGATGCTGTTCTCGCCCGAGGTGCAGCGCCTGATGGCCGAATACGAGGTGAAATGACCTTCCTCGGCATGCCCGCCACCGGCCCCCGTCCGGCCCCCGTCCCGTCCCCGACACTGGCCCCGAGCCCGACCCCGACCGTGGCCCCAACTCCGGCCCCGACGACGCCCCCGGCCCCGGCCCCGCGTCCCGTACCGGACGGCGGGCTCGATCTGACCCTGCTCTACCGGGGCCCGCTCTCCTCCTGCGACTACGACTGCCCGTACTGCCCGTTCGCCAAGCGGCGCGACACCCCCGAGCAGCTGCGGGCCGACCGCACGGCGCTCGAACGGTTCACCGGCTGGGCCGCCGGCCGGGGCGGCACCGGCGACACGCTGTCGCTGCTGTTCACCCCCTGGGGCGAGGGGCTGGTGCGCTCCTGGTACCGGCGGGCGCTGGTCGAACTGAGCCACCTGCCACACGTGCGGCGGGTGGCGATCCAGACCAATCTCAGCTGCCGCACCGACTGGCTGGCCGAGGCCGACCTCACCTCCCTGGCCCTCTGGGTGACGTACCACCCCGGCCAGGTCGGCTACGAGCGCTTCCTCGCCCGGTGCCGTGCACTCGACCGGCTCGGCGTCCGGTACAGCGTCGGCGTGGTCGGCCGGCCCGAGCACCTCGCCGAGGCCCGCCGGCTGCGGGCCGCACTCTCCCCCGCCGTCTACCTGTGGATCAACGCCGCCGAGGGCCTCACCTACACCGACACCGAGGCCGCCGACTGGCACGCCGTCGACCCGCACTTCGGCTACAGCCGCCACGCGCACCCGAGCGCCGGCCGGCCCTGCCGCACCGGCGAGTCCGTGCTCTCGGTCGACGGCGAGGGCACCGTCCGTCGCTGCCACTTCGTCCGCGACGTGCTCGGCAACCTCTACGACGGCTCGTACCGCCCCCACCTCCGCGCCCGGCCCTGCCCGCTGCCGGTCTGCGACTGCCACATCGGCTACGTGCACCTGGAGACACTGCCGCTCTACGACGTCTTCGCCGGGGGCGTGCTGGAACGGGTGCCGCACGACTGGTGAGGCCTCCGCGCTGCGCGAGCGGGACCGGTCCTACCGGTCGTAGACGAACCTGAGGTTCTCGCCTTCGCCTTCCTCGCGGTGGAGCATGCCCGGCAGCGACCGACCGGCGTCTCGGCCCCCTTGCCGCGAATTCACGGAGGAGGACGGCAGTCCTGGCGCTCCGGCTCACTCCGTCACGGGCAGGCACTCGGCGAGCAGGCCGACGATGTCGCGCCAGGCCCGTCGGGCGTGTTGCGGGTGGTGGCCGACGCCGGGAACGACGTTCTGGTCGACCGGCGGGTGGTGGAAGGCGTGCAGGGCTCCGCCGTAGACCACGAGACGCCAGTCGACGCCTGCGGCCTGCATCTCCGCGGCGAAGGCGTCCCGCTGCCCGGCGGGCATGATCGGGTCCTCCGATCCGACCCCGGCCCACACGGGACAGCGGATGCGCTCGGCCTCGCCCGGCCGACCCGTGGTCAGTGCGTTGACCGTCCCGATCGCCCGCAGGTCGACGCCGTCACGCCCGAGTTCCAGCACGATCGCGCCCCCGGTGCCGTAGCCGATGGCGGCGATCCGGCCGGGGTCGGTCCGCGGCTCGGCGCGCAGCACGTCGAGGGCCGCGTGGCCGATGCCCCGCATCCGGCCGGGGTCGGCGAGCAGGGGGATCGCCCGCGCCAGCATCTCCTGCGGGTCGGTGAACCAGCGCCCGCCGTTGATGTCGAAGGCCAGCGCCACGTAGCCCAGTTCGGCGAGGGCGTCGGCCCGGCGACGCTGGAAGTCGTTCAGGCCCGGCCCCTCGGGTCCGATCAGGACTGCGGGCCTGCGGTCGACACCGGCAGGCAGCGCCAGGTGCCCGATCATCGTCAGTCCGTCGGCCGGGTACTCGACCGTACGCGTAGTAACCGTCGTCATGGGACTGGACCGTAGTGACTGCCGGGCCCGTTCGGGCCGGTCTTCGCCCTCGGCGGAACAGCCCGGACGCCGGGCCCCGGCGCTGGCGCCGGGAAGCCGCGCAACTCCCCAGCTCCTGGCGGGTTCAGACCTCGGCGAGGACAACGAGACAAGGACGGCAAGGACGGCAAGGACGGCAAGGCAAGGGCAACGGGGCGGGAGCGCCGGCACGCGCTTCGGCCGGGCCGTGGCTGCCGGATTCCGGAACGGACATCGGGGCCGACGGATCCACCGGGCGGACGTTCCCCGGCGGTGTCGGCGTCGAGCACGACCAGGTCCTGGTCCTCGTTGTCGAGGCCGCGGGACCCGGGCGGGAACGGCATCGCCCGGTAGCCGTCCATCAGCTGCGCGAGCGCGTCGGCCTTCTCCTCGATCACGCGGCGGATCCTGCCACCGGCACGCATGGGCCGGGGTGCCTTCGCGTCACTGGTCCGAACGTCACCGCTCGTCCAGGCGCGCGCGCCCGCACCGAGGTCCCTAGCCTGGAGAGAGGAGGAGGCGATGGCAATGCTTGGAGACGCACCGCTGGTGGCCATCATCCCGGCCGCCGACATTGCCCGGGCGAAGAGGTTCTACACGGACACGCTCGGCCTGAAACTCAGCGAGGAGACTGCGCAGGACCTCACCTTCGAATGCGGCGGAACGGAGTTCGGCCTCTACGAGACGCCGAGCGCCGGACAGGCCGCCCACACGCTGGCGAGCTTCAAGGTCGCGGATCTCGATGCCGAGATGGCGGCGCTGCGCGGTCGCGGCGTCACGTTCGAGGAGTACGACTTTCCGGGGCTGAAGACCGTCAACGGCGTCGCGGAGGCCGAGGGCATGCGCGCGGCCTGGTTCAAGGACAGCGAAGGGAACATCCTCTGCGTGAACGAGCGGACCACCACGTAGGAGCCACCTGCCCCACGTAGCACCCATCCACCCACCACGGCACGCCCGCGCGCCGGGGCGGTCCCGTCCACCGCGGGACCACCCCGGCGCAGCACTGCCCCGACACGTGGACAGCCCGGCGCGTGGACAGTGCGGCACAGGACGACCCGGCGCGTGGGTGCCCGCTCCGCCACGCCCACTACCGCCGGGCCCCCGCCGCCCCTTCCGGCCGGGGAGGCCTTCTTCCTGGCTTCCTGGCGAAGCGTCGCTCACATGGGCATGGTCGACGCCATGTGCAGTCCTGGGATCAGGCTCGGGTTCCAGGGCACGAAGCAGGCGTAGACGATCAGGGCGACGCCCAGCGCGAGACTGAACGCCTTGCCGTAGCGCCAGGTCTTCTCCAGGAACACGGCTATGGCCAGACCGGCCATCCAGGCGAGGTTCATCACGCCGACGACGATCAGGACGACCATCAGGCCCCAGCAACAGCCGACGCAGTAACCGCCGTGGTAGAGGCCGACGCGCAGGTCACGCAGCCGCCCGGAGTAGCCGCCGAAGTGCATGAGGAAACCGACCGGGGAGCGACAGTGACTCAGGCAGCGGTCCTTGAGCGGAGTCACCTGGTACAGGCCGGCCCCCGCCAGCAGGACGGCTCCGGCCCAGGTCGCTGCGCTGGGCGCCCTGGCGGCGAGTTCGCCGCCCGCCCAGGCCGCGCCGAACGCGGCCACCCCGAAGGCCTCCCACGCGCACAGGTAGCCGACGACCAGGCCGGTGCTGCGGCCGGCACGCGTCCAACCCGTCGAGTTGGCGCGCAGGGTCCGCAGGTACAACGAGACGACGGGCGTGACGGCGGGGAGCATCATCGCGGCCATCATCAGCCCCCACAGGACCAGGAATCCCCACAGGTCGCGCCCCATCGTGCCCGGCTCGGCCGCCATGCCGGACGAGGTGCGGACCGTCAGAACCCAGGCCAGCGCCGCCGCAGCCAGTAGCGCGGCCCAGCTCGCCGGGACGACGACCCGTCGAGCGAGCGGTGGCGACATCAGGCCGCCCAGGAGAACGGTGCCGAGAAGGCGTTCTTCCCTTCGTTTCCGAACTCAAGGCCGAAGGCGTTCACCCTCGACCGCGTCGCGACTCCGGCCGCGAGGGTGTCCGCAGGGAATCCGACCCCGCTGACCCTTACGCCCTTTCCGGTCGCGTCGAGTGGGGAGACGAAGTCCTCGACTTCCATGTCGATCGCGTCACCGATCGTCACGCGGTGGTTCCGGCCGTCATCGGCGTAGTCGATCCGGGCGACCTCCAGCCCGAGCATCTCGCCGACCAGCGGTCCGAGGTCCGCCATCGGGCCTCCGCGCTGACCGGAGAAGACCGCCCCGAGCGCTTCGGCCTGCTCCGGCGAGGCGGCCTCGTCCATGATCATGCCCAGCCGCCAGTTGCCTTCGCTCATGAGCTGCGGGGTATCCCCCACGACGGCGACCGTCAGGCCGCTCACGTCGACATCGTCGACCTGGCCGGAGTCGACGTGGAAGGCCAGGACGACCCGACAGCGGTCGTAGTCCGCCGGAGCCGTGAGGCCGGAGGTTGAGCAGGGACACACCATGTTGCAGTTGCAGTTCTCGAAATACGTCCCCTCGATACGCCATGCCATCGGAAGCTCCCTTCCTGAGGCTGAGGCACACGTCTGCTACTCCATTCTCCGCCCTCGACGATCACCCGGCAACGCGCGCGGTCAGTTTGACGGCGTTGTGACAAGCGCTTTTGATCCACTTGCGCGGGGCCGTGACTGGCCGTGACATCGTTCGGCCCGCATGGCGGATCGGCAGGCGGAGCAGGTCGAGGCCGACGCGGCCGGCCGCCGGCAGGATCCCCGGGTCCGGTCGCGCGGCGGGCCGGCTGTTACGCATAGTGGTGGGCGTGACCGACCTTCCCTGCACGCCCGGACGGCGGACGGTGCTGGCCGGCGGACTGGCGGTGCTCCTCGGCGTGGCCGGCTGCGGCAGCGGCAGCGGGCGCTCCTCGGCCCCGTCGTCCGGCACAGCCCCTGGTTCCGGCACGGCCACCCCGACCGGCCCCACCACGCCGTCCTCCTCCCCCTCGGCCCCGGCGTCGCCCGCCCCCTCCCCATCGGCGACCCTGCCCGCCACCACGCCGTGGGAGCCCGGGCCCGGCGAGGTCAGTCCGGATGTCAAACGCCGCGCCGTCGAGCTCGTCGAGGCCCTCGGTGCGTGGAGCACCGGCGGGCAGGGCCTCGCCGCGGCGCAGCAGCGGGTGGCGGCGCTCGGCCTGCCGCCGTCCCTCGCGGACCAGGCCGGCCCCCTCCTGCCCGCCGCACCCCAGGCCGCGCTCCAGGTGGTCGACGCCCAGTACGGCGGCATCCTCGCCGACTCGGCGAGCGTGCTGGTGGTCTGCCGCCAGTGGACCCTGGCCGCCGACGGCACGCTCACCCCGGGCGGGACCACGGTGGACGTGCGGCTCAGCCGGGCCGAGCCGCGCTGGACGGTCACCGCCCTGCATCCGGCGGACCCGGGACCGGCCGCGGCCACCCTGCCGACGGCCGCCGCGCAGGTCCTGGCCGAACAGCGCATCCAGCTGCCGCCGGCGGCCGTCGCCGACCTGCGCAGCGGCACCGTCCACGACAGCGTGCTGCAGGCGATGCTGGCCCTTTCCCGCGATTACACCTTCCAGGTCAGCGTGGTGCGCTCGGGCCACCCGCTGAACGTCTTCGGCACCACCCGGCCCAGTGACCACCCGCAGGGCCGCGCGTTCGACACCTGGCAGATCGACGGTCATCCGGTCGTCGACCCGGCCACCCCGCCCGAACTCGTCGACGGCTTCATGCGAGCCGTGGCGGCCGCCGGTTCGTACAACGTCGGCGGGCCGAGGCAGTTGAGCGGCGGCCGGACCGCCAACCAGTTCTTCTCCGACCCCACCCATCAGGACCACGTCCACGCCGGTTTCCTCACCTGAGGCGGACCGGGCGCCCCGACCGACCGGGTGCTCAGCGGCCGGGTGGAGTCGAGTGCCCCGCCCGACCGGGTGCTCGGCTGCCAGGCACTCGGCGGCCGGGCACTCGGCTGCGCGGGGATCAGGGCCGCTGGGCGACGAAGACGAACTCCTCTCCCGGACGGTCGGGTGCGTCGCGGACCTCGCTCAGGACGAATCCCTGTGCGGCGAGATCCGTCTCGACCTCCTGCCGCTCCCGGAACCTCAGGGTCGAGTCGGAGGTGAGCCGCCGCCCGTCCGCGGCGAACACGTAGTTCCAGCGGAACGTCACCAGAGGCCGGACCACCTCGACCAGATCGACCCAGCTCTCGACCGCGCCGACGCCCGGGATCTTCGTGACACCGTACGAGGCCGCACGGTTCCACGACTCCCAGGCGCGCCTGGCCGGGTCCCGGGTCTCGAACACCAGGTGCCCGCCCGGTCGCAGCGCTTCGTGGGCCGCCTTGAGGGTGCGCTGCCACGCGGGAGGGTCGACGATCGCCTGGGCGACGTTCGCCGTCATGGTGACGAGGTCGACTTCCAGCGGTGGCAGGGCCGTTGCGTCGCCGCAGATCCAACGGACCCGCTCGCTGTGCGGTTTGCCCCTGGCCACGTCGATGGAGGCCAGGGCGGGATCGACACCGACGACCTCGAATCCGTGATCGGCCAGCAGGAGGGCGAAGACGCCGGTGCCGCAGCCGATGTCCAGCACCCGCCCCGCACCGAGCTGCCGGGCGAGCTCCAGATAGGCGTGAAGGTCGCCGCGATCGGGATCGAGCGGGTCGTAGACCGCCGCGAGCTGCGGGTGCGTGAAGATCTCGTCAGCCATGCGTCCGAACGTACCGCCCGACCACGGCCGCGGCCCGGTCCGGGTGCTCCTCCAGCCATGTGCGGAGGTGTTCCCGGACGGCCTGTCCGACGCAGGCGCGCGCGGCGACGTTGCCCAGCCGGTCACGCGTGGCGCCCTCGAACTCGGGACGCTCCAGCCGCACCAGCACGACCGCCGTCAGGCCCTCGCAGAGCCGGTCGGCGCCGAGGTCGGGGTCCGCCGCGGTCAGCGGCCGCCGCTCCCGGGCGTAGGCGTTGACCGCGGCGGCCACGCCGTCGCGCAGGCCCTCCACGTGCGAGCCGCCCGCGGGGGTGCGCCAGCCGTTGGCGTAGCTCCGGAGCCGCGCCTCGCCGGGGCCGCGCCACCGCAGGGCCACCTCCATCGTCCCCGCCATCCGCGGATCCTCCTGCTCGAAGCCGATGACGTCCGGGTGAACGGGGGCCGCCTCCTGCTCGTCGAGGAAGGCGACGAAGTCCCGTGCCCCGCCCGGGAACCGGAACCGCACCGACCGGGGCCCGGCCGAGCGGCGCCGGTCGGTCAGCGAGACGTCCAGGCCCCGGTTGAGGAAGGCCAGTTCCCTGAACTCCTCGGCCAGGTCGTCGAACGAGTACTCCGCCGTCCCGAAGATCTCGGGGTCCGGCCAGAAGACGAGGGTGGTCCCGCTGTCAGTCGCCGGACCCGCCTCGGTGAGCGGGGTGACCGCGACGCCGCGCGCGTACTCCTGGACCCGGCGGACCCCCTCGCGCCGCACCTCGGCCGTCAGGCGGCTCGACAGGGCGTTGACGACGAAGGGCCCCACACCGCCGAGGCCTCCGAGCCCCGTCGAGGCCGGCATGCGGGTCAGCAGGGCTTCGAGGCCGTCCCCGTCGGCCTCCCCGACGGGGACGCCAGGGCCGTCGTCCGCGACACGCACACCGCCGTCGGAGGTGAGAGTGATGTCGACGCGGCTCGCGCGACCGGCCACGACCTCGTTCACCGCCCGGTCGGCGACCTCGAACACCAGGTTCCGCAGGCCGCGTTCACCGGTCGAGCCGATCCACATCCCCGGCCGCCTCCGGACGGCCTCCCGCCCCTCCAGCACCTGGATGTGGGCGGCGTCGTAGCCGCCGGCCTCCTTGCTCATGATGTCCCCTCCGATGGCAGTCAGCCGAAGGCCCCAGCCTAGGCGAATCCTGGGAAAACACCAGGTCAGGCCATGTTTTCCACGGGCACGGACGGGCGCGTGAGCGCCTGTCGGGAGGCGGTGGCCCCCGGGGTCGCGGACGGCTCCCGGAGTGTGGCTGCAGGCCCGGCGAGGCCGCGTACGGCACCGTTCCGGGCAGCCCCGAGGTCACCGATTCCACGAGTTTCGCGGCCGGCCCCGGACGCCGTCGCCCGGCGGCTTCACCGCCGACCTGATCCGGTCCCCCTCCGGCGGCCCGGCGTGTCGTCAACGAGGACACAATCTGACCTACATGGCCTCTACTGTCGTTCTTGGCAAGGAAAGACAGAACCGACGAAGGCAGGAACCATGACCGGCAACACGACCTCCACCACGACCTCCCTCACGACCGACGCCGCAACCGACGCCACGAAGGAGAACGCGGACGGCGTCACGATCGGCGGGGAGCGCGCCGATCTGCTGGAGGTGCTGGGCAAGCACCGGGGCTTCCTGCGCCAGACCACCCGTGATCTCACCGACGAGCAGGCCGGACTCCGCACCACCGTCAGCGAGTTGTGCCTGGGCGGCCTGATCAAGCACGTCGCGTCGGTCGAGCGCGGGTGGGTGGACTTCATCCTGGAGGGCCCGTCGGCGCTGGGCGACTTCAGCACCTGGACGGAGGCCGACTTCGCGAAGCGGGCCGACGAGTTCCGGATGCTGCCCGGTGAGACGCTGGCCGGCGTGCTCGCCGACTACGACGAGACCGCCCGCCGCACCGACGAGCTCATCGCCGCCCTTCCCGACCTGGGCGCCTCGCACCCGCTGCCCAAGGCCCCCTGGTTCGAGGGCGACGCGCACTGGTCGGCCCGCCGGGTGCTGATGCACATCGTCGCCGAGACCGCGCAGCACGCCGGGCACGCCGACATCCTCCGCGAGGCCCTCGACGGCGCCAAGACCATGGGCTGACCGCCCGTCACCCGGGTGGCGCGGAAAGGGCGGAGGGCGCGCACCGTGCGGGCGGCGCGGACCGGACTCGCGCCCCCGACATCCGGCCGGGGCCCGAAAGGGCTCCGGCCCGGCCGGTGCGGGGCCCGGTCAGCGGACGACGTCGAACACGTTCTTCTGCAGGCCGTTGGCGTAGGCCTCGTGCTCGACCAGCCTCAGCTTCTGGGCGTCCTTGTCCGTGCTGCTGAACAGACGCTTGCCCGCGCCGAGCAGCAGCGGGAAGACGAGCAGGTGGTAGCGGTCGATCAGGCCGGCGTCCGAGAGGCTCCGGTTCAGGGTGGCGCTGCCGTGGACGATGATCGGGCCGCCCTCGGTCTCCTTCAGTGCGGCGACCTCGTCGAGCGAACGCAGGATCGTGGTCTCGCCCCAGTTCGTGACCAGGTCGTCCTCGGTGAGCGTGGTGGAGACGACGTACTTCGGCATCACCTTGTAGTCGGCGAAGTCCGCCATGTCCGGCCACACGGCGCTGAACGCCTCGTAGCTGGTCCGGCCCAGCAGCATCGCGGTGGCTTCCTGCTGCTCCCGGCCCTTGATCTCGAAGGCCTCGGGGAGGAACTCGATGTCCTTGAAGGTCCACCCGGAGTTCCGGTAGCCGGGCTCACCGCCCGGGGCCTCCACGACACCGTCGAGCGAGATGAAGGCCGTGCTGATTAGAGTGCGCATCCAGGGTTCCTCGGTGTCTCGTGCCCGGTTCTCGCCAGGTCGGATCGGTGCACGCAGCGGCCCCGACCTCACTCGCGGCCGCTGCGCACCACCCATGATCTCCGACCGTGGATCACGGGGGAGGTCATCCGCGCTCGCCCGGTGCGTTTCCTGTGACCTCGACCGCCGACCGCCCGGGAACCCGCACGGGCGCCAGGTCGCGTGACCCGCGGACGGCGGGGCGGCGACGAACGTGGCCCGGCCCCGCCGCGACCGGCGGGCCGGGCTCAGCGGGCCGGACGGGACGACCTGCGGCAACGGGCTTCAGGCAGCCGCCCACTCGTCCGGCCCGGGGTCACGGCCCTCGGCGCGTTCGACCAGGCGGCCCAGGTAGTGGGTCCAGCCCTCGAAGTGCGGGGCGCAGGCCTCGGGCGGCAGGTCGCGGTGGACCAGGGTGAGCAGGGTGCCCCCGCCGTCCGGAGTCAGGGTCACCTCGACCGTGGTGGCGCCGGGCGGCACCGCCACGGTCCCGCCCTCCGAGCCCCAGGTGAAGACCACCCGGTGGTACGGCTCCAGGGCCAGGAACTCACCGGAGGCCTGGCAGTGGGCGTTGACGTCGGTCCGGAACGCCCCGCCCGGGGCGAAGGAGAACTCCCCGTCCCGCCCCATCCAGGAGAGCCACTTCTCGCGATCGGTGAAGAAGGAGAACACCGTCTCCGGCCGGGCGGCGATCCACCGTTCCAGCACCACCTGATCGTTCGTCATCCGCCGCTCCCCTTCGACCCCTCGGCCCGCTCGGCGGCCTCGGCCAGCTCGGCGAGCACGTCCAGCTTCTCGGCCCACATCGACTGCAGGTAGGCCGCCAGCGGCCCCAGTGCCTCGCGGTCGGCGCGGTAGTACCGTTTGCGGCCCTCCTTGCGCAGCGTGACCAGGCCCGCCTCCCGCAGCACCTTCAGGTGCTGGGAGACCGCGCCGAAGGTGACCTCGAACCGCTCGGCGATGTCGCCCGCGCAGAGCTCGTCCTCCCAGACCAGCCGCAGGATCTCGCGCCGGCGGGGCTCGGCTATCGCTTGCACCGCTTCCATGGCCGTCATTTTAGTCATGGCTTCAGCTTGCGCTCCAGGAGTTGTCATTTTAGTCTCGACTCAATTAACGAGCCCGAGTGACACGACGAGGAGTTCGCCATGAAGACCGCGATGACCGAGTTCGCCACCCTGTTCGCCCGCACCGCCGAGGCCATCCCGTCCGACCGCCTGACCGCCGCCACCCCGTGCGCCCGGTTCACCGTCGCCGACCTGCTCGCCCACATCGGCGGCGTGCTGCCCGACTCCGAGCGCGCCGCCGCCAAGCGCCCCCGCACCGGCGAGCCCGCCGCCCTCACCGATCCCGCCGCCGTGGCGGCCGTCGCCGAGCGCGCGGCCGCGGCCTGGCAGGCGCCGGAGGCCCTGACCGGTGAGACCGAGTTCGGTCCGGGCACCGTCCCCGCCACCCTCGCCGCCGCCGTCACCCTCCAGGAGCTCGCCCTGCACGGATGGGACCTGGCCCGCGCCACGGGCCGACCCTTCCCGGTCGGCGAGGAGGCCGCCGCCGTGCTGCTCGGCGTGGTCGAGCAGCTCGCCGACCAGGCCCGTGCCAACGGCGGCTACGGCCCGGCGCTCACCGCACCGGGCGGGGCGCCGGCCTTCGAGCGTGCGCTCGCGCTCAGCGGCCGCAACCCCGACTGGGCCGACTGACCCACTCCGGGCAGAGCCCCTCACGGGAACCGACGCTCCGGGGCAGGCGGCACGGTGCCCGGGCGGGCGGCCCGGCACCTCATGGACGCGAGTCGGTCCGCGGCTCCGCCCCGGAGCCGCGGACCGGCCCGCCCGGCGCCCCCTGGGCGCGGGCGCCCACCAGCCAGCAGGCCGCGGTGAAGCGGACCAGCGGACCTTCCACGAAGGGCTCGAAGGCGGCGCGGACCGTCTCGACGACCCGGGCGCGGGTCGGTTCGTCGGCGCCGGGCAGGACCTGGCCGAGCAGGCCGAGCCGCGTGAAGTACCCGATCAGCTCCGCCTCCGGCAGGGTGAGGTCCGCGTCGACGGGCCGGATGTCGATCCCGGCCCAGCCGCTCCCCTCCAGGATCCGGCGGACCCTGTCCGGGTCAGCGAGGGCGAACTGGCCGGGCTCGTCCGGACGGCGGGCGGGGATGCCCGGCAGGAGCGGAGCGGCGGCACGCTCGGCCGTCGTCATGAACGGGTTCTCCTCGATGCCGCGCCAGACGAGGAACCGCAGCTCGCCTCCGTCCCGCACGGCCCGCCGAAGGTTCGCGAAGGCCCGGACGGAGTCGTCGAAGAACATGACGCCGAAGCGCGACACGACCGCATCGAAGGCGGCCGGCTCGAACGCGTACTCCTGGGCGTCGGCGAGGACGAAGCCGGCCGTCGAGCCCTCGTGCTCGGCGCGCGCCCGGGCGGCGTCGATCATGGCCTCGGAGATGTCGGCGCCGACGCAGCGGCCCTCTGGTCCGAGCAGCCGCGCGAAGGCCACGGTCGTACCGCCCGTACCGCAGCCGACGTCGAGCACCCGGTCGCCCTCCCTGACGGGGGCCGCCTCGATGAGCACGTCCTCAAGGGGCTTGAGCACCCCGTCCAGCACGGCCTGCGCATCGACCCAGGCACGGCCCCCGGCGCCTTTCCACCGTGCCGCCTGGCCGTCGTCGCGCTTCTGCACGCCATCCATGATCGTCTCCTGTCGCTTGCCCTCGCGGGGCCGGGATGACACCGTTCCACCTCAAGCCGACTTGAGGTCAACAGGCCTGGGGCCGGCGGCTTTGAAGTCAGCGGACTTGAGGTCGACGGACTCGGGGTCACAACATGACAGACCTGGACATCGCCGAAGTGGTGCGGCACACCGGCGTTCCGGTGTCGACCCTGCGCTTCTACGAGGAGAAGGGGCTCATCACCTCCACGGGCCGGCGGGGCCTGCGCCGCCAGTTCGACCCCGGTGTGATCGAACGGCTGGGGCTGATCGCGCTGGCACGTGCCGCCGGGTTCTCCCTCGACGAGATCGCGGGCATGCTCGGCCCCGACGGACGGCCGAGCATCGACCGGCGAATGCTCACCGCCAAGGCGCAGGAGCTGGACGTCACGATCCGCCGGCTCACCGCCCTGCGCGACTCCCTCCGGCACGCCGCCGACTGCCCCGCGCCCAGTCACCAGGAATGCCCGAGGTTCCGGCGGATCCTCCGCGCCGCGTCCACCGGCTCGCTCCCGGCACCGGGGAGCAGGACGCCCCGGCCCGGGTGAACGGCGGAAGCAGGCCCAACCGCTGGAAGTCCGGATGAACGACGGAAGCCCGGCCCAACCGCTGGAAGCCCGGCTCAACCACCTTCGGGCGGAGCGGCGGCGGGCGCCCAGCGGACTTCACCGGTGCCGAGGGCGACCGTCGCGCAGGGCCGCATCGGGTCGTCACCACTGCGGCGGGCCAGCAGCACCACCTCCCGGACCTCGGCGGACCGCGTCCCGAGCCGGGCGGCGCACTCGGCGGCAAGACCGCGCGGATCCCGGGTCCGTCCCAGCGAGAGATGGGGCCTGAAACCCGTGCGCCGGCCGCTGCAGCCCGGAAACCGCTCCACCAGCGAGCGGTACAGGGCGGTCCACGGCCCCGCGCCGGCCGCGGCCGGGTCGAGCCAGACCGTCGCGTACGCACGGTGGCGAAAGCTCCGCACCCCTTGCAGCCGGGCCGTGAAGGGCTGCACCCCCGTCAGCGCCGCCGCCACCAGCGGGGCCGCCGCCGGGAAGTCGGGCTCCGGCACGAAGCCGAACAGCAGGTTGACGTGCGGCGGCCACCGGCGGATCTGCGGATCGTGCTCCCAGCGGATGTCCTGGATCGGCGGCCACAGCTCCGGCGGCGGAATCCACGCGACCGCGGTACGGCCCGTCGGCGGTACGTCGAACACGCCCGAACGTCCGGCCCCGCCGCCCTCCGGGCCGTTCTCCGGGCCGTTCTCCGGGCCGTACTCGGGCCCCGGTTCCGGCTCCGGCTCGGGCTCCATACCGGAAGGGTCCCACTTCGGCCGTCCGCCGCGGAATCCCGCCACCCCCGCAAGCCCACCACCGAGCCGCCCCGCCGCGACCGCACTCGCGGCACCCTGCCGCCCGGGGCTCAGGACCCGTCGGCGCACCGGACCCGCCGGGGGCTCAGGACCCGTCCGGCGCTGCGGAACCGCCGGGGGCGAGCGGGAAGGTCGCCGTGAGGGTGGCACCTCCGGGGGTGTCCGTGACGGTCAGGGCGCCCCCGTGATGGCGGGCGATGTCGCGCGCGATGGGCAGGCCGAGGCCGCTGCCGCCCTCGTCCCGGCTGCGGGCGTCGTCGAGGCGGGTGAAGCGCTCGAAGACGCGCTCGCGGTCGCCCGGGGCGATCCCGGGGCCGTCGTCCTGGACGGCGAGGACGGCGAGCGCCCGGGCCGGGTCGGTGGTGAGGCGGACGTGCACGGTGGTGACCGCGTGCCGGTCGGCGTTGTCGAGCAGGTTGGTCAGCAGCCGGCCGAGCCAGAGCGGGATGCCGTCCACCCGGACGTCCGGGGCGAGGTCGGTGGTCCGCCGGTGCGGGCCGGCGGGCCGGCCGAGGACGGTGTCGGCGACCAGGGCCGTGAGGTCGACGCGCTGCCGCGGCCGGTCGGCGGCGACGGTGGCGGCGTCGAGGCGGGCGAGCAGCAGCAGGTCCCCGGCCAGGGCCTGAAGACGGTCGGTGTCCAGCAACGCGCCGTGGACCAACTCCGCACGGACCGCCTCGTCCGGGTGTGCGTGGGCGACCTCCAGCTGGGTGCGCAGCACGGCGAGGGGGCTGCGCAGTTCGTGCGAGGCGTCGGCGATGAACTGCCGTTGGCGGTGGCCGGAGGCCTCCAGGCGGTCGAGCATGGCGTTCATGGTGGCGGCGAGACGGGCGATCTCGTCGGCGGTGGCGGGTTCGGGGACCCGGCGGTGCAGGTCCCTGTCGGTGATGGCCTCGACCTCGGCGCGGATCGCCTCGACCGGGCGCAGCGCCTGGCCGGTGACCCGCCAGGTGACGACGACCCCGGTGAGCAGCAGCAGCGGGAAGGCGACGGCGAGGGCTGCCTCGGTGGTGTCCTGCGCCTGGTCGGCGGCGCGCAGCGAGGTGCCGGCGTACACGGTGACCGGTCCCGTGGGGGTGTCCGTGGTGACGGTGGTCAGCCGCTGGCGGTGGCGGTCGTGGAGGGGGTCGACGGAGTCGGTGGTGTGCGAGCCGGCGTGGCGGGAGCCGGTGAGCGCGGGCCGTCCGGCGAGGTCGGGACTGGCGGCAAGGACGGTGCCGTGGGCGTCGACGGCCTGGAGGAAGTCGGTGCCACGGCCCGGGTGCAGGACGGGCGTGAGCCGGCCCTGGGCGGCGAGCTGGGCGACGGCCTCGGCCTGCTCGCGGGTGCCGGCCGCGGCGGAGGCGACCAGGTTGGTGTGCAGGACGGCCAGCAGCCCTGCGCTGGCCACGGCGAGGGCGGCCCCGAGAACGGTGCCCGCGGCGGCGGTCGCGCGGGCCCGGACCGTTCTGGGGGTTGCGGCCCGCAGCAGGGCCCGGACGGGGGCCGACACGGCCCGGACGGGGGCCGGCAGGGACCGGACGGGGGCCGACTCGGTGCCGAGCAGGGCGGACAGGGCCCTCAGCGGGGCGGTCGGGGACCGGCGTGAGGCGGCCGGGGACCGGCCTGGGGCGGGCGGGACCATGGTCAGCCGCCGTCGGGGGCGAGCCGGTAGCCGGCGCCACGCATGGTCTGCAGGGCGGTGCGGCCGAACGGGGTGTCGATCTTGCGGCGCAGGGCGTGGATGTGGACCTCGACGATGCTGGGGTCGGGGGCGTGGTCGGTGTCCCAGACGTGGTCGAGGATCTCCCGCTTGGAGACGACGGTGCCGGCCCGGGCCGCGAGGTGTTCCAGGATCGCGAACTCGCGGGCGGTGAGGTGGGTGGGGTGGCCGGCCCGGGTGCAGGTACGGGCGTTGGCGTCGACCACCAGGTCGCCGAGGGTGTGCAGGCGGGGCCGCTGCCGGTCGGTGCGGCGGTGCAGGGCGCGGAGCCGGGCGAGCAGCACGACGAAGGAGAACGGCTTGGAGAGGAAGTCGTCGGCCCCGGTGTCGAGGGCTTCGGCCTCGTCCCATTCGCCGTCCTTGGCGGTGAGCATCAGGATCCCGGCCCGGCAGCCGTCGGCCCGCAGCCGGGCGCAGACCCGGTAGCCGTTGAGGCCGGGCAGCATGATGTCCAGGACGATCACGTCGTACGGGTGACGGCCCGCGAGGTCGAGGCCCTGCGGACCGTTGTGGGCGGTGTCGACGGTGTGGCCGTCGGCCTCCAGCCCCCGGCGCAGTGCCGTCGCCATTCGCTGTTCGTCCTCGACGACGAGTATGTGCATCCGTCCAGGGTGCCAGGCGGTCCTCCCGGGCCGGCACGCGGCTTAAGCGGAGGTTCAGGAACGATCAGCCATGATCGCCGGGTCGCGGCCCGGGCGGTTCCGGGCGCCGAGTCACGAGAGGACGCCCGATGACCGACTCCACGTCGTCGCCCACCCCGCCCCAGCCGGACCACGGCCAGGACCACGGCCAGGACCGGGACCAGGGCTTGGACCAGGGCTTGGACCAGGGATTCGACCAGGGCTTGGGGCAGGACCAGCAGCAGGGGACCGGACCGCAGTCCGGGAAGCCCGACGGGACGGTCGGCGGCCGGGTGAAGCGCCTGCGCCGGTGGACGGGCCGCCGGGAACGCCGGATAGCCGCCGGCGTGGCCGCGGTCGCGCTGCTCGGCGCGGGCGGGCTGGCGCTGGCGGCGGCGCACGAGGAGCACGGCCGCGGCCACCACGTCACGGAGCTGGCGGACGGGCACGGCCACGGCGGCCACGACCGTGAGCACCGGGGCGGCCGGCACCGGGACGGCGAGTGGGCCGACGGTCAGCGGGGGGACGGCCGGCCCGGGGAGGACCGGCAGCAGGACGGCCGCCGGCCGAAGGGGCAGCCGCAGCAGGACCGCCACCAGCAGGGCGGCGACCGCCCCGGCGGCGTCGCCCCTGCGCCGCTGCCCTCGCTCGCCGCGTCGACCGCGCTGGAGAAGGCCCAGGGCGCCGTTCCCGGCGGCCGGGTGGAGTCCCTGAAGCAGGTTGCCCAGCGTGGCGGCGGCAGTGCCTGGGCGGTCGTGGTCGTCGGCCCCGACGGCGTACGTCACCTGGTCACGGTGGACGAGGGTGGCCAGCTGACCGGTAACACCGTGGTCAACGGCACGGTCGACGGCGCCGGGCGCTGAGATGACGGGCACCACATCGGCCCGTCCTGCTGCCGCCTCCCCCGCCCCGGCGGCGGGAACGGCGGCGGGAACGGCGGCGGAAGCGGCGGTGACGGCGGAAGCGGTGACGGAGGCAGCGGCGGCCCGGACAGCGGCGGGGGCGAGCAAGGTCCCGCCGGTGACCGCCTGGTTCTGGCTGGTCAAGATCCTCACCACGGGTATGGGCGAGACCCTGTCCGACTTCCTCGCCCACACGGTCGGCCCCGTCCCGGCCGTCGCTGCGGCCGGCCTGCTGCTGGCGGGCGCGCTGGCGCTCCAGCTCCGGCTGCGTCGCTGCGCGGCCGGTGTGTACTGGGCGGTGGTCGTCCTGGTCAGCGTGTTCGGCACCATGGTCGCCGATGTCGCGCATGTCGCGCTGGGGGTGCCGTACGCGGTGTCGGCCGGCGCCCTGGCGGTGGCGCTGGCCGGTTTGTTCCTGCTCTGGCACCGGGTGGAGGGCTCGCTCGCGATCGACCGGGTGACGGGACTGCGCCGGGAGGCGTTCTACTGGTCCGCCGTCCTGCTCACCTTCGCGCTCGGCACGGCGGTCGGCGATCTGACGGCGGCCACGCTGGACGTGGGCTACCTGCTGTCCGGACTGGGCTTCACCGCCCTGATCGCCGTCCCGGCCGTCGCCGCACGGGCCCGCTGGGTCGGCCCGGTCGCGGGCTTCTGGTGGGCGTACGTGCTGACCCGCCCGCTCGGCGCCTCGTTCGCCGACTGGATGGGCGTGAGCCGGGCCCGCGGCGGCCTGGACCTCGGCACCGGCCCGGTCAGCCTGGCGCTCGCCGTGCTGATCACGGCCGTGCTCGCGCTGTCCGCCGTCACCGCACGGTCCAACCGCCGCGCGTAGCCCGGCGACGGCCGGTCCGCGGCGGGGCAACCTCCGTCGAGTGCCCGCCGCCGAAACGAGCTGTTCCCGGTACCCGACGGCAGTCGCCGGCGGGTACCGGGGCCAGGCACAGCACCCCGCAAGCGAGAGCACCAACGGAAACACCAGCCCGGGCAGCGGCAACAGAGCACCGGCGACAGCACCGGCGAGGGCAGCGGCCGGGCCGGTCAGTAGCGGTCGGTGATCTCCTTGGCGAAGACCGTGCCCAGGGGTTCGGGCCCGATGTACTGCTGGCAGTTGCACGGTCGCGGCTCGTACTGCAGCGGCTTGCGTTCGGCGTCCCAGGCCGTCGGGGCTTGGACCGTCTCGTGGCACTTGCCGGCCTGGTCGTGCTTGGCCAGGTGGTGGGTGCAACCGCAGACCGGCTCGGGCGGGCGCTTGGCCGCGTCGAGGGCGAGTTGCCGGCGTTCGGCGGCCTTGAGCAGTTCCAGCTTCCGCTCGTGCCGGGTCCGGAGCATGCCCCGGACGCGGTCTCCGCTCCAGCCGCCGCCGACCATCACCACCGCTATCGCCCACCAGATCCAGTCACCCATGGCCCAACTCCCCCGTGCCCGTAGCCGTTCTGACGCTCCCCCGGCCGGATCGCCGGGTGCCGGATCCAGGGTAGGCCCCGGAGGGCCGCCGCTCACCGCCCCGGAGCCCCTGCCGGCTCCGGGGCACGGCGGAACGGGCCCCGGAGCGGCGGGGATCAGCAGGAGCCGGCCGGGCGGTCGCGGACCACCAGGTCGGTGCGGCCGGCGGTGGCGTCCAGCCGGATCACCCGGGGGCTCCGGTCGGCCGCGGCCTCGTACTGGCCGCCCCGGTTGCAGGACAGCCGCTGCGGGGTGCCGCCGGTGAGCGGGACCTGCCAGAGCTTGGGCAGCACGGCGTCGGTCCAGCCGCCGCCCCCGGGTTCGCTGTACAGCGGCTCGTAGGTCACGGCCTGGTCCGACGCGGTGATGGCCCGGATGCGGGCGCCGCCGGGCCGGTGGCGTAGTCCGTCATCGGGAAGGCGACGTCGCCGCCGGAGACGACGGCCGGGCCGACCCACTGCGATCCGGTGGAACGGAAGACGCTGCGGTCCGGTCCCCCGGCACGCCAGAAGGCCCCGCATCTCTGCGGGGCCTTCTGGGTGGATGCCGGCGTTCGCCCGGGCGCCCGATCAGGGGAGCAGGCGCTCCACGGCTGCGGCGCCGTACTTGGCGAGGTCCTGGCGGGCCTTCTCGATCAGCGCGGGAGTGGGTTCGCGCCCCGAGGCACGCACCATGTCCTCGGGGTCGACGGGGTGCTCGGCCCCGGTGTGGAGCAGGTGGTCCGGCGTGGGCATGGAGTCGCTGTCACTGATCCTGGACATGTAGTACCTCCGGGAGAGGAGTGCGGGCCGGCCGCCGAGCGGGCGACTAGCTCTTCCCTAGAGTGTGGACCCATATCGCCCGAACCGGACACTGCGAACCGCCTCCCGTGTCAAAACTCCGGCCCGACCGAGCGCCGGAGGCCCACCGGGCCGGGGGCCGCACTCAGCCCTGGATGCCCTTGACGGCCTTGATGCCGCCATTGCCCTCGCTGCCGACACTGCCCTCGCTGCCCTCGCTGCCGTCATTGCCCTCGGCGCCGTCGTCGACCAGGACGGCCGAGTCGAGCGCGCCCGTGACGCGGTCCAGCAGGGAACGCAGGGCGGCGAGGTCCTCGACCGGGAGGCCGGTCGCGGCGAGGAGCCGGCGCGGCACCAGGCCCGCCCGTTCACGCAGGGCCAGCCCGCTGCCGGTGAGGCTGACGGTGACGGACCGCTCGTCCTCGGGGCTGCGCTCGCGGCGCACCAGGCCGGCCGCCTCCAGCCGCTTGAGGAGCGGGGAGAGGGTGCCGGAGTCCAACCGCAGGTGCTCGCCGATCCGCTTCACGGGCAGTTCGCCGTGCTCCCAGAGCACCAGCATGACCAGGTACTGGGGGTAGGTGAGACCGAGGTCCTTGAGTAGCACCCGGTAGACGCCGCCGAAGGCGCGCGAGGCGGCGTTCAACGAGAAGCAGATCTGCTGGTCGAGGCGGAGCAGCTCCTCGTCGCGGAGCGGGTCCGGGTCGGTCGACGCCGGGCTGACGGTCTCGGGGGGCTTGGCCATGGCCCCATCGTACCGGCCGCATGCACCATTCAGTTGTGCGCAATTCAATTGCGTGCTCTACTTGAGCCCGGAAGGCGGCCCCGGCCGCCGGACGCAGAAGCACGACCGACGCAGGACGGAAGGAAACGGACCCATGGACGCGCTCTACACCGCAGTGGCCACCGCGAACGGCCGGGAGGGCCGCACCGTCAGCTCCGACGGCCGGCTGGACCTCGCCCTGGCGATGCCGCCCGCCCTCGGCGGCAACGGGCAGGGCACCAACCCCGAGCAGCTGTTCGCCGCCGGCTACGCGGCCTGCTTCGCGAGCGCCCTGGGCGTGGTCGGCCGGCAGGCGCGGGTCGACACCGGCGAGATCTCGGTGACCGCCGAGGTCTCCATCGGCAAGGACGGCGCCGGCTTCGGCCTCGCGGTGGTCCTGCGTGTCGAGCTGCCGGACGCGCTCGCGGGCGAGGCCGGCGAGCTGCTGGTCAAGCAGGCGCACGAGGTCTGCCCGTACTCCCGGGCCACCCGCGGCAACATCCCGGTCGAGCTCGTCGTCGAGTAACGACGTCCGGGATGACAGCCCCCGGTGAGCCCGCCACCCACGGGACCCGGGCGTGACGGAGGCCCGCCGCGCGACTGCGCGGCGGGCCTCCGTCGGTTCAGGCCGTCCATTCAGACCGCCGAGTCAGGCCGTCGATTCAGGCCGCTTTCAGGCCGTCGGCGTGGGCGGACCACCCGGGCCGGCCGAGCCGCCAGCCGCGCGCAGGGTGTCCAGGCGGTGGCGGTACTCGTCGGCGTCGATCTCCCCCCGCGCGAACCGCTCGGCGAGCACCTGCTCCGCCGTCGGCGGCGCCGCCCCGCCCTGATCGACCCCCGTCGGTCCGGGCCCGACCGGTCCGACCCCGCCCGGGCCCCAGACAGCGGGCGGCGCCGGCTTCGACGTCCGCGAGAGGTGGCGGACCAGCGCGACGGCCGTCAGCACCAGGACTGCCAGGACCAGCAACATCAGGATCACCATCACCCCCACTCCCCAGCCACTGAGGGCATGACCGTGACCGTGCCCGTACCAGTTCCTCATCACGACCTCCTCGTCCGGCCCGCCCGGAGCCGCCGAGGTGACCGTCGCCCCCCGCCCGACGCGGCGCCCCGGCTACCACGGCGCCTCACTCACCATCGTGCGCCCGGAAACGACCGGGCGAACCTGAGGATTGTCTGAGAATGCCCGGAAATGGCCTCCCGCTCCGCCGGCCGGGCCCACCGGGGTAGCGTTGCGGGTCATGGACCACCACCCGCCGCCCGACGACCGCGAGCGGCTCGTCGCGGCCGGGGTGCTGCGCCGGTACGAGGACGGTCACCCGCACCCGGCGCTCGGCCTCTCGCCGATCAGCTACGTCTCGACCCGCCTCTGGGACGAGCTCACCGCCCTCGCCATCGCCCCCTCCGCGGCCACCGCGACCGCGCACGCGCTGCTGCGCACCATCGCCGGCGACGCGCTCGACGCCGCCCTGGCCCCCGGGAACGAGCAGGCCCCGCGCGACGACCTCTACGTCACGCACCCCGCCTTCATCGGCCGGCACCGCCGGGTGGTCTGGTTCCAGCGCAGCGGCCCGCGCGGCATGATCACCGCGACGTTCCCACCGGACGCCTGAAGCGGGCACCCGACCCCGGCGTCGAACCCGGACCCCGGGGCCGCACGCCCGAGGTGGGACACCCCAGGCCGGACACCCCAGGCCGGACGCCCGAGATCGGACACCCGTGGTCGGACGCCCGAGGCCGGGCGGCCCCGGCGAAGGCCGCCGCCGTCAGCGCTCGACCCGCAGGCTGTGGCAGACCCAGCTCAGCCGGTCCGGCCCGTTCAGCGGCGGTCGGTCGTGGTAGGTGCCGTCCGCCACCGAGAGGTTGACGATCAGGTACGCGTGCCAGTCCGGGCCCACCCCGCGCCGGTCCGCGTGCACCAGCGTGCCGTTGACGAACCAGTCCACCGAGTACGCGCCGAGCACGGTGCGCAGGTCGAAGGTCGCGCCCGGGGCTATACCGGCGCCGGCGCCGTGCCAGTACCGGAAGCCGCCCCGGACATGGTTGGAGATCTCCAGCAGGTCCGGGTGGTCGGGGTGGTACTCGAAGAGGTCCACCTCGTTGCCGCCGTCCCGCCACGTCCAGATCGCGGGCCAGGCGCCCAGCTCGACCGGGAGCGTGACCCGGGCGGCGATGACGTCGCCGGTGCGGACCTGGAAGCCTTCCGGGCTCCCCTCGGTGGTGAGCAGGTTGCACGTCCACAGCTCCCCGTCGCGCCGCCGGGTGGCGGCGAACACCCCGCCGGGGCAGTAGGCCCGGCTGAGGAAGTCGAGCTTGTGGTCGCCCCGGTTGGTCGGCCCCATCCGGGGATAGGCGCTGCTGCGGCCCGCCGTCCACTGCCTGGTCGAAGTGAAGTCCGCGTCGAACACGACTGCCACGGCCGCCTCCCCGGTGCCCCTGGGTACCGGCGACCCGATGCCGACCGGTACACAGAGTGACTTACCCGGTACGCTCCGCAGTATGCGAAGCGGATCCTCCGGGTCCGCCGCCGGGAACGCACCGCAACCGGCCGGCCGCCCGGCCGGCCCTCGCCCGCCCTGGTCAGCGAACCGATCAGCGAACCGATCAGCGAACCGGCCGGCGACCCGGCCCGCCGGGGCCCTCCGTGGTCAGCCGACCGGAGCCGGCGCCGCGCCGGTGCTGCCGAGCCGGTCGGTGACCGAGACGACGCCGTCCACCGAGCGGCACAGGTTCAGCACGATCGGCACGAGGTACGGCTCCGGCACGGTGCCGCTGAGCACCACCCGGCCCTGGTCCACCTCCACGCCCACCTCGGCGGGGCTGACGCCCTCGACCCGGCCGAGCACCTCCTCGACGATCTCCCGCCGGATCACCCGGTCCTCGCGCAGGAAGACCCGCAGCAGGTCGCCCCGGCTGACCATCCCGGACACCCGGCCCTCCGCGTCCAGCACCGGGAGCCGCTTCACCGCGTGCCGGCTCATCATCCGCGCGGCGGCGACCACGCTGGTGCCGGGGGTGGTGCAGACGGCCGGCCCGGTCATCAGGTCGGCTGCGGTGACGGCGCCGCCCGGCCCGCTGCGGGGCAGCTCGGGGGCCGGCAGCAGACTGCCCGGGTCCTCCTGCGCCGCCAGGGTGAGCAGGAGGTCCGCCTCCGACACGATGCCCAACGGCCGGCCGTCCTCGTCCACCACCGGCACGCCGGTGATGTCGTACTCGGCCAGCAGGGCGACGATCTCCCGGAAGCCGGTCTCGGGCGCGACCAGGACCGCAGGGCTGGTCATCACAGATTCGACGGTGGCATGCCGCACGCCGGTTCACCTCGTCCGTCAGCGATGTCGGCCGGGCGACCATCGGCCGGCCGGGTACCTGGAGCATCGCCCCTGGCCCCTCGCGCCGCCAGAGGCCAAGGGGCTGAAAATCCGGGACCAACGGCCCTGCCCGCCGCACACCGCCCTCACGGCCCGCCGCCAGGCCCCCACCACCCCGCACCGCACCTCTCCCCACGGCCTGCACCGCGTGCCCCGCCCGCGCTGCCCATGCCACGCGGCCCGCCCGCACCGTGCTCACCGCCCCGCCCCGCCCCGGGTGGCGTAGGCGACGCGGCGCGGCGTGGCGGAGACCGGTAGAGGTCGAGGCATGACAAGCCCATTCCCCGACCCCGCGCAGCCGGACGGGCAGGCCGGCTACGACCCCGCCTTCCTCGGCCCGATCGTCCCGCTGCCGCACCCCACCGACCCGGACATCGCCCTGGTCACGCTCCCGTACACGCACTTCACGGTCCTGCTGCGGCCCGACCGCAGGCTCGCCGCCGCAACGGCCGTGGGGATCGACGGCGGCCGGTTGGTCGACCTCAAGCGGGAGGGCCAGTGGCGGCTCGATCCCCGCGTCCCGGAGGCGCAGCAGGTCGGCGAGGCGCTGTACGCCGACAACGACTTCGACCGCGGGCACCTGGTCCGGCGGCTCGACCCCGTCTGGGGCGACGACGCGGAGGTGCGGGCCGCCAACGCCGACACCTTCCACTTCACCAACGCGGCTCCCCAGCACGCCGCCTTCAACCAGGGCAAGCAACTCTGGGCGGGCCTGGAGGACTTCCTGCTCACCCACGCGGCGACGTTCGACCGCAAGCTCGTCGTGCTGACCGGCCCGGTGCTGCGGCCCGCCGACCCGGTCTACCGGAAGGTGCGGATCCCGCTGGCGTTCTGGAAGGTCGTCGCCTTCCTCCAGGACGGCGCGCTGGCCGCCACCGCGTACGTGCTCGACCAGAGCCCGGACCTGCCGAACGCCTCGGCCGCGCTCGCGGCGGCGGAGGCCGCCGACCAGCCGCCGCCTCTGGGCGCGTACCGGACGTTCCAGGTACCCGTGAGCGACGTCGCCGACATCACCGCGCTCGACCTGGGGCCGCTCCCGGCGGTCGACCTGCTGCCCGCTCCCCCGTCCCCCGCGCCGACCACCCCGGGGGCCGAGCCCGGACCGGACCGGTGGCGGCCGCTGGGGCGGCACGAGGACATCGTCCTGGGGCCGCCCCGCTGACGGGCCCGACGGCGAACGCCTGCCACGCTCCGCGCGGCCGCCCCGCCCGAGCGTGCCCGCCCGACCCCGCCCGCCGGGCGGCTCCGCGGGGCCCGCCGGGGCGGCGTCTCCCCGAACGGCGCAACCATCACATGATCGACTCGTTGGACCGTCCACCACCGCAGCACGCAAACCCGGGGAGGACGCGTTGGCAGGACGGACGGCCGGACCATCGCCACAGGGCGCGCCCGCGCACCCTGTGGCGCAGGCCGAGGCGGCGCTCGTGCGCCACTACCGCCGGCTGGTCCGGCTGGCGTACCTGGCCCTGCCTGCCGACCGGGACCGCCACAGCCGGGTCCTCGCCGCGCACGCGGCCGTGCAGCGTGCCCTGCCGTCGCGCTGGAGCCGCCCGGCCGGCCCGGGCGCCCCCGCCGTCCCGGACGAGGACCCGGTGTACGCCGCCCTCCGCCTGCGGGTGCTGCGGGCCGCACTGCGCCCGCGGCCCGCGCACCGGCTGCTCGCGCCCCGGGTCTGGGGGCTGCGGCTGTTCACCCCGGGCGGCGCGGAGGCGGACGCGGCGCTGGACCGGGCGCTGGCCGCCCTGGACGCACCCGCGCGGGCAGCGTTCGCCCTGCTGGCCGGGGAACGCCTCACGCCCGGGCAGGCCGAGGAGGTGCTGCGCCGGGCGGGCGCGGACGAGCCGGCCCGGGCGGTCGGCCGGGCCGGGGAGCTCCCCGTTGCCGCCGAGCCGGACCCGCCCGCCTTCGACCCCTGTGCCGTCCGCGTCCAGGCGACCGACCTGCTGCGCCGCCGCCGGGCGCTCGGCGCCTCGCTCGCGGTGGCGGCGCTGGCGCTCACCACCACGGCCGCCGTCCTGTCCGGTCCTCCGGACAGCGGCCCACACGCCACCCACCCGCTCCCCGTGCCGCCGGCCGGGGCGGCTCCCGATCCGGCCCGGCTGGTCCGGGTGGCACCGGACCAGTGGCAGCACACCGCCCGGGTCGACTTCTCCGCCTGGCCGGCCCGGGGCGACCGCCGTGACGACACCGCGCTGCTCGGCCGGGCGCTCACCGCCTGGGCACAGGCCGGCCGGCCCGGCCCGCAGACCAGGGCCGAACCGGGCACCACCACCGCCCCGCCCACCGGCACGCCGCAACTGCTGTTCGCCGGCACGGTCGACGGCACGGCCGTGGTGGTGCTGTACGACGGCGGGCGGATCGCCCGCTACACCGACGGACACGGTGGCGGGCTCGACCTCGCCCGTGCCGACGACTCCTCCGTCACCACGGCGGGCGCGGTGGTGCTGCGCCGGCAGGGCACCTCCGCGCGCTACCTGCTCGCGCCCTGGATCGAGGCGGCCGACGTCCGCCGGATCGACCAGCCGGACGCGCCCGCCAAGCCGTTGGACCGAGCGGACGGCGTGACGGCCGCGGCGCCGGCCGCGTCCGCCGCCGGCAGCCCGGCCGGGCCGCTCGCGGACTGCCGGGGCGCCGCCGTGCTCCAGGTGCGCTCCTCCCCCGTGATCGCCGAGAGGTACGCCTTCCTGCTCGCCGACCTCGGCGGGCTCGTCCCCGCCCATCTCGGCTACACCCCGCCGCCGGACCGCACCCAGCCGGCCCCGGAGCCGCGCGAGGCCGTCACCCCGGACGCCCTGCAGGCCTGGGCGCGCGGCGGCTGCGCGGTGCCGGACGGCACGCCCGGGGTCAAGCGGCTCGACCTCTGGACGTTCGCCGTGCAGCAGCTGCCGCAGAACGCGGGCACGGCGTCGTGGGTCTGCCTGCGGGCGGACCGCTGGAACGGCGAGGGCAGCGCCGCCACCGCCGTCCTGCTGCCGGGGGCCCGCGGTCCGCAACGCACCGGGGGCGGGCCGGGGCGGGCGTGCAGCCGGTTCGAGCAGGACACCGTCGGCTCGACGTGGTGGCGTTCCCCGCAGGGCACCGAGTTCCTGTTGGCGGCGGGCAGCCGCCGGGTGGCCCGGATCACCGCCAAGGGCCCGGACTGGACGGCCGACCGGCCCGTGCCGGACCACACCCTCGCGGTCGAACGGCCCGCCCGGGCCACCGTCTCGGTGGAGGCCGTGCTGGACGGCGGCACCCGGATCACGCCGATGCGGTGAGCGTCCTGGTCGCACCGCCCGGGTGGACTCCCGGCGAGCCGGTCAACGGATGGCCGTCTCCGCCTCGTAGTCGGGCAGTTCCATGGTGCTGCTGACCTTCCTGCCCAGCTCCAACATCCTGTTCATGATCCACTTCCGCCCCAGCAGCCCGTTCCGCACCCGCAGTCCGGCCGCGGTGCCCGGGGCGAGGAAGGGGCCGGTGCGGTCGCCGCCCTTCTGGCAGCCCTCGGCGTAGCCGCGGACGGCGTTCTCGTACCGGGTGAAGGCGGTGCGGTGGTCGCCGCGGGCGCGCGCGAGTTCGCCGGCCAGGACGTACGCGGCGACGACGGCGGTTCCGGTGCCCATGCCCCCGATGGTGGCGCCGCAGGCCGCGTCCCCGACGAGGGCGATCCGGCCGGTGGACCAGGCGGGTACGTCAGCCCGGCTGATCGAGTCGAAGTACAGCTCGGGGGCCTCGCGCAGGCTCTCCAGCAGCCGGGGCACCTGCCAGCCGAGGCCCGCGAAGGCGTCCCGGACCAGCGCCTTCTGCTGCCCGACGTCGTGCCGGTCGTAGGCGAGTTCGGGCGAGGCGAAGAGGAAGAAGGCGCCCGCCCTGGCCGGGTCGCGGTGGTCCGCGCCGACGGCGGCGAGCCGGCCGGGCACGTTGAGGCCGACGGAGCCGGGGGCGAGTCCCAGGTCGTTGGGCAGTTGCCAGGTCGCGGCGTAGTACCCGAGGTGGCGGACGTAGCGCCGCTCGGGGCCGAGGGCGAGCCGGCGGACGTTGGAGTGCAGCCCGTCCGCCCCGATCACCAGGTCGAACTCGCGCGGGGCGCCGTGCCGGAACCCGGCGCGGACGCCGGTGGGCGTCTCCTCCAGCGCGGTGACGGAGTCGCCGAAGACGTACTCGGTGGTGGGCAGGCTGTGCCGGTACAGCACCTGGGCCAGCTCGCCGCGCGGCACCTCGACGTCGCCGCCCGCGAAGTCGGCCGGGAGGTGGAGCAGTTGGCGGCCGCGCCGGTCGACGAAGCTCATCGGGCTGCCACCGGTGCCGATCCGGCGCAGCTCCTCCAGCAGGCCCATCCGCTCCAGCACGGTCAGATGGGTCTCGCCGCGGAAGTCGACGGCCTGGCCGCCGCCGCGCAGTGCGGCGGCCAGCTCGACGACGGTGGGCTCGAAGCCGTACCGCCCCAGCCAGTAGGCCAGCGCGGGGCCGGCGATGCTCGCACCCGAGATGAGGACCTTCGTACCCATGAACCACTCCGTCCGATGAGGGCCGACGCCGCCCGCCGAGGCCCCCGGGGCCCAGCGACGAAACTGTGTCTGGCGGACACTGATTGCCGCTGTGTACGGTAGACACAGTTGGACGGTTCGGCAAGGGGCAGGCCGGAGGCAGGACGGGAGCGGGAATTGAGCAACGGATCCGGCGGCGGGGTGGTCGACACGGCACGGCTGCTCTGGGGCCCCCACCCGAAGCCGACCCGGGGACCCAAGCCGACCCTCACCCTGGAGCGGATCGCCCGGGCGGGCATCGAGATCGCGGACGCGGAGGGGCTAGGCGCCGTCTCGATGCAGCGGGTGGCCGGGCTGCTCGACTACACGAAGATGTCGCTCTACCGCTACGTGCCGGGCAAGGCGGAGCTGGTCGCGCTGATGGTCGAGGAGGCGGTTGGCGCACCCTCCCAGACCCCCGGCGAACCCGACTGGCGTAGCCAACTGCGGGACTGGGCCTACCAGTTGACCAAGGCCTTCGGTACGCACCCGTGGCTGCTGGATGCCACGGTCGGCCCCCGGATGACGGGCCCGAGGGAACTCGCCTGGCTGGAGCGGGTGGTGGCCGCGCTGGACGGCAACGGGCTGACCGGACCGGAGCGGATGGACGCCGCCGTCCTGCTGGCCGGCCACGTCCGCGGCATCGCCGAGCAGGCCCGGGCCGCCGGCCCCGCCGGCGATCCCGAGGCGCAGCTGCTGGCCGTCCTCGGCGGACTGGTCCGGGAACACGCCGAGCGCTTCCCGGCGCTCGCGTCGGCCATGGCGGCGCCGGACGGTCGGGACCAGGCCCTGGAGTTCGGCCTGGAGCGCATCCTCGACGGCCTGGACGCGCTGATCACCCGCCGGCAGGGCCGCCGTGCAGTGGCCGACGGCTGATCCCGTGGCGGGCCGGGTGCGGTGACGCCCGTACCCGGACGGCCTCCGTCCCCACCGCCCGACGACGGGTCGAAAGCCGGTCCGGACGGTCGGTGTCGGGCCGGGACGGCCGGTCCGGACGGTCGGTGTCGGGCCGGGACGGCCGGTCCGGACGGTCGGTGTCGGGCCTGGACGGCCGGTGCCGACAGGGCGCCATCATGACGTCCCAGGCGTGGCGAGCCTGACGGAACGTCACTCCTTGGCGGTCCAGATGCTCAGGGCGCGATCGCGGACATCGGCCTGCGGATGCCGACGCAGGGCGTGCAGGGCCGCCCGCCACTGTGCCGACCACTGTTGGCCGGGGCCGTACACGGCCACCAGCCTGACCGCGAACAGCCCGGCGGCCAGGCCGCCGTCCTGCGTCAACCGGCGGACGGCCGCCGACGTGTGCTCCCCCGGCGGCGTCCGGGCGTCGTCCGGGCGCAGCTCCTCGGCCACCTTGCCGGCGAGGAGCGGGCGATCCGACAACACGGCTGCCAGCTCGCCGAGTTCCTTACCAAGGGCCGCGGAGTTCAGGTCGATGGCGTGCCACAACCGAGGGACGGCCAGCGGGACCAGGGACGGCTCGGTCATCAGCAGGGCGGCCACGGCGCGGGCCCTCGCCCGGCTTTCGGCCGTCGCTTCCGTGAGGTAGAAGTACCCGCCGCCGAACTCCGCGATCCGCTGCCGGGCCGCCTCGTCCCGGCCCTCGTCGTCCGCCGGCCCGCCGGCCCGGACGGCCTCGATCAGGCGGCTCAGGGTCTGCTCCAGCAGGCTCCCCGGGGCGACGCCGCCGAGCGGGTGCGGTGCATCGGACCAGGCGATCGCACTCAGCGCCCGCGCGGCGGGCCGCCATCGCTCCCGCTCGGCCAGGTCCGTGACCACGGGGACCATCGCGGCCACCGCCTCCGGGGCGTAGCGCCCCCACACCGCGAGCTTCCCCGCACCCATGGAGGCCAGCGGGCCGTCCTCGGCGAGGGCCAGCCGGCCGACCAGTTCCGCGTAGCGGCGGCGTTCGCTCGCCGGCAGTGCGACCGGGCGGAGCTCCCCGGCGAGCACCGTCCGCAGCTCGGAGGCGCCCTCGGCGATCTCCGTCAGCACGTCCCAGAGCGGGAGGTCGGCGGGCCGGGCCACCACCTGCTCCACCACCACCCGCCGCACGTCCTGGTGTTGTTCCGGGGCCCGGTAGGCCGCCTCCAGGAGCGCGGTCGCCTCGGGCAGTGGCAGGTGGGCGGCGGCGAGCCGGACGGCCTGCTTGCGGCTGGTCACCTTGGCGTTCGGGTCGGTCACGATCCGCGCCAGGGCCGGGCCGAGCTCGTCCGCCGGGGTGAACCGGGCGGCGCGGGCGGCCGCGTACACCGCGACCCGGGCGCGCGAGTCGCCGACGTACCCGAGCAGCACGGGCAGCGCCTCGGCGGGCCGGGCCGTCCAGGGCAGCGCGGCGAGGGCGGCCTCGGAGAGCACCACGTCGGTGGAGTCGGTGTACCGGAGCAACAGGTCCCGGCCGTGGCCGGGCAGGTGCGCGGCGGCCCGGAGGGCGGCGGTCCGCTGCTCGGGCGGCGCGGTGGTGTCGTCCACCCTCCGGGCCACCGCTTCGGCGGCCGCCCGTACCTGACGGTCCGTCCAGCGGTCGGCGGCGCTGAGGTCGAGCGGCACCGGGGCGGGTCCGCCCGGCGTACTGCTCCCGGAGGCGAGCAGCGGGCCGAGCAGATCGGTGCGCTCCCGGGTCAGCACCGCCTGCACGGCCGGGAGCGCGGCGACGGCGGGCCCGACCCCGACCAGACGGGCCACCCGTTCCCCACGGGTGGTGGCGTCGGCGAGCAGGTGGGTCACCGCCCGTCCGAACTCCCGGTCATCGGCCGCCACGCGCTCCAACAGCTCCACCAGCAGAGGGAGTCGACGTGAAGCAGGATGCAGTCCGTCGACGAACCCGAGCAGCAGCGTGGTCGACCGCTCCAGCGCCGGCCGCAGCTCGGCCGCCACCGCCGCCTGCCGCTCCCGCGGGAAGGTCGGTGCGGCCGGGGCGGTCCTTTCGATCGTGCGGACGGCCCACCCGACCAGCTCGCGGGCTGTGCCACCGGCGTTCTCGGCCAGCACGGAGCAGGCCAGCAGGGCCAGTTGGGTCCGGGTGTACGGCGAGCAGTCGCGCGCGGTCAGCGCGTCCTCGGTGAGGCGCGCCAGGAGTCCGGCCGCGTCGTCCTCGAAGAGCTTCGACGGTACGGCGGCGACCTCCGCCAGGGCCTCGGCCCGTACCGGGTCCTGTTCGTTCCGCAGGCGCTGGAGCAGGACCAGGGCTTCCCGGACCGCGCTCGACGTGCCGGACTGTGCGGCCTGCACCACCACTTCGCCCCAGGCGTAGCCCCGCTCCCAGGACTCCGCCGTCCTGGTCTCCGCCAGCAGCCGGGGCAGCGCCTCGGCCGCAGGGAGGTGGACGAGCAGGTCCAGCGCCTCGGGGTCCTCGGCCAGCCGGGCCCGCGCCCGGGCGATCCGTTCCGGCGCGGGGAGGGTGGCCATCACCTCGCCGGAGTACCCGCGGGGGTAGGTCTTCGACACGGCCACCACCGCATCGTGCAGCGCGAGCCGGGCGGCCGGCGGCAGTTGGCGCGACAGCGCCGCGTGGTCGGCGGGGCTGCGGTGGGCCAGTTCGGTGAGGAGCGGCAGCGGAGCCGCCGCCAGCCGACGGGCGAGTGCGGGCCGCAGCACCGAGTCATGCCGACCCCACCCGGCGGCCACCAGCACCCGGGCGGTCCGCTCCGGGTCGACGGCGGCCAAGGCCGCGAACCTGTCGCGCAACGGCGCGGGGAAGGTCGGCCGGTACTGCGTGGCGGGGTGACGCTCCAGCAGATCCAATGCCCTCCCGGGCAGCCGGCCGGCGGCGGCGCCCAGCCCGACGGCGTTCTGCCGCCAGAATCCCGCCCGCTCCGCGCGGGGCAGTTCGGCGAGCCGGCGCTCCGCCTCGTCCAGCACCGCCGCCGGGTGACGCTCCCCGAGCGACCGGGTGAAGGTGACGGCATGGGCCAGGCCGGGCAGTTCGCGCGCCACGAACGCGGGTGAGCAGACCGGCAGCAGCCGCCCCGCCTCGGCGGATCCCCACCGCTCCCGGGCGACGGGCACCAGCCGCTCGGCCACCGTCGTCCGGCCGGCCTTCAGGACGGCGCGGATCAGCTCGTCCCGGACCGCGGTCGGGGCGCTGCGGACGGCCTCCTCCACCACCGCGTCCGGCAGGGGGAGTTCACGCACGGCCCGGTGGGCGTAGCGGCGCACCACCGAATCGGGGTCGGTCAACCGGTTAGACAGGTAAGGGAGTTGTCTTCCGGCCAGGGCAGCGAGCGCGGCGATCCGCTGCTCGTACGGGCCACGGGTGGCCAACTCGTCCAGGAGGGGAGCAAGTTGGTTCTGCTCCGCGAGACGGTGGGCGGCGCGGGCGACCTCGCGCAGGCGCAGGGCATGGGGCAAGGACTCGACATCGGCCAGCAGCCGATCGGCGGTGAGCTGAAGCATCGCCGACGATTCTGCCGCCCCGGCACCGGCTCCGCACCCGATTATCCCCGGGCCTTCCCCGCAACCGACCGGACCCTCAGCCGTTGCGGCGGGCTGGTCGGCCCGGCCGGGGCGGGCAGCACCCGGGTCACCCGCGGCGTGGATCGCTTCCCGGCTCTGGAATGATCGCTTCCCGCACTCAGGGAGGCACCGTGGACAGTCAGGCGGAACCGGCCGGGGCCGACACTCGCGGTGCCGATGCCGGAGGTGTTCGGTACCGGCCGGGTGACGTGTTGAGGATGGAATGCCCGTTCACCGAGGCCACGGTCTCCGGCGTCTCCCGGTTCCACGTCTCCTTGCGATGGCCGTGGTGGGAGATCGACACTGCGGCCGACGGGATCGAGTGGAACGGCGACGTGGCTCTTCCGACGTCTGCGGACCACGACCGGGAGAGCGAGTACTTCCGGACGAAGCCGGCGGAGGACACGCTGAAGGCCGGCGACCGGTGCCTGGTGGGGATCCCGGCAACCGTGGTGCACGTCCTGGCGGTCCACCACTTCGATCCGCCCCTGGAGACCGGCTGGCTGCCACGACCTGCGACCCACCTCGACGTCCTACGGCAGGGCGAGTCCTATGACGCCGGGCTCGACGAGCAGGGCTACGAGATCGACCCGGTCGGCGGTGTGCCGTTCCGGCTCGAACTGCTCTTCCGCCCATTCGCGTTCCTGGAAACCGGCGATGAGGTCGTCGACCGCGACGGGCGGGCGTGGAGGTTCGACGCTCCCTGGTGCTGGAGCCCGTTCGACGGCGGGCAGCCGAGCATTCCGGCCTGGCCGCTTGCCCTGCTCTTCCGCGGCGGCGAGCCGTCGCCCGAGGCCGTCGCGGCCGTCGCGGCGGCGACAGCCGAGGCCAGCCACGCCGACGAGCTGACCCGGTGGGTGGAACTCACCCGTGCGGAGCCGATCACACCCGTCTGACCTGCCTCGGGTGCCGTCGCCGTGTGTCATCGCGGGCATGAGTGACGACCGTGCGGTGCGGGAGGGCGAGCGGCCGGCGGACCACGCGGCAGCGGGCGAGCTCTTCAGCAGACTCCACGACGAGTACGAGTACCTCGAGTACGTCGACACCGACATCGGACACCCGCCGCCGGCGGTCGGCCGCCTCGGCCGCTGCCGCTGACGCTTCCTCCGGCTCAGGCCCGGCCGGACGCGCCCGGGGTCACGGCTCGCGCGAGTGCCGCAGCTCCTCCAGCTCGCCGGTGATCCGGCCGAGGAAGCGGGCCACCGCGGCCAGCTCCGCCGCCGTGAACTCGCCGCGTACCGTCTCCGTCCGCCGTGCCACCGGCGCGAACCAGTCCGCGGCCATCCGCCCGGCGCCCGGCAGGTACTGCACCAGCACCTGCCGGCGGTCGGCGGCGTCCCGGGTGCGCCGGATGTGCCCGGCCCGCTCCAGCCGGTCCAGGACCGCGGTGACCGCGCCCGAGGTGAGGGCCAGCTCCTCGCGCAGCCGGCCGGGGGTGACCCCGCCGGGGCCGCCGTCCTTCCCGGGAGCCGCCCGCATCACGGCCAGCAGCGCCTGGACGTCGGTGGCGTGCAGGCCGCTGGCGGCGGCGAAGCCGTGGCCGAGCAGGTGCAGCTCGGAGGCGAGGTCCTGGAGGAGCCGCCCGAACGCCGGCGTGTCGGCCGCCGTCGGAATGGTCGGGGTCGTACTCGGCTCCTGCTCCGGCAAGGTCATCTGCTCCGGCTCGTCCACGGCGTGCTGACCCGTTCAGCCTAACCGGCGGCGCTCGCCGACGGCGCGCGCACGGGGCAACGCGCCCCGGCGCACCCACTGATGGCGCACCCACCGATGGCGCACCCACCGGCGGGACACCCACCAGCGGGGCACCCAGCCAGGGCGCACCCACCGACGGCGTGCCCCGCCGCCCCGGTTACGCCGTGCCCCCGCCGGTGTCCGGCGCCGTCAGACCCGCTCGCCGACCTGCTCCGGCAGCGCCGGACGCTCCGTCAGCCGGGCCGGGCGGGCGGGCCACCAGACCCGGTCCCCGAGGTCGCGGACCAGCGCGGGCACCAGCAGCGACCGCACCAGCAGGGTGTCCAGCAGCACGCCGAAGGCGACGATGAAGGCGATCTGGGCGAGGAACGCCAGCGGGATCACGCCGAGCGCGGCGAAGGTCGCGGCCAGCACCACCCCGGCCGAGGTGATCACCCCGCCGGTCGCGGTCAGCCCGCGCAGCACCCCCTCCCGGGTGCCGACCCGCTGCGCCTCCTCGCGGACCCGGGTCATCAGGAAGATGTTGTAGTCCACTCCCAGGGCGACCAGGAACACGAACCCGTACAACGGCACCGAGGGGTCGGTGGCGGTGAAGCCGAACACGTGCGGGAAGACCACCGCGCTCACGCCGAGCGTGGCCAGGTAGGAGAGCGCGACGGTGGCGACGAGCAGCACGGGCGCCAGCAGCGAGCGCAGCAGCAGGACGAGCACCGCGAGGATGCAGAGCAGCACCACCGGCATGATCAGCGACCGGTCGCGCTCCGCGGTGACCCGGGTGTCGTACTGCTGCGCGGTGTACCCGCCGACCAGCGCGTCCCCGCCGGACACGGCGTGCACGGCCTGGCGCAGGCGCTGCACGGTGGCGATGGCCTCGTCGCTGTCGGCCGGGTCGGCGAGCGTCACGTCCAGCCGGACCCGCCCGTCCACCACCTCGGGCACGCCGCCCGCCGCACCGCCCGCCGCACCCCCGGTCTGGGCGCCCTGCCCACTACCCGCCGCACCGCCCGCCTGGGCGCCCTGCGGAGCGCCGGTGTACGGCCGGACGCCGGCCGTCCCGGGGACGGCCGCCGCGACCGCCACCGCCTCGGCCTGCCCGGCCGCGGCGAGCACGACGGCCGGATTGCCGGAGCCGCCCGCGAAGTGCGCGGAGAGCAGCCGCTGCCCGGCCGCCGAGGGCTGCTCCTTAATGAACAGCTCGCTCTGCGGCACACCGCCGGAGTCCAGGGTCGGCGCGAAGGCGGCCAGCGCCGCGAGCACCGCCAGGCTCGCCGCCCAGGTGGCGCGCGGCCGGCGTCCCACCAGCGAGGCCACCCGCTGCCAGACCGCGTGCACCGGGGCGCGCCCGTCGGCGGCGGGCCGGGCCGGCCAGTAGGCGGCGCGGCCGAGCAGGGCGAGCACGGCCGGCAGGAAGGTGAGCGCGGAGAGCACCGCGCAGCCGATCCCGATCGCGCCGACCGGCCCGAGCGCCCGGTTGTTGGTGAGGTCGGAGAGCAGCAGGACGAGCAGGCCGAGGGCGACGGTCGCCCCGGAGGCGGCGATCGGTTCGACGGACTGCCGCCACGCGGTGCGCATCGCGGCGAACCGGTCACCGTGCAGGTGCAGTTCCTCGCGGAAGCGGGCGGAGAGCAGCAGCCCGTAGTCGGTGGCCGCGCCGATCACCAGGATCGACAGCAGGCCCTGCACCTGACCGTCCACCCGTACCAGGCCGTGGTCGGCGAGCAGGTAGACCAGGGCGCAGGCGATTCCGAGGGCGAGGACCGCGCCGATGATCACCAGCAGCGGCAGCAGCACCGCGCGGTAGACGACGAGCAGGATCAGCAGCACCACGCCGAGGGCGACGCCGACCAGCAGTCCGTCGATCCCGGCGAAGGCGCTGCCGAGGTCGGCCGCGATCGCCGCCGGACCGGCCAGGCCGACGGTGGCGTCCGGCACCCGGTCGGCGAGCGCGCGCACGGCGCGGACGGTGTCGCCGGTCTGCCGCCCGAGGTCGGCCCGGAGCTGGACGACGCCCTGGAGGGCGCGGCCGTCCTCGGCCGGCACGGCGGGCGACACCCGCCCGGTGGCGCCGGGGACCGTCGCCGCCTCGCGCAGCGCCTGCGCGGCCGCGGCGCGCTGCGCATCGTCGAGGGCCCCGGTGCGGCTCTCCCAGACCACGATCACCGGCAGCGTGGCCGCCGTCTGGAACTCCTGGCCGAGCCGTGCCACCTCGGTGGACTCCGCACTGCGCGGCAGGAAGGCGGCCCGGTCGTTGGTCGCGACCTCGGTGAGCTTCCCCGCGTACGAGCCGAAGGCCCCGCCGAGGCCGAGCCAGACGAGCAGCAGGGCGAGCGGGACCAGCAGGCGGGCCCGGCGCCGGGCGGTGGGGCTGCCGGTGGGACTCCCGGTGAGCATGGTGGTGCGCCCTTCGTGGCGGGGCCGGTCACGGTCGGTCGCATCATATATCTCAATGATTGAGAGAATTGCGAGATCGGGCGGGCCACCGGTCGGTGGGGCGCAAAACGCCGCCGCATCCCCGACCGGGGTCGGGGATGCGGCGGCGGCTGTCCGGAAGGGGCCGGCAGGTCAGGAGACGCGCTTCAGCTGCCAGGAGTTGTTGTTGAAGCTGGGCACGGCCGAGTAGTTGCAGCCGGAGCTGTAGAAGGAGCTGACGATCGTCCAGCCCGCCGGCGGCCAGGTGGAGGCGCAGGCGTTGACCACGGTGCCGACCGGGAGGCCGGTGAGCTGCTTGACCTGCTTGGAGTTGGGGTTGAAGCCGGAGCCGCAGGCCGCGCTGTTCCACCACTGCACGTCGACGAAGCCGCTCGGGGTGAGCGTGGACCCGCACATGTTCGTGGTGTCCCCGGGCGCGGCGTGCGCGGTGGTCATCGTCATGGTCAGCGCGGCGGCGGTACAGCCCAGGGTCAGGGCGACGGCCCGGAGGCGGCTCATGGGATGCGGCTCCTCTCATTGACGCAGCGTGTCCGCGTCGATGAGTCATCCTGGCGTGACGGAGCGTCCACGCACAGCGGCTTTCCAGCCCGATCCGACGATCATGCGGCGCAAATCCGCTCCCCCGCGCTCCGGCCCGCACGCCCAGGGCCGCGCACTCCGGTACGCGCCCCCCGATCGGCGGCAATGCGCCCCCCGACCAGCGGGGGAACACCCCCCGATCGGCGGGGTGCGCAGGCCGATCGGGTGCGCGGGCCGATCGGGGGGCGCGGGCCGATCGGGGGGCGCGGGCCGATCGGGGGCGCGGGCCGGAGACTCCCCGGAGGGTGTCACGCGGTGATCGGCCGGGTGCCGAGGCGGACGTGGTCCACGGCCCAGAACCAGTTGTTGCCGGCGTCGTACATGCGGAACTTCAGGGTCACCGTGCGGGCGCCGGCCGGAACGGCGAACTGCCTGGTGACCAAGGTGTTCTGGACGTCCTTGCCGGCGTTGTCGTTGCCGGCGGCGTCGCTGCTGTAGAAGACCAGCCGGCTCTCCGTCCCGTCGTCGAAGACGGCGGTGACGGCCGCCTTCTGCGGGGCCTCCTGGCGGTAGTGGGAGTCGAAGGCGAGGTGGAGGGTGCCGGTGCCGCCCGGGATCGGGACGGCGGGCGAGACGAGGGTGGAGTCGAAGACGCCCTTGCGGGACGGCGAGCCGGTGTCGTCCCAGTCGTCCGGGTCGGCGACGGCGAGGATGCCGAGGCCGCGGGTGAAGTTGCCGCGGTCCTGGCCGGCCGGGGTGGACCAGGCGCGCTTGGTGTGGAAGGTCCAGCCCTGGAGGCGGGTGGTGCCCTGCGGCATGGCCGGCGCGTTGACCACCGACCAGCCCTGCGGCGCCTGCGGCGTCCAGCCGAGTACGCCGTCGAGCGGCCGGAGCGCGCCGGCCAGCGACTCGAAGTCCTCGCCGAGCAGGTGGCCGGCCATCACGGGGGCGGTACGGGCGGCGATTTCGCCGTCGGCGAGGGCGAAGCGGTCGCCGGCCAGGGCGCGGGCGGTGACCAGGACGCGGTGGGTGGCCCCCTCGGGCAGTTGGGCGGGCGGGGTGACGTCCCATTCGGCGGTGGCGGTCGCGCCGGCGGCGAGCGAGGCGGGCGGGGCGGTGACGGCGGCGACCGTCCAGCCGGGCGGGACGACCGGCTGCGCCTCGACCGCGGTGAGCGCGGCGGTGGCGGTGAACCGGGCGGAGACCCGGGCCGGACGGCCGGGCAGCAGGATCGCCTCGTCGATGGTGGCGGAGGCCGCCCTGAGGGTGACGTCGAGGGCGAGCGGGTCGGCCAGGCCCATCGCCGGGTCGGTCCGCAGGCGCTCGCCGTCCCAGGGGAAGCGCCCGGCGATCCGGCGGCGGAAGCCGAGGTCACCGCGGACGCCGACCACGACGTCGTACCAGCCCTCGGGGCCGACCTTGACGTTGACGGTCCTGTCGTCGCCGGCCGCGACCCGGACCTCGCGCAGCCCGTCGCCGTAGGCGAGGTCGCCGACCAGGAACGTCTGGGCGGTGCGCGAGCGGTTGATCACGTCCACCTCCAGCACCCTGCCGTTCTGCTCCTCGGAGAGCGAGACCTCGTAGGCGGAGGCGGCGTCCCCGCGCAGGTGCCAGAGCGCGCCGTTCGGGCCGTGCACGCGGAGGTCGTACCCCTCCGGGCCGACCTTCCAGACGTCAAAGAGGCGGGACCTGGCGCCCACGGTGTAGTGCCGCGGGGCGGTGCCGGGGGCCGGGTACACGGCGAGGACGGCGCCCTGGCGGCCCTGGTTGATGAGGTCCAGGGTCAGCTCGTCGCCCTTCAGCCTCGGCTTGACCAGCAGGTCGTACGGCAGCGGACGGGCGGTGCGGGTGCCGCGCTGCTGCTGCGGGAAGACCTGCGGGCCGGGCACGGTCGGGGCGGGCAGCTTTCCGGTGTCGACCACCTTCTGCCGGTTGCCGCTGGTGTCCGGCAGCTGCGGCCACACCGGGTTCTCGCCGGAGAAGTCGAAGACGTTGGTGAGGTCGCCGCAGACGGCGCGCCGCCAGGGGCTGATGTTGGGCTCCTCGACGCCGAAGCGCTTCTCCAGGAAGCGCAGCACCGAGGTGTGGTCGTAGACGGTGGAGTCGACCGCGCCACCGCGGGTCCACGGCGAGACGACGGTCATCGGCACCCGGACGCCGAGGCCCATCGGGTACGGGCCGGAGACGAGGGTCTCCCCGGCGGGCAGGGTGTCGGACCAGCCGAGCGAGCCGTCGGCCGCCTTCACGCGGTACTTGCCGTCCTGGCTCACCACCCGGTGGTACGTCGAGCCGCCCTTGCCCACCCGGACCACCACCTCGCCGTCCACGGGGACGGTGGACTTGCCGCGCCCGGTGGCCAGTGGCGGGACGGGCGGCAGCTGGTGGTCGAAGAAGCCGCCGTGCTCGTCGTAGTTGAGGATGAAGACGGTCTTCTCCCAGACCTCCGGCTTGGCGGCCAGCGCGGCGAGCAGCCGGGCCGTCAGGTGCTCGCCGTTCGGCGGCGCGTGGTCGGCGTGCTCGGAGAGCGCGGCGGGCGCGACCAGCCAGGAGACCTGGGGCAGCCGGTCGGCCCGGACGTCGGCGGCGAAGGCCTCGACGAGCGCGTCGCCCATCGCGAAGGGGTCGTTCTTCTTCGCCGGGTCGCCGACGGCCCGCATGCCGCGTTCGTGGAGCGGCTCACCCGGCTTGGCCCTGACGAAGGGGGCGAACCAGGCGAGCGCGTTGTCGTCGAAGTTGTCCAGCGCCTGGTAGGTCTTCCAGCTGACGCCGGCCCGCTCCAGCCGCTCGGCGTAGGTGGTCCACTCGTACCCGCCGGGGATCTCGGTGTTGTCCGTGACCGGGATGTCCCGCACGGTGCCGCCGCTGGTGCCGGTCATCAGGTGGTCGCGGTTGGTGTTGGTGTTGCACTGCACCGACGCGTAGTAGGCGTCACAGGTGGTGAACACGGAGGCGAGCGCGTTGTAGAACGGCATGTCGGCGGGCTCGTAGTAGCCCTGGCCGAGCCAGCCCCCGGAGCGGCGGGTGACCGAGCCGTCGGCGAGGCCGTCGTTCCAGGCCTTCATCGAGTCGACGAAGCCGAACGCGGGGGCGCCCTGCTGGTAGGCGTTGGTGTGCGCGGCGTTCATCGGGAACGGCAGCAGGTGGCCCTCCTTGCGGCCCGGGTCGGGCTGGTGGAACACCGAGCGCCCGTTGACCCCGCGCACCGCCGTCCGGTCGCCGAAGCCGCGCACGCCGGGCAGCGTGCCGAAGTAGTGGTCGAACGCGCGGTTCTCCTGCATGAACACCACGACGTGCTGGATGTCCGCCAGCTTGCCGGGCCGGGCGGGCGCGGCCAGCGCCTCGCGCACGCTGAGCGGGAGGGCGGACAGCGCGGCGGCCGCCGCCGCGCCGCCGAGCAGGGTGCGGCGCGACAGTTCGGGCATCGGACTCATCGGGGGGGTGGCTCCTCGGTCACGGACGCTGGGCGGGGGCTGTGTTCGGCCCAGACCCGTTATGTGTACGTGGCCGAGGTGGACGGCACCGGCGTGTTGGATGGCGGGTCGGTGACGGCCCGTCGACCCCAAGCTGTCCAGACAACTTGACGGTCCGGCGGGTACGGAACGCCCCTCGGCCCGGCCGCTGCCGCGAGCCGCACGACCCGGGCCCGGGCCCGGGCGGTCGGCCCGGGCCTCCCCGCAGGTCGGGCCTGCCGTCGGCCCCGGTCTCCCCGCAGGTCAGCCCTGCCGCTCCGGCGGACCGGTGACGGATCGCCGCACCCGCACCACGCGCTCGGGTCGACCGGCCGGGATCCCGCCCGTGAACAGGAAGCTCGCGGCGGTGATCCCGCTGCAGGCGAGCACCGCGGCCTTCAGGCCGGTGATCTGCGCGCTCTGGTAGCTCTCGACCAGGGCGGCGGCCTCCTGCGGGGGAATCTCCGGTTGGCTGGCCAGTGCCGTCGCCACGTCGTCGGCCGGCACGAACGAGAGACCCGCCTCGATCCGGACGGCCGACTGCCCGGCGACCGCGTCGGAGATGCGCGGGTCCTCGTTGATCCGGGTGGTCACGGCGCCGGCCAGCGAGCCGATGAGGATGGCGCCGATCAGCGCCGTCCCGAGCGAGGAGCCGAGGTTCTGCGCGGTGTACTGGAGACCGCCGGCCTCGCTGCGGTCCCCCTCCTGGACGCTGGACTGCACCGTGTTGCCCAGCTGGGAGGCGAGCATCCCCATGCCGAGGCCGAGGAGGGCCATCGACCCGGCGAACGAGGCGCCGTGCAGGTCCGGCTCGATGGCCGCGATGAGCCACAGCGTCGCGGCGAGCAGGACCAGCAGCCCGCCGCGCACGATGGTGCGGGGCGAGGCGATCCGCAGCAACCGGGTGCCGCACATCGACGCGACGAGCATCGTGACGGAGACCGGGAGCAGCCGAAGACCGGTCTCGAAGGCGTTGAGGCCCTGGACGACCTGGAGGTAGAGCGGGATCACGAAGAACAGCCCGAGCAGGACGGTGTTCTGGTTGAACAGCGTCGCCAGCCCCGAGCGCAGGACCCGGTTGCCGAAGTGGTGCAGGGAGACCAGCGGCTCCCGCCCCCGCGCCTCGGTCCGGCGCTCGTGCAGGAAGAACAGGTACAGCAGCGCACCGCCGAGCGCGACGACGAACAGGGTGGGCGCGAACCCGAGCACGGTGAACGGAGGGTTCCTCGGCTGGACCCAGCCCCAGGTGCCGCTCTGCAGCACGGCGAGCACCACCAGGGCCAGCCCCGCGGCCGACAGCGCGGCGCCGACCGTGTCGAGGTGGATGCGGTGGGCCGGCGGCGGCTGGCGCGGGATCCAGCGGACGAACACCAGGATGAGCACGACGAGGACGACCTCACCCGCGAAGACCAGCCGCCAGGTGAGGTAGGTGGTGACCCAGCCGCCCAGCAGCGGGCCGACGGCGATGCCCGCGCCGGCCAGTCCTCCGATGACGCCGTAGGCCACGGCCCGGTCGCGGCCGCTGTAGGACCCGGCGACCAGGGCCGCCAGGGCGGGCAGCACGAGGGCGGCCCCCAGCCCCTCGATGATCGACCACCCGAGGGCCAGCACCCCCACCGTGGGGGCGACCGCGGTCAGCCCGGACCCGACCGCGTAGACGGCCAGGCCGACGATGAACACGCGGCGGCGGCCGAACATGTCCCCGATCTTGCCGCCGGTGAGCATGAAGGCCGCCATCACCAGGGTGTAGAGGGTGATGACGGCCTGGATGGCGGTGACCTCGGTGTCGAAGTCCTCGACCAGCTGGCTGATCGACACGTTCATGACCGAGGCGTCCAGCACCATCAGGAACTGGGCCGTCCCGAGCACGACCAGGGCCTTCCAGCGGTTCACTGCTCCTCCAGGCGTCGGGGACGGCCGGACGGCCTCCGTCGCCCCCGGCACAGGCTCCGCGGACCGGCGCGCACGGCACCCTCCCCGGGCACGCGCCGAGGACGGGCCGGGGCTGCGTGCCGGGGGCTGGGTGCCGGGGACGGACCGCGGACGTGCCGGGGGCGTTCAGGCGTCGGTGCGGGGTCAGCCGTTGAGAATGCGGGCCTTCTGCGCCGCGAACTCCTCCTCCGTCAGGACGCCCTGCTCCTTGAGCGCGGCGAGGTCCTTCAGCTGGTCGAGCTTGTCGTCCATGGAGGCGGGCGCGGGCGCGGCGGGCGGCGGCGCGGCGGCCGGCTGGGCGTACTGGGGCTGCTGGGCCTCCTCCTGCTGGGCCCAGCGGCCGGCCTGACGGCGCGAGACGCGGTTGGACACGGCTGTCGCCGTCCCCGCGACGACCGCGGTCCGTGCGACTCCTCGAAGTAGTCCGGGCATGGCTTCCTGCCTCAGGTGTGAAGGGCGGACGGGGAACCGGGGCGGGCGGGTCAGGTCGTGGCGTCGAGCGCGTCCAGCGCCTCGATGACGTCCTGGACGGGCACCCGCCCGCTCGCGATCATGCGGGCGCCGGCGTGGCGCAGGGCCGCGGCAAGCGGAGCGGCCCACAGGTTCTCGTAGAGGAGCACCGCGGCCGAGTCGCCGGGTGCGATGAGGGCGCCGGCCTCGGCGAGCTCGTCCTGGCCGACGAGTCCGGAGGAGACGCCCTCGAAGAAGGTGAGGTCGAGTTCGCCGTCGCCGGTCACGTCGGCGAGCTCCAGGCCGAAGACCGAGCCGTCCTCCTCCTTCTTGATGAAGGTCAGGTCGAGGATGCGGATGATGCCCCGGTCGACCAGGTCGACGAGTGCGGGCATGCCCTCCCCGGTCATGCGGCTGCCGGGGAACTCGACGACCACGTAGTCGATCGGGCCCGGTTCGTCGAGCTGCCGGGGGTTGTTGGGTTCGTTGCTCACGTCCGCTCCTGGTGGGTGAGGTCCGGTCGGCGGGGTGGGGGACCAAGGTGACCCCGGGGGCGGGCACCGGCGCCCGGCCTGCGGTCGGGCTGCCCGGCCCGGAACCGTCCGGCCTGACGCCGCCCGGCCCTGAGCCGCCCCGCTGTGAAACTGTTCCCGTTGTGAAGCTACCGCGGCCTCCGTCGGGGCGGGATCACCTGTTTGGGGTGACCGGCGGGGCGGCGGCGGGGCGGCGCACCCGCGGCCCGTCGGCCACGGACCAGGGGCCGTTCGGGCCCCCGTACGGGCCGTCCAGCCGTTGCAGGCGGCCGGAGCGCGATCGAAGATCGAAGGAAGAACCTTCCCGGACACCCCGTCCGGCCGTACGACTGGTGGTCGCCATGACCTCAGACCCGAGGGAGCGGAGCACCGTCGAGCCCGGGCCGGCACCGCCCCTGGCGGACACCGTCCTCGCCACCCGCCTGCGGGTTCCCCCCGTCCCGGCGTCGTTCGTCCGCCGCCCGAGGCTGGCCGAGCGGCTCACCCGTGGCCTGCGCTCGCACCCGCTGCTCCTGGTCAACGGCCCCGCCGGCGCCGGGAAGACCCTGCTGGTCTCCGACTGGGTGCGGACCGCGCCGCTGCCCGGCCCCGTCGCCTGGCTCACCCTCGAAGAGCAGGACGACGGGCCCGGTGCCTTCGGCGCCCTGCTCGTCGAGGCGCTCCGCCGCTCGGGTGTCCTCGGTCCCGCCGGGACGGGCCTCCCGCCCGGGGCCGGGCCGGCCCACCCCGGCCTGCCCGCCCTCCTGGCCGGCGGCCTCGCCGCACGCCGGCAGCCCCTCGTGCTCGTCCTCGACGAGTACGAGCGGGTCCCCTCCCCGGACGTCGCCGCCGACCTCCACGCCCTGCTGCGCCACTGCGGTGACGGCCTGCGCCTCGTCCTGGTCAGCCGCAACGAACCGCTGCTGCCCCTGCACCGCTACCGCGCGGCGGACCAGATCACCGAGGTCCGCGCCGCCGACCTGGCCTTCACCCCCGACGAGGCCTCCGTCCTGCTGCGCCGCCACGGCCTCGGCCTGTCCGAGGAGGGCGTCCGGGCGCTGACCGCGCGCACCGAGGGCTGGGCGGCCGGCCTGCGCCTGTGCGCGCTGGCCGCCGAACACGCCCCGGACCAGGAGGGGTACCTCAAGGAGTTCGAGGCCGGGCACAGCGTGATCGCGGACTTCCTGCTCGCCGAGGTCCTGGACGCCCAGCCGGCCGCGACCCGGGACCTCCTGTTGCGCACCAGCCTGCTCGACCGCACCCACCCCGCGCTGGCGAACGCCCTCACCGGCAGGGACGACGCGGAGCGCACGCTGGACGAACTCGCCCGCGCCAACACCTTCATCACCCCGCTCGGCCACTCCTGGTACCGCCACCACCCGCTGTTCGCGGAGATCCTCCAGGTCCACCTGCGCGCCCGCCACCCCGGCCTGGCGCAGGAGCTCCACGCGACGGCCGCCCGCTGGCTGCACGGGGCCGGACTGCTCGACGAAGCGCTGCGGCATGCCGCCGCCGCGGACGAGTGGGAGCTCGCGGCGGGCTGGCTGGTGGAGGACCTCGCCATCGGGCGGTTCTTCGGCGAGCGGGCGGCCGCGGCACCGGCCGGGGTGTTCGCCGCCATGCCGCCGGGCACCGGTGGCCCGGCGGCCGAGCTGGTCCGCGCCGCCCGGGCCATCGCCGCACGCGACACCGGCAAGGGCCGCGCCCACCTGGACCGCGCCCTTCAGCGGGCGGCCGCCACCGGTGGCGACGACGTCGCGACACGGCTGAGCGCGGCCTTCCTGCGGCTGATGGCGGCCCGCTCGGCCGGCACCGGCCCGGCCGTCGAGGAGGCCGCGCACACGGTCGAGCGGCTCGGCCGCCGGCTCCCCGAGCGGTGGCGCGACCACCCGGAACTCTCCGCGCTGTCGTCGGCCGCGCTCGCCACCGCCCGGCTCTGGGAGGGGCACGTCGACGAGGCCCGCGAGGGGCTGCTGGCGGACCTCGGCGGCAGCGCGGCGAGCGGCGGCACGGCAGGTGACAGGGCGGGAGCCAGGGCGACGGGGGACGGCGCGGCGGGTGACGGCGCAGCAGGCCCCGCGGCCGGGGGCGGCGCATCGGCCGGCGACCGGCCGCCGGCGCTGCCCGAGTCGCACGGCCTGCTCGCCCTGGCGGAACTGCTGAAGGGGACGCCTGGCCGGGCCGAGTCCCACGCCCTGCACGCGGTCCGCGAGGCGCAGGCGCAGGACCCGCTGGGGAGCGGCGGGTGCGGCCTCGCCCACCTCGTCCTCGCCGAGGTCGCCGCGGAGCGCGACGACCTGCCGGCGGCCCGGGTCAGCCTGCGGCTCGCCGAGGCGGACGGCGACGGCGACCCCCTGCAGCGGGCGGAGCTCGACGTCACCCGTGCCAGGCTGGCGCTCTACGGCGGCGACCCGCGCGGGGCGCTCGCCTTGCTCGGCGGGCCGGCCCCGGCCGGGCGGCCGCAGGAGCCCGCGGACGGGCCGCCCGGGGTGGCGTTCCCCCCGGCCGGAACGCCCTGGGAGGCCTCGCCCTGGGCCCGGGACCGCGCCACGACCGTCGCCGCGGCAGCGCTGCTGGACACCGGCGACGCCCGGGCGGCCCTGGAGGCCCTGGACGCCGGCCACGCCGGGAGCGCCGAGGCCGCCCTCGTCGCGGCGCGGGCGCACCTGGCCCGCGGCGACCGGCGGGCTGCGGAGGAGGCCCTGCCCAGGGACGTCGGCCGCACACCGGCCGTCGCCGCCCGCGCCCTGCTGGTCCGGGCCGAGTCGAAGCTGGCGGCCGGGAACGACGACGCGGCGCTGCGCCTCGTCGCGCACGCCCTCGCCGTGGCGCGGCCCGACCGGCTGCGGCGGGCGTTCCTGGAGGCCGGACCGTGGCTGCCCCGCTTCCTGCGGGGCCGGCCGTTCCTGACCGCGGCCCACGCGTGGCTGCCCGACACGATGCGGGACGGCGTGGGGCGGTCCCCCGCGACGGCCGCGCCGGTCGAGCCGTTGACCGCGCGCGAGCAGGAGGTGCTCGAACGGGTGGCGCAGCTGATGTCGACCGCCGAGGTGGCCGCCGAGCTCAACGTGTCGGTCAACACGGTCAAGACCCATCTCAAGAACATCAACCGCAAGCTGTGCACCACCCGCCGGGCGGACGCCGTCCGCCGGGCCCGCCGGCTGCACCTGCTGTAGGGCCCGTCCCGCACGACCCGTCGGGTGCGCGCACCGGACCGGGTTCACCTCGGCGGGGTGATGCCCGGCCGTGCCGGGCGCGGGCAGCATGGGAGTCGGAAGCCGCTCACCGAGCCGCCCGCCACGGACCGACGCCGTGGTCCGATCCGGGGGAGCATTCATGCGCTACGAGATTCGAGTCGCCGGCTGGATGTCGGACGTCCTGCGGCGCGAGGGCTTCCCCGACCTGGAGAGCTGCCTCCTCGCGGGCGAGACCGTCCTGGTCGGGCGCGTCGTCGACGAGGCCCACCTGTACGGGCTGCTGGCCCGCTTCCAGGCCCTGGGACTGCGGGTCACCGAGTTCCGGCAGGTGGTCGAGTGAGCCCGTGCCCGCTCCCCGCAGGGCGGCCCGTGCCCGCTCCCCGCAGGGCGGTGGACCGGGCGCCCCGTGAGGGTGCCCGGTCCACCGTCGGCCGTACTGCCACCGTCGGCCGTGTCGCCACCGGCCGCCGGGAGGGTCATCCGCCGGCGTCGCCGCCCGCCGTGCCGGACGGCCCGGTGACGGTCCTCTCCATTTCCGTCCTGGGTTCCGTCCCGGGCTCCGTCCTGCCGCCGTGGACGATCAGCGCGTAGATCGCGATGACGTCAAGGGCGATGATCATCACCGACCAAACCGGGTAGGACGGGATGAACGCCATCTGCGCGAACCCGTTCAGGACCAGCACGCCGACACCGAACCAGCGGGCCACCTGCACCCGGGCCAGGATGCCCACGACGGTGAAGCCCTGGGCGATCGCGAGGGCGAGGATCGCCCAGCCCCAGGCCCGCAGGTCCCCGAAGACGTAGTGGGCGTTGCCGACGAAGACGTGCGAGCGGTTGATCGCCGCGATGCCGTCCAGGCCGTTGAACAGGGCGAGGACGCCCATGAGGACGGCGGCGAAGGTCAGCATCGCATCGGCGTGTGCCGCCGGTGACGACGCGGGCCGGCCGACCGGCTGCGCGTGGTGTTGTGCCGTTGCCATCGAAGGCCTCCGATCCGGGTCACGCCAGGGCGCGCGACTTCGCGCGCTGGTACTCCTCCTCCGTCAGGTCGCCGCTCTTGCGCAGCTCCGCCAGCTTGGCCAGTTGGTCGGCCGTGCCCGCCGAGGCGGGCTGCGAGGCGGCCGCGTCGCGCACGTACTCGCGGAACTCCTGCTCGTTCCTGCGGCTCTGGGCCGCCATCCGCATGCCCATGCCCCTGCCACGGGCGATCAGGTAGACGAACACCCCGAGGAACGGCAGGAGGATGACGAACACGCACCAACCGGCCTTGCCCCAGCCGTTCACGTCGTCGTCGCGGAACAGGTCTGCGAAGACCTGGAACAGCAACATGATCCACAACACCCAGATGAAGAACCACATGGTGGTGAGGAAGATGTTCAACAGCGGATAGTCGTCCATCGTCTGTCTCCCGCCTCTCCCGGCATCGGAGGTGGGCCCGGTCCCCCGGTGAACGGGCCCGGTGCTCCGCTTCCCACGATCACGGCCGGCCGGCCTCCGCGCACCACCCCCAACGGGTGATCCGCGCGGGCTTGCGGACCCGCCTCCGACGTGCCGGGACGGGTGTTCGGGGCGAGCATGGGACGACACCCCTCGAAAGGTGGAATGCGATGTTCCAGCTGCTGTGGATACTGCTCATCGGATTCGTACTGGGCGTGATCGCCAAGCTCCTCCTGCGCGGCCCGCAGGCGATCCCGTGGTGGCTGACGATGCTGCTCGGCGCGGCCGGCGCCTGGCTGGGCAACGCGGTCGCCGGCTGGCTCGGCGTCGCCAACACGAGGGGCGTCGACTGGACCCGCCACGCGCTCCAGCTCGGCTTCGCCGTCGCCCTGGTCGCCCTCGTCGCCCCCGCCTGGGGCAGGTCCCGCCCCGGCAGGTGACCGCCCGGGCCGGCCCGGGCGGTCACCTGCCGGCCTCAGCCGACGTGGACGCGCGGGCGGCGGTTGCGGTCCGGCTCGGCCTCGCGCAGCACCTCGCGGGTGACCGGGGCGACCTCGCCGTGGCCGAACAGGAAGAACCGCAGGAACTGGGCGAAGGGGTTGCCCTCCGTCCACTCGAAGTAGATGTGCGGCTGCTGCCCGGTCCGGTCCCGGACCGTCAGCAGCAGTGCCGCCAGTGCGTTCGGCACGCTGGAGCTCTCCAGCGAGAGCACCCGGTACCGGTCGTGCAGCACCTCGCCGTGCACCCGCAGGACGGCCTCGAACTCCGACGGGTCCCGGACGGTGACCTCGACGAAGACCAGGTCGTCCTCGGCCGGGATGTCGTTGTCCGTGCGGATCTGCCGCTTCTTCTCCTGGTACTCCACGAGGTCCCGGCTGTTGGGCTCGTTGGCGATCAGCCGCAGCGGGCGGTGCGTGTAGTCGCGGACGAAGCGCTCCGCGGCCTCGTCCAGGACCACGTCGGTCACGCGCAGCTCGAACGCCCGCTTGAGCCGGGAGAGCAGCGAGAGCAGCATGATGCCGGCGATGAAGCAGGCTCCGATCTTGACGCCGTCCGGCCGCTCGGCGATGTTCACCGCCGTCGTGTAGAGGAAGACCCCGGCGATCACCGCGAACCCGATGGTCCAGTTGCGCTCCCCCGCCTTGTGGGCCGCGATGGTGACGGCGATCGCGGCCGAGCTGATCAGCACCAGGACGCCGGTGGCGTACGCGCCGCCCTGGGCGTCCACGCTGGCGTCGAAGATCCACGTCACCAGGAACGCGATGGCGGTCAGCACCAGGACGGTCGGGCGCACCGCGCGGGCCCAGGTCGGGGCCATGCCGTAGCGGGGCAGGTAGCGGGGCATCAGGTTGAGCAGCCCGGCCATCGCCGAGGCGCCGGCGAACCAGAGGATGAGGATGGTGGAGAGGTCGTAGATGCTGCCGAAGGTGTTGCCGAGGTACTCGTGGGCCAGGTAGGCGAGGGCGCGTCCGTTGGCCTGGCCGCCGGGCTCGAAGGCCGCCTTGGGGATCAGCAGGGTGGTGATGAAGCTGGTGGTGATCAGGAAGACGCTCATGATCAGCGCGGCCGTGGTGAGCAGCTTGCGGGCGCCGCGGATGCGGCCGGTGGGCTTCTCCTCGGTGTCGTCCGGGTCGCCCTCGATGTGCGGCATCACGGCGACGCCGGTCTCGAAGCCGGACAGGCCCAGCGCCAGTTTGGGGAAGACCACCAGGGCGACGCCGATCATGGCGAGCGCGTTGCCGTGTTCGGCGGTCAGCGCGTCCACCCAGTCGCCGACCAGGTGCGGGGCGCGCAGGACCTCGTAGAGGCCGGTGGCGACCACGACGACGTTCAGCGACAGGTAGACGGCGACCAGGACGACGGCCAGGCCGATCGCCTCGCTGAACCCCTTGAGGAAGACGCCGCCGAGGAGCGCGACCAGGACGAGCGTGATCAGCACCTGCTTGCCGGAGAGGGCACTGCTCAGATGCGGGTTCTCCACCAGGTGCGCGGTGGCGTCGGCGGCCGACAGGGTGATGGTGATCATGAAGTCGGTGGCCGCGAAGCCGAGCAGCGTCAGGACGAAGAGCTTGCCCTTCCAGAACGAGAGCAGCCGCTCCAGCATCGCGATCGAGCCCTCGCCGTGCGGGCTCTCCTTCGCCACCCGCCGGTACACCGGCAGCGCGCCGAACAGCGTGACGAGCACCAGGACGATGGTCGCCACCGGCGACAGCAGTCCGGCCGCGAGGGCGGCGATGCCCGGCTGGTAGCCGAGCGTGGAGAAGTAGTCCAGGCCGGTCAGGCACATCACCCGCCACCAGCGGGCGCCCTTGTGCTCGACGGGCGCCTGGGCGTGCGGGCCCGGGTGCTGCTTGGCCATGTCCGTCAGGCCTTCGAGCAGCCAGGCCCGCAGTCGCTGCCGTACCGACGGCACGGCGCCCGGACCGACCGAGGCTGACGAGCTCACGTAGTCCCCTGTCCACGACTGTCCACGACGCCGGCCGCCCACGCGCACGCGGCTCCCGACCTCCGGCCGCCGGACGGACGGCCCGGTCAGGCTATGTGACCTGCTCCCCCGCGGCCGGGAAGGCTGCGGGCGCGCCCCGGCGCGTCGCCCGCTCGGCGCCCGCCCCGCGCCTGCTCCCCGCCTGTTCCGCGCCTGTTCCGCGTCCTGGGGAGCCGCCCCGCACCGCGGTGGAGGGGGCGGGTCCCGGGCGCGGCTAGACTCGCTCGACCGAAGTGAACAACTGTCCGGCCGGACGAAGGCGCCGACGGCGCGGCACGGCCGGGGATCGCGCGAGGGAATAGAACATGGTCGAGGCCTCCCCCAAGGTCGTTGTCGTCGTGCCCACGTACAACGAGCGGGAGAACCTCCCGGTCCTCGCCGGGCTGCTCGCGGACCTCAAGCTGCCCGGCCTGCACCTGCTGGTGGTCGACGACAACTCTCCCGACGGCACCGGGGAGGTCGCGGACAAGCTCGCCGCGGACTCCCCCGGCACGATCGGCGTGCTGCACCGCACCGAGAAGGACGGCCTCGGACGCGCGTACATAGCGGGCATGACCCGGGCCCTGGAGGAGGGCGCGGACGTGGTGATCCAGATGGACGCCGACCTCTCGCACCCGGCCTCGGTGCTCCCGGTGATGGTGGAGACCCTGATGGCCGACGACACCGCCGTGGTGATCGGCTCCCGCTACGTACCGGGCGGCTCGACCGCCGAGGAGTGGCCGTGGCACCGCAAGGCGCTGTCGGCCTGGGCGAACTTCTACGTCAACACGATCCTCAGCCTCGGGGTCCGGGACGCCACCGCCGGGTTCAAGGCCTGGCGGGCGGAGACCCTGCGGGCCATCGACCTGCCCTCGGTGAACAGCAACGGGTACTCGTTCCAGGTCGAACTGAACTACCGGGTCGTCAAGCGCGGGCTGACCATCCGTGAGGTGCCGATCCGCTTCGAGGAGCGGGTCAAGGGCGCGTCGAAGATGAGCCTCGGGGTCCAGGTGGAGTCCGCGATGGCACCGTGGAAGCTGCTCCGCGACCAGCGCAAGCAGCCGTAGCCCCCGCCCCGGCGGCCACCGGGCCCGGCTCTTTCGGGTAGCGGTCCGGCGCTCCGGCGGTGGAGACGGCCGTCACGGGGAAGGAAGGGCGGCATGGCCCTTCTTCCGGAGACCTTCGCGACCGCACTGCGCCGCGGCGCCCGAGAACCCTTCGTCGTCCAGACGATCCGGGCGACGGTGGCCGCCACCCTGTCGTACGCGGTGGCCACCCGGCTGAGCAGCGAACCGGCCCCGCTCACCGCTCCGCTGACGGCGCTGCTGGTGGTCCAGGTCACCGTCTACTCGACGCTGACCACCAGCATCCGCCGGGTCAACTCGGTGGTGGTCGGGGTGCTGATCGCGATCGGGTTCAGCTCGGTCGTCGGGCTCTCCTGGTGGAGCCTCGGGCTGATCATCCTGGCCTCGCTGACGATCGGGCGGTTCGTCCGGGTGGACGAGTTCGTCCAGGAGGTCGCGATCAGCGCGATGCTCATCCTGGGCGTCTCCCAGGTGACCTCGCAGGCCTGGGACCGGGTCCTGGAGACCCTGATCGGCGCCGTCGTCGGGCTGCTGTTCAACCTGGTGTTCGCACCGCCGGTCTGGGTGGACACCGCCGGCGAGTCGATCGAGGACCTCGCCCGGCGCGCCCGCCACCTGCTGAACGGCATCGCCGAGGAGCTCGGCCGGCCGACCCCGGTGGAACGCGCGGCCGAGCGGCTGCACGAGGCCCGCCGGCTCGACCAGGCCATCGCGGACGTCGACGGGGCGCTGCGCCAGGCCGAGGACAGCCTGCGGCTCAACCCGAGGATCAGCGAGGGCCTGCTCTCCCGGCTGGTGCTGCGTACCGGGCTGGACACGCTGGAGATCTGCGTGGTGGTGATCCGGGTGCTGGCCCGCTCGCTCACCGACCTGGCCAAGCGGCGCGCGCCCGGCGAACAGCTGTTCCCCGCCGAGGTGGCGGTGGCGCTGGAGGAGCTGCTGGCGCACGTCGGCGGGGCGCTGGTGAGCTTCGCGGTGCTGGTCACCACCCAGGTGAGCCGCAACGCCGAGGAGGCCGAGCAGCGGCTCACCGCCGAGCTGGCCGCCGCCTGGGCCAGCCGGGAGAACGTCGCCCAGCTGCTGCTGCGGCAGGTTCAGCAGCACCCCGAGGCCTGGCAGCTGCACGGCGCGCTGCTGGCCGAGGTGGACCGGATCCTGGACGAGCTGGACCTCGAACACCGCGGCCGGCGGCTGATGGAGGAGCTGGACCGGGCGTCGGTGGCGAACCGGGAGCGGTTCTCCCGGTTCGCCTGGCTGCGCCGGCTGGCACGCGGCGAGCGGCTGCGCGCCGGCCGGCTGCGGCCCGCCGGGCTGGCCCGGCTCTGGCGCGGACGCGAGCACCGGGCGGGGTAGCCCGGACGGGACACGCGCGGGCGGGGTGCAACGGGTGGGGTGCACCGGGCGGGACAGGCACGGGCGGGTGGCACGGGCGGGGTGGTGGCACGGGCGGTTGTGGCGCCGTCCGTCAGGGCATCGACCAGGGTTCCTGAGGGAGCGGCCGGCCGCTCTCCAGGTAGGTCTTCAGGTTGGACAGGACGGCCGACCAGCCGGCCTCGGCGTCGGCGCGCTCGGCATCGTCGGCGAGCCGGTCGTGGGTGACGGTGAGCCGGGTGAGGTCCAGGTGTCCCTGGAGCTCGAAGGTGACCCGGGACGGGCCGCCCGGGCGCTGCTCGTCCGGGCCGGCCCAGGTGGTGACCAGCCGGTGCGGACGTTCGGCGGCCTCGACCGTGCCGGCCACGTCCACGGTGCCGGAGTCGTCGGCCCGCCGGTGCTCCCAACGGGCACCGGGCAGCCAGGTGGAGACGTTGCGGTGGTCCCAGTAGACGGCGGACTCGTCGGCGTTGGTGAGCGCGTGCCAGACGTGCTGCGGGGTGGCACGGACGTAGAGGATGCAGCGGTAGGGCGCGGCTGTCACGGTCTCACCCCCGGGCGGCGTCGAGGAGCGGCTGGATCTCGATCTTCCGCATCTGCAGCATCGCCGCCATGACGCGGTCCGCCTTCTCCCGGTCCGGATCGGCGATCAGCTCGCTCAGCACCCGGGGGGTGATCTGCCACGAGAGGCCGTAGCGGTCCTTGAGCCAGCCGCAGGCACTCTCCTGGCCGCCGTCGGCGGTGAGCCTCTCCCAGAGCTCGTCCACCTCCTGCTGGTCGGCGCACTCGACCTGGAGCGAGACGGCCTCGGTGAACGGGAACAGCGGGCCGCCGTTGAGGGCGGTGTACTGCTGGCCGTGGAGTTCGAAGGTGACGGTCATGACGCTGCCCGCCGCGCCGGGGCCGGTCGCGCCGTAGCGGGTGATCTCGGTGATCCGGGAGTCGGGGAACACCGAGGTGTAGAAGCGGGCGGCCTCTTCGGCCTGGTGGTCGTACCAGAGGAACGTGGTGATTTTCTGCATGCGCCCGACGGTAGCCGCGGCCCCCGGCCGGGCGGCCTCGCCACGGCCGGGGGTCACCGGTTCGGCGCCGCCCCGCCCGTGTGCGGGCCCGCCCGGGCGGGGTCGGGTCAGTGGACCCGGCCGGCGTAGCGCCGGGTGAAGCGCAGGCCGGTGGCGGCCGTCACGACGACGTCGTAACGGCCCTGGCCGTCCAGCGGCCAGGCCAGGTCGACCTGCTTGCCGGGCTTGACCCAGACGGTCTGCGCGGTGCCCGCGTAGTCGTTGGGCACGGCGGTGAAGGAGAGGTCGGTCATGCCGTCGTTGACCAGCTGGAGGGTGAGCCGGGAGGAGTTGCTCAGGTCGGCCGTCACGATCGGCACGCCGACGTCGTTCTGGCCGTCCGGGCCGTCCGGGCCGTTCCGTCCGTCGCGGATCACGGTGCCGGCGAAGCGGCGGACGAAGCCGTCGGGGCCGTGGACGGTGAAGTCGTAGCGGCCGTTGGTGGCGGAGGCGTCCCAGACGTACGTGGCGGTGGCACCCGGGGCCACCGTGCGGGGCGTGCCGGCGAACGGGAACACGATGTTCGGGTAGACGGTGTAGGGGAAGGCGACCGTGCCGTCGTTGCTCATGGTGCAGGTGACCCTGCCGGTCCTGCGGTCCACGTCGGCGTCGGCCCAGGGCTGGTAGGGCAGGTGGCGGTGCGGCCGGTCGCCGCGCTCCTGGACGGGCATCGACTGGGTTCCGGCGGCGGGGAGTTGGACGCCGGGGAGCTTGGTCCCGGCATCGGCCCTGGCCATCAGGGCGTTGGTGTCCGGCAGTTGGGGTATCGAGAGGTCCGGGGCGGCGAAGTCGAAGCAGCTGGTGAGGTCCCCGCAGACGGCTCGCCGCCAGGCGGAGATGTTGGGCTCGGCGACACCGGTGACCTGCTCCATGAAGCGCAGCACCGAAGTGTGGTCGAATACCTGGGAGTTGACGTAGCCGCCGCGCGACCAGGGCGAGATGACCCAGAGCGGGACGCGGTTGCCGAGGCCGATCGCCCGGCCCTGGGTGAACTCCTCCGGCGTGCCGGGCTCGGGGGTGGGCGGGACCATGTGGTCGAAGTAGCCGTCGTTCTCGTCGTACATGACCAGGAAGACGGTGTGCTGCCAGACCACCGGGTTGGACATCAGCGACTGCAGCGCGGTGTTGACCCAGTGCGCCCCGTACGCCGGGCCGGCCTCCGGATGCTCGGAGAAGAGGTAGGGCGCGACCAGCCAGGAGATGGTCGGCAGGGTGCCGTCCTTGCAGTGGGCGTCGAACGCGGCCGGGTCGAACTTGGTCATCGCGTTGATGTAACGCGGGTCCGTGACGGGGAAGTCGTGGAACTGCTTGAAGTACGAGAGGGCGTTGTCGTCGTAGTCGCCGGTCCGGTCGTCCTTGCTGGGGTTGTGGTAGACGCGCCAGCTGACGCCCGCCGCCTGGAGGCGCTCGGCGTAGGTCGTCCAGTCGGCGACCGGGTTGTCCGTCACCGGGGTGTTGTCGATCCAGGGCCCGGTGGTGCCGTCCCGGCCCGGACCGGCGGTGCCCGTCCAGAGGTAGAGGCGGTTGGGGTCGGTCGGGCCCGCCAGGGAGGTGAAGTAGGCGTCGCAGATCGTGAACGCGTCCGCCAGCGCGTACTGGTAGGGGATGTCGGCGCGGGTGAAGTAGCCCATGGTGCGCTCGCCCTTGGCGGCGACCCACTTGTTCATCGCGCCGTTGTTGATCGCCTGGTGGCCGGTGGCCCAGTCGTGCGGCAGGCCGCCCGCGTTCTGCGCGTTGTACTTGGAGGTGTCCATCCGGTACGGCAGCATCACACCACCGTCGGCGCGGCGGGCGTCGGGCTGGCGGAACACGTCCGTCCCGTCCGGGAACTGGAGCGCCTGCTTGTCGCCGAAACCGCGGACGCCGCCCAGCGTGCCGAAGTAGTGGTCGAAGCTGCGGTTCTCCTGCATCAGCACGACGACGTGCCGGACGTCCTTGATGGTGCCGGTGAGACGACCGGCGGCGGGTGCGGGTGCGGCGTCGGCGGGCGTGGCCGGAAGGCCGACGACGGCGGCGGCGCCGGCGGCCGCGGTGGCACCGACGAAGGTGCGGCGGGAGAGTTCGGACATGGCGAACGGGCCTCTCGGGGGTGGCGGAGGTGGATCGGCGGATGCGGCGCGAACGAGGGCCGCGCGGCCGTCAGAGCTGGAAGGTGGCGACGGCCGCGGCCGTGTCGGAGGGCCACTCGTTGGCGGCGAGGGCGGCCGGGTCCGTACCGGTGGCGGGCCAGTCGGCGACCAGGGTGTGCGCCTCGGCGAGCTTCAGCGGCCCGGCGTACAGGACGTAGTCGATCCGGTCCTGCGGCTCGGCCCTGCCGTCGGCGCGCTGCCTGCGGGTCGGCGACCACGTGAAGCCGGGCGCCTTGGCCGGGTCGCGGTTCTCCTCGCGGAAGCTGTCGGTCAGTCCGGCGGCCTGGAGCATGGTGGTGACCGGCCAGGCCACCGGGCCGGCCACGCCGTGGGTGGCGGCGGTGGCGGCCGTCCAGTCCAGGTGCGAGGGCGAGGACAGCGCCCCGGCGACGACCACCGGCCTGCGGCCCGCGGCGTCCGCCCGGACGGCGTCGGCCAGCGCCCTGGCCTGCCGGAGCCGGACGGAGGCGTTCTCGCCGGCCAGCACCTCGGCGGCGCCACGACCGTCCTGCACGGCGTACGGGCCGTAGTCCGCCTCGTCCAGGTGCGCGGCCCAGAACCGGACGCTGCGGCCGCCGGGAAGCTGGACGGTGGCCCCGGCGGCGGGGAGGTCGGCGGTCACCGGGGTGACGGCGGTCAGCGGGTAGCGGCTGAGGATGCCCACGCTGCCCTGGCTCTGGTAGGCGTACCAGCCGAGGGCGTCGGCGAGGGCCCGGGCGGCGTTACCGGCGGTCTCCTGCAACGCCAGCACGTCCAGCCCCTGGGCGAGGACGACGCGAAGCTGCTTCTCGGGCGCGTCGGTGAAGCCGGCTCCCGCGTCGGCGAGGTTCCAGCTCGCCGTCTTCAGGCGCAGCGGGCCCGCCGGGTCGGCGACCGGGATCTGCACGGTCACGGTGTCGGAGGCGCCGGCGCTGTCCCGGACTCCGACCACGACCACCTCGGGGTTCCTGGTCGGACCTGCAGGCGCGGTACCGGTGACCGTGCCGTCGGCGGCCACCGAGAGCCAGCCGGCGCCGCTGACCCGGCGGAAGGCGGCGGTGCCCGCCGGGTTGCCCGCCGGACGGGACCAGAGGCCGCCGAGCCTGACCGAGACGGCGGCGCCGGGGGCGACCGGGGCGGTGGTCAGCGCGTCGACGGCGCTGTGCGGGCGGACGACGGCGGGCTTGGGCCGGAAGGTGAACGGCTCCGTCTTCGCCAGGATGGCGTAGCCGTCCTTGGCCAGCAGGTAGGCCGTGTACGGGCCGCCGGTCAGCGCCGCGGTGTCGAGCTGGACGTCGCCGACGGCGCCCGGGGTGTACTTCCAGAGCAGCGAGCCGCCGTTGCCCGGCTGGCGGGTGCCGTCGTAGATGCCGACCCAGTTCTTGGCGTCGGGGGCGTCGGTCGTCCAGTGGAAGGTGAGCCGGTCGCCCTCGACGGGGCTGGCGGGTGAGGTGGGCGTCAGGGCGCTGCCGGTGGCCACGGTTGTCCTGTCCGCCGCGCTCGGGCAGGCCGGCCCGGCTGGGGGTGCGGGCGGGGCCTGGGCCGTCGGCGGCTGGTCACGGAGGTGGGAGGGAGGCGTTCGCAGTTGGCTGTACAACTGCGGACGGCCCCCATTCATCCGAAGATCGGCGACCGGGACGTGAACGACGCATGACGGACTATCGGGCGATCCGGGAACTCCGGGGCGTCCCGGGTGGGCCGGGTGACGCGTGACGGGCTGACGGGCGTGACGGGCGTGACGGGCTGACAGATGTGACGGGCGTCGGGGTGTCGGGCGATGAGCGAAACGTGTTGGGTGACGGCGTGGTCGGCTGCGCCGGGATGACAGGGAGTCAGGGGTGGATGGCCGCGCGCCGGGACCGTGCCGGGACCGCGCCGGGGCCGCGCCAGGGCGCCCGTTGCCGTCAGCGGACCCGGGCGTGCGGACCCACGCCGGGGGCCGTCATGACTGCCAGGGGCGTCAGGCCAGGGTGAGAAAGAGCTTCTCCAGCTCGGCCTCGCTCATCGGCGGGGTGTCCGCGTCGGCACCGGCCATGCACTGGCGCATGCCGCTGGCCACGATCTTGAAGCCGGCCCGGTCGAGCGCACGGGAGACGGCCGCCAGCTGCGTGACGACGTCCTTGCAGTCCCGGCCCGCCTCGATCATGGCGATCACCCCGGCCAGCTGTCCCTGGGCCCGGCGGAGCCGGTTCAGGACCGCGCCGACCGCCTCGTCGTCCACCTTCATGCCTGGGCTGCCTTCCTCTACCGACCGGGCCCCCAGTGTACCCCGTGGGGTATGACGACGACCTGGGCCGGCCGGGACGGTCGGGCAGCCGGAACGGTTAGCCGGCCGGAACGCCCGGGCCGTCAGAACGCTCTGCCGCCGGAACGCGCAGGGGTGCCCGGGCGCTCAGCGCCGGGCGAGGCGGCGCTCCCCGCCGGCACCGGGGGCGTAGTCGAGCTTGTAGTGCGCGAAGACCTCCGGTTCGTTCTCGGCCGGCAGGACGTCGTCGGTGCCGATCGAGGGCGCCTCCTTGACCAGGGACTTCGGGAACGCCACCCGCACGTACCCCGGTCCGAGCACGGCGCCGTCCAGCGGGACGAACACGAGCCGGTGCCGCGAGGGCAGGCCGACCGTGACCGTGGCGAAGAACGGCTGGTCACTGGCGGTCTCGACGTAGACGGATTCGAGCGTGCCGATCCGGCGGTCCTTCTCATCGACCACGGCGTGGCCACGCCACTCCCTGATGTCCGCCGACCCGATCATCACGTCCTCCCATCACCGGCCCGTTCAGTCGGCGCTGTCCGGGACTACCCATCCATCGTGCTCCGGTCCGCCCCCGCCCGCCCGGCGGGGCGGCCGGCCGCCGGAGAGCGTCCGGACGGGGTGCACACAGCGGCAACAGTGCGGCCGGCCCGGCCCCCAGCCGGGCCCATAGAGTCCGAGCCATGTTGAACGGGGTGGGAGCGCGAGAGCTCTACGAGGGCCTGCTGGAACACGAGGGACCGGAGCCGTACCCGGACGTCGTCGTGCCGTGGCTCGACCGGGCCCGGGGCGGATACCGCGCCGCGCTCACGGTGGCGGCCGAATGCAACGGATGGTGGACCGCGAAGCGCACCGACGCCGGCGTCCTGGGCCTGCACCGACAGCTCTACGCCCTGAGCCGGGTGAGCGACCTCCTGCTGCTCGGCCGGCAGCACTCCGACGATCCGGTGGACATCGCCCCACCCGGACTCGCCTTCCCGGACCACGAGTACCTCGGGCTGTTCGGCGCCCTCGGCATGACACCGTCCGGGGCCGGGGCCTTCGACCCGCTCCTGCACGAGATCGTCGAGGTCGAGCAGGCCGACGACCCCCGGTCACCGATCGAGATCACCGGGACGCTCTGGCCCGGGCTGATCCTCGGTGACCTGGTGTTCGGCCGGGCGGGCGTCCGGGTCCGGGCCGGTGCCGACCATGCGCAGCACGGTGTAGCCGACCGCTCGCCGCTGTACTGGAGCTTCCGGCGCCGCCACCGGCCGACCGTCGACCTCTCCCAGGGCTGGGGCGGCAACTCCCAGTGGGGGACCAGCCTCCGGCTCGACTACCGGACGCCGGCCGGCGACCGGCTCAACGTGGACGGCGACCGCCCGATCGACGGCAGCACGGAACCGGACCCCGACCACCCGGCCAACCTCGGCCCGGAGGAGCGGCTGCTGACACCCCGCGAACGCCGCGACCTGCTCCGCCACCGCTGCCTGCTCCGCACGCCCGAAGCCGCCGACGAGCTGGCCGGCCTCGCCCCCTGGGAGAAGGACCTCATGCCCTTCCGCTGGATCCTCCCCGCCGACGAGGAGTGAGCGGCACCCGTCAGGCCTTCCGACCGCGGAGGTGGCACCTCGGGCCGTCCGACCGTGGAGGTGGCACCGACCGGGCGTCGGGTGGGCCCGGGCTCCGGGGGACCCGGGCTCCGGGGGACCCGGGCTCCGGGGGACCCGGGCTCCGGAGGGCGGCGGCGGGCGACGGCGGGCGGCGGGCGACGGCGGGCGGCCTGCGTGCGCGTGCAGGCCGCCAACGCGCTGGAGGCCAAGGAGCGCGCAGGACGTCAAGGCACGCGCAGGACGTCGAGGAGGGGTGGATCGACCGGCCAGGGCAGACCGGTGGCCGCGGTGGCGGCCAGGCGGAGGGCGCCCAGGAGGGGCGGGCCGTCGGGCCGCTGGAGGTGGGCTCCGGGGAGGCGGGCGGCCAGGGCGGCGTGGGTGGCCCCGCGCAGCCGGGCGAGCCGGAAGAGGCCTCCGGTCAGGGCGAGCCGGGGCTCCGCGAGCCCGGCGGCGCTGGCGGCGGCCGTCGCGGCGGCGACGACCTCCTCGGCGGCACGCCGCACGATCCCGTCCGCGACCGGGCAACCGCCCTCGGCCGCGGTGGCGACGTCCGGGGCGAAGGCCGCCAGCAACGCGGCGCGGTCGGGGCGCGGCTGGAGTGCGGCGGGCAGTCCGGCCACCGGGCCGTAGCGTCGTTCGGCCGCCGCCAGCAGCGCGGGCGAGCCGCCGGTCCGCCCGTCGTAGGCGCGCAGGGCCGCCTCCAGGCCCGCGCGCCCGATCCAGCCGCCGCTGCCGCAGTCGCCGAGCAGTTGGCCCCAGCCGTCGGCACGCCGCCAGCCCGCGTCCGGGTGGTGGCCGACCGCCACCAGGCCGGTGCCGGCCGCGACCACCACACCCGGCCGAGTGCCGAGCGCGCCCGCGTACGCGGTGACGGCGTCGCCGGCCAGCACCAGCCACTCCGCCCCGGTCGCGCGGGCCAGCGGACCGGGGAGCCCGGCCGCGAGGTCGCGGCCGAGCAGCGCCATCCCGGTCGCGCCGACGGCGACGGCGCCGATCCGCGCGCCCGCGGGCAGCCCGGTGACCAGGGCGTCGAGGGCGGGGAGCAGCTCGGCGAGGAGGGCGTCCGCGTCATGGCCGGCCGCGCCGACCTGCGCGGCCGCGGCGATGTCCCGCGTCCGCGCGCCGGCGAGCCCGGCGGGCCAGGTGCCCGGCGCGAGCGCGAACCGGATCCCGGATCCGCCGACGTCGATGCCGACCACCCAGCGGCCGGCCTGCGGGTCGGGGTCGTCTCCGGACATCGTCAGCGCCCCTCGGCCACGGTGCGGTCCGCCGGCGGCAGGGAGTGCGGCAGGGAGTGCGGCCGCCCCCTCGGCCGGCGCCCGGGGCGGCCTGACGGTCAAGGCCTGCTCCGAGGTCCCGTCCACGGCGTCCTCCCGCTCGGTGGGGCTCGTCCACGTCGTCCCGGGACCTCCCCGCGGGCGGCCTCGGCAGCCCGCGGCGCGCCGACCCCGGGTGTGTCCGAAGTGTGCCACCACAGCCCCGGGAAGGGGGACCCCGCCGCGCACCGCGGAGCCGTCCAGGGGCGGACGGAGGGGCGCACCGAGCTCGCCCCCGGCCTGCCACGGCCGCGGCAGCAGCGCCGCCTCGCACCGGCGGACCGCTGCGCGCGGTGCTCCGGCAGCGGCCTCTTCGACGGGCCGTCCCGGACTTCGGCGGTCGGGTCAGGACGGGCGGCGTGCGACAGGGGCGCATCGGCTCCACGGGCGACCCGCGGGGACGGCGCGGCGTCCTCGATGCTCGCCGCGCACCCCGGAGAAGCCCGCCCGGGCGACCCTGACGACGGATATGCTTCCGGCGATTCAGGAGATCGGGAGCGATCCGGGGGTGCCATGGACCGGCCGTTGCTGTTCCTCGATGTCGACGGCCCCCTGAATCCCTACGCCGCGGAGCACGGGAGACGGCCCGAGGGCTACACGACCGTCCGCATCCCGCGGGAGGACGGAGCCGCCGGGGATCCCGGGAGGCCACGTGCCCGCATGCGGCCGGAACGGATGTGGCTCGACCCCCGTCACGGGCGGGCCCTGCTGGCGCTGGACTACGAGCTGTGCTGGGCCACGGCATGGATGAATGACGCGAACAGGTGGATCGGACCCGTGCTCGGCCTGCCCCGTTTGCCGTTCGTCGACTTCGGCGAAGCCCTGCTCAACGAGCGTCCCGACGGCGTCCATTGGAAGTCCGGGCCGTTGGTGGCGTACGCCGACGGCCGCCCGTTCGCATGGGTGGACGACGAGCAGGGCGACGCGGATCACGCCCACGTGGCGGCCGGCCACGGCGCACCCGCGCTCCTCCATCACGTCAATCCGCGGACCGGCCTGCGGCACGACGACTTCGCCGCCCTCGCCGCCTTCGCTGCGTCCCTCCATCCGCCGCGGGCCGGCCTCTCGCCCTGACGGCGTCCCGGCCGACGCCCTGGTCGGCGTCCCGGACGTGCCTCGACGTGCCTCAGCCGGCGTCGAGGAACTCCGCGACCAGTCCGGTGAACCGTTCCGGCTCCTCCGCCCACGGCCGGTGGCCGGAGCGGGCCAGGACCTTCAGTCGGCTCGCGGGGTGGCAGGCGGCCACCGCGCGCGCCGGTGCGGTGCCGATCATGCCGTCCGAGGCTCCGGCCACCACCAGGACGGGAGTGACGGCGGCGCCCAGCCGGGCGATCCGCCCGGGCAGGGCGGCTCCGGCGGCCGAGCCGGCGTAGAAGGCCTCGCGCAGCCAGGGCAGGGTGACGGCGTGCTCGGGCCGGTACTCGGCTCGGCGCCGCTCGTCCCAGACGTGCCAGAAGAACGGCACGATCCGGCGCTGGAGTTCGGCGAGTGCGACGCCTTCGTGGCCGCCCTCGGCGAGCAGCCGGTCGGCCTCGGCGGCATCCGGGTACCAGCTCTCGCCCGCGCGGGCGGCGCGGAGGGCGGCCAGCTCGGCCGGGTCGGGCTCGCGGCCGGCCCGGCCGACCGGTGCGACCAGCACGGACCGCCGGACCAGGGCCGGGTGGGCGGCCTGGTACTCCTGGGCGGTGAGGCAGCCGGCCGAGTGGGCGAGCAGATCGATCCGGTCCAGTCCGAGGTGGCGGCGGAGCGCCTCCACGTCCCGGGCCTGTTCGACGAAGGACACGGTGGAGCGGTCGGCCGGCACCTCGGAGCGCCCGGTGGCACGGGCGTCGACCAGGACCAGCCGGCGCCGGCGGTCGAGACCGCCGAGGTCGCCGAGGTAGCGCACGTCCATCCCCGGACCGCCGCCCAGCACCACCAGCGGGTCGCCCTCTCCGGTGAGTTCGTAGCTGATCCGGGTGCGGTCGTACGAGGAGAAGCTCGGCATGGCGGAAACGATCACACGCCCGCCCCGGCGCTGTCATCACCGTTCCGCATAGTGGTCCAGACCATTCGACGCCGGAGGGGCAGCGCAACCACGCCTTCTACCGCTCGCTGGGCTTCCTTTCCTACGAGGAGAAGCAGATGTCCGACTTCGGCCTGGCCCGGGTCCGGACCAGCTGACCGGCCCGAGCCCGATGCCGTGACGCCCGGCCCGGCCCGGCTCAGCCGGCCGGGCCCCTCGGCCTCTCCTCGTCCACGATCTCGGCGTCGACGACCTCCTCCTCGCCGTCCGGCGCGGCCGCGGTGTCGTCCGACGAGCCGGATGCGGGCCGGGCGCCGGCACCGGCGGAGGCCTGGGAGTAGATGGCCGTGCCGATCTTCTGCGCGACGACGGCCGCCCGTTCCATCGAGAGCCGTACGGCGGCGGCGTCCTCGCCCTTGAGCTTCTCCTTGAGGTCGCCGAGGGCGGCCTCCACCTCGGCCTTGACGTCGCCCGGCACCTTGTCGGGGTTGTCGGCCAGCATCCGCTCGGTCGAGTAGACGAGCTGCTCGGCCTGGTTGCGGGTCTCCGCGGCCTCCCTGCGCTGCCGGTCCTCCTCGGCGTGCTGCTCGGCGTCGCGCATCATGCGCTGGATGTCGTCCTTCGGCAGCGAGGAGCCGCCGGTGACGGTCATCTTCTGCTCCCTGCCGGTCCCGAGGTCCTTCGCGCCGACGTGCATGATGCCGTTGGCGTCGATGTCGAAGGTGACCTCGATCTGGGGCAGGCCGCGGGGCGCCGGCGGCAGGCCGGTCAGCTCGAACACGCCGAGCCGCTTGTTGTACGAGGCGATCTCGCGCTCGCCCTGGAAGACCTGGATCTGCACGGACGGCTGGTTGTCCTCGGCCGTCGTGAAGATCTCCGAGCGCTTGGTCGGAATGGTCGTGTTCCGCTCGATCAGCTTGGTCATGATGCCGCCCTTGGTCTCGATGCCGAGGGACAGCGGGGTGACGTCGAGCAGCAGGATGTCCTTGACCTCGCCCTTCAGCACGCCCGCCTGGAGCGAGGCGCCGACCGCCACCACCTCGTCCGGGTTGACGCCCTTGTGCGGGTCCTTCCCGGTGAGCGACCTGACCAGCTCGGTCACGGCCGGCATCCGGGTCGAACCGCCCACCAGGATGACGTGGTCGATGTCGGAGACCTGGATCCCGGCGTCCTCCACCGCCTGGTGGAACGGCCCCTTGCAGCGCTCCAGCAGGTCGGCGGTCAGCTGCTGGAACTGGGCCCGCGTGAGCGTCTCCTCCAGGTGCAGCGGACCGTCGGCGGAGGCGCTGACGTAGGGCAGGTTGATGCCGGTCTCGCTCGCGGACGAGAGCTCGATCTTCGCCTTCTCCGCCGCCTCGCGCAGCCGCTGCGCCGCCATCTTGTCCTTGGCGAGGTCGATGCCGTGGCCGTTCCTGAACTGCTGCACCAGGTGGTCGACGACCTTCTGGTCCCAGTCGTCACCGCCGAGATGGGTGTCGCCGTTGGTGGACTTCACCTCGACGACGCCGTCGCCGATCTCCAGCAGCGAGACGTCGAAGGTGCCGCCGCCGAGGTCGAAGACCAGGATCGTCTGGTCGTTCTCCTTGTCCAGCCCGTACGCGAGCGCCGCGGCGGTCGGCTCGTTGACGATGCGCAGCACCCTCAGCCCGGCGATCTCGCCCGCCTCCTTGGTGGCGGTGCGCTGGGAGTCGTTGAAGTACGCCGGGACGGTGACGACGGCATCGGTCACGTCCTCGCCCAGGTAGGCCTCGGCGTCGCGCTTCAGCTTCTGGAGCACGCGGGCGGAGATCTCCTGCGCGGTGTAGCGCCGGCCGTCCACGTCCCCCGCCTCGGGGAAGCGCCACGCTGCGTCGCCGACGTGCCGTTTCACCGAGCGGGCCGTGCGGTCGACGTTGGTCACCGCCTGGCGCTTCGCCACCTCGCCCACCAGCACCTCGCCGCCCTTGGCGAACGCCACCACCGAGGGCGTGGTGCGGGCGCCCTCCGCGTTGGGGACGACCGAGGGTTCGCCACCCTCCAGGACGCAGACGACGGAGTTGGTGGTACCCAGATCGATTCCGACCGAGCGAGCCATCGCTGGCCTCCCTTGGGTACGGCCCCACCGGACCGTGGGACTTGAGCCGGACCGTGTCAATTGTCGCTCCGCCGTGGGCGCCGTGCCCGCCCCCGGCCGACCAACCACGTCCCGGCTGCGGCTCCGGCTCCGGCTCCGGCTCCGGTTCCGGTTCCAGGGGGACGTGCGACCGGCCGGGGCAGACGCGCCGGAGGAAGGCCCACCGGCCCAGGCGGTACAGGAATCCAGGCGGTACAGGAATGTGGCCATGGGGGAGCAGACTCCTTCGAACGACGTTCGGCAGGTGCGTGCGGCGGGCGCACCCGTCGGCCGGCCGGCCCGGGTCTCCCGCAGCCCGGCCATCCTCGGCCGCCGGAGGGCCCCGCGTCGTCATCGCTGCGCAGGCACTTCGCGTACTGCGTGCGCAGTAGCGGACCCACCCGAACGATGCATCGCCGGCCTCCCGCGGGAGGCCCGGTCCTCCCCCACCGGAGGGAGTCTCCGGCCCCGGCAACAGCGCCCCGGGCCCCGCCGGCGCGGACCCGCCGTACAAGCAGACCCGCCGTACAAGCGGACCCGCCGCACAACGAGGACCCGCCGCACAACGGCGGCCCACCCGGCGGCCGGATGCCACGCCCGCCGGGCAGCGGGGCGGGCCCGGCGGGCCCCGGGTCACCCGGCCGGGCGGTGACAACGGGCCGGGGTCGCCCGGGCGAAGTAGCGTGATGTGCCTGGCCCGGCCGTTCTGCCCGGTCCACCCAGGAAGTACCTGTCAGATCCCCTGTTCATCCTGCTGCCGGAGGAGGCCCGATGGGCGTTCCACCCGCTCGCATCGTCTTCGACGAGAGCGACCGTTCGGCCGTCGCGGACGCGGTGACGGAGATCCTCGCCACCGGCGCGCTGACGCTCGGCCCGTGGACCGAGCGCTTCGAGCAGGCCTTCGCGGCCGAGCACGGCGCCACCCACGCGGTCGCCGTCGCCAGCGGCACGGCGGCGCTGGAGATCGTCCTGCGAACCGTCGACGTCCGCGACCGCGACGTGGTCGTCCCGGCCGTCACCTTCTACGCGACCGCCGGGGCCATCGTGCACGCGGGCGGGCGGCCGGTGATCGCCGATGTCGACCCGGCCACCCTCGCACTCGGCCCCGAGACGCTGGAGGCGGCCCTCACCCCGGACACCGCGGCCGTGGTGCTGGTGCACATCGGCGGGCTGATCACCCCCGAGGTGGACGCCCTGCGCGCGATCTGCGACCGCCGGGGCATCCCCCTGGTCGAGGACGCAGCGCACGCCCACGGCAGCAGTTACGCCGGGCGCTGCGCCGGGTCGTTCGGCCTGGCCGGCGCGTTCTCCTTCTACCCGACCAAGGTCACCACCAGCGGCGAGGGCGGCATGATCCTCACCGAGTCGGCCGAGCTGCGCGACGAGGCCCGGATCTACCGCGACCAGGGCAAGGGCTCGTTCACCACCAACCACCACGTCCGGTTCGGCGCCTCCTGGCGGATGAGCGAGTTGAACGCCGCCGTCGGCACGGTGCACCTGCGGCGGCTCAAGGAGTTCGTCGAGACCAGGCGCCGGGTCGCCCAGCGCTACGACGCGGCGCTCGCCGGCCTCGACGGCCTGCGGCCGGTGACGGAGCCGGCCGGTTCGCGCAGCAACTACTACAAGTACGTGGCGCTGCTGCCGCCCGGCGTCGACCGGGCCGCGTTCAAGCGGGCGGTGGCCGAGGAGTACGCCGTCCGGCTCTCCGGCGAGGTCTACGACCTGCCGCTGCACCTGCAACCGGTGCTGGCCGCCTACCGGCGGGGCCCGCTGCCGGTCGCCGAGGACCTCTGTGCCCGGCAGATCTGCCTGCCGGTGCACTCCGACATGACCGAGGACGAGACCGACCGGGTGATCGAAGCCGTCACCGCCGTCCACCGCCGTCTCGCCGGCTGAGGCGCCGGGCGACGGCCGCTCGGCGGCGGCCGGCGCCCGGAGGAACGCGACCCAACGAGCCGGCCCACCGGACAAGGAGAGAGAACGTGCGCGTAGCCGTCACCGGGGGATGCGGATTCATCGGCTCACACGTCGTGGACCGGCTGCTGGCGGCCGGGCACGAGGTGCTCGCGGTGGACACCACCGACAAGTACCTCAACCCCGGCGCGGAGTTCGCCCGGATCGACATCCTCGACCTGCCCGCGCTCACCGCGGCCCTGGACGGCAGCGAGGTGGTCTTCCACCTCGCCGCGATGGCGGACGTCGAACGCGTCGCCGCCGACCCGGTCCGGGCCGTGCGCACCAACATCGACGGCACCGAGGCCGTCCTGGAGGCGGCCCGGCGGAGCGGGCTCAGCCGCACCGTGCTGGCCAGCACCGTCTGGGTCTACGGCGCCGCCCTCGCGGAGGCGGGGATGGACAGCGGAGAGCAGGAGCTGGACGAGCACGTGCCGATCGAGCTGGAGCACAGCGGGCACCTGTACGTCGCCACCAAGCTCGCCGCCGAGATGCTGGTGCACAGCTACCGGGAGTTGTACGGGGGGCACTTCACCATCCTGCGGTACGGCATCCCGTACGGGCCCCGGATGCGGGACGAGCTGGTGGTCGCCCGGTTCGTGCAGGCGGCGCTGGCCGGACGGCCGATCACCATCGCGGGCGACGGGCGGCAGAGCCGCAACTTCGTCTACGTCGAGGACCTCGCGGACGCCCACGTCCGGGCCCTCTCCCCCACCGCCGAGGACCAGACGTTCGCGCTGGAGGGCTCGACCGCGATCTCGGTGCGGGACATCGCCGACACCGTCGACCGGCTCCTCGGGCCGGTCAGCATCGAACACATCGAGGCCCGGGCCGCCGACTACGACGGACGCCGCATCTCGGCCGCGCAGGCCAAGCGGCTGCTCGGCTGGTCGCCGCGGACCAACTTCGCGGACGGGGTGCGGCGGTACGCCGACTGGTACCGGGACGAGGCCGCGCCGGCCCCCGCGCCGAGACCTGCGTCGGGCTCCTCCTGAGGCGGGGCCCGTGCCGCACGCGCTGCTGGTCTCCGGCTCGCTTGGGCAGGGCCACGACGTGATGGCCCAGGCCTGCGCGGACTCGCTGCACGAGCGCGGGTGGACCACCGCCACCGTGGACGCGATGGCGCTGCTCGGGCAACGGGCCGGCTCGGCGGGCGAGTTGGTGTTCCGGCGACTGCTCGGCCTGCCCGGGCTCTACGACGCCTTCCACTTCTCGGCGCTGCGGCCCGGCGCCCGGATCGCGCTGCTCGCCGACGCGGCGGCGCGGACCCGGCTGGTGCCGGCCCTGCGGGAACTGGTCGCGGAGCAGCGGCCGGACCTGGTGGTGTCGGTGTTCGCCACCGCGACCTCCGCGCTGAACGGGCTGCGGGCGGACGGCGGGCCCGGCTTCCGCCACCTCGTCCTCTGCACCGACGTCACACCGCACCGGCTCTGGGTGCAGGACGGCACCGACCTCTTCCTGGTCACCTCCGAGGTCGCCGCGTGCGCGGTGCGGCGCTACCGGCCGGACGCGGCGATCGCCGTACTGCCGGCGCCGCTGCGCGAACCGTTCTACCGCCCGCCCGGACGGGCCGAGGCCCGGGCAGAGGCCGGGGTGCCGCCGGACGCGCGGTGCGTGCTGCTGATGTCCGGCTCCTGGGGGCTCGGCCCGCTCGCCCGCACGGCGGCCTCGCTCGCGGACGCCGGACCGCACGTGCTCGCCGTGGCCGGCCGAAACCGCGAGCTGGAGGCCCGGCTCCGGCGGGCCGCCGGGCGCCGGCCGCGCCTGCACCCGTTCGGGTACACCGACCGGATCCCCGCGCTCATGGCCGCCGCCGACCTGGTGGTCACCAGTTCCGGCGACACCTGCAGCGAGGCGCGGGCACTCGGCCGCCGGCTGCTCCTGCTGGACGTCGTCCAGGGCCACGGCCGCGACAACCTCCAGCACGAGCTGGAGCTGGGTCATGCCGACGTGACGTCCGCCCGGCCCGCCGAGGTGGTCCGCAACGCCCTCGCCGCCCTGGAGCGCCCCTCGCCGACCCCCTCCCCCGGTGCCTCGCCGGCCGGGTGGCGGACGGGGTTCGCGGCGGCGCTGGAGCGGGTCGGCCTGTAGCGGGTCGGCCTGGCGCGGGTCGGCCTGGCGCGGGCCACCGGCCGGTCCGGGCCGGGCAGACCGGCCCGGCTCAGGTCGCGGCCTGAGGCGGGTGAGGCTGAGGCGAGTGGGGCTGAGGCGGGTGGAGTTGAGGCGGGTGGGGCTGAGGCAGATCGGCCCGGCTCAGGTCGGCCTGGCGCGGGCCGCGTTCGGCCGCTGCAGGGGGCGGCGGGCCGCGTGAGGGCCTGCCGACGCGCTACGGCACGCCGTGGTCGCACAGCGGGCCGAGGGTCAGGCCGTGGCTGCGGCAGTGGTCGGCGATCAGGGGGAGGGCCCCGAGGGTGGCGCGCCAGGAGCCGGGCGCGGAGGTGCAGTCCGAGTCGTGGAGCAGCAGCGTGGCACCGCCGGTGAGGCCGGGGCGGGCCGTGGCGTGGACGGACTCCGCGGTGGCGTGGCCGGTCCAGTCCCTCCCCCAGGCCGTCCAGAGGACGGTGCGCAGGCCCAGGCGGCGGGCGGCGAGGGCCGGGCCGGCCGTGCGGACGCCGTAGGGCGGGCGGTACCAGCGGGGCACGGCGCCGCAGATCCCGGTGACCGCCTCGGCGGTGCGGCGCAGCTCGCGCAGATCGCGAGCGGGCGCCGGGTACCACTGCTGCCGGTGGTACCAACCGTGGACGGCGACCTCGTGGCCGCGGGTCACCAGTTCGCGGCCGAGATCCGGCGCGCGTTCCAGCATCGTCCCGAGCAGGAAGAAGGTGGCCCGGGCGCCGATCGCGTCGAGGGCGTCGAGGATGTCCGGGGTGCTGCCCGGGTCCGGGCCGTCGTCGAAGGTCAGCGCGACGTGGCGGGGTCGGGTGCCGTACCCGGCGGTGCGGCGGGCGACCGTCCGGCGCACGGCGGTCAGGCGGACGGCGGCCGGGGCCAGGTGGAGCAGCTCGACGCCCGCCACCGCCAGGGCGGCCCGGCGGACGGTCACGGTCCGGTGCACCGGCGCCGGCCTCAGCCGAACCGGGCGGCCATCCGCCGGAACGCCCCCGGTGCGACGCCGTGGATCCGGGCCGGGAGACCGAGCCAGCGCGGCACGAACGGACGGTCGCAGGCGGTGGTGAGAGTGCTGAACACGGCGTCGGCCACCAGCTCGGGGGTGACCGGGCGGGGGCGTTCGCGCTGGTAGGGGGTGCCGCGGCGGGCGAAGAACGGGGTCTCGACCGCGCCCGGCAGAACGATCCGGACGCCGACGCCCGTCCCGCGCAGCTCGTACCAGAGGCTCTCCGCGAACATCGCCAGCCCGGCCTTGGTCGCGGAGTACGCCGCCTCGTCGCGGACACCGACCTGGCCGGCGATCGAGCCGAGCAGCACGATCCGGCCGCGCCGGCGCTCCAGCATGCCGGGAAGGAGGAGGCGGACCAGGCGCAGCGGGGCGGCGAGGTTGACCTCGATCATCCGGTCCAGGGTGTCGGTGGGCGTCTCGGCGAAGGGACCGCGCCAGCCGAGGCCGGCGCTGGCCACCAGCGCGTCCACCCGGCCGGCGGTCGTGAGGGCTGCTTCGGCGAGGCGCTGCGGGCCGTCCGGTTTGGCGAGGTCCTCGGGCAGGGCCCGGCCACCGGTGCGGGCGGCGACGGCGTCCAGGCGGGCGCGGTCGGTGCCGGAGAGCAGCAGCTGCCAGCCGGCCGTTCCGAGGCGGGCCGCCGTGGCGGCGCCGATGCCCGAGGAGGCACCGGTCACCAGGACCACCGGTGGGTCGGCCGCGGGGCGGCGGGGCTTCCGGAGGGGTTGGTGGGCTTCGTCCGTCATGGCTCCTGCCGCTCTGTGCGCGCCGCGCCGTCGACCGGTCCGGCACGTCCGTCCGGGAGGTGTCCCGGAGGCGTGTCCGGCGCGGTGTCCGGCGCGGGTGTCGGGCCCGGTCCGTCCTGCACGGTCCGTCCTGCCGTTCGCCGGCTGTGGTGAATTGCCCGGCAAGTCACCTTCGCACGGCGAGGCCCTCCGGGCGACCGGGCGTCGTCGGGGTCACCGGCGCCGCACTGCCGCGGTCACCGGAGGCCGTCGGGGTCACCGGGCGCCGCACTGCGGCGGTCACCGGGGGCCGCGACGCGGTCGGCGATCTACCGGGGCGGCAGTGCGGCTTCGGCGGCCTCGTCCGCGGCCGGGCGGGTGGCGGGGCCGACCTCCGCCTCCACCTCCCCGAAGCGGGAGAGCACGAAGGTCCCGCCGACCGCCACCGCGAAACCGGTCAGCGCGCACCAGGCGTAGCCGGGGCGCGCCGCATCGCCCAGTGCCGCCACGCCGACCAGCGCCGGGCCGAAGGTCTCGGCGACGGTGCCGGCGGCCGTCGCCGCGGTGACCGTGCCGCGTTGCAGCGCGAGGGCGTACGCGAGGTAGCCACCGAGCCCGCCGACGGCGAGCGCGTACGCCGCCGGGTCGGTGAAGACGCCGGCCGGGCCGTCGATGTTCAGGACCCGGACGGCCAGGCTGGTCACGCCGAACCCCACGCCGGCGAGCAGGCCGAGGCCGGCCGCGGCGGCGTTGCCGGTGTGCCGGGCCAGCACCACGGTGAGCAGCAGCATCAGCACCGTGGTGGCCAGCAGGGCCCAGTGGAAGGCGGGCGGGGCGTGGTCGCGGCCCTCGGGGCCGGAGGCGAGCGCGAGCAGGGTCAGGCCGACCACCACAGCGGCGATCCCGGCCACGTCGCCGCGCCGCAGGCGGGCGCCGAGCAGCCGGGCGGCGGCGAGCGCGGTGACCGCCAGGCTGGCGTTGGTGACCGCCTGGACCAGGAAGAGCGGCAGGGTGCGCAGTGCGACGATGCTCAGCACGAAGCCCGCGATGTCCAGGCCGGTGCCGAGCAGGAACTGCCAGGACCGGACCAGCGCGGCCAGCAACCCGACCCGTACCCGGTCGGCCCGGGGCGCCGACCGGGCGCCGCGCGCCTGGAAGACCGAGCCGAAGCCGAAGCAGACGGTCGCGACCAGCGCGGTGGTGAGTCCGAGCAGCATGGCTCTCCCAGCCTCGGGGGCAGGATCCACCACCAGTCTCTGCCTGCGCGGCTCGGCCCGCACCGGAGGCGGGCGGGTGGCACGGCGGGTGGGCGGGTGGGCGGCGGCGAAGAACGGGCAACCGGCCGGCCTCACGGGTCCGCCGGGCCGGGCCGGGTGGACGGGCGGGTCGACGGGCCGACTGGGCCGGTGCACGAACCCGGTGGGCCGGTGGACGGTCACCGCCCGACCGGACGACGAGAGGGTGCCCCGCAGGTTCCCCCTGGCACCTGCGGGGCGGTGGTCGCGTTCCGGCTGGTCGTCCTCCCCGTGGTCGTGGTCCTCGCGTCGTGGTCGTGGTCGTCGTGGTCGTGGTCGTCGTGGTCCGGCTGGTCGTCTTCCTGGCGGTCGCGTTCCGTAGGCACCGGCCGCTGTCAGGAGCCGACGACCGGCGGGCCCTCCCCGGGGCCGGGGCCGGGGTGGAGCTTCGCCGCCACCAACCCCCGGGCCGTCTCCGCGGCCACGGCGGCGGCGACCTCGACCGCCTTGTCGACGCCCGCCCGGACCGCGGCCTCGACGGCCGCCGGGACGGCGGCCTCGGCCGCCCGGGTGCCGGTCACCACGGGCGCCACCGGTACGTCGGGAACCACGGGCACTACGGGTACTTCGGGCGCTTCGGGCACGGGCCTCTCCCCTCGTCGGCGGGCCGCCCCGTTCCGGGGCCGGTGCGGCACCCGGGCTCACCCGGGCCCCGCACCGCGGTGGTGACCGCTAGCCGGCGGCGACGGCGGCCGCGGTCCGTCGCAGCCACCTCTCGTCCAGCGGTTCGACATCGTTGAAGTAGCCCATCAGCTGGGCGTAGACGGCCAGATCGACCATGGCCGACTGGACGCGACGGAGCGCGGTCTCGGCGCCGGGGTACGGTGCCGCCTGGAGCCACTCGGTCATGAGGGCCGCGGTCCGCAGCACGCGGCCACGGTAGTCGTGACAGACGGCGAGGGGGCCTCCGGCGGTGGTCGGTGCGACCAGTTCGGACCAGCACTCGCGGTTGCGCGGCACCCGGCCGCTCGCCACGCCGGACTCGTAGAGCCGCTCGTAGTCGAGGTCCTGGTACCAGGTGACCGTCTCCGGGGCCAGGGTCCCGGAGCCCAGCAGGACGGCGACCTCGCCCAGCAGGCCGCCGGCCTGCCGCAGCCGCTTGTCCGCCGAGGCCACGTAGACGGCCGCGGTGCCCGGCCCGTCGCCGTGCTCGATCAGCTCCAGTGCCTTGAAGACGTCGCCGGTGGCGGCGAGGAGTTCGAGTCCCGCGCTCTGGGCATGGTGCCTCTTCTCGCGGCGGGCCTCGCTGCTCAGCTTCATCGCCGTATTGCAGACTTGAGACATGGGTGCTGCCTCCTCCCGGGGCAGGGGTGCCGTCGGCCGGCTACGAGCCGACCAGGGTGGACGGACTCTCGGCCATGCCGAAGATGTTGATGACGGCCAGCGACTGCCCGTAGGAACGGAGGCGGTCGAACCGCGTGATCGACCGCCAGCCGAAGTGCTGCCATTCGACGGGGTTCCGGTCGGCGGCGGCGGGGTCGAACTCCCTGAGTTCGGCCAGGAAGGCCCTGAGTTCGGCGATGAACCGGCCGAAGGCGGCTTCGTCCCCGTGCTCCTCGAAGGTGCCGCCCCGCCCCTCACGGAGAGTCGGCAGTGGGGCCGACGATGTCCGGATCACGGCCGGCACCCTCGGCGGTCACCGGCAGGGTGCCCCACGCGATCGGGCCGGACGGGCGGGGGCCGGTGGCCGTGTGCACGACGTAGTGGTGGGGGGCCATCGCGGTGTCGCGGCCGGGGATGGCCGCGACCACGGCCCGGTGGGCCGCGAGCGGGGTGAGGCCCGGACGGCGGGTGGCGATGCGGGCGACGAGACGGCCGTCCACCAACTCGACGGCGGTGCCGAGGATCTCGGCGGTGATGCCGGAGGTGACGCCGGAGGCGCTCTCGGCACCACCGAGGGCATCGACGACCAGGGACCGGGCCGCGTCCAGATCGATCCAGCCGCCGTCGACCACGGCCCAGGCGCCGGTCCGGACGGCGGACGGCACGCCCGTCAGCCCGGGCAGGTCGGCGAGCGGGAACGGTCCGTGCACGGCGGCCTTCAGGACGGCGGGCAGGGCGAGCGCGAAACGTTCGGTCTCCGCGCGGTCGAGCACCTGCGGGCAGGCGAGCAGGACAAACTCCAGGCTGCCGGAGGTGCGCAGAAGGTTGAGCATGATGCGGACCGGGAGCGGTGGGTCGGGCAGCCAGGTCAGTTCCGGGTCACTCGTCGGGGCCGGGCGGGCGTCGGACATCGCCTCGGGGATGGTCAGACTGAGGTCGTTGATGACGACCTGCCGGGCGAAGCGGGTGCCACGCAGGTGGGCGACGTCCTCGATCAGCTGCCAGACGTTCCCGGCGGGGAGGGTGCTGTGCCAGTAGCCGGCGAGCGAGGCGGCCTTCGCGCGGCCGATCAGCTCGTCCAGGTCGACTGCGTCCGCGTCCAGGGCCAACAGGGCGTCCTGGGCGAGGGTGCCGATGTGGTCGGCCATCGCGGCCCGCTGGCGGTTGGCCGAGAGGGCGGTCAGCACCAGGGCGGAGTGGCCGGCGCGCTGGGCGACCAGTGCGGCGAAGGCCGCGAGCAGGACGACCGAGGGGCTCGCGCCGGTCCGCCGCGAGGCGGCGGCGAGGTCGGCGCCGGCCGTGCGGGAGCGCAGGACCACGGCGGCGGCCCGGTCGGCCGGGCCGGTGATCCGGGAGTCCGCGAAGACCGTCTGCGGGCGGGTGGTGAGGATCTTCCGCCAGTGCCCGAGGGCGGCGGCGGCCTTGCGGCGGCCCTGCTCACCCTGCTCACGGGCTGCCACCTCCAGCGGGGTGCGCGCGGTGACCGGCGGCAGCTCCTTGCCGGCCGCGAGGGCCAGCCAGTCCTCGATCAGCAGGGTGGTCGCCACGCCGTCCGCACCGGCGTGACAGACGACCACGACCAGCCTCGCCGCCCGGTCGCCATCGGCCAGTAGGGTGAAGCGGAGCCGTGGGCCGGCCGCCAGGTCGAACGGGACGGCCACGTCCGTCCGCCCCGCCTCCTCCGCCAGCCGGTCCAGCGCGGCCGCCGGAAGGCCCGGGGCATCGAGCACGGTGACGGCGAACTCGCCCTCCGCGCAGACCTCCTGGCACTCCGGGAAGGCGTCCGGTCCGGGGCCGGGCGGGAAGACCGTGCGCAGCGAGTCGTGCCGCTCGACCAGGGCGCGCAGGGCGTCGAGTGCCGCGGTCAGGGTGGTGCCGTCGGGCACCGGCCAGGCCGCCTCCTTGTTGATCTGCTCGGGAAGGTCGCTCCGGATGCAGCGGATCATGTTGTCCTGGCCGAGGGTGAGCGGCCCGGAGCCGCTGCTCGCGCCGCCGTACCGGACCGTGATCCGCCGGCTGGTTGCTGTCACGTCGTCCGTGCCCTTCGGCTCGCCGGGGGTCCAAGGGGATCTGAGCAGCCCTGAACGGGCCTGGGGAGGCCTGAGGGGCTCAGCGGGTTGTGGGTCGGGACGCTACCAGCGACCCGGGAAAGTGGTCCAGACCAAAAATCCGGAAATGTCGACGCTCAAGCCGAGCAACTCCTGACACTCGGTCAATTCATTTTTCATGTACGTGACATGATGAACGGGGGCGCCTCCCAGTGCCGCGACCGGAGCCGGAACGGTCGGTCGCCGACGGCCGCCACGGCGGCGCGGAACGGACCCGGCACCGGTGCGTCCGCGATCCGGCAGGGGCCGTCGCCGAGGGCGCCCGCGTCGGCCAGGACCAGCGGCGTCGGCCCGGCCAGCGGCAGGCCGAAGCCCTGCACCAGCCGGCCGCCGAACGCCTTGACGCAGGCCTCGCGGCGACACCAGAGCTCGGTGAAACGCCCGGCCAGCACTTCGGGCGAGGAGGACTCGGCCAACGACGCGGCCTCGGCGCCCGGGAAGTAGCGGTTGGCGATCCGGGCGGCGACGCGCGGGTCGCGGACCGCCTCGACGTCGGCGCCGACCGGCCGGCCGTCGGCCAGGGCGAGTACGGCGAGGGCACCCGAGGCGGAGTAGCTGACACCGAGCGCGTGCCCCTCTCCCGCCGGCTCGGGCTTGCCGTGCGGGCCACGGCGCCAGGCGAGTTCGGCCGGGTGCACGCCGAGGCGTTCGGCGACCAGCAGTCGGACGACCCCGTGCACGACGGTGAACCGTCGGCCGATCGCGTCGTCCGGACCCGCGGCGCGGGCCCGTTCGCCGGGGTCGAGCAGTGCGCCCAACGCCTCTACCACTGCGGCAGGTTGATCCGTCGGGATCACCCAGAGGTCAACCAGGCCAACCGGCCCAACCGGGTCGGCCGGCTCGGGGGGACCGGTCACGGTCCCGCCCGCAGGGTGAGGGTGCTGAGCACGCCGAGCCGGCGGTCGAAGCCTGCCGCCAGCACGGGCCGCCCCTCCGCCCGCCAGGCGGGGAGCCGTTCGGCCAGTTCCGACCAGATGCCGGTGAACGGCTGGCCTCCGGTCGCCCGCGCTGCACCGTCAACACCGGCAGCGGCGGGATCGACGCGGACGTCGGCATAGGCACGGACGTCGGCGTCGGCGTCGACCACCAGGCCGGGGCCGAGCAGGACGGCCGCCCCCTCCCCCAGGTCCCGAACCGCCTCACCGACGGTCTTCGACGCGAGTTTGACATCGGCCACCGGGATCTGATCGACCATCAGCTCGCCGCCCGCCGCCTCGTCGCAGACCAGCACCACCGCACAGTGCCGCTCGGGCAGGTCGACCGGCTCCGCGGCCCGGTAGTGCAGCGCGGTCTGCTCCGCCAGTACCACCACCGCACGCCGGCAGGCCCCCGTCCGGTGGTACTCGGCGGCGACCCTCAAGGCGCTGAAGGCCGCGGCCGATCCCTGGTCGCAGAGCGCGAAGGCGAGCGGCTCACCCGGGCAGGACCGACTGAGCGCCAGCGAACTCGGCGCCCCGGGACGGACGTCCGGGGAGTCGAAGGCCAGGATCAGCAGGTCGACCGGCCGGCCGTCGGCGAGTGCCTCGCGCAGCAGGCCCTCGGCCATCTCCTCGTAGGAGTGGCCGACGCCCTCGGCCAGCAGGTCCTCGCGCAGCGGCAGGCCGTACGGACGGACCAGGTCGGAGACGAACACCCTCAGGTCGGGGTCGAGCGAGGTCTCCGACCGCCCGCCGGGGTACCCCACCACGGCCCGGGTGACGACCAGGCCGGCGGCGGAAGCGGCGCCCACCCGGTCAGTCCTCGGGGATGATGTGGCCGGCCACGTAGTCGGCCAGGCTGGTCACCGAGCGCAGGTCGTCCTCACCGATCTGCTCGACGTCGACCTGGATGTCGAGCGCCTCCTCGACCTCCAGGATCAGCTCGATGGTGCCGGCCGAGGTGAGGCCGAGATCGTCGAAGAGGCAGGCGTTCTCGGGGATTTCGGGGAGGTCGCGCTTGAGCACGCGCGGCAGCAGCTCGCCGAGGCTGTGCAGGATCCGCTCGCGCAGCTCGGCGTCAGTGGTCTGGACCTCTGGGTCTGGCATGGGTGTCCCGTCCCGTCGTGCGTGAGTGGTGAATGGGGTGTGCTGGGAGCGGCCGGCCGGGGTGTGGTCGTCCTCGCCGTGCCGCTGCGCCCGCCGCGCCGCGGGGGCCGGCCCCCGGATCCCGGCGCCGGACGGTACGCAGGTCCGGCGGTGCGTCAGTGTTCGACGGCCATGGCCGAGAAGGTGGCTCCGACGCCGGCGGCGGCGATCAGGTAGCGGTCGCCGCGGCGGAGCAGCCCCCGCGTGGTGGCGGTGTGGAGATTGATGAGGCCGTCTGCAGCGAAACTGTGCCCGACGGCGGGCACGTTGTCCAGCACCACCTTCTCCACCGGATACCCGATCCGACGGCAGATCATCCGCCAGGAGGCCTGGTTGACGTTGTGCGGAAGGACCACCGCCACGTCCGAGAGGTCCAGACCTGCCTGGTCCAGGGCGGCCTCCATCGCCTCGATCATCACCGCCGGGTACTCGCGCTGGTAGCGGGCGAGCAGGTCCTGGTCCCCGGCCAGGCGGCCGTCGAACTCCGGCCGGTGGCGCACGGCGTAGGAGAGCACGCGGTTGCGCTCGCCGGTCGCACGGACCAGGCAGGCGGCCGCGCCCTCGGCGAAGATCCCCGTCTCGGGCACCACCTGGGCGTCCTTGGTGAAGGTCTTCTCCCCGGCCAGCACCAGCGCGAGGGCCTCCGGGTCGTCGGACCCGGCCAGCAGCCGGCCGGCCAGGTCGACGGCCAGCAGGCCCACCGCACAGGCGTGGTGGGTGACGGTGAAGGCCACGGCACGGGAAAGGCCGTAGCGGTCGAGCAGTTGGTGCAGCGGGTTGAGCGGGTAGGGCACCGCCACCGGCATGCTGCGCGCGTGGATCACGAAACGGACGTGCCGTTCGCGTCCGCGCAGCTCCGGTAGTGCCTCGACGGCGGCGCCGAGCAGGTCGGGCAGCGTCCCGTCCGGGTCCAGTCGCAGCTGGTCCAGGCCGTGGAAGCGGCGGAAGAGTCGAAGTTGACGTGGGGTCAGGCCGATGCGCTCGCCCACCGCCTCGATGGGCACGGTGTGGTGGGGGAGGTGGACGGCCACTGCCTCCAGTGCGGTCACGCGGGCTAGTATTCCGACGCCCGACGGGTCGCACAAGTGATCTCGTGCCGTTCGAGGACGAGTTTGCCGTCCTGCCCGCGGAGTCGTCCGCCCCCTGCCGTCGAGCTGGTGGAGCCACGCCCCATGACTGATCGTGAACCTTCCCTTCCCCCTGCCCGGGTGCGCCCGGAGCTGGTCGAGCTGCTGGTCAAGGCGGCCGACGCGCCACCGCAATGGGCGGCGCTGATCACCCTGCAGGCCCGGCTGGACGCCGATCTGCTGCTGGACGAGTGCGAACTCGCCCTGCTGGACACCCTGCTGACCGAACGCTTCGGCGCGGCGGCCGGCCTGGCCGCGGTGCGCGCCGGACTGGACCTCTCGGCCCTGGAGGCGCTGACCGTCGCCGACGTGCAGCGGATCCTGCCCGAAGGGGCAGCCCGATGAGCCGCTTCCTGCTGGTCGTACCGCCGTTGACCGGGCACGTGAATCCGGTCGCCGGCATCGCCCGCGAACTGACCGCCCGCGGGCACGAGGTCGCCTGGACGGGCACCGAGTCGGTGCTGCGACCGCTGCTCGGGCCGGACGCGCAGGTGCTGGGCACCGGCACCCGGGCGTTCCGGGCGCAGGGCGGGCACGGACTGGCCGCCCTGCGTTCGCTCTGGGAGGGCTTCATCGTCCCGTACGCGCGGTTCACCACCAAGCCGCTGGACGCGGTGGTGCGGGAGTACCGGCCGGACGCGCTGCTGGTCGACCAGCACACCCCGGCAGGCGCCCTGGTCGCGCACCGGCACGGGCTGCCGTGGGCGAGCCTGGCCCCCGGCGCGATGGAGCTGGGGCGGCCGTTCCGGGCGTTGCCGCAGGTGGAGGCCTGGATGACCGGGCTGCTCCGCGGCCTCTGGCAGCGGGCCGGGCTGCCGGAGCACGAGTACACCGACCCGCGCTTCTCCCCTGCCCTGGTGCTGGCGCCGACCGGGCGGGCCCTCACCGGCGCGGCGCTCCTCCCGGCGCAGGTGGCACTGGTGGGACCGGTACTGGCCGAGCGGCCCGCCGACCCGGCGTTCCCGTGGGAGCGGCTGGACCCCGGCCGTCGGCGGGTGCTGGTCACCATGGGCACGCTGGCCGGCGGGCTCGGCGCGGACTTCCACGCCCGGGCCGTCCGGGCACTGGCGCTCTGCGGCGACGACGTGCAGCCGGTGATCGCGGCACCGCGCGCCCTGCTGCCCGAACTGCCCGACCACGCCGTCGCGGTGGACCGGGCCCCGGTGCTGGAGCTGATGGCCCGCGGCGCCTTGGACGCGGTGCTCTGCCACGGCGGGATGAACACCGTCGGCGAGGCGCTGGCACACGGACTGCCGCTGGTCACCGCGCCGATCCGGCACGACCAGCCGTTCGTGGCGGCGCAGGTCGTGGCGGCCGGCGCCGGGCTGAAGGTGCCGTTCGCCCGGGTGACGGCGGAGCGGCTGGCGGCGCGGTTGCGCACCGTCCTGGACTCGGGCACCCACCGCGAGGCGGCCGCCCGGGTCGGGGCCGCCCTGCTGGCCGGCGGCGGGGCCGTCGCGGCGGCCGACCGGCTGGAGACGCTGGTCGCGGGTGGAACGGACCGTCAGAATCCATTGGTCTAGGCCATTGTTTCCGGAGTGCCGCAGACCCTAGGGTGGCGCCCAGTACTCCTTCCGCAGTACCCCTCACCCCTTCCGCAGCACCGCATCCCAGGTGCCCCGGCAACCCATCCCCGCACGGGAGTTCTGGTTGATCGAGACCAAGGGACTTCGCAAGTCCTATCCGTCCAAAAAACGCGGCCAGGCCGCCGTCGACGCCGTCCGCGGCATCGACCTGGACGTGGCCGCAGGTGAGATCTTCGGCTTCCTCGGCCCCAACGGCGCCGGCAAGACGACCACTCTGCGCATGCTCGCCACGCTCATCCGCCCGGACGGCGGCGCGGCCCGGATCGCCGGCGCCGACCTGCTCGCCGACCCGGCGGACGTCCGCCGCCGGATCGGCTACGTCGCCCAGGGCGGCGGCACCACCGACGCCGTCAGCGCCCGCGAGGAGCTGGTGCTCCAGGCCCGGATGCACGGCACCGGAAAGGCCGCGGCCCAGCAGAACGCCGAGCAGGCCCTGAAGGCCTTCGAGCTCACCGAGTTCGGCGACCGGCCGTGCCGCACCTACTCCGGCGGCCAGCGCCGCCGGGTGGACATCGCACTCGGCGTCATCCACGCGCCCCGGGTGCTCTTCCTGGACGAACCCACCGTGGGCCTGGACCCCGCCAGCCGGGGCCACGTCTGGGCGGAGATCCGGCGGCTGCGCGACGAGGGCATGACCGTCGTGGTCACCACCCACTACCTGGAGGAGGCCGACGCGCTCTGCGACCGGGTCGCCATCGTCGACCACGGGGAGATCGTCGCCGAGGGCACGCCCGAGACCCTCAAGCGGGAGATCTCCGGCGACGTGGTGCTCGTCGGACTGCCCGCCGGGGAAACCGAACGGGCCACCAAGGCCCTGCGCGAACAGACCTATCTGCACCGCCTGGAGGCGCAGGGCGAGGACGGTCTCCGGCTCTACCTGGACGACGGCGCCGCCGCGATCCCGCAGCTGCTCCGCGTGCTCGACGGCGCGGGCGTGGTGCCCGGCACCGTGCAGCTCCAACGGCCCAGCCTGGACGACGTGTTCCTGGCCCGCACGGGCCGCTCGATCGAGCAGGCCTGACCACCGACTCCCCAAGGGGCTCCCATGAAGCTCGCCCGCGACACCTGGCTGGTCTTCCAGCGCCAGCTGCTGCTGATGTGGCGGACTCCGGTCTGGATCGCCGTCGGGGTGATCCAGCCGATCTTCTACCTGCTGCTCTTCGCACCGCTGCTCAAGAAGGTGCTGGCACCGATGGGCGCCACCACCTACGCCGAGGCCTACCAGGTGTACGTGCCCGGCCTGTTGGCGGTGCTCTGCATCTTCGGCGGCCTCTACACCGGCTTCAGCCTGCTCGGCGAGCTGAAGGCTGGCATCATCGAGCGGGCCCGGGTGACCCCGGTGAGCCGGCTGGCACTGCTGCTCGGCCGGGCACTGCGCGAGACGGTGGCACTGCTGGTCCAGGCCGTCATCATCACCCTGGTCGCGCTGCCGTTCGGCCTGCGGGTCGGCCCGCTGGACCTGCTGCTGGCCTACCTGCTGCTGGGCCTGCTGGCCCTGATGACCTCGGCGATCTCCTACGGCATCGCCCTGCTGCTCCCGGCGGACGAGGCGATGGCCCCGGTGGTGAACACCATCGCGCAGCCGATCGCGCTGCTCTCCGGGGTGTTGCTGCCGCTGGCGCTCGCGCCGGTGTGGCTGCAGTCGATGGCCAAGTGGAACCCCTTCTACTGGGCCGTGGAGGGCATGCGGGCGCTGTTCTCGGGACACGTCGGCGACAGCGCGGTCTGGCAGGGACTGCTGGTCGTCGTGCTGATGACGGTCGCGGCGGTGTACTGGTCGGCACGGTTGTTCTCCACCCGGGTGCGCTGAGACCCGGACCGCGGCTTCGGGCGGGCTTCGGACAGGCCTCGGACGGGCCTCGGACGGGCAGCACGGGGGCGGGGGCGGGGGCGGGACCACTGTGGTCCCGCCCCCGCCCCGGTGCAGACGGTCGCCTCCGCGCCGCCGGTGTCACTCGTCCGGATCGGGCGCATTCTCCTCGCGGACGAAGCGGGCCAGCGCGGCCACCCCGTCCACGATCTGACTCTCCGTCAGCGAACTGACGGAGAGCCGTAGCCTGTGCTCTCCCCCGCCGGCCGGGTAGAACGGCGCCATCGGCGTCCAGAGCACGCCGTGGTCCCGGGCGCACCGCTCCATGGCCGCCTCGTCGGCCGCGAAGGACACCGTCAGCACGACGAAGAAGCCGCCCTCCGGCCGGTTCCAGGACACCCCCAGCCGGCGGCGCTCCGAGGCGGGGAAGTAAAGCTCCAACTCCCGCAGCAGCACGGTCAGGTTGGCCGCGTAGTGGGCCGTCGCCGGGGCGTTGGCGGCACGCAGACGGCAGTCGTGGCGCAGCAGCATGCCGCCGATCACGGCCTGGCTGAGCGCGGGCGTGTTGACCGTCGTCATGCTCTTCAGCTTCGCCAGCTCGTCCGCCAGCAACGAGCGCCGCCCGCCGGGCCCGGCCACCTCCTGGTCGGCCACGACGTAGCCGAGGCGGGCGCCGGGGAAGCAGGTCTTGGCGAAGGAGCCGAGGTAGACGACCTGGCGGCGGCGGTCCAGCGCCTTCAGCGTCGGCCGCTCGCCCGGCCTGCGGGCGAAGAAGCCGTACGGGTTGTCCTCGACGACCAGCAGGCCCTCCTCGGCCGCCGCGTCCAGCAGCCGGGCCCTGGCGGGGAGCGGCATGCTGGCGCCGGACGGGTTGGCGAAGTCGGGGACGACGTACAGCGCGCGCGGGCGCCGCCCCGCGGCCCGCACGGCGCGGGCGGCGGTGCGGACGGCCTCCGGGTCGGGCCCGCCGTCGGGGCCCTCCGGCACCGGGACGGTGGTCAGGTCCAGCAGCCGGGCGGCGCCGGTCACGCCGACGTAGCAGGGCGAGCTGACCAGCAGGACGTCGTCCGGGCCCGCGCAGAGGGCGCGCAGCGTCAGCAGCATGCCCTCCTGGGCCCCGACGGTCAGCACCAGGGCCTCGGGCGGGACGGCGAGGCCCTCGTCGTTGGCGAGGGTCCGGGCGACCAGGTCGGCGATGATGCCCTTGGTCGGCCCGTACTGGAAGAGCGTGGTGCGGACGGCGTCCCGGCCCGCGCCGGCGGCCTCCAGGTGGTCGAGGTAGGCGTCCAGGTAGGTGTGGACGTCCTCCGGTTCGAAGAAGCCCTCGTACGGGCGGCCGGGAGCGAAGGACACGGCCCTGGGGTAGCGGGTGGTGACCTCGTTGAGGAAGGTCATCGCGTCCAGCAGCGGGTCGGCGAGGGAGGCGTGCAGCTCTTCCAACGCCAGCGGCGGGACCGGATCGGGGGCGACTGTGGGCTGGGGGACGCCCGTGGACCCGGGCGCGCCCGTGGGCTCAGGGGCGCCCGCTGGATGGACCGCACCCGCGGGATGGACCGCACCCACCTGCTCGGGCGCGCTCACCGGAGGGCCTCGCGCAGCCGCTCGGCGGCGTACTCCTGGGCGGCGCCGGCCGCGTCGAGGACGCCCGTCATGGCGAAGAAGCCGTGCGGCATACCCGCGTACCGCCGGGACTCGACGGCGACGCCCGCCGCCCGCAGCGCCTCGGCGTAGTGCTCGCCCTCGTCCCGCAGCGGGTCGTACTCGGCGGTGATCACGGTGGCGGGCGGCAAGCCGGCGAGGCTCGGGGCGCGCAGGGGGGAGGCGTGCGGGTGGTCGCCGTCGGCGGGGTCGGCGAGGTAGTGGCCCCAGTACCAGCCGACCGAGCGGCGGTTGAAGAGCGCCGGGTCGTCGTGTTCGCGCAGCGAGGCGGTGTCCGCCCGGTGGTCGGTGTTCGGGTAGACGAGCAGCTGGTGGCGCAGGGCCGGCCCGCCCTCGTCACGGGCGAGCAGGGTGAGGGCGGCGGCGAGGTTGCCGCCCGCGCTGTCGCCGCCGACGGCCAGGCGCCCCGGGTCGATGCCGAGGTCCGCGGCGTGCCCGGCCAGCCAGTGGGCGGCGGCGCGGCAGTCGTGGACGGCGGCGGGGAAGGGGTGCTCGGGGGCCAGGCGGTAGCCGACCGATGCCGTGACGCAGCCGACGGCGTTGGTGAGGCGGCGGCAGATCGCGTCACTGGTGTCCGGCGAACCGAGGGTCCAGCCCCCGCCGAAGAGGTAGAGCAGGGCCGGGAGCGCTTCGCCGCCGGCCTTCCCGGGGCGGTAGAGACGGAGGGTCAGTTCGCCGCCCGGGCCGGGGATGCGGTGCTCCTCCACGGCGGCGACGGGTTCGGGGGTGCCGGCGGCGGCCCGGATATCGGCGAGGTCGGCGGCTCTGGCCTGGGCCGGGGTGAGGGTGTAGAGCGGTGGTGTGCCGGCCTGCGCGCGGCGTTCGCGCAGCGCTCGGGCCTGGGGGTGAAGTGGCATGGATCGTCCCATCGGACTGGGGGTTGGCGCACCCGGGGTCGGCCGCTCGGGGCCGACGGCCGGGGATCGGCGGTTCGGAGCCTACGGCCCGGGGCCCGCGATTCGGGTCAGCGGTTCGGGATCAGCGGTTCGGGGTCAGGGTTTCGGACTCAGGGGGTGGGGACCGCGGACTCCGGGTCAGCGGTCCGCCTCGACGTAGATCGTCTCGTCCGTGCGGAACGCGGTGTCGAGGTCGGCGACGTCGGCGCGGCTGCCCCGGCGGTAGGCGCAGTGACGGATCTGCCCAGGCGCGAAGCCGGCCCGGGTGAGGACGTGACGCAGCTCGTCGAGGTCGTAGATCCACTGGTGGCCGTAGTGGCGGAAGATCTGGTTGACGAGGAAGGCCGGGCGGTCGGGCATCGGCGGGCCGAAGCCCATGGTGGTGAGGCGGCGGCGGTGCTTGGCGAGGAAGCCGTCGTTGGTGGCGTAGCCGACCAGGTAGCGGGCCAGGTCGGGGGTGGTGAGGCGCAGGACGCCCCCGGGACGCAGCACGCGCCGGGCCTCCCGCAGCCAGCCGACGGCGACCGGCAGGGTGACGTGCTCGATCAGGTGCTCGGCGTAGACCCAGTCGACGCTGGCGTCGGCGAAGGGCAGCGGCCGGCCGATGTCGAGCTGGGTGAACCAGCGGTCGCCGTCGACGCGGTAGAGGGTGCCCGGCTCGGTGGCGGTGTCGGGGCTGGTCAGGGCGGTGAGGTCGGTGCCGAGGCCAGCCGGGTGGGCCGTCCGGAAGGCGGCGAACTCGATGCCGGTCAGACCGAGTTCGCGGAAGTCGTGGTGGTCGTGCGGGAGCCGGTCGACCGGTTCGAGGGTCTTGCAGGTGGCGACCCGGTCGCTGACCTCGTCGAGGCGGGCGGCGAGGCCCTCGGGGTCGTCCCAGTCCCAGCCGGGGAAGGCGTCCTGGTTCTTCATGGCGTCGGTCCTTCTGTCGGGGCTGCGGGGGCTGTACGAGCTGTCGGGGTTGTACGAGCTGTCGGCGCTGCCGGGCTGTGGGCGGGCACCGGGTGGCCCGGAGTCGGGGTACGGGACGCCCGCCCGGGGTGTGCGGGAACGCTTCGAACGGGCGGCGCGTCACGTGCGCAGGGCGCCCCGGGCTTCGCGACCGCGCGCCTCGGCGGGCGGCCCTTCGGGCAGCCTGGCCGTGGTCAGACGGGCCAGGGCGCGAGGGCCGAGCGATCCAGGGCGGCGGGCGTGGGGCGGCCCAACAGGGCCAGCGTGTGCTCCAGTTCGTCGCGGAGCAGGCCGAGGACGCGGGCCACGCCGTCCTCTCCCCCGGTGGCGAGCCCCCAGAGCACCGGGCGGCCGACCAGCACGGCGCGGGCGCCGAGGGCGAGTGCGACCGCGATGTCGGTGCCGGTGCGGACGCCGCCGTCGAGCAGGGCCGGCACCTCCGGCGGGAGGGCGGAGGCGACCTCGGGGAGGGCGGCGAGGGCGGGCAGCGCTCCGTCCAGTTGGCGGCCGCCGTGGTTGGAGACCACGACGGCGTCCACCCCGTGCTCGGCGGCGAGCCGGGCGTCCTCGGCCGTCAGGACGCCCTTGAGGACCAGCGGAAGGCGGGTGCGTTCGCGCAGCCAGGCCAGGTCCGCCCAGGTCAGGGTGGGGTCGAACTGTTCCAGCGCGTGGTCGGCGATGCCGGAGGAGCCGGCGCCGGCCCGGTGGCTGGTGGCCATCAGCTCCGGGTCGAGGTTGACGGCGCGGATCTGCGGCGGGACGGCGAAGCCGTTGCGCAGGTCGCGCAGGCGCCGGCCCATCCGGGGGGCGTCGACGGTCAGCATCAGGGCGGTGAAGCCGGCCGCCTCGGCCCGTTCGATCAGCGCGGCGAGCGCGTCGCGGCGGCGCAGCCAGTAGAGCTGGAGCCAGAGCGGCCCGGTGGCCGCGGCGGCGATGGATTCGAGGGTGCGGCTGGCGAAGATCCCGGCGACGAGCAGCGCGCCTGCCCGTCCGGCTGCCCGGGCGGTCGCCGTCTCGCCGTCCGGATCGACCAGCCGGTGGTAGGCCATCGGGGCAATCCCGACCGGGAGTTGGAGGTCGGATCCGAGCAGCCGCACGGCGGTCGAGCAGGCGGAGACGTCGACGAGTGTGCGCGGCCGCAGTGCGTGGCGGCCGAACATTTCCCGGTTCCCCGCGAGGGTGCGTTCCGCTTCGCTGCCACCCTCGATGAAGTCCCATATTTCTGCGGGAAGTTGGGCGCGTGCAGCGCGCTCGATCCCGGCCAGCGTGAGTAGTCCCACGGGCATCCTCGCTCCCGGACGGCCGCGCTCGGACCAGTCCCGGTTCCGCAGCGTAGGAGGTCTGCACCAGATTGGTATAGACCTTGATTTGACCAATCGTCTGTGCAAAGGTCTGGCAACGGAATTGACCGTATTGGTTGAGAACGGCGTCCATGTCAAATCTCCTCACTGCGTGGAGTGGCGTTGACCGGCATTTCCCTCTCATCACTTCCGCCCTCTTCACCGCCGCACGCCGACGCCCCCCACGACTGGGTGGAACGGTTGCTGCTGGCCGGCCCCGGGGGCGAGGAGTGCCTTCACTTCGGCACACCCGTCGACCGTGACGCGCTGCGCGCCCTGGTCGGCGAGCAGGTCGAGCGGCTGACCGCAGCCGGCCTGGCGCCGGGCGGAACCGCCGCACTGCGGCTGCCGCCCTCGCTGGGCTTCGTCGCCGTCCTGCTGGCCTGCTGGCAACTGCGCGCCCAGGTGGCCCTGTTGGACCACCGGCTGACCGACCACGAGGTCGGCCTCGCGGTCGGGCGGCTGGCCCCGCAGGTGCTGGTAGGGTCCGAGCACCGGACCTCGGCGGCGCTGCGCGGCTTCTCCGAGGTCGATCCGGTGGCCGTCCGGCTGCCGGGCGGGCGATCGGCGGCCACCGGCCACGTGCTGGTCCAGCTCAGCTCCGGATCCACCGGTCCGGCCAAGGTCATCGCCCGCACCGCCGGCGACCTCGTCCGTGAACTCACCTGCTACCGAAAGCTGGTGGACTTCCCTGGCGAGGGCGACCGGGTGGTGCTGCTCTCCTCGGTGGTGCACGTGCTCGGGCTGGTCGGCGGACTGCTGAACAGCCTGCACGCCCGCGCACCGCTGACCGTGCCGGCCCGGATGACGGCCGCGGGCATCCTCGCCGCCGTCGCCGCGGAACAGGAACGGCCGACCACCGTGATCGGCGTCCCCTTCCACGCCGAACTGCTGGCCGGCGCGGCCTCGCCGCCCCCGTTGCCCCGGCTGCGGCGGATGGTGGTGGCCGGGGAGCTGGTCCGCCCCGGCCTGCCGGCCGCCTTCACCGCGGCGTACGGCGTCCCGCTGGGCACCATGTACGGGATGACCGAACTCGGCGTCATCGCCACCGACCTGAACGGCCGGCTGCACCCGGCCAAACAGCCGGTGGACGGCATGGACCTCCGGCTGGTGGACGGGGAGTTGCAGATCGGGACGGCCGCCTCGCCGTACCCCGGCCTGGACGACCCGACCCGCTGGTCGGACGGCTGGCTGCACACCCGGGACGCCGCGGTCCTGGAGCCGGCCACCGGACTGGTCACCGTGCTCGGCCGACGGGACTCGCAGGTCTCGATCGGCGGGCTCAAGGTGGACCTCACCGAGGTCGAGCAGACCCTGGCGGCCCTGCCGGACGTCCGCGAGGCCGTGGTGGTCTTCGACGAGGGCGCCATCGAGGCGTACCTCGCCACCGAGGACGGTGCGGACCGCACGCTCGTCCAGGAGAGGCTGGTCCGGGAGCTCGCCGCCTACAAGCGGCCCCGCCGGCTGGCCTTCCTGCCGCAGCTTCCGCGCACCGCCACCGGAAAGCTGCTGCGCGACCCGGCCGCCCTGCGCGCGGCCGCCCGCTGAACCGCGGTTCCCCGCCGGAACCCGCTCCGCCCACCCGTCCGAACGCAATATCCGCATTGCCCTTCCCGGCCGGGCCGACGCGAATACCCCTCCGTCCCCGCGGCACCTTCACCGCGGACCGGACCGGCCCTCCCGTCGTACCCGAACGGAATTCCCCGACAAACCGCACGCGCCGCCGCGTGCAGGCACCAAGGAGCACACCATGCAGGACCGCATCCGCGAGTTCGTCCTCGCCGCGCTGGCCGAGATGCAGTACGACGTCTCCGAGGTCACCGGCGACACCGACCTCGGCCCGGCCGGACTCGACCTGGAGTCGCTCGCCCTCGCCGACCTCTCCGTACAGGTCGAGGACGAGTTCGGGGTCAAGTTCGACCTGGACGAGATGGAGAGCACCGCGCTGATGACGCTGGACCAGTTCACCGCCGACGTCGCCGACCGCGTCGCCGCCTCCGCGGCCACCTCGGGCAGCCCGGCGTGACCGGCCCCGGCCTCCCGGACCGGGCCGAGGTGGTGGAGATCCTGGCGGCGTTCGGGCAGCGCGCCGCCGACTCCGTCCCCGAGGAGCTCGGATCACTCGAACTCACCTGGCTGATCGCCGAGTTCGAGCAGCGTTACGGCATCGAGGCGGACCTCGACGACGAGGCCTTCGAGGCGATCCGGACCGTGGACGACGCCACCGCCGTACTCCGCGCCGCCGTCCTGGCCGACGCCGGGAGTGCGCCGGCCGCACCCGTTCCCGCGGCGCCCGGGGCCGCACCGTCATGACCGGCCACGCCCCGCCCGTCGCCGGCGCCGCCGTCCGGCCCGTGGTCACCGGTGTCGGCGTGCTCAGTGCGGCCGGCACCGGGCTCGGCGCGCTCGCCGAGGCCGCCGCCCACGGCAAGACCGCCTTCACCACGGTGACCCGGTTCGACGTCTCCGCCCGCCGCACCACCCGGGCCGCGCTGCTGCCCGAGCCGACGGAGCTGGCCGAGGCGGTCCTGGACGCCGTGGACCAGGCCTGCCGCCAGGCCGGCCTGCCCGCCGGGGCCACCGAGCATGCCGATCCCACCGAGTATGCCGGGGCCACTGAGCACGCCGGCCCGGGCGGCCCGGGGATGCCTGTCCTGCTCGCGCTCCACAGCGACCTGCGCACCCGGGCGGTCACCACGGCCGTCGCCGCCGGGGCGGCCGCCGCGTGGGGGGTCCCCGGCGTCACCCGGGTCTACACCGGCGCCTGCGTCGCGGCCGGCACCGCGGTGGCCGACGCCGCCGCGCTGGTCGCCACCGGGCGGCACCCCCGGGTGCTGGTCGCGGCCGGACACCTGGTCGAGCCGGGCGTCTTCGCCGCCTTCGACGCGGGCCGGGCGCTCTCCCGCGACGGCGAGCTGCGCCCGTTCAGCGCGGGCCGCACCGGCACCCTCCTCGGCGACGCGGCGGCGGCCGTGCTCGTCGAGGCCGAGCCCGCCGCCGAGCGGCGCGGCGCGACCGTGCTCGCCCGGCTGGCCGGCTGGGGCCGGACCGGCGACGCCCACCACGTCTGCCGCCCCGAGCCGGACGGCGAGGGAGCGGCGCGGGCCGTCCACGCAGCACTCGCCCGGGCCGGCGTCGGCCCGGCGGAGATCGGCTACGTCAACGCCAACGGCACCGGCTCGCCACTGGCCGACCGGGCCGAGGCGAGTGCACTGCGCCGGGTCTTCGGGGCTCATGCCGAACGACTGCCGGTGAGCTCCAGCAAGTCCGTCCACGGTCACGCCCTGGAGGCCTCCGCACTCCTCGAACTGGCCGTCACCGTAGCGACGTTGGGCGACGGCAGACTGCCGGTCAACGCCGGCTGGCTCGGCCCGGACCCGGACGTCGGCCTCGACCTCGTCCTCGACGGCCCGCGCAGCGCCCGGCCGCGCTACGCGCTCACCCTCAACTCCGCGTTCGGCGGCGCCAACACCGCACTCCTGGTGGCCGCCCCATGACCGAGCTGCGCATCCTCTCCCGGGCCCGCTGGCCGGACCCCGGCCGCGCCGCCCCCGACCTGCCCGACCGGCTGCCCCCGCTCCCCGGCTTCTCCGCCTCCTCCTTCAACCCGCTGGTCGCCGAGGCCGCCGAGCGCTGCCTGCGGGCCCACCACGGCGCCGCCCCGGCGCCCGGCCGGACCGCCCTGCTGCTGGCCAGCGCCGGCGGCGACCGCGCCACCGCCCGGGCCATCGAGGAGGCCGCGTCCTCCGGTCGGCGGGTGCCTCCGCTGCTGTTCTTCCAGTCCAACCCGAACGCCGTCCTCGGGCACATCGCCGCCCGCTGGGGCCTGACCGGGCCCGTGGTGGCGATCAGCCCGGTGGAGGCGCCACCGGACGGGCTGCCGCAGGACGCACTCGACCTCGCCGCCCTGCTCCTCGCGGACGGCGACGCCGACCACGTCCTGATCGTCGCCGCGGAACAGGCCGACCCCGGCGCCGGCGAACGGGCCGACGCCTCCGAACCGGGCGCCGCCGGACCGGGCGATGTCCAACCGGGCAGCGCCTCCGGGCAGGCGGCCACCGGACCGGACGACGGCAGGACCGGCACGGACCGGGCCGTCGCCGTCCTCGTCACCGCCGCCTGACCGCACGCAGCACCCGCACCACCGTCACCCGAGAGCACCGCCGTAGCACCGCCGCAGCACCACCCCCGGCTGCGCCGCCGCCCCCCGGGCGCACAGCACCACCCGAGCGCACAACACCACCCGTGCGCACACCGTCACCCCGCACCCGCGCGAGCGGCCCCGCACGCCGCGTCCCGCCGCAGTACGCCCAGCACCATGGGAAGGATCCACCACCGTGAGCATCCGCAGTATCCGCACCCTCCTGGCGGACGACCCGGACGTCGGCGCCGGCAACGTCCTGTCCAGCCGGCTGGCCCTGGGCCTCGGTCTGGACGAACCGCTGCTGACCTTCGACACCCCGGTGGACGACCACGCCGCCTGGCAGCCCTTCACCCTGCACGAGCTGGACCGCGCCGTCCGGGCCCGCGCCGCCGCGCTGCACGCGCTCGGCGTCGGCCGCCGCGACCCGGTGGTGGTGTACGCCTCCGACGCCGCCGACCACGTGCTCGCCTTCCTCGCGCTCGCCCGGCTCGGCGCCGTCCCGGCCCTGCTCAATCCCAACCTCGACGGCGAGCGCGCCGCCCGCTACATCGCCAAGGTGGGGCCGGTCGGCATCCTCGCCGACCCGGCCCACCTGGCCGCGCTGGCCGGACACGACGCCGGTGCGCCGGCGTTCCCGGAGATCTCCACGCTCGGCGCGGGCGACCCGGAGGCCGCGCCTGCGCCCTACCGGCACTGGTCGGGCGACCCGGTGGCGATCACCCACTCCTCCGGCACCACCGGGATGCCCAAGGCCGTCGTCCACTCGCACGCGAGCCTGTACGCGGCGATCCGGCACCGCCTCCGGCTGCCCCGCCCGCAGGGGCAGGAGCGGATGCTCAGTGCGCTGCCCGCGCCGCACGCGGCCACCCTGATCGCCCTCAACCTGGCGCTCAGCTCCCACACCCGACTCGCCGTGCTCTCCCGGCAGTCGGGGGCCGGGGTGCTGGACGCGATCGAGGACTGGCGGCCCACCGGGGTGATCGGCTTCGCCGCCACCTGGGCCGAGCTGGCCCATCACGACCTGTCCGCACGGGAGTTGGAGTCGGTCGCACTCTGGTGGAACACCGGCGACTGCGCCCACGAGGTGCACATCCGGCGGCTGATCGCGGCCGGCAGCCGCGAGGCGGTGACCCGGGAGGGCCGGGTCCGCCTGCCCGGATCGCTGTTCGTCGACGGCCTCGGCTCCACCGAGATGGGCCACTCGCACTTCTTCATCACCCACGGCCCCGGCACCGAGCGGTACGGCCGCTGCGTCGGACGCCCGCACGCCTTCGTCGACTGCGAGGTCGTCGGACCGGACGGCGAGCCGCTCGGGCCGGGCGAGGTCGGCGAACTCGCCACCTCCTCCCCCACCCTGGCGCTCGGCTACTGGAACGACTCGGCCACCACCTTCCGGACCAGGCTCCGCGGCCGCTTCCTCACCGGCGACCTGATGTACCGGGACGAGGAGGGCTACTACTACCACGTGGACCGGCTCGTCGACTCGGTCGAACTCGGCGACGGCAAGCGGCTGTTCACCGCCATGTCGGAGGAACGGGTGCTGGCCGCCTGCCCCGACGTGGCGGACTGCACGGTGGTCGCGGTGCAGGCCGGCGGGCAGGTGGTCACCGACGTGCTGCTGGTCCTGGCCCCGGGCGCCGACCCGTCGGCCGACCGCACCAAGGCGGTCACCTCCGCACTCGACGAGGCCGCCGCGGCCACCGTCCGCCAGGTGCTGGTGGTGACCGGCGACGACATCCCGCTCGGCCCGACCGGCAAGGTCCGCAAGGTACTGCTGCGCCGGCGCCACCTCGAATCGGCGACCGGCCGGTGACGGGCCACGACAGCGGCCGGCCGGCCGCCGTGGTCACCGGCATCGGCCTGGTCACGCCGGTCGGCCGCACGCCCGCCGAGGTCTTCGGGGCGCTGACCGCCGGCCGCTCCGGCATCCGCGCCCTGCCGGAGGGCCACACCGCGCACGGCTGGCTCACCGCCGCCGGGCTCGCCCCGGCCGTGGACGGGCGCGAGGTGCTGCCGCCGACCGAGACCCGCTGCGTGGACCGGTTCGTGCTGCTCGCCCTGGCGGCCGCCGACGACGCGCTCGCCGACGCCGGCCTGGTCGTCGGCCGGGACGCCGACCCGCACCGCACCGCCGTCGTGCTGGCCACCGGCGGCGGCGGGCTGGAGACCTTCGAGCAGCAGTCGCACCGCCGGCTGGAGCGCGGTCGGCCCGGCGTCACCCCGTACCTGCTCCCCGGCATGCTCTCCAACATGGCCACCGCCCGGATCGCCATCAAGCACGGCATCCGGGGCTTCAGTTCGGCGATCGTGACGGCCTGCGCGGCCGGTGCCCAGGCCGTCGCCGAGGGACTGCGGCTGATCCGGGCCGGCGACGCCGACGTGGTGGTCTGCGGCGGCAGCGAGTCTTCCCTTCACCCGACGATCGCCTCCGCTTTCACCAACGCCCGCGCCCTGTCGTCCGGTTGGGACGACCCGGAGCAGGCCAGCCGGCCGTTCGACGCCCGCCGCAACGGCTTCGTACTGGGCGAGGGCAGCGCCGTGCTGGTACTGGAGCGGGCCGGGCACGCGGACGCCCGCGGGGCGGCCGGCTACGCCGACCTCACCGGCTGGGGGGCGTCCACCGACGCCCACCACCCGACGATGCCGCGCCCGGACGGCGAGGGCGCCGCCGACGCGATGCGCTCCGCGCTCGCCTGCGCGGGCCTGGCGCCGTCCGACATCGGCTACGTCAACGCACACGGCACGGGCACCAGGCTGGGGGACGTCGCCGAGACCGCCGCACTGCGCGCCGTCTTCGGCGAGCACGGCCCCGCGGTCAGCTCCACCAAGGGTGCAACCGGTCATCTGCTCGGCGCGGCAGGGGCGTTGGAGGCGGCCGTCACCGCGCTCGCGGTGGCCCGGGGCGTGCTGCCGCCGACGGTGAACCTGACCGATCCCGACCCGGCCTGCGCGCTCGACCACGTCCGGGGCGGCGCCCGGTCCGTTCCGCTGCGGGCCGCTCTGAGCAACGCCTTCGCCTTCGGCGGCCACAACGTGAGCCTGGTCTTCGGCCCGGCGTCCACCAGGTCGGCCAGGTCGGCCAGGTCCGCCGACTAGCACCCGGACCGGCCGCGTTCGGCCGCGTCGTGCCCCGACCACGCACCCAGCCACTCGTCCTTCGCCACTTCCGGGGAGATCCCGTTGCCCATCCAGTCCATCACCCATGTCGAGTTCCATTGCGCGGACGCCGACAAGGCCGCGGCCGGCCTCTGCGCCGACTTCGGCTTCACACCCGAGGAGTCCGCCGCTCGCGAGTCCGCCGTTATCGAGTCCGGCTCCGAGGGGTCCGTCGCCCGCGAGTCCCACGCCGAACGGGCCTTGCCCGAGGGGCCCGCAGCGACCGCACCCGGCGGCGTGCGCGCCGTCCACCTGCGCCAGGGCGGCATCCGGCTGCGCCTGCTCTCGGCCGCCGACCCCGCCCACCCGGTCGCCGAGTACGTCGCCCGGCACGGCGACGGCGTCGCGGTCATCGCGCTCGGCTGCACCGACCCGCAGGCCTCGCTGGAGCGCGCCGAGCGGCACGGCGCCCGCGTGCTGGATCGCGACGGCCGCCTGGTGGCCGGTTTCGGCGACCTGGCCCTGCGGTTCGTGCCCCAGCCGCCGGAGGCCGGGAAGGAGCCGCAGGCCGGGCAGGAGCCGGCGAGCGGGCAGGAGCCGCAACGCGGTCACGGCTCGGCCGGCTCCCGGTCCGCCAACGCCGACGCCACCGGCACCGGCACCGGCACCGCCACCCTGCTGGAAGCCCTCGACCACGCCGCGATCTGCGTCCCGGCCGGCGAGCTGGCACCCGCGGTGCGGTTCTGCGAGGCCGCGCTCGGCCTGCACCGGATCTTCGGCGAGTACATCGAGGTCGGCGAGCAGGCGATGGACTCCAGCGTCGTGCAGAGCGCCTCCGGCGAGGTCACCTTCACCCTGATCGAGCCCGACACCGGCCGCCGCCCCGGCCAGATCGACACCTTCCTCGCCGACCACGGCGGCGCCGGCGTCCAGCACCTGGCCTTCCGCACCGACGACATCGCCACCGCCGTCAGGACCATCCGCGGCCGCGGCGTGGAGTTCCTCAGCACCCCGGGCGCCTACTACGACGCGCTGGCCGAGCGGCTCGGCGGCACGGCCATCCCGGTCGGGACGCTGCGCGAACTCGACGTGCTGGTCGACCAGGACCACGGCGGGCAGCTGTTCCAGATCTTCGCCCGCTCCACCCACCCGCGCCGGACGTACTTCCTGGAACTGATCGAGCGCCAGGGCGCGGGCACCTTCGGCACCGCCAACATCAAGGCACTGTACGAGGCCGTCGAGCGCCAGAACGCCGTCGCCTCCGCCTGAACCACCCCCGACCGCCCGAAGGAGGCCACAACTCATGACCACTGCGACGGAGTTCCAGCTCACCGAGGCCGAGAGCGCGCTGCTGCCCACCCCCGAGGAGGTGGCCGGCTACCTCGAACACGGCTGGTACCTCTCCCGCCGGCTGTTCAGCGACGAGGAACTGGACACGCTCCAGGCCGCCACCGAGAAGTACTACGAAGGCCACCGGGACCGCCAACTGCCCGTCCGCCCGCCGCACCTGGCCTCCTGGGAGCCCTCGCACGGCCCGGTCCAGCGGCACAACGACTACGTGCACTTCGAGAGCGACGCGATCGGCGCGATCCTGCGCAAGCCGCTGCTCGGCGCCGTCGCCGCGCTGCTCGCCGAGGCCGAGGAGATCCGGGTCTTCCAGGCGACGCTGATCTACAAGCCGCCGGTCCCCGAGGAGCCGAGCAACCAGGTGCCCTGGCACTTCGACAAGCACTACTGGCAGACCTCGTCCTCCGAGCGGATGCTCACCGCGTTCCTGCCGTTCCACGACTGCCACGAGGAGAACGGCACCATCACCATGATCGACGGCAGCCACCGCTGGCGCGAGCTGGACTCCGGCGAGGACTCCACCCGGCACTTCGCCCACCGCGACCGGTCCGAGCTGGAGGAGCTCCTGGCGGAGAACGCCCGCTTCAACGGGCAGCAGGTCCGCAAGGTGCCGATGCCGATCCCGCGCGGGCACGTGAGCTTCCACCACTGCCGCACCTATCACGGCAGCGGCCCCAACCTCGCCGCCACGCCCCGCCGGGCGGTCTCGCTGCACCTCCAGGACGGCGCCAACACGTACCGCAGGGCCACCCGGCCGGACGGCGGCACGGTGGTCTACAACCACGACGTGGTGGTCCGCCGCACCGCCGACGGCCGTCCCGACTACGCCGACCCGGACATCTGCCCGACGCTCTGGCGGGGAGCACGGTGACGGCGCCGACCCGGACGCCCGCCGCGCCACTCGTCCCCGGTGCGCAGCTCGTCCCCAGTGCGCCGCTCGCACCCGTCACGCCACTCACGCCCGTCGCCCCTCTCGGCAGCCCCGCGCAGCGGTACCGGATGCTGCGGCTGATCCGCGGCTTCGAGGAGCTGGCGCTCCGCCTGGTGAAGTCAGGGGTGATCACCGGTGGCATCCACCCCTACATCGGGCAGGAGGCCGTCGCGGTCGGCGTCTGCGCCGCGCTGGGCCCCGGCGACCGGCTCACCTCCACCCACCGCGGCCACGGCCACGTGCTCGCCCGGGGCGCCGAGCCGCATCGGCTGCTGGCCGAACTGGCGGGCCGGGTCGACGGGTTGAACCAGGGGCGGGGCGGCTCGATGCACGCCGCCGACCTCTCGCTGGGGATCCTGGGCGCCAACGGCATCGTCGGCGCCGGCGCGCCGATCGCGGTCGGTGCCGCCTGGGCGGCCCGGCAGGCCGGCGACGGCACGGTGGCGGTCTCCTTCTTCGGCGACGGAGCGCTCAACCAGGGCGTGCTGCTGGAGTCGCTCAACCTGGCCGCGATGTGGCGGGCGCCGGTGGTCTTCGTCTGCGAGAACAACGGCTACGCGACCACGCTGCCCGCCGCCACCGCGGTCGCCGGCAGCGCGGTCGGCCGCGCCGCCGCCTTCGGCATCCCGGCGGTGACGGTCGACGGGATGGACACCGAGGCCGTCCGGGCAGCGGCCGAGGAGGCCGTGCACCGGGCGCGCACCGGCGGCGGCCCCGGCTTCCTGGAGTGCCGCACCTACCGTTTCGAGGGCCACCACACCATGGAGCGGCGGATGAAGCTGCACTACCGCACGGCGGAGGAGGTGGACGCCTGGCGTGCCCGCGACCCGCTGCCCCGGGCCGCCGCCGAGATCGGCGACGCCCGCGCGGCCGAACTGGACGCCGGGGTGGCCGCCGAGCTCGCGGAGGCCGAGCGGTTCGCACTCGCCTCCGAACACCCGGACCCGGCAGGCGCGTTGACGTACCTGTACGCCGACGGGCGGAAGCCGCGGGCGGGGGCGGTGGGATGACCAGGCTCTCCTACACCAAGGCGCTCAACCGGGCGCTGGCCGACGAACTCGCCGCCGACCCCGCGGTCTGCGTCTTCGGCGAGGACATCGGTGCCGGCCTGGCCGGTCCGACCCTCGGGCTGCTCGACCGCTTCGGCCCGGAGCGGATCGTCGACACCCCGCTCTCCGAACAGGCCTTCACCGCGATGGCGATCGGTGCGGCCCTGGCCGGCCACCGCCCGGTGCTGGAGTTCCAGATCCCCTCGCTGCTCTTCCTCGTCTTCGAGCAACTCGTCAACCAGGCCCACAAGTTCTCCCTGATGACCGGCGGCCAGGCGGGCGTCCCGCTGACCTGCCTGGTCCCGGGCTCCGGCTCCCGGGACGGCTGGGCCGGCCAGCACTCCGACCACCCGTACAGCCTGTTCGCCCACGCCGGGGTGAAGACCGTCGTGCCCGCCACCCCGACCGACGCCTACGGTCTGCTCCGCTCGGCCGTCCGCGACCCCGACCCGGTCATCGTGTTCGCGCCGGCCGCGGCGCTGCCCGTCCGCGAGACGGTCACCTGGGAGCTGGCGCCGATCCCGCTCGGCTCGGCGCGCGTGCACCGGGAGGGCACCGACGTCACCCTGGTCGCCGTCGGCCACCTGGTGCACGACGCACTGGCGGTCGCCGGGGAACTGGCCGACGAGATCTCGGTCGAGGTGCTCGACCCCCGCACCCTCCACCCCTTCGACTGGGAGGCGCTGGCCGCCTCGCTGGAGCGCACCGGCCGGCTGGTGGTCGTCGACGACTCCAACCGCAGCTGCGGCATCGGCGCCGAGGTGCTGGCCACCGCCGCCGAGGAGATGCGGCTGACCGCCCCGCCGCGCCGGGTCACCCGCCCGGACGGCGCGGTGCTCCCCTTCGCCCCCGCCCTCGACCGCGCCCTCCAGCCCGGCCGGGAACAGCTGCGGCACGCCCTGCGCGCCGTCATGAAGTAGCCCGCCCCACCCCGCACCCGACCCGAACCAGCACCACCCCGCACCAGCACCAACCCCGCACCAGCCCCTTCCCCCGTGAGGAGCCCCACATGTCCACCAACCGCTACCACTGGGACCGTTCGCACCCCGGCCTGAGCAGCCTCCAGCAGGCCATCGACCCGCTGCGCCGCGAGGTCGTCGGCCACACCGTCTACGGCGGCCTGAACAGCATCGGGCGGGTCCGCACCTTCCTGGACCGGCACGTCTTCGCGGTCTGGGACTTCATGTCACTGCTCAAGAGCCTCCAGCGCGAGCTGACGAGCGTCGAGGTGCCGTGGGTCCCGAACGGGCCGACCGCAAGCCGCCGGCTGATCAACGAGATCGTCCTGGTGGAGGAGAGCGACGAGCTCGGCGAGGGCTACACCAGCCACTTCGAGCTGTACGTCGAGGGCATGCGGCAGGCCGGCGCCGACCCCAAGCCGGTCGAGGACTTCCTGGGGCTGCTGCGCTCGGGCACCGCGGTCCCCGAGGCGCTGAAGGGCGCCGGGGTTCCGCAGGCCGCCGTGGACTTCACCTCGACCACCTGGGAGATCATCGAGAACGCCCCGGTCCACTGCCGCGCCGCCGCCTTCGCGTTCGGCCGCGAAGACCTCATCCCCGACATGTTCGCGCAGGTCATCAAGATCGAGGACCCGGACAGCGCGCTGACCGTCTTCAAGGACTACCTCGCCCGGCACATCGAGGTGGACGGTGAGCAGCACACGCCGATGGCGATGCAGATGCTGATCGACCTCAACGGCGACGACGACGCCAAGTGGGCCGCCTGCGCGGAGACCGTCCGCCTCGCCCTGCGGGCCCGGGTGCAGCTCTGGACGGCGATCGAGGAGGCCTTCCCGGCCTGATCCGACCGGGAGGGCGGAGGGGGGCGGCCGGGCGGCGGCCGTCCCCCTCCGGCATGCCCCGGGGCCCGCTCCCGGCATGACCCCGGGCGGCCCGCCCCGGGCGCCACCCGACACGCCTCCCGAAGCCAACCGGTACGCCACCCGACGCCGCTCAGCGCGCCTTTCAGAGCACCTTGGGAACCGTGGCGGCCACCGCCGGCAGCACGTCCGCCGGGTCGCGGTGGCGGTGCAGCGCGGCCCGGCCCTCGGCACCGCGCAGCCGGGCGGCCAGCCGGGCCGGGAGCACGACGGTGGTGAGCAGTCCGGTGCCGTGGAAGCCCTCGACCGTCCAGGAGACCCACGGCAGCGGGTAGTTGGCGGCCGGGCTGAAGAACACCGGCCGGCAGCCCTGGAAGCGGATCCGGTACGCCCCGAACCGGCTCCAGTTGGAGAAGCTGAACCGGCGCTGCTCCGGGTCGAAGCCGAGCGGCACGCAGTCGCGCAGCCGGTCGCGTCCGAGCGACTCCAGGAAGGCCAGGTTGGAGCGGAGGTTGAGGTGCTCCCCGGTGAAGTCCTCGACCGCCGTCCGGAGGGCGGCGGCGAGTGCGGCCGGCCCGTCCTCCGGCACCTGCGCGAGGTGGACCTCGCTGAGCAGGTTGCCCACCAGGGACGCCGGCAGGCCGAGCGGGCGGCGCGCGTTGACCGGGACGGTCAGCCGGCGCTCCTCCCGGTCGCCGTCCAACTCGCGGACGACCGAGACGACATGGGCGCAGATCGCGTCGCCCGAGGAGAGACGCCGACCCGACTCCTTCTCGAAGTCCGCACGCATCCGGGCGATTTCGTCGTCACCGAAGTAGATCTGGACGGTCCGGTTGGCCCGAGGCCCGGCCGCCACCTCGCGGGCCAGGACGGCGGCCTCGACCGGCGAGGGCAGCCGGAATCCCGGCCGGCCGCAGTCCTCGGCGGGCAACAGGCCGTCGAGCATCGCGTCCTGATCCTCGATCAGCTCGGCCTCGGGAAGCTCCTCGCCCTCGACCGCGGCGGACCAGGCGTGCATCAACAGCATGAAGCTCTGCAGGTCGCCGATCGCGTGGTGCCAGGAGCAGCCGAGCACGGTGCCGCCGGCGGAGGGCCGGGTGAGCCGCACGGTCAGCAGCGGGACGCCGCCGGCCCGCGCGGCGGGGGCGTCCACCGGGTCGACGAGTTGCGCGCCGGCCGAGGTGAGCCGGCCCATCGCCTCGGCGAGGGTGCCGTCGACGTCGTAACCGTCCACCGGGACACCGGAGTCGTCGCAGACCACCTCCAGGGCGCCGTCGACGGTGCGCAGCCGTCCGGCGAACACGGGGACCCGCTCAAGCGCCCGGGCCAGCCCGGCGGCGAGCCGGTCCTCGTCCAGCGCCTGCTGGAAGAAGAGGACGACCGAGACGGAGAGGTCGGCCAGCATGGTGTCCATCAGCCCGCAGCGCAGGATCGTCCCGGGGGCCCGGCCGGCCCGGACGTGCCGGGAGTCGCGCAACTGCGGCCAGACGCTCATGTGTCCATCCCCGGGGCTCGCAAGGAGTCGTGCACGGCAAAAGGAGTCGTGCACGGCAGATGACAGGGCGGCACCCACGGACGGCGGGGCGGCACCCCGAACGATAGGGCAGCGGCCCGGCGCCGATCCAGTGGTCCAGTCCAATTTTTCGGTCCCGCCACTGCCCGCACGCCCTGCCCGCCACCGCCCCCACGCTGTGCCTGCCACCGCCCCCACGCGGTGCCGGCCGACGCCCGCACGCCCTGCCCGCCACAGGTCACGCCGCCTGGCCACGACGGGGCACACCGCGGTCCCGCCCTGCTGCGCCCGCCCGTCCGGACTAGAATCCCAGGCATGGGAGAGCGCGCAGGCGCACCCGACGCGCCGCCACTGGTACTCGTCACCGACTCGGACTCGCAGCTGATCGACCCGGGCCGGGCCTACCACGTCGGCCGCGACCCGACCAGCGAGATCGTCCTGGACGACCCCCGGGTCTCCTGGCACCACGCCGTGCTGCGCGCCGCCGCCGGCCACTGGCTCCTGGAGGACGTCGGCAGCACCAACGGCACCTTCACCGACGGCCGCCGGATCCGGCAGGAGGACGTCGGCCCGGGCACCCGGCTGCGGTTCGGCGATCCGGCCGACGGCCCGTCCGCGAGCTTCGCCGGCCTGCCCGCGCCCGCCGTCGGCGAACGGCCGTCGTTGATCGCCCCGCAGGCCTCGGGCGTCTTCCGCGCACCCAGCGCGATCATCCGGCTGCCGGGACGGACGGTGCGGATCGGCCGGGCGGGCGACAACGACCTCGTCCTGGACGACCTGGTGGTCTCCCGCCACCACGCGGAACTGCGCACCCTCCCCGACGGCGGCCACGAGATCGTCGACCTGTCCAGCCACAACGGCACCTACCTCAACGGCCGTCCGGTGGACCGGGCCCCCGTCGGCCCGGCCGACATCGTCGGCATCGGCCACTCCGCGCTCTGCCTGTCCGGCGACGAACTGGTCGAGTACACCGACACCGGCGAGATCTCGCTCAACGTCCAGGGCCTGGTGGTCCGGGTCGGTCCCGACCACCGGGTGCTGCTCGACGGCGTGGGCTTCCCGCTCGCCGAGAAGGCCCTGCTCGCGGTGGCCGGGCCGAGCGGCGCCGGAAAGTCCACCCTGCTCAACGCCCTGACCGGGCTGCGCCCCGCCGACGAGGGCACCGTCCTCTACGACGGGCGCGACCTCTACCGCGACTACGCCGAACTGCGCCGCCGGATCGGCCTGGTACCGCAGGACGACATCCTGCACACCCAGCTCACCGTCCGCCGCGCCCTCTCCTACGCGGCCGAATTAAGGTTCCCCGGCGACACCAGCAGGGAGGAACGCGAGGCCCGGGTCGACGAGGTGATCCGCGAACTCGGCCTGGAGAGCCGGGCCGACCTGGTGATCTCCAGCCTCTCCGGCGGCCAGCGCAAACGCGTCAGCGTCGCCCTGGAGCTGCTCACCAAGCCCTCGCTGCTCTTCCTCGACGAGCCGACCTCCGGCCTCGACCCGGGCATGGAGCGCTCGGTCATGACGATGCTGCGCGGCCTCGCCGACGACGGCCGCACGGTCGTCGTGGTCACCCACAGCGTGCTGAGCCTGTCCGTCTGCGACCGGCTGCTGGTGCTGGCCCCCGGCGGCCGGACCGCCTACTACGGCCCGCCCGACGAGGCGCTGGAGTTCTTCGGCTACACCGAGTGGCCGGAGGCCTTCGAGGCGTTCGAGAGCGAGGACCACGCCGCCTGGCAGCGCCGGTTCCGGGAGTCCCCGCAGTACCAGCGGTACGTGGCCGCCGGCGCGCTGCCGGCCGTCCCCGCCCCGTACGCCGCCCCGGCCGGCGGGAGCCCGATCGGCCCGGAGAAGCCGCAGGGCTGGGCGTCCCAACTGGCCACCCTGGTCCGCCGCTACACCGCCGTGCTGGCCGCCGACCGGCTCTTCCTCACCGTGATGATCGCCCTGCCGTTCATCATCGGCGTCATGTGCCGGGCCATGGCCGGCTCCCGGATCACCTCCGAGAACGCCATCAACGTGGTGCTCACGCTCTGCATCGGCGGGCTGCTCACCGGCTCCGCCAACGCCGTCCGCGAGATCGTCAAGGAACGGCCGATCTACCAGCGCGAACGGGTGGTCGGGCTGTCCAGATCGGCGTACCTGGTCTCCAAGGTGGTGGTGCTCGGCACGATCACGGTGGTGCAGGCGGGCGTGCTGACCACCGTCGGCCTCGCCGGGGTCGAGCTCAGCCCCACGCTGGCCACGGGGGTGCGGGTGCACAGCGGCGTCGTGCTGCCGCCGCTGGCCGAGCTGATCCTGGCCGTGGCGCTGCTCTCCTTCTCGGCGATGATGCTCGGACTGCTGGTCTCGGCGCTGGTCCGCAAGGAGGAGGCCACCATGCCGATGCTGGTGCTCCTCTCGGTGGTGCAGATCGTCTTCAGCGGCGCCATGCTGAAGCTGCACGGGGTTCCCGGTCTGGAGCAGTTCGCCTGGCTGGTGCCGTCGCGCTGGGGTCTGGCCGCCATGGCCCAGACCATCGACCTGCACACGGTCTTCCCGACCGCGATCACCGCCGACCCGCTGTTCCGCCCCGACCGCACCCGCTGGCTGCGCTGCATGGGCATGCTGGTGGGCCTCTCGGCGGTGCTGGGCGTCGCCGTGCTGGCACTGCTGCGCCGGCAGGAGCCGGCGATCATGCGGAAGTAGCGCGAGCATCGGGAACACCGGAAGCAGCCCTGCGACAAGCAGCCGGGAGACAGGCAGCCGCCCATGGACGAGTTCGAGTTCAGCCCGACCCACGTCGCCCCGCCGGGCGGGATGGCCACCTGGGCGGCGCCGGACCCGGGTCGGCCCTCCACCCCGCTGGACCCGCTGCTGCCGGTCCGGCTGATCGGCCGGCAGGGCGACTGGGGGCAGGTGCTCTGCTCCAACGGCTGGTCCACCTGGGTGGACGGCCGGCTCCTGGTCTCCCTCCCCGAGGCGCCGCCGGGCGCCCTCGGCCCGCCCGCCCGCACGGCCGACCCGCGCCCGGCGCTGGCCGAGGCCGAGGGGGCCCTGACCCGCTACCGCTCCCTGCTGGAGGACCTCGCCGCCGGCAGCAGCGACCTGGAGACGTTCCGGGACCGGTCACGCGGCCTGCGGATCGGGCTGGTGATCGACGGCGAGGAGCTCTGGGTGTTCGACCCGGTGCACGACCGCTGGTGCTACTGCGACGGCCTCCAGCTGCAGACCTACGCGGTCGCCGGGCGCCCGCAGGCGGCGCCGCCCGCCCCGCCCGGCGCGTACGAGCCGACCCGGACGGGTGAGCCGTGATCCCCCCGGACCGGCCGGACGGACCGAACCCGCGCCACCCCGAACCCGGCGAGGCAGGGCACGGTGGCACCGAGGCGGAGCACGGTGGCACGGAGCCCGGCGGCACGGAGCCCCGCCGCCCCGCACCCCGCGACGCGAGCCCCGGCGACGCAGAGCCCGGCGGTTCGCAGCCCAGCGGTTCGCAGCCCAGCGGTTCGGAACCCGGCGACGCAGAGCCCGCCGGTTCGCAGCCCGGCGGTTCGCAGCCCGACGACGCAGAGCCCGCCGGTACGGAACCGCGCCGCGCCGAATCCGGTGACAGCACGCACCTGCCCGGCACGGAGCCCGCCCGCTCCCCGCGCGAGCCGGAGAGCTCCCCCAGCCTGCCGTCCGGCATGGTCGGCCGCCAGGTGGCCGGCTACCGGCTGGAGGCCGAGATCGGGCGGGGCGGCATGGCGGTCGTCTACCGGGCCAAGGACCTGCGGCTGGGCCGGACGGTGGCGGTGAAGCTGCTGGCGCCCGAGCTGGCCCGCAACGAGGTGTTCCGGCAGCGGTTCATGCACGAGTCGGAGGCCGCCGCCGCGATCGACCATCCGCACATCATCCCGGTGTTCCAGGCCGGCGAGGCCGACGGCATCCTGTTCATCGCGATGCGCTACGTCCAGGGCGGCGACCTGCGCGGCCTGATGAACCGCGGCGGCCCGTTCGCGGCCGAGCGGGCCGCCCGGCTGGCGCTGCAGATCGCCTCGGCCCTGGACGCCGCGCACGACCGCGACCTGGTCCACCGGGACGTGAAGCCCGGCAACGTGCTGGTCGCCGCCGGGACCGACAGCGAACACCCCGAACACCTCTACCTGGCGGACTTCGGGCTGACCAAGAAGTCGCTCTCGCTCAGCGGGCTGACCAGTGTCGGCCAGATCGTCGGCACCCTGGACTACGCCGCGCCCGAGCAGATCTCCGGCCGGCCGCTGGACGGCCGCTGCGACCAGTACGGCCTGGGCTGCGTGGTGTTCGAGATGCTGGCCGGGGCGCCGCCGTTCCGCCGCGAGAGCGATCTCGCGCTGCTCTGGGCCCACCTCAACGACCCGCCGCCCACCCTGCGCGACCACCGCCCCGACCTGTCCCCCGCCGTGGACGCCGTGGTGGCCAGGTCGCTCGCCAAGGCCCCCGAACAGCGGTACGCCGACTGTCTCCAGTTCATCGCCGAACTGCGGGCCGCCATCGCCGCCGGCGCCGGCGCCGGGCCCGGCGAGGCGTGGCGCTCGGGCGGCCCGCCGACCCAGGTCGTCCCGGTCATCGGTTCGTCCGGTCCGACCGAACCGCCCGTCGTCCCCGAGCCCCCGCCCTGGGCGGCCCCGGTCGTCCGCCCGCCTCAGCACTGAACCCGCCCGGCCCGAGCCCCTCCCCCGAACGCGGAGCCCTCATGAACGCCGTCAGCCAGCTCTTCGCCCTGCTCGCCGCAGCGATCCACGTGATCGTGTGGCCGCTGGAGAGCTTCCTCTACGGGCATCCCCGGGTCCGCTACCTGCTCACCGGCAGCACGGCGGACGCGCCCGAGGTCCGGCTCTGGCGCTTCAACGTCGGCTTCTACAACCTGTTCCTCGCGCTCGGCCTCGGCGTCGGGGTCACCGCCCTGCACACCGGGCACGGGACGACCGGCCGCGCGCTGATCACCTACGTGAGCGCGTTCATGATCGCCGGCGGGATCACGCTCTTCGTCTCCGAGCCCAGACTCTGGCGCGGCGCCCTCGGCCAGGCGGTCCCCCCGGCGGTGGTCCTGATCGCCGACCTGTTCTGAGCTGCTCCGTTCTCCGAGCCGTTCCGCTTTCCGAGCCCCGCCGGCCCACTCCGACCCGAGCCGAGCCGACCCGAGCCGACCCGATCTGACCTGACCCGAGCCGCTCAGGGCCGGGCCGCTCAGGGCCGGGCCGCTCGGGGCAGCGCTAGGGGCTCTTCACCTCGCCGGGCCGCCCCAGCCCCGCCGCCAGCAGGCCGCCCAGCCACCCCGCCACCAGCCCCCACCCCGCCGCCAGCGGGACGGCCACCCAGAGCTGCGCGCTGAGCGAGAGCGAGCCGCCGCCGAGGCCGGCCAGCGGGTTGCTCCCGCCGAGGACGGACCCGAGGAGGTCGCCGAGCCCGCCCTCGCCGACACCGACGCCCAGCACCGAGAGCCCGTAGTCGGCGGACACCCGGGTCCAGACGCCCACCAGCAGCATCGTGACGGCCGCCGCCGCGCCCAGCCGGACGGCGTGCCGCCAGACCCGGACACCACTCGGCGAGCGGTACGCGGTGAGGAACCCGGCCGCGAGCATCAGCACGGCGGCCAGCGGCAGCAGCCACCAGGCGCGGGCGTCCTGCTCCGCGAGGGTGCCGAGGCTGACGGTGGCCTCCTGGCCGTCCGGTGCGCGGAGCACCGCGGCCAGCGACTTCGGCACCGGAAGACCCACCGCGCCCGCCAGGTGGCCGTGCCATTCGGCGCCGAGCCCGACGCCGAACGCCAGCCAGACCAGGTTGGGCAGGGCCAGCAGGAGCACGGCCATCGTCTCCCGCGCATTGCCGTGCACGGCGGCGGTCAGCAGGCCCGCCACCACCCCGATCGCCACGTAGGCGAGCAGCACCAGCAGCATCGCGAACGCGGCCGGGCGGACGGCCTGCTGGAACGGCACCAGGGCCCTCGGCAGCGGCGCCCGGCGGGAGACGGCGAAGGCGGCCGCCAGGACGACCAGCAGCCAGAGCAGCCCGAGGCCGATGGTGCTCGCCGCCTCGGCGTGGAAGCCGACCTCGGGGGCCAGGCCGAGGGCGCCGCCGAGCTGCTCGACGAGGTCGTTGCCGAGCGGGACGGCGAACGTGTGCCGGGCGCCGACGGTGAGCAGCGCGAGCGCCACCACCCAGACGGCCGCCGTCCGGGCGACCCGGCCGAGCAGTTCACCGCCGTGGGCGACGGCCCGGAACCGCAGCTGGCGCAGGAACACCTCGGTCATGACCAGCGCGCCGATCAGGCCGACGGTCAGCGGCATCGCGGTGATGCCCGCGTCCACGTGGGCGAAGAAGCCGGCGCCCCCGTCGAGTTGGACGGTGCCACCGACGGCCAGTGCCAGCGTGGCGGCCAGGACCGACGGGAAGCCGCCGCCCGGCAGCGCGTCGGCGCCGGCCGCCCAGAGGCCGAGCGCGGCGACGGCCGCCATCGCGGCGAGCCCGGCGAGGACGACCGCGAGCGCGTCCAGCCAGCCGCGCAGGGCGCCGGGCGGTCCCGCCGCCGCGGTGGGGGGCTCCGGATGCATGGGGGCTCCTCGTGGACTCGGGTGCCCCCCTCGCGTCTGAGACCAGGTTCACCCAGGACGGTCCGCCGCGCGCTGCGTACGCACGGCGACGGCGCAGCAGACGGACGGCGCGGCAGACGGACGGCGACAGCCCAGCGGGCGGACGGCGACGGCGCGTGCAGGCAGCCGGGCGGTGTCGCCGCCGATGGAGGCGGCGGTGCCACGGACGGACGTCGGTGGGCGGAAGCGCCACGAACCGACGGGGACGACGCCGCGCGCGGACGGCGACGGTGGCGCCACCTGGTGTTGCGGCGTCCGGTCGGCGGGGGCAGAAATGGAAGCCAGTGGCAGGAGCCTTCTGTGCCGGTCGTTTCGCCGGCAGCCTGCGAAACGGAGCCTCGATGAGTTCCCAACCGCCCCCGTCCGGACCGCCGTCCGGACCGCCCTCGGGCCCGCCGTCCGGACCGCTCTCCGGGCCGCCCTCAGGCCCGCCGTCGGGCCCGCCGTCCGTTCCCCCGTCCGGGCCCTCAGGCCCGGGCGCTCCTTCCGCCGGCGCACCGGGCGGGCCGTCCGGTGGGCGTCCGACGCCGTGGTGGCGCTCCGGCAGGAAGCTGGCGCTGGCCGCGGGCACCGCCGCGCTGGCCGTCCTGGCGACGGTGCTGATCATCAACAGCAACGGCAAGAACGGCGGGGCGAGCGACGCCATCCCGGCCGCCAACGAGGTGGCGCTGCAGACGCCGTCCGACCAGGGTCCGGCGCCGTTCACCCAGTCGGTGGAAACCACCGGCGTCACCGCCCCGCAGCCGACGTCGGCCGCTCCCGCCAGTCCGGGCGGCAGCACGAAGACCACCGCCGCGGCCTCGCCGACCGGCATCCACAGCGTGCAGGGCTCGTCGGCCGGGCTGTACGCGGGCTCGATGTCCAAACCGGCCTGCGACGTCGACCGGCTGATCTCGATGACGTCGACCGGGGACACCGGACGGGCCTGGGCGTCGGCCCAGGGAATCAGCCAGGCGGACATTCCGGCCTACCTGCGCTCGCTGACCTCCGCCTACCTGCGGGTGGACACCCGGGTGACCAACCACGCCTACAAGGGCGGTGCGTCGGTCGCCTACCAGTCCGTCCTGCAGGCCGGCACCTCCGTCCTGGTGGACGCGCAGGGCGTTCCCCGGGTGCGGTGCGCCTGCGGCAATCCGCTGGGACCGCCGACCCTGGTGACCGACGCCAAGTACACCGGCACCTCCTGGGCGGGCTTCCACCCGTCCACGCTGGTCGTCGTGGTGCCGGCGCCGCAGCCGGTGAAGGAGTTCATCCTGGTGAACGTCTCCACCGGCGGCTGGTTCGCCCGGGTGACGGGACAGGTCAAGGTGGAGGACCGGCCGGTCCAGCCGCCGAAGGAGCTGGCGCCGGGCATTCCGCCGGCCGAGCCGATGAAGCCCGCCACGCCGTCCGCCTCGGTGTCGGGGTCCACCTCGGCCTCGACCTCGGCCTCCACCTCTGGCTCCACCTCCGGCTCCGGCTCGGCCACCCACTCCTCCGGCTCGCCGTCCGGGCCGTCGTCCTCGGCGAGCACCGGCTCGGCGTCGGCCTCCTCGTCGACGTCCTCCGCCGGCACCTCGTCGTCCTCGCCGCCGACCTCGTCCGGCAAGCCCACGGTGACCGTGACACCGTCCGCGACAACGACGACGACCGCGAAGACGGCTACGGCTACGGCTACGGCTACGGCTACGGCGACGACCACGGCGACAGCCACGGCTTCAGCGACGACCACGGTCACGGGCACGACGACGGCCACGGGCACGACGACCTCGGCCCAGCAGTCGGCGACGGCGACCTGAGCGGCCGTCCCGCCCGCACCACAGCCACGGGTGCGACGGCCGGGTGCGACCGCCGGCTGACCCTCCCACCCCCGCGACGGCGGCGGGCGCCTCGGAGCGAACGAGGCGCCCGCCGCCGTTTCACGCTCCCCACCAGCAAGGTTGGATTATCAAACTCTCCAGGCTAGGGTGAGTTCTGATTTCAAACCACCTCATCCATCGGCGCCCTGGAGCCCCCAGTGACCCTCCCCCGCACCACCGCGACCCGTACCCCCGAGGTGCCCGATGCCGCGCACTGACCGCAGCGGGACCGTCCTGCTGGCCGCCTGCCTCGGCCTGTTCGCCGTCTTCATGCAGACCACCCAGACCATCGGAACCCTCGGCGCCGTCCGCGCCGGCCTGGGCCTGGACGCCGCCGACCTGGTCTGGGTCCCGAGCATGTACACCCTGGTCGTGGCGTCCGTGGTGCTCGGCGCGGGCGCCTTCGCCGACCGGTGGGGGCGGCGGCGGATCTTCCTGATCGGCACGCTGGCGATGGGCGTCGGCGGCCTGCTCCTGGTGTCCGCCGACAGCCTCGCCGCCGTGCTCGCCGGGCAGGCGGTCGCCGGCTTCGGCGGCGCGCTGATCACCCCCAGTTCGCTCGCCCTGGTCACCCACGCCTTCCCGGACCCGCGCCGCCGGGCCGGGGCGATCTCCGCCTGGGCCGCCGCGTCCGGCCTCGGCCTGGCGCTCGGGCCGGTCACCGCCGGACTGGCTCTGCGCTGGTCGACCTGGCACACGGCCTTCTGGCTCGGCCCGGCGATCGCCGCACTCGCCGCGGCCGCCGCCCTGCTGGGCGTGCCGGAGTCCCGGGTCGAGGGCGGCCGGCTGGACTGGCCCGGGCAGTTCCTCGCCACCGCCGGGCTGGCCCTGCTGATCTACTGGCTGATCGACGGCGGCCACCACGGCTACCTCGCGGGCAAGCCGCTGGCCGCCGCCGTCACGGCGGCCGCCCTGCTCGCCGGCTTCGCCGTCGTCGAACTGCGCCGCGACCACCCGCTGCTCGACCTCCGGCTGATGCGCAGCCCCTCGTACAGCGCAGCCCTGCTGCTGGCCGCCACCGTGCTGTTCGGATTCGTCGGCCTCTCCCTGCTCCAGGTGCTCTGGCTCCAGCAGGTGCGCGGGCTGACCGCACTCCAGGTCGGCGTCCAACTCCTCACCGAGTTCGGCACGTTCATCGTCGCCTCGGCACTGGCGGGGATCCTCGGACGGCGGGTCGGGCCGGCACCGCTGATCTTCGCCGGGCTGCTGCTGGCGGCGGCCGGCGCCGCACTCTTCGCCGGCGTCGGAGCGGCCGACGCCTTCGGCGACTACGCCCCGGCACTGGTGGCCTTCGGCCTCGGCTGCGGCCTGGCCAACGCGCCGTCCACCGCGCTGGCCGTCGGCCAGGTACCGCGCGGCAAGGAGGGCGTGGCGGCCGGGACGGTCAACGCCGCCCGCCAGGTCGGAGCGGTGCTCGGCACCAGCATCCTCGGCACGCTGATGACCACCCGCTTCCAGTCCGGCCTGGGCCGCCTCCCGCGACCCGAACCGCTGGACGTGGCACGGGCGTTCACGGACGCCGTCGGCCACGCCGCCACGGTCTGCGCCGTCGTCCTGCTGGCCGGAACGGTGGCCGGCGCGGCCCTGTCGGCCCTCACCCGCCGCAACCGGCCGGCGCCACCCGCGCCCGCCCCCGCCCGTCCGGAGACGGTCTCCGCACGGAGTTGACGGATCGTCAGCCCCGGGGCGCGCGCCGCCACCGCCACGGAGGGCGACGCTCGGCCCGGGCCGTCCGTACCCCGGCGCCTGCCCCCGGCCGTACCCCGGCTCCTGGCCACGGCCGTACCCCGGCTCCTGGCCACGACCCGGCCCCGGCCCGGCACCGGGGACCGTCGTGGGCGCGGGACGCTCCGCCGTGGGCGCGGGCGCCGGGGAGGACGACAATGGAAGAAGATCCGGCCGGGCCGGCCCGGCGGCAACCGTCATCGCGAGTGGGGACGTGCCCATGGGACAGGCAGCCATCAGCGTCGTCGGTCTCACCAAGCGGTTCGGTGCGGTGGTCGCCCTGGACGGGGTGGACTTCGAGGTCCCGGCCGGCACCGTGTTCGGCCTGCTCGGGCCCAACGGCGCGGGGAAGACCACGGCGATCCGGATCCTGACCACCATCCTGCGCCCGAGCGGCGGCCACGCCGTCGTCCTCGGGCACGACGTGGTCCGCGAGGCGGCGACCGTGCGGCGGCTGATCGGACTGGCCGGCCAGTACGCGGCCGTCGACCCCAACCTCACCGGGCGGGAGAACCTGCGCCTGATCGGGCGCCTCACCCAGCTCCCCCGCGCCCGCCTCCGCCCCCGCGCGGGCGAACTGCTGGACCGCTTCGACCTCACCGAGGCCGCCGACCGCCCCGTCCGCACCTACTCGGGCGGGATGCGGCGGCGGCTCGACGTCGCCGCGGCCCTCGTGCCGGAGCCGCCGGTGCTCTTCCTCGACGAACCGACCACCGGCCTCGACCCGCAGAGTCGCACCGCGCTGTGGGAGCTGATCCGCGAACTGGTCCGCGACGGCACGACCGTCCTGCTCACCACCCAGTACCTGGAGGAGGCGGACCGGCTCGCCACCCGGATCGTGGTGGTCAACGAGGGCCGGATCATCGCCGACGACACCCCCGCCGTCCTGAAGACGCGGCTCGGGAACACCGTGATCGAGCTGGGGATGGGCGACGAGGGCCGGGCCGTCCGGGCAGCCGCCGTCATCGCCGGTCGCACCGGCGAGCCACCCGAGCGCGAGGGGGCGCTGCTCCGACTGGCCTCCCGGGACGGGTCGCGACTGCTCCTCGACGTCCTGCACTCGCTGGACACCGGTCACCTCGTCCCGCACACGGTGACCGTCCGCGAGTCGAGCCTCGACGACGTCTTCCTGGCCCTGACCGGGCACCGGACGCAGGACCCCGCGCCCGCCGCCGGGGCCGCTCCCGCCGGGACCGTACCCGCCGAACCCACGCCCGCCGAAGGCGCCGCTTCCCCCGGAGGCCCGTCATGACCGTGACCGACGCCGGCCGGCTCGGCACCCGTGCCGACGAGCTCGGCGACCGCATCGCCGCGCCGGTGCGCGACGGCCTCGCGGTGGCCTGGCGCAACCTGATCGCACTGCGCCGGGTGCCGCGGCTGCTGATCTTCTCCACCATCCAGCCGCTGGTCTTCGTGCTGATGTTCCGGTACGTGTTCGGCGGGGTGGTCGGCCCCGCGCTGCCGCCCGGGGTCGGCTACGTGGACTTCCTGATCCCGGGCATCTTCGTGCAGACCGCCGTGTTCGGGTCGATGAACACGGCGATCGGCCTGGCGACCGACATGCAGACCGGGCTGATGGAGCGGTTCCGCTCGCTGCCGATGGCGAGGTCGGCCGTGCTGTCCGGGCGCACCACGGCGGACCTCGCGCGGAACGTGTTCGTGGTGACGCTGATGACCGCCGTCGGCTTCGCGCTGGGCTTCCGGATCCACGCGGGCGTGGCCGCGTTCCTCGGCGGCGTCCTGCTGGTGCTGGCGTTCGGCTTCGCGATGTCGTGGATCTTCGCGGTGGTCGGCCTGGCGGTCGGCGACCCGGAGACGGCCCAGGCCGCCGCCTTCCCCGTCCTCGCGCCGCTCGTGTTCGCCTCGTCGGCCTTCGTCCCGGTGAGCACCATGCCCGGTTGGCTCCAGGCCTTCGCCGAGCACCAGCCGGTGTCCAAGACCGCCGAGGCGGTCCGCGTCCTGGTGCTCGGCGGCCCTGCCTCCACAGCGGTCTGGGAGGCGCTCGCCTGGGACGCCGGGATCGTCGCGGTCTTCGCCCCACTGGGCGTCTGGTTCTACCGCCGGGCGGTGTAGGGCGTCTCCCGCCCACCGGGTGCGCGCCGGCGTCCGGCCGACGGCGACTCCCGAGCCACGGGTTCCACCGGCCCACGGCGTTCACGGGCCCACGGGTTCCACCGGCCGACGGCGTTCACGTGCCCACGGGGCCTGCCGTGTCTGGAGGACTCGCCGCGCCTACGGGAGCTCCTCGTGGTGGCCGCAGAGCCAGGCCAGCGCGCCGTACGCACCCAGGGCGTAGTCGGCGTCCACCCCGCGCCCGGCGCCCGCGCGGATCTGGACGGCGGCGGCCTGGAACTCCGCCAGCAGCTGGGCCCGGCACGGGCCGGCGGCGCCGACGGCCGCCGACGCGGTCACCGGTGCGCCCACCTGGGTCCCGACCGCCCAGCGGTAGGCGCCCAGGACGCCGTGCTCGTAACGCGTCCACGGCTGGCGGCGGCTGTTCACGGCCTCCAGGGCGGCGAACACCTCCGCCACCGAGCGCACCCCCACCGCCACCATCGTCGTCTCCTCGGCAGTCATGCCCCCGACGCTACGACCGCACCGGCGGCCCCGCCGCCCGGCACGCTCCCGTGCTCCGGCCCGACGACGGCCCCCGGACAGCCGGTCGGACGGCCCCCGGGCGGTCGCGGCCGGGCCCCGGCGGGCGGTGCGACACTGACCCGACCGGGTGAAAAAACGCGCGCACGGGGCCGCGGCCCCTCAACGGCTCTCGATGGCCACCGTCCCGTGCAGCAGCCGGCCCGCCACCCGCGCCCTCTCCAGGCTCCGGGTGAACGCCGCCACCCGCTCCTGCGGCTCCAGGCTCATCAGGCCGACCGGCCAGGTGCCGGGCGGGACCACGATCACCACCACGCCGCCCCGGCCCTCCGCGGCTGCCAGCCAGCCCGGCGACACCTCGACCCCGGCGGCCGGCTCCCACACCTGCCGCCCACCCACCAGGACCAGCCGCTCGAACCGCTGCGCGCCCACCTCGACCACCCCGGTGGTGGGCGGCGGCTCCCCCGCCGCGAGCACGAACCCGCTGTCGACGGCGTCGACCACCAACTCGCCGTGCAGCCGCGCGCCGACCTCCACGATCGCCTCCGCGACCAGCACCCCGGCCGATTCGCGCACCGCGAAGGCCCACACCATCGGCGCCCGCCGGGCGCCCTCACCCGCCTCGTCTCCCACACCCTGACCAACGAGCCGGCCGCCCCTGCGGCTTCCCCCGACCGGGAGAATGCGTCACCGAAAAGCCCCGGCCGGGCATCGAGGGCGCGCCGACCGTCACGGCACCGCGGTCGCCCCGTGTCGTGGTCGCCGACCTGCACGCCCTGTTCCGACCCTGCATCCCCGCCGAAGCCGGCCGGGCGCAAGGGGTCCCGGCCCACCGCCCGGCCGCTCCCCACAAAGGCCTAGACCATTGACGCCGACGCTCGGGCGGGTTTAGATGGCGGGACCTCCGGTGCGACAGGGGGCCGCACCGCCCGAGTCCGGTGCGACGCACCGGGACAAGAGACGGCCTCCTGCCGAGCACCCTCCCCGAGGGCGGAAGGAGCCCCCGAGAAGGCGGTGCCATCCGTGGACGCTGTTGTCTCCGAAGTGCTGCACACATCCGGCCGCACTTCCCCCACCACCCCCTCGAACCGGGCCGGGCGGACCGGCCCGCTCTGGATCGTCGAGATCCCCGTGACCGCCGGTGCCGGGAACGGCCGGCAGATCTGCGCCGTCCGCGCCCGCTCGGAGCGCGAGGCCCTCGACGAGGCCCTGCGGCGGGCCCTCGGCCCCGCCGCCACGGCCCGCCGCCGCGGCGCCGCCCTGGACCCGGACCGGGCGACGGTCACCCCGTGGGACTGGCAGCAGACCCTCCTCTGATCCCTCCGGCCGTGACCCCTCCGGCCGGCAGTGCGCCCGAGCGGCGCACCGAGCAACGCACCCGGCTCAGCCCCGGACGGGCGCGGCGTCGCCGCCCGGGCGGCGAGCGCGAGCGGGCTGAGCGCCGCACCGCGCCGACGAACGCCCGTCCGGCCGGCCGCGGCGTGCCACCGAAGGGTGAGGACTTCCTCTCGTCGTCGCACTCCGCCCCTTGAGGTGCCGGCGCGGCCGCAAGCGTGCCCGCGGCGCCCGCCCGGCAGCCGCCGACGGGAGCGCCCGGCAGGACGGCCCAGGGGGCCTCACGGCGGCCGGGGGGCCGTCCGGGGTGGTCATCCTGACCCGTTCGGCGCAGCCCGGATCGTGGTAGCGGCCCGGTGTTCACAGACTCGGATGCGGGGGTGGACTCAACCGGAGAGGCATCCTCATGACCAACGCTCTTCGCCGCGCCCTCGCGGTGGCCGCCGTGCTTTCCGTCGGGGTCGGCCTGGCGTCCTGCGGCAGCGCCAAGCAGTCGACCGGCAGTACGTCCTCGGGAACGGCGAGCGGGACCGCAGCCGGGGCGGTGAAGATCGGCCTGCTGCTGCCGGAGACCAAGACGACCCGGTACGAGCAGTTCGACCGCCCCCTGATCGAGCAGAAGATCAAGGAACTGGCCCCGAACGCGCAGATCGACTACTACAACGCCAACCAGGACGCGACGACCCAGCAGACCCAGGTCGACACCGCCCTCACCAAGGGCGACAAGGTCCTCATTCTGGACCCGGTGGACTCCAAGTCGATCCAGTCCTCCGTCCAGAAGGCCCACGACGCGGGCGTCAAGGTGGTCTCCTACGACCGCCTGGCCCAGGGGCCGGTCGACACGTACGTGTCCTTCGACAACCACAAGGTCGGCCAGCTGCAGGGCCAGGCCCTGGTGGCGGCGGTGGGCGACAAGGCCGGCGCCGGACAGATCATCATGATCAACGGCTCGCCCACCGACCCGAACGCGGCCGACTTCAAGGCCGGCGCGCACAGCGCCATGGACGGCAAGCTGAAGATCGGCAAGGAGTACGACACTCCCCAGTGGGACCCGAACATCGCCAACCAGGAGGCCGCCGCGGGCATCACCGCGATCGGTGCGAACAACGTCGTCGGCATCTACTCCGCCAACGACGGCATGGCCGCCGGCATCGCCACCGCGCAGAAGGCGGCCGGGATCAACGTCCCGCTCACCGGTCAGGACGCCCAGCTCGACGCCATCCAGCGGATCCTGATCGGCACCCAGACCATGACGATCTACAAGCCCTTCAAGCCGGAGGCCGACGCCGCGGCCGAGATGGCCGTCAGCCTGGCCAGCGGTGCGACCCTCAACCCCACGGTCGTGCCGACGACGGCGACCAACGGCAGCAACAACAAGACGCTGGCCAACCTGATCACGCCGATCGTCGTGAACAAGGACAACATCAAGACCACCGTGGTCCAGGACGGCCTCTACACCGTCGCCCAGATCTGCACGCCGGACTACGCCGCCGCCTGCACCGCGGCCGGCCTCCAGTAGTCCGACGCTACCCCGACACGAGCATGCCCCGTCTCCGAGCCGGAGACGGGGCAAGGGAGTTGGTCACTGTGGCAGGTGAGACCGTACTGGCCCTGCGCGGGGTCTCCAAACGGTTCGGCGCCGTCCAGGCGCTCACCGACATCGAACTGGAGGTGCACGCGGGCGAGGTGGTGGCCCTGGTCGGCGACAACGGCGCCGGCAAGTCCACCCTTGTCAAGGCGATCGCCGGGGTGCACCAGCCCGACGACGGCGTCATCGAGTGGCACGGCAAGCCGGTCACCATCCACCGCCCGCAGGACGCCCAGCAGTTGGGCATCGCCACCGTCTACCAGGACCTCGCGCTCTGCGACAACCTCGACGTGGTCGGGAACCTCTTCCTCGGCCGCGAGATCCGGCGCTTCACCATCCTCGACGAGGTCGCGATGGAGAAGCGCTCCCGCACGCTGCTGGACACCCTGTCCATCCGCATCCCCAGCGTGCGGATCCCCGTCGCCTCGCTCTCCGGCGGTCAGCGCCAGGTGGTCGCGATCGCGCGCGCGCTGATCGGCTCGCCGAAGATCGTGATGCTGGACGAACCCACCGCCGCACTCGGCGTCGAGCAGACCGCCCAGGTCCTCGACCTGGTCGAGCGGCTGCGCGAACAGGACCACGGCGTGATCCTCATCAGCCACAACATGGCCGACGTGATGGCCGTCGCGGACACGGTCGCGGTGCTGCGCCTCGGCCGCAACAACGGTGTCTTCGACAAGCGCTACACCAACCAGGAAGAGATCATCTCGGCCATCACCGGAGCCACGGACAACGCCGTGACCCGCCGGAAGGCCCGTGGCCAGGAGGATTCCCAGTGAGCGAGAACTTCCCCGGGGGCACTGGGGGCGGCGAGCCCGAGCGCCACCACGTCCCGCTGCCCGAGGACAGCATGCCCAAGGGCGGCGTCAACGCGCCCGTCCCGGTGGCGCCCGCGGCCACCCCGGCCATCGATCCCCGACTGATCGTCCGCCAGGAGGGCGTCAAGGGGTACCTCGGCGAGTTCCGCCGCCGGCTCGGCAGCGGCGAACTCGGCTCACTGCCGGTGGTGCTGGCCCTGATCGTGATCTGGGCCGTGTTCGGCAGTCTCAACAGCAGCTTCCTCTCCGCCCAGAACCTCTCCAACCTGTCCCAGCAGATCGTCGGCACCGGCATGATCGCGATCGGCGTGGTCTTCGTCCTGCTGCTCGGCGAGATCGACCTCTCGGTCGGCTCGGTCAGCGGACTGTGCGCGGCGATCTACGCCGTCCTGAGCGTCACCGACGGCGTCAACCAGTACCTCGCGCTGCTCACCGCCCTCGTCGGCGGTGCGGTGGTCGGCTGCATCCAGGGCGTCTTCTTCGCCAAGGTCGGCGTCCCCGCCTTCGTGGTCACCCTCGCCGGTAACCTCGGCTGGAACGGCCTGATGCTGCAGATCCTCGGCACCAACGGCACGGTCAACCTGCCCGGCAACGACTTCGTCTCCAAGCTCTACAGCACGATCTACGGGCAGCAGATCGCCGCCTACGGCACGGCGGCGATCGGCGTCCTGCTCTTCCTGGGGGCCTCGTTGTTCGACGCGCGCCGCCGCCAGGCCGCGGGCGTGCCGTCCCGTCCCGTGTCGGACATCGCGCTGCGGACCGTGGTGCTGGCGATCATCGCCTTTCTCGCCGCCTACACGCTCAACCAGTACAAGGGGCTCCCGCTGGCGCTCCTGATCTTCCTGATCTTCATCGTGGTGCTGGACTTCGTGCTGCGCCGCACCGCCTACGGCCGGCAGGTCTTCGCGCTCGGCGGCAACATCGAGGGCGCCCGGCGCGCCGGCATCAACGTGTCCGGGATCCGGATCAGCGTGTTCACGATCTGCTCCACCATGGCCGCGGTCGGCGGCCTCTTCCTGGCCGCGCAGATCCAGTCGGCCAGCCAGACCTCCGGCGGCGGCAACCTGCTGATGAACGCCATCGCCGCGGCCGTCATCGGCGGCACCAGCCTGTTCGGCGGACGCGGCTCGACCTGGTCGGCCCTGCTCGGCGCGCTGGTGATCGGCTCGATCCAGTCCGGGATGAACATCCAAGGCCTCAGCAACGCCATCCAGTTCATGGTCACCGGCTTGGTGCTGCTGGCCGCGGTGGTCATCGACTCGCTGGCCCGCCGCACCCAGAAGGCGGCCGGCCGCGCCTGAGCGGCGGTGTGCCCCCGGCCTCAGGGTCCCGGCCGGTCACCTCAGCCGGTCGACTCAGCCGGTCACCGCGAGTTCGGCGACCACGGCGCGGTGGTCCGTCCCCGGCAGCCGGTGCTCGGCGACGGACACCGCCGTCAGCGCGTCACCGTGCAGCACGTGGTCGATCTGGATCACCGGCGGCAGGTACGGGAAGCCGGCGTTGTCCTCCGGCCAGGTGGGCGAGACCCCGTGGCCCAGTTCGGCGTGGGTGTCGGTGAGGCCGGTGGCGAGCAGCTCGCGCATCGGGGCGTGGTCGAGGGTCGCGTTGAAGTCGCCCAGGAAGACGGCGTTGCGAGTGGCGCCGGTGGCCGCCGCCCGCAGGCCGGCGAAGTCCCGGGACCAGCGCCCGGCATCGCCCAGCGGGTAGTAGGTGTGCACGGCCGTCAGCCGCACCGTCCGCCCGCCGACCGCGACGTCGGCGGCCACCTGGGCACGGGCCGCCTCCGGCGCCGAGGCGTCCAGCGGCGCGAGCGGCAGCCGGGAGTAGAGCGCGCTGTCCCTGCCCGGCCGGACCTGCCGGTAGGGCAGCAGCTCGGCGATCCCGGCCCGGTCGAGCGCGGCGGGCGCTGTGCCCCAGAACTCCTCCACCGCGAGCACGTCCACCCGCTGCTCCCGTACCAGCCTCACCAGCGCGGCGGCGTCGACCTGGCCCTTGAAGGTGTTGCTGGTGGCCACCCTCAGCCGCGGCGCGTCGGCCGCAACAGAGCCGCTGTCCGGCACGAACCTCGGCAACAGCCAGCAGAGTTGGAGTACGGCGAGCGCTCCGGCCACCCCGGCCGCCCACCACGAGCGCACCGCGAGCAGCACGGCCAGCGCCACCAGGGTGCCCGCCGCGACGTAGGGCAGCAGCACCATCGGCATGGCCAGCGAGGTGCCGTCGTCCCAGCCGCCGAGCCGGACCACGGCCAGCGCGGCCGGCACCGTCAGCCCGACCGCGCAGAGCCCGACGAGGACCCGCCTGGCCCAGCCCCACCAGCCCGGCCCGGCCCCGTCCCCCGCCGCCTGCTTCCCCACCCGCCACTCCCGTCACTCGACTCCGCCGGGAAGACGCCGACGGGCGAGGTCCGGTTCCCGCGGCGGGAGCCGGCGCCCGCCGGGCAGGCGGGCACCGGGCACACGGGCACACGGGCAGACGGGCAGACGGGCAGACGGGGACGCCGTAGCCAGGTCCGGGGCCCTACCGGGCTGCCGGGTCAGGCGGAGGCGAGGCGGGCGGCCCACTTGGCGCGCCAGGCGAGGGCGTCGGTGACGCCCTCGGCGATGGTGCGCTGCGCCGTCCAACCGAGCAGCTCGCGGGCGGTGTCGACGGCGGCGTAGCAGCCGATGACGTCGCCGGGGCGCGGGTCGGCCTCGCGGACGTCGAGCTTGGCGCCGACGGCGTCCTCGAAGGCGGTGACCAGCTCGCGGACGGTCGTGCCCTCGCCGGTGCCGACGTTGATGACCCGGTAGCGGTCGTCGGCGGCGGGCTTGACCACCTCGTCGAAGCGGGTGAGGGCGGCGACGTGGGCGTCCGCGAGGTCCTGCACGTGGATGTAGTCGCGGATGCCGGAGCCGTCGCGGGTCGCCCAGTCGACGCCGGTGACGGTGAACGGCGTGCCGTTGGTGTGGGCCTCGATCAGCTTGCCCAGCGCGTGGGTGGGGTTGAGGTCCTGGAGGCCGGTGCGCAGCTTCGGGTCGGCGCCGACCGGGTTGAAGTACCGCAGTGCGATGACGCGGATCCCCTCGGCGCCGTCGCCGCGGGTCCAGTCCTGGAGGACGTGCTCCATCATCTGCTTGGTGCGCGCGTACGGGCTGTTGGCGTCGACCGCGCAGGTCTCGTCCACGCGGGCGTCCGGGGTGGGGGCGTAGATGGACGCGGAGCTGCTGAAGACGACCCGGGTGCAGCCGTTGCGCTGGAGGGAGTCCAGCAGTTCGACGGTCTTGGCGACGTTCTCGCGGTAGTAGAAGAGCGGCTTGGCGACCGACTCCGGCACGACGATCCGGGCGGCGCAGTGGAGGGCGGCGTCGATGTCGGGGTGTTCCGCGAAGATCCGGTCCAGCAGCGCACCGTCGGCGGTGTCGCCCTGGTAGAATACCCGGCCCTCGACGAACTCCGCCCGGCCCTTGGACAGGTCGTCGAGGATGACGGGCGTGATGCCCTGGTCGAGCAGCGCGGACGCCACGGTGCTGCCGATGTAACCCGCGCCACCGGTGATCAGGACCTTCTTCATACGCGGTTGCTCCCTTGCCTGGTCGGGCGCCTCCGTTCGGCGGCCCGTTGACAGCGGGGACGACCGGGCCGGGGCGGCCGGTTCCGTCGGCCGCCCGATCGCTCGCGCACGGTCGGCTTCCGACCGGTCCCGCGGGGTCGCGGATCAGAGCCGGCGGGAGCGGCGGCGCAGCCAGAAGCCGGTGGCGACCACGACGACGGCCGCGGCGGCGGTGCCGATGGCCGCCCAGGTGGCCGCTGCGGAGGTACCGGTGCTCTTCTCGTCCTGCGGGGTCTGCACCGAGGTGACGGGCTTTCCGGCGCTCTGGGCGGAGGGCGTGGGCGCGGCGGTGACCGTCGGCGTCGCCGAGGCGGTCACGGTCGGCCCGGCCGTGGGCGCGATCGTGGTCGTGGGCGCGGTCGTGGTGCTCGGCCCGGGCGTGGCCGGCCCGGAGGTGGTCGTCGGCGGGGTCGGCAGCACCGGGTCGACGATGGCCGCCGCCTCGACGTCCATTTCGCGCTCGCCGTGCCCGAGGGAGGGGAACGCGCAGTCGACGGTGATCCGCCAGTGACCGGCGGGCAGGATCTCCCGGGTGGTGTAGGAACCGGGGTGCCCGGGGACGGCGACCAGCCGCCACGGTCCGGCCGAGCGGCCGTCCGCGGAGGTGGCGGCGAGCGTCCCGGCGAACTCCTCGACGACCGGTTCGTGGTCGTTCTCGAAGGTGGCGACGGTGGTGACGTGGCCGCCCTCCTGGCCGGTGACGTCGAGCAGGACGTTGTCCCCGTGGGCGGCGGCCGGGAGGGCGGCGGGTCCGAGGACGGCCGCCCCGGCGAGGGCGAGGGCGACGGCGAGCGGTCTGATGCGCATGTCGGGGGTTCCTCGTGGGGGGATGGCCGGATGCGGCCGTCGCCGGTGTGACGTGGCGACGGCCGCACCCGGGTGGGTGGTGGGGGCGGGCCGGCCGGAGCCGGCCCCCGGTCAGCTGGTCTTCTGCAGCGTCCAGGACTGGTAGGCCTGGCCGTTGGGCTTCTGCAGCTCCAGCAGCCAACCGCCGTAGTACCAGCGGTTGCTGACACCGAGGACCAGGGTCGAGCCCTCGGCGCTCAGGGTGAACCCGCCACCCGACGGGGTGAGCACCCACTTCTGGGAGGACGCGCCGGAGCAGGGCTGCTGGGCGAGGTACTGGCCGGCCACCGGGCCGCCGCCGAGCTGCAGGCACTTGTCCGAACGGGCGGACTTGATCCGCACCGCGCCGGATCCGGCGTCCTCGAAGGTCCACTTCTGGTTGGCGTAGCCGGTGCGCTGGTAGGCGATGGCGACGGTGCCGTCGTTGAGCGAGCTGCCCCAGAGGTCGGCGGCCTGCCCGGTGAGGCCGTTCACCATGGTGTACCGGGTGCCGGGCTGCGGCCGGCCGCCGTCGGCGAGGGTGCTGAAGGTGGCCGCGCGGCCGGGCTGCGAGACCGTGCCGGCGGCGTCACGCACGGCGACGGCCACGGTGTACGAGGTGCCGGGGGCGAGCCGGACCAGGCCGACCACGGTGGCGCGGACGGTGCCCACGGACTGCCCGTTCAGCAGCACGTCGTAGCCGGCGGCGGACGGGACCGCGGTCCAGCTCAGCACGGCCGAGTTCTGGGTGATCTGGCTGACCGTCATGGCCGGGGCGGTGTTACCGCCGGTGGGCGTCGCGGTCGGGGTGGGGGTCGGGCCCGGCGTGGTGGTTCCGGTCGGCGACGGGGTCCTGGTCGGGCTCGGGGTGGTGCTCCCGGTGGCCGTCGGGGTCGGGGTGGTGGGGGACGGCGTCGAGGTCGGGGACGGGGTCCGGGTCGGCGTGGCCGTCGGGGTGGGCGTGGGGGTCGGGTTCGGACCGGTGCCGCCGCCGGCGATCAGGAAGCGGTTGTTGGCGACGTTCCAGTGCGTGGCCAGGTAACTGCCGGCCGCGGGGTTGGTGTTGTAGTAGTCGTCGTGGTGGCAGTCGAGCCGGTTGTCACTGGCGTTGTCCGGGCAGACCGTCTTCATCGCCGGGTAGTACGGGGCGTCCGAGTAGCACATGAGGTCCCACTCGTCGACGCAGTGGCCGGCCTTGCTCGAATTGGGTGCGCTGTTGCTCACCGCACCCAGGTTGTGGCCGAGTTCGTGCGCCGCCGTGGAGCCGCCCCAGCAGCCGGAGTCGGTCCGCCCGTACGAGGGGCCGAAGTTGCTCAGGTTGTCCTGGCCGGGCCGCTCGTCGCCCGCGAAGGTGCCGATGCCGCAGTACACCTTGGCGTCGGTGAACATCATGTACTTGCGGTCCTTGCGGTTGAACCCCTGCGCGGCGAGCGCGCGGTTGCTCGCATTGAAGTCCTGGATCTCGGAGTCCGAGATCTGCACGTTCAACACCGATGCGGTGCAGTCGGATTCGGTGACGAAGCGCACGTGCCGGACGCCGCCGGTCTCCTGGGCGCTGGCGTTGTAGATGACGTCGACGTCCGCCGCCCACTTCTTGAACGACGGCAGGTACTGGGCGAAGCGGTCGTTGCCCGGGGAGTGGACGTACACCACCTGGATCCGGTTGCCGGTGCTGCCGTCACCCTCGCAGACCAGCGCGGACCCGCCGGCGGCGGGAGTCTGCTGGGGTGCTGCGGAGGCTCCGGCCGCCGGGGTCGCGGCCTCGCCGAGGAGGGCCTTCTGGCCTGCGTCCAGAACCGGGGCGCCGCCCTTCAGCAGGTCGGCCGCGGCGGGCGGCTGGGCGTCGGCGGGCGGCGTCAGCGCCGCCACCGGGGCGGCGGCCGCGGCGACCGGCGGGACGTCCTTGTGGATGTCGATGTCCTTGGGCGGCGCGTCCGGACCGTGGCTGCACAGCTGGCCCGTGGTGACCTCCAGCGAGCCGGCGCAGCGGTCGCCCGTCGGCAGCGTCAGACCTGCGTAGACCAGACCGCGCTCCGGCTGGTCCTTGGGTATCTCGTGCAGCGGCGGGGCCTTCTGGTCCCGCTTCGGGGCGGGTGCCTGCGTGGCACCCTCGGCGGTGCCGGTCTCGCCCGGTCCGCCGTCCTCGCTGACGACTCCGGCCGTGCCCGCCTCCGCCCGGTCGGCCGATCCGCCAGCTGCCGCAGTGTTGCCGGCCCGGACGGCGGCCGGCTCCAGCGCGGTCTGGATGCCCAGTGCGCCCGCCACCAGTCCGGCCACTACCGCCGCCGCCAGCAGCGCCGTCCGGCGCCCTGACTTCTTGCGCCGCCTGCGGCGGGCCTCCGTGCTCCGGTGTCCCATCGCACTCTCTCCTGTCCTCGGTGTGACGGTCCGTTCGCCGTGTGACGTGGCGTCCGGACCTTCCGACACCCTGGAGACCGGGGAGGACGGGAGGAGATAACAGAAACCTCTTTCGAAATTCGATCGGGCGCATCGGCGTCGCACCACGACGGGTTGCCCGACGTGGTGCGACGGCGGGTCCGCGACGGGTCCACGACGGGATCCGCGCGGTTGGCGTGGGGGGGTGGCGGGGTGCGCAGCGGGTCGCACAACGGCGAGCGGCGGGGCGCGGGCATGGGCGCGCGAACGGGCTTATGGGCGAGCGGGCTTACGGGCGGCCATGCGAGCGGGCGCGCGGCGGTGCCGGGGAGCGCGCTCGGGGGGTACGCGCTCCCCGGCAGGGGGTGGTGGCGGCCACCCGGCCGGGCTGCCCGGGGGTCCGGGTTCCGGCTGCCGTGACCGGAATGCTAGACCCGCCGGGTGGCCGTGGCCATAGCTCTGACCAGCTGATTTTCCGCCCCGGACATGCCACTGCGACCCACCGGGCACAGCCGCACCGTCTCACCTCCGACCGGACGTCACCTCCGACCGAACGTCACCGCCGACCGAACGTCACCCCGGGCAACCACGACGGCGCGGTCGGCAGACGACGCGGGGCGGCACGACGACGCGGTCAGGCCGCCGTCCGACCAGGCTGCCACCCGATCGGACCGACGTCCGGTCAGGCCGCCACGCTCAGCACGGGGGCGGCGATCCGACGGGCGACCGGGGCGTGCATGGTCGCGAGGGAGGCGGCCAACCGGGCCGGGTCGCCGGCCAGCCAGAGCCGCAGCGCGGCGGCGAGCGCGGCGCTGGCGGGGCAGGTCCGCAGCCCGCCCGCGAGGGCGATCCGGTCGCCGAGCAGCGGGAGCAGGTCGGCGACGGGCGCTGGCAGCCAGAGCATGACGGCGCAGGGCGTGGGACGGGCGAGGACGCGCAGCAGCCGCAGCGCCGCGGTGTCGTCGTGCAGGGCCGGAATGACGTCGAGCAGCCCGTCCGCCGCCACCTCCGAGACGTCGCTGCCGTGGCCGCGCGCCAGTTCGCGCAGCAGGGCCCGCTCGGCCGCGGTGATCCGGACGGTCAGCATGACTTCTTCGCAGTCCATGGTCCTGGTCCCGCCTTCCGCTTGAGGGGTGTGCCCGTCGGTGGGTCACGCGCGTGCTGGTCCCCGGCGCCGTGGGGCGCCGAAGGGGTTCTGCCCGTCAGGAGGCCTCCGTCACCGGCGCAATCAGGCCGTAATGGCCGTCGTAACGGCGGTAGAGCACCCGGCCGCGGCCGTCGTCCGGATCGGTGTGGAAGACGAACGGCCAGCAGGTGAGCCAGAGCCGCCGGGCGGCCTCGGCCACGTCGAGGCGGGGCGCGGGGTGCAGGCTCTCGGACAGCGGGAGGGCGGATCCGCCGAGCCGCGCGGTCGAGTGGGCACGGATCAGCCGCAGGCCACCGCTCATCGGCCGGCGGTGGACCAGGCTGTCCTGTCCGGTGAGCGCGTCCACGAAGAGGTGGAAGCCGTGGTCCAGGGCGAGCAGCTCGCGGGCCGCCTCGTCGGGGGTGCGGCGGGCGAGGACGACCGACTTGCGCCGGACGATCTGCCGTTCGGCCAGCGGGCGCGGGGTGAACTGCGGCCGGTAGGCGCTCTCGTACACCGCGGCCAGCCCGATGTCCCCCTGCTCGCGCAGCCGGGCGGCCCGGGCGGCGAGCGTGCCGAGCGCGAGGTCCACCGCCTCGCGGACGGTCCTGGCGGACAGTTGGACCCGGACCGGACCGTCGCCGTCCAGCACGACAGCGGCCTGCGTCACGACCGGCCGGGCCACCGCCCGGTCGCGCATCCGGGTGAGCCGGACCCTGGCCCCGTGCACTCCCGGGCCGAGCGCCGCGAACAGTTCCAGCGCCCGCACCCGCGCGTACTCGGCGTCCTCGCGGGGCAGCTCGCCGCGTATCTCCACCCGTACCTCAGGGGCGGGCCGGTGGCGCAGACGGGTCATCAGGGTCCTCCTCGGGGCCGGACCATGCCGGGGTCTCCGGCACGTGCCGGACGGTTCCGGACCATGCTGGACCGTCGGAGGCCCTCCGGCCGAGGGCCTAAAGACCCTGCCTGTGGGGCAACGGCGACCGGCCCCGCCCGGCCCGTCCGTCCAGGTCAGAACCTGAACCGGGGTGCGGCGGCGTCCGGGGGCGGGCGCGCCGCCGTCCGCGCCGCTCCGCCGTACCGGTCACAGCACCCGACGGCCGGTTGCGGACGTGCGCCGTTCCGGGCCAGACTCCCGTCCGTGACCGAGACGATCCCCCTGGACCAGGGCGACCCACGCTGGGTCTTCCCGGCCCTCACCGAGGCCGAGGCCCCCGCCGTCGAGGCCGCACTCGCCCTCGCCGCCGGCCGGATCCGCCGGATTGCCACCGGACTCGGCGTCCGGGCGGGCCGGACCGGGGCCGGCCTGGAGTATCACCGGAACGAGTGGATCGTCGCCGCCACCGTCACCGGCTTCGTCGAGACGCCGGACCTGCTCGTGGTCTGCTCACTCGGCTTCCCGCGCCGCTGCGGGTTCGACCTGAGCTGGGGGCCGCCCTGGCGGGCGGGGACCGAGGTCGAGGTGGCGGGTGAGGTGGTGGACGGCTGGGAGAAGTGGTTCGGGCAACCCGTGGCGGCCGCCGAGGGGTTCGCCGCGGCGGCCGACCGGCTGACCGGCCGGGTGAATGCCGCGGTCCGGCGCGGCCACCGGGCCTGACGGTGGAGCCCGCTCGATCTGCCGGTGAGGTCGCCGACTCTGCCGGTGAAGCCGCCGGGCCTGACGGTGGAGCCGCCGGATCTGCCGACGGGGTGTCACCGGTGCGTGCCGCTACCACATCACCGTCGGTCACCGCGCCCACCGCGCGCGCCGCGCCCGGGCCGGGGCGGCACGATCCACCGATGGGGTGATCCCCCCGCGTACGGCGCAACGCTCACGGGACCGGCGCGTTTTCTATGACGTGCGCCCTCTGTCTGTGGCGCGCGCGGGGTCCGCGCTGGCCGGGGCCCCGGATGCCGCCTGTCGCGGCGGCGGCTCCGGCGGGCCCGCCGCGCAGGTCCAACTGCTTGAGAGAGAATGTCATGTCCCTGACGACCGAGCCCCGTAGACCGATCGCCCCCTCCAGGGACGCCCCCCAGCCGGGGGCGCCGGCCGTTCCCCCGCTCGCGCCGGGCGCACTCCCCGTCCTCGGCCACGCCCCCGCCCTGCTCCGCGACCCGCTCGGCTTCCTCGGCTCGCTCTCCCGCCACGGCGGAGTGGTACGGATCCGGCTCGGTCCGCGCACCGTCTACGTCGTCACCGACGCCCGCCTGGTCCACGCCCTGCTGGTGGCACGCGCCCACGACTGCCCGCGCGGCGCCGTCCAGGACACCCTCAGGACCGCCTTCGGCGACGGCCTCCTGATGTCCGAGGGACAGGCGCACCGCGACCGCCGCCGGGTCGTCCAGCCCGCCTTCGGCCAGGACCGGATGGCCGGCTACCTCGCGGTGATGCACCAGGTCACGGAAGAGCGCGCGGCACACTGGCGGCCCGGCCAGGTCCTCGACGTGGCCAGGGAGATGAACCACCTCGCGCTGGAGATCGTCACCCGGACGCTGTTCGACGCGCGGCTGAGCGAGGACGCGACGCTCGCCTTCCACCGGGCGCTGCCCGACCTCGTGAAGGGCCAGATCGTCCAGTCCCTCTACCCGCACCCCGCCCTCGCCCGGCTGCCGCTGCCGGTCAACCGGCGGTTCGACGCCGCCGTCCGGGTGCTCAACCAGGTGGTCGACCAGGCCGTCGACCAGGCCTCCGAGCGCGGCGCCCGGCCGGCCGGCTGCCCCTTCGGCGGCGAGGAGCAGCCCGGCCGCAACCCGGCCCACACGCTGCCCGCCCTGCTGCGCGCCGCGACCGACCCCGCCACCGGCCGCCCGCTCACCGAGGCGGACGTGCGCTCCGAGGCGATCACCATGTTCGGCGCGGGCACCGAGACCGTCTCCACCACGCTCACCTGGCTGATCGACGAACTGCTCCGGCACCCGCGGGTGGAGGCCCTCGTCCTCGCCGAGCTGGACGAGCACCTCCCGGCGGGCACCGTCCCCACCCCGGAGGCGCTCGCCCGGCTCACGTACACGCACAGCGTCACCCGCGAGGTGGTGCGGCTGCACGCGCCGAACGCCTTCCTGATGCGCACCGCGAGCGTGCCGGTCGAGCTCGGCCGCTACCGGATCCCGGCCGGTACCGAGCTGCTCTACAGCCTCACCGCGCTGCACCGCGACCCGCTGCTCCACCCGGACCCGCTGCGCTTCCACCCCGGCCGCTGGCACGAGGGCGGCGGCTCGGCGGGCACCGGGCCGCGGGCGTTCCTGCCGTTCGGGGCGGGCAAGCACAAGTGCATCGGCGAGGCGTTCGCCTGGGCGGAGCTGACCGTGGCCGCCGCCGCGATCCTGCGCCGCTGGCGGCCGACGGCGGTGCCGGGCGCCCGGGCCCGCGAGGTCGTCTGGACCACTGTCCAGGCCCAGGGCCTGCGCGTCCGGCTCACCCCGCGCGAGGCCCCCGGTGCAGCGGCACGACCGGAGGCACGAGCGGGCACCGCGCAGGCGGACCCCGCGTCACCTGGCAGCGCGCAGGCAGGCATCACTCCCGCAACCCCCGCACCAACCGGCACCGCCGAGGCACACCCCCTGCAGGCGGACCCCACACCGACCGGCACCACCCGGGCCGCCGTCGAACGGGCCACCGCCGAACGACCCGCCGCCGCTTCCGCAGGTACCGCCGGCGCCCCGCGGATCGCCGCCGTCCCGCGGCCGGCCGCGCCCGCGCATCCGGCGCCACGCCCACCCGCCACGGCCGGCCGCCTCCCCGGCGAACTGCTCACGGCCACCACCCGGCACGCCGACTGGGCACTCCGCCACGGCCTGCTCCGCCCCGCCGAGCTGCCGCGCTACCAGGCGTACGCGCTACCCGGGTTGATCGGCCACGCCTACCCCCGGGCGCGCGGCGCCGAGCTCGACCTGCTGGTCGACGTCCTCGGCTGGTTCACCATCCTCGACGACCGCTTCGACGGCCCGCCCGGACACCGTCCGGCGCAGGCCCGTGCCGTCGTCCACCCGCTGCTCGCCGTCCTGACGGGCGACGTTCCCGCTCCGGCGGCGGGCGACTCCCCGCTGCTGCACTCCTGGCGGGAACTGTGGGAGCGCCAGTGCGACGCGATGTCGCCCGTCTGGCGCGGGCGGAGCGCCGCCGAGTGGCGGTCCTGTCTGGAGACCTTCCTCACCGAGTCCGCGCACCGGGCCGGACGCACCTCCCCCGGCCTCACCGAGACCCTGCGGCTGCGCCGTCACGCCAGCTGCCTCTACCCGTTCATGAACATACTGGAGCGCGTCCACGGCGCCGACGCGCCGGCCCGGCTGTACGCCGACCCCGCGCTGCACCGGCTGCGCGCGCACACCGCCGACGCCGCGACGCTCATCAACGACCTCTACTCGCTGGAGCGGGAGGAGCGGCAGGCCGCGGCCGCCTTCAACACCGTGCTGACCCTGCAACGCGTCCGCGGCTGCACCCGCACCCAGGCCGCGGCCGAGGTCCGCCACCGGGTCGCGCGCCTGCGGGAGGAGAGCGACACGCTCCGGCGGCGCCTGCTGCTCCGCCACCCGGCCGGCCACTGGTACCTGAACGGCACCCGGGAGCTGGTCGACGGCGTGCAGGCCTGGACCAGCACCTCCCGCCGCTACGTCGGTGACGGCCCCCGCGCCGGTGACGGCCCCCGCGTCAGTGATGATCAGTGCCTCGAGGACGGTCAGCGCCTCGGTGACGGTCACCCCCTCAGCGACGGCCTCCGAGACTGAACAGCAGGATGACGAACCCGGCGAAGAGGTGCGTGGCGAAGATGTAGATGCCCGCGCGGATCAGCATGGCCTTGCGCCTGCTCTTCTCGTCGCTGATGCCGTCGGCCATGGCCGGGTTCTCCTTCGGGTCGGGCGGTCGTCGCGCATGGTCCGGGCGGGCGTCGGCACGACGACCGCCCGGTGCTCACCGACCGGGCGCGCGGAGCTCGGTGAGCAGCGTGCCCTGGTCGGCGATCAGGTCGGTGAGGATGCGCCGGGCGGCGCGCAGCAGGTCGGCGACGTCCGGCGTACTCAGCGCGTAGACCACGGTGTTGCCCTCGCGGGTGGCCGTGACCAGCTGGGTCCGGCGCAGTACCGCGAGCTGCTGGGAGAGGTTGGAGGGCTCGACCTCGATCTCGGCCAGCAGCTCGCGCACCGGCCGCGGCCCGTCCTGCAGCAGCTCCAGCACGCGGATGCGGACCGGGTGCCCGAGGGTACGGAAGAACTCCGCCTTGGCCTGGTACAGCGGGACCGCCATCGTCCGCCCTCTCCCTGCTGTTCGCTGGTGCCCGGGGGCGCGCGCGATCGGCGGGCTGCCCGGTGGCCCGGTGCGGCCGGGAAGCATCATCCCTTGCGGATGAAGAATTCTTCAAGTCGTCATCGCACCCGGCCTCCGACCGCCGCCGCCACCCCTCCCCCGCCGGACTCCCCCTGCCGGCCCCTCCGGTCCCTTCCCCGAGGAACGAACAGGGCCCGGGAGTCCGCCAACCCCCGGGCCCTGCTGCACTACCGGCGAGTCATCAACACGGCACCACGACGTCGACGGTCACCGGAGCCGGGTTCCACGGGAAGTCGGCCACGCTGAAGCTGCCGTGCACGGTCGAGCCGCACGTCACCGTGCCGCCGACACCCCGCACCTGCACCGTGCTGGCCTTGAACAACGTGCCCCCGCTCACCGAGCCGAGCGAGGCGCCGCCCACCACCTGACCGGAGAGGCCGGTCAGCAGCTGCCGGGTCGGCAGCTCCGGGCTGCCCGGGCTCGGCGGCCCGGCCAGGGAGATCTGGCCGTAGAACGCGACACCGGTGCCGGTGATCTCGGCGCACACCTTGGTCGACAGACCGGCCTGAAGGCCGGAGGCGCCGCAGGTGACGGTCGTGGTCGTGGTCGTGGCGGTCGCCGCGCCGGCCTCGGCGGGGATGGCCAGGAGGGTCGCCGCCCCGGCGACACCGGCCGCGAGCAGGGTGAGTCGGTTCATCCGCTTCTCCGTTTCACAAAGTCATACAGTTCCGCACATGTGACATTTCACATGTGCCATGCCGTAACCCTGGCACATGATTCGAATGCTCACCGGCGATTGGGCCATCGACTCATCGGACAGACCGGAAAACAGCCTTTCGATGGCGTGATCTTGGCCCTTGACCGCAGGTGAATGCCGCCGAACAGCACCGCGGTGGCCCGTGCCCTCGGCCCGGCGTCGGGCGTTGGACGGCTGTGAAGCGACTCCTCCGGATCACCGCCGTTCTGACCGCCGCCCTGGCCGTCACCTTCACGCCGACCGCGGCGGCCGCCCCACCCGCGTCGTTGCTCGGCGGCGAGGTCCGCCGGCTGCCCACCGAGGAGCGGGTGGTGGCGCTCACCTTCAACGCCGCCTGGGACGAGACCGGCCTCGACGCCGTCCTGGCCGAGCTGCGCGAGCGTGCCGCACCCGCCGCCTTCTTCCCCACCGGGCGGTTCGCCGAGCAGCACCCCGACGCCGTCCGGGCGATCGCCCTCGCCGGGTACGGCCTCGGCAACCACTCGTACAGCCACCCGTACTTCACCGAGCTCGGCCCGCAGCAGGCACGCGCCGAGGTCCTGCGCGCCGACGCGGCGATCCGCACCGCCTCGGGCGCCGAGCCGCTGCCCTTCTTCCGCTTCCCCTACAGCGAGACCACGCCGCAGCGGATCGCCGACGTCAACGCGCTCGGCTTCGCCGACCTCGAATTCACCGCCGACACCAACGGCTACCTCGGCCCCGCCAGCGGCATGACCCCCGCCAAGGCCGCCGACCGCGCCCTCGCCGCCCTCGTTCCCGGAGCGATCCTCCAGCTCCACGTCGGCGCGCCCGACGAGAGCCCCGACCACGGCTGCCTGGACGCCGAGGCGCTGCCGCTGATCATCGACGCCGTCCGTGCCCGCGGCTACCGCATCCTCGACCTGCGCGAGCTGCTCGACCCCGAGAGGGCGAGCGGGTGATCGGCGAGGACGCCGGCCGTCTCGCCGGCGGGCTACCGGCCGCCCGCGGCAAGGCCGGCGCGCAGGGCGTCGACCCGGTGGAGGGCGTCGAGGAAGGCCTGGCGGTCCAGGCGGCCGCTGTCCAGGCCGTCGGCCAGGGCGACGGCCGCGGCATCGCCCTGCTCGATGTCGCGGGCGGAGCAGAGCAGGAGGTCCATGCCCGCCTCGGCGGCGGCGAGGGCCCGGACGGGGGTGTCCCCGAACGGGTCCAGGGCGCCGGCTTCGAGTGCGTCGGTGACGGTGACGCCCCGGAAGCCGAGGCGGTCGCGGAGTTCACCCTGGACGACGGTGGGCGACAGGCCGGCCGGGCGGTCCGGGTCGAGGGCGGGGTAGACCGCCCAGGAGGTCATGACCAGGCGGACGCCGGCCGCGACGGCGGCACGGTAGGGCTCCTCGCCGCGGGCGCGGAGTTCGGCGAGGGGGACGGGCAGGGTGACGGGCTCCACGTCGGTGTTCTGGTCGCGCGCGGCGGCGCCGAGGCCCGGGAAGTGCTTGGCGGTGGCCGCGACGCCGAGGTCCTGCTGCGCGGCCAGGAATGCGGCGCCCAACCCGGCCACCACGGAGGGATCCTCGCCGTAGGAGCGCTCGAAGTGGTCGATGAAGTTGTCGGGGGTGTCGAAGACGTCGAGGACGGGCGCGAGGTTGGTGTTCAGGCCGGCGTCGGCGAGGTTGCGGCCGGCGCCGACGCCCGAGCGGGCGGCCTCGGCGACCGGGTCGGGCGCCAGCCCGGTGCGGCGGGCGGAGAGTTCGGGAGCACCGGGCAGCCGGCGGACCTTGCCGCCCTCCTGGTCGGTCATCAGCAGCAGCGGGAGGGCGCCCGGGGCCTCGGCGGCGGCCTCGCGCAGCTGCCCGACGGCCGCGCGGAGCTGGTCGGGCGAGGTGATGTTCTCACCGAACAGGATGACGCCTGCCGCCCGACCCTCGCGGATCGTCTGCAGCAGAGCCGCCGGCGGGGTCGGCCCGGCGTAGGAGTAGACGATGCGCCGGCCGGCGAGCCGGCGGGAGTCCTCGTTCGGCATGGGGCTCTTCCTCTCCGCAGTGGGCGGCGGCCGATGGGTTCCGCGCGCGGAACCGGCCGGGGCCGGGGTCATGGCGGTCAGCAGCAGGATGAGGGCCGCGACCCGGACGGTCCGTCGGAGCGACGGCATCGGACCTCCCGGACAGGGGGACGGAACCGCGGAGGGACGGGACCGCGAGGGGACGGGACTCTGGAACGGTGTGAAACGAAGGAGCTGGTGAAACGAAGGAGCGGTGTGAACGGAGGAGCGGCGTGATCGAATCCGGGCGCGGGGCCCGCCGGGGCCGGCCGCTCCGGTGCGTCAGGCTACCGGGATCCGGCCCGGCCGGGCTCCGCGCAACGCGCCCGCTACCCCATCCGCCGTAGCAGTCCGCCCAGCACCGCGACGCCCTCCGTGATCTCGCCCGGCGCGCCGGCCGCGTAGCCGAGCACCAACCCGGGCGGGTGCGGCAGCCGGGCGTGCCAGGAGAGCGGCTGCACCTTGACGCCGTGGGCGAGCGCGGCCGTGGCGAGTTCGGTGTCCGTGCAGTCGAGCCCGGCCGGGAAGGTGACCATCAGGTGCAACCCGGCCGCCGCACCGTGCACGACGGCGCCCGGCAGGTGGGCGCCGATCGCGGCGATCATCGCGTCCCGGCGCCGACGGTGACGCGGGCGCAGCAGGCGCAGGTGGCGTTCCAGCTCGCCGGTCTCCATCAGCCGGGCCAGCACCAGCTGCGGCAGGACCGCGTTGCCGAGGTCGGCGAAACGCTTGGCCGCGAGGACGGCCTCGCGGTGGCGGGGCGGGACGAGCAGCCAGCCGGTGCGCAGGGCGGGGGCGAGCAGCTTGGAGACGCTGCCGGTGTAGCAGACCTGTTCGGGGAGGACGCCGCGCAGGGCGGGCACGGGTGCGCGGTCGTAACGGTGTTCGGCGTCGTAGTCGTCCTCGATGACGAGGCCGCCCTCGCCGGCCCAGCGGAGCAGTTCGCGGCGCCGCTCGCCGCCGAGCACGACGCCGGCCGGGAACTGGTGGGCGGGGGTGAGCAGGACGGCGGGGGCGCCGGTGGCGCGGAGCGCGTCGACGCGGATGCCGTCGGCGTCGACCGGGACGGGCGGGGTGGCGGTGAGCCAGTGGCCGAGGTGCTGGCGGGTGCCGAGCGAGCCCGGGTCCTCGACGGCGACCTCGGTGAGGCCGGCCTGCCCGAGCACCTGGCCGAGCAGGGCGAGGGCCTGGGCCGCGCCGGCGACGATCAGCACCTCGTCGGGGTCGGCGCGGATGCCCCGGTTGCGTGCCAGCCAGTGGGCGACGGCCCGGCGGAGCGCGGGGGTGCCGCGGGGGTCGCCGTAGCCGAACTCGTGGGCGGAGAGCCCGTCGAGGACGGCGCGTTCGGCGCGCAGCCAGGCGGCGCGGGGGAAGGCGGCGAGGTCCGGGACGCCGGGCGAGAGGTTGATCCGGGCGGGGGCGGCGCGCAGCGCGTCGAAGCTCTCGGGGACGGGCGCGGCGTCGAACGGGGCGGGTGCCGGCGTGGGAGGCCCGGCCGGCGGGGGCGGCGGGGCCGGGGTGGCGACGACGACGGTGCCGGCCCTGCCCCGGCCGGCGATCTGGCCCTCCTCGGCGAGCCGCCCGTAGGCGTCGGTGACGACCCCTCGGGAGACCCTCAGCTCGGCGGCGAGCACCCGGGTGGCGGGCAGCCGGCTGCCGGCGGGGAGGCGGCCGTCCGCGATCGCCCGGCGCAGCCGGCCGGCCAGCCAGTCGGCGAGGCCGCCCGGCGGTGCGTCGGCGGTGTCGAGCTGGAGGAAGTCGGCACCGATCGGTTTGGACCTGTCGACGGCCGGCTCTATGGACCTGTTCACCGGTCCATTGTGGACGCCAGGGTGGGGACATGACGACGGAGAAGGAATTCCAGGAGACCACCGCGCAGCCGAGGACCGCCGCCCCCGCGGAGCGCCACGGCTACGTCCACGGCTATTCGGCCACCGAGGCGCAGCGGCTCGGCGACCAGGCGGACACCCTCGCGGAGCTGCTGCACGCGGACACGGCGTACCCGGCGGGCAGCCGGGTGCTGGAGGCGGGGTGCGGCGTCGGGGCGCAGACGCTGCACCTGCTGGCGGGAAGCCCCGGCGTGCGGCTGACGGCGGCCGACATCTCGGCCGACTCGCTCGCCGAGGCGCGTGCCCGGGTGGCGGCGCACGCGCCCGGCGCCGAGGTGACGTGGCACCACGGGGACCTGCACGAACTGCCGTTCGCCGACGGCGCGTTCGACCACGTCTTCCTCTGCTTCGTGCTGGAGCACCTGGCGGACCCGGTGGCCGCGCTGGCCGCCCTGCGCCGGGTGCTGAGGCCGGGAGGCACGGTCACGGTGATCGAGGGGGACCACGGCTCGGCCTTCTTCCACCCGGAGAGCGCCGCCGCCCGCGCGACGGTGGACCACCTGGTGCGGCTGCAGGCCGGCGCGGGCGGCGACGGCCTGATCGGGCGTCGGCTGCACCCGCTGCTGACGGCGGCGGGGTTCGACGACGTCGCGGTCCGCCCCCGGACCGTCTACGCGGACGGGAGCCGCCCGGCACTGATGGAGGGGTTCACCCGCCGCACCTTCGTCGCGATGGTCGAGTCGGTGCGCGACGACGCGGTCGCGGCCGGCCTCACCTCCCCGGCCGCGTTCGACCGGGGCGTCGTCGACCTGCGCCGCACGGCGGAGGCGGGCGGGACGTTCCACTACACCTTCTTCAAGGCCGTCGCGGTCAACCCCTGAGGGTGCGTCCGACGATCCGCGCCGTGCGCCCGGCGGGGAACGTCGGACGCGCCGCGGCGGGCGGGCCGGTCACCCGGCCTCGCCGCCCTCCCCCAAGGTCGCGAGCACCGTCCGCAGGGCGTCGATCAGGGCCTCGGTCTGCTGCGGGTCGAGGTCGGCCAGGATGCGCCGTTCGGTGGTGAGGTGATCGGGGAGGGCGCGGTCGACCAGGGCGTGGCCCTCGGGGGTGAGGGCGACCTCGCGGCTGCGGCCGTCGGACCCGCTCGGGGTGCGGGTCACCAGGCCTCGGGCCTCCAGCCGGTCGAGGCGCTGGCTGATCGCCCCGGAGGTGACCATCGCGGACTCCATCAGCCCGGTGGGGGTGAGCCGGTAGGGCGGGCCGCTGCGTTTCAGGGTGGCGAGGACGTCGAAGGACGGGGCGTCCAGGTCGTGCGCGGCGAAGTTCCGCTTCAGCTCGGCCTCCACCAGGCGGGTGAGGCGTTTGAGCCGGCCGATCACCTCCATCGGGGAAACGTCGAGGTCGGGGCGCTCCGCGCCCCACTGCCGCACCAGTCGGTCCACATGGTCTGCCACCGCTCCAGCCTAGACGACCCCCAAACGATGTCTTAGCGGTGAGATACCTCACAGCACCCGATTCACCCGGCCGGACCCAGATGTCTTAGCGCTGAGATACATTTGCCGGGTGCTTAGGAACCGACTCGGAATCGTGCTGGTGACCGCGCTCGCCCCCGCCGTCTGGGGGTCGACCTACCTCGTCACCACGGAACTGCTCCCGCCCAACCGCCCGCTGCTGGCCGCGGTGCTCCGCGCACTGCCCGCCGGACTGCTCCTCATCGCCATCACCCGCCGTCTGCCGAAGGGCAGTTGGTGGTGGCGCTCACTGGTGCTGGGCGCGCTCAACATCGGCGCGTTCATGGCCCTCCTCTTCATCGCCGCCTACCGCCTGCCCGGCGGGGTCGCCGCCACCGTCGGCGCCGTCCAGCCGCTGATCGCCGCAGGACTCTCCGCCGGGCTGCTCGGCGACCGGCTCTCGCTGCGCACCCTCCTCTCCGGCATCGCCGGCGTGATCGGGGTCAGCCTGCTGGTGCTGCGGGCCAACGCCCAGCTCGACGCCCTGGGCGTCGCGGCCGCGCTCGGCGGCGCCGTCGTGATGGCCACCGGCGTCGTCCTCTCCAAGCGCTGGACCTCGCCCGCCCCGCTGCTCGCCACCACCGGCTGGCAGCTCACCGCCGGCGGCCTGATGCTCGCCCCGGTCGCGCTCCTGGTGGAGGGCGCACCGCCGTCCCACCTCACCGGCGCCAACCTGCTCGGCTACGCCTACCTCGGCCTGATCGGCGCCGCCGTCTCGTACGCGCTCTGGTTCCGCGGGATCCGGGCGCTGCCGCCGACCTCCGTCACCTTCCTCGGGCTGCTCAGCCCCGTGGTCGCCACCGCCCTCGGCTGGCTGGTCCTCGGTCAGGACCTCTCGCCCGTCCAGGGGGTCGGCGCGGTCGTCGTGCTCGGATCACTGGTCGCCGCCCAGAACCAGCGCCCCCGGACCACCGCCCCGGAGAGCCCGCTCCCCCCGGCCGGGCAGCCCGCGTCGGCCGAGGCCGCCGCGACGCAGCAGCCCGTCGCCGAACCAACCCGCTGAGCACGCACACCGCCCGACCGTGCACGCCGCCCGAGCGTGCACGCCGCCCGAGCGCGTGCACCGCCCGGGACCGTACGTCCCCCCTTCCGGAACTGGAGAACCCCATGCGCATCACCGTGTTCGGCGCCACCGGCAACGTCGGCAGCCGGGTGGTGGCCGAGGCCGTCGCCCGCGGCCACCAGGTCACCGCCGTCCTCCGCGACCCCGCCAGGCCGCACAGCCTGCCCGGAGCCGCCACCAGCGCCACCGGCGACGCCCGCAACCCCGAGGACGTCGCCCGGCTGGCCACCGGCCAGGACGTGGTGATCAGCGCCACCCGCCCGGCGCCCGGCAGCGAGTCCGAACTCGCCACCGCCACCAAGGGCCTGCTGGCCGGGACGGCCGGAACGGGCGCACGGCTGCTGGCCGTCGGCGGCGCGGGCAGCCTCACCCTGCCCGGCGGCGGCGGTGCCACCGTCATCGACGGCCCCGACTTCCCGCCCGGCTGGCTCCCGATCGCCCTCGCCTGCAACGAGCAGCTCGCCCTCTACCAGGCCGACACCGAGGTCGACTGGGCCTACCTCAGCCCCGCCGCCCTCCTCGAACCGGGCGAGCGCACCGGCCGCTACCGCCTCGGCCGGGACGAGCTGCTGGTCGACGCCGACGGCGCCTCCGCCATCTCCATGGAGGACCTCGCCGTCGCCCTGCTCGACGAGGCCGAGCGACCCGCCCACCACCGCACCCGCTTCACCGCGGCCTACTGAGGCGGGCGGCCCGGCCGCCGAGCGGTCCGGTCGTCGGCAGAGCGTGCATCGCCGCCGGCGGGAGGACCGGGTTCCTGTCACACCGTGAACATCTGGAGGTTTCGTGAAATCGTGCAGTGCAACTGCTGCTGACGTGGCGTCGGCGGACAGGTTCACCCGGTCCGGTGGGACGGGGCCGGGTGAGACGGCGTCCGGTGAGCTGATGCTCGTCGCGCCCGGCACGGAACACCTGGCCGGCTTCCGTGCCGAGATCACGAACCTGGGACTGGGGCCCGTGCAGGTGTCGACGTTCGCCTTCTCGCCGTTCCGGTCACACCACACCCCGGTCCGTGTCCCACGGGGTGATCCCGAGCAGTACCAGCTGGTGCTGACGACGAAACGCGCCCTGCGGGTGCCCCGGCCCGGCCGTGGGACGGTGATCGCGGGGGACCCGTTATGGACGGACGCCTCACGTGCTGTGGAGAGCCACGGCAGCTCCGACGGCGGGGAAGTCCGGGCGATCGTGCTGCAGATACCCCGGTCCGTCCTGCCGCTGCGGCCGAACAGGGTGGACCGTCTCCTCGCACAGCCCATCCCCGTGACCGGAGGAACAGGAGCGATACTCGCCGATTTCCTGGGCGCACTCGTCGCGCACGGTCCGGACTGCCAGGCCGAGGAGACCAGCCGCCTGGGATCCATCGCCGTCGACCTGGCCGCCGCCTGCCTGGCCCAGCATCTCGGAGCCCTGGGCGAGGCACCGGCCGAGGCCCGCGCCCAGGCCATGCGGCAGCGGATCACCGGCTTCATCGAGCACAACCTCGGCGACCCGGACCTCACGCCCCTGGCCATCGCCGACCGGCACAACATCTCCTTACGCGGCCTCTACGCACTCTTCGAGGGGCAACCCCTCAGCGTCGCGGCCTTCATCCGCCGACGCCGGCTCGAACGCTGCCACGCCGACCTCGCGCGCCAGGAGCTGAGGAACCACTCCGTCCAAGCGATCGCGGGCCGCTGGGGCTTCCCCAACGCCACCGCCTTCAGCCGCGCCTTCCGCGAGGCGTACGGCCTCACTCCGACCGATCACCGCGAGAACGCCCTCCGGCCCGCACTGCATGCAGTGTCAGGAGACCCTGCACGGCACGCGCACCGGAGCATGCCGATCGAGCCTAGATTTCCTAGCGCTGGAGACAACAGGCCGACGTAAGCGCCGGTCAGGGGTGAGAAGTTGACGGCCTGCCGCCGCATCGGGCGGCCAGGGCACGGTCGTACCCCTTCACGCCGCGCCGCCGTCGCCGTCCACCGGAAGAAGAGGAACACTCCGTGACCATCCGCCTCAAGCTCGCCGCCGTTCTCGCGGCTGTCGCCGCCGCCACCACGCTCGGCACCCTCGCCACCCCGGCGAACGCCGCTTCCCCCGTCCAGGCCGCCGCCGGCCGCCACGGCTACAACCCGCAGGCACCGCTCGGATCGTTCGACAATCCGGTCATCATCGGCGGCAACCAGCAGCTCGCCGTTCTCACCCCGGCACAGCGCGCGGCCACGGACCAGGCGAAGATCAAGCTCGCCGCCGAGGCCAAGAACCACGAGGAGGGCACCCAGCTCAACACCGGAATGCAACCCACCACCGAGCACAACTGCAACCTCGGCGTGTACTGGGACCAGTGCGACAGCGTCAGCTGGGGCCGGTGGACCCTCGCCACCACCCTGGACAGGAACCACCACGAGTGGGCGACGCAGCAGGGTTACGCCGCCAACGCCATCTTCAAGACCTACATGGACCGGTCCTACGACGGCGGCAGCACCTGGGACGGCATCATCAGCACGGTGGTGAACACCAACGCCTGGGGCGAGCCCATCTACGACGGCCCCGGCAACTGGGTCCGGGCCTGTATCTACAACATGGACACCTACGTCGTCGCCTGCGACGCATGGCACTGACCGGCAGCACGCCACGCTCCTGAGTGAACAACGCTGATCCGCAGGCCCCCTCACCCCGGTCCGGTCAGGGTGAGGGGGCCTCGGCCGTTCCCCGGGACGCGGTACCGGCGAGCCGGGCACAGCGGCCCCGGGCGCCGGCCACCGGTCACGAGGTGTCCCCGGCACCACCCGAAGAAGGATGTGCGGGCCGGGAATCGCGGGGGTGAGACCGCGTGCCGGGGCCCCTGGGCCGGCGGGGCAGGGGCCCCGGCACGTCCGCCGTCAGGCGCCGAGGCGCTCGACGGTCACCTTCGTGAGGACGACCTCCTCGACCGGGCGGTCGCTGCCGTCGGTGTCGACCTTGGCGATCGCGTCCACCACGTCGGCGCCCTCGACGACCTCGCCGAAGATGGTGTGCTTGCCGTAGAGGTGCGGGGTCGCGCCGACCGTGATGAAGAACTGCGAGCCGTTGGTGCCCCGGCCCTGCCGCTTCCCGGCGTTGGCCATGGCCAGCAGGTAGGGCCGGTTGAAGTAGAGGTCCGGGTGGATCTCGTCGTCGAACTCGTACCCCGGGCCGCCGACGCCCAGGCCGAGCGGGTCGCCGCCCTGGATCATGAAGCCGGCGATCACCCGGTGGAAGACGGTGCCGTCGTAGAGCCGGTCGGTCGACGTCTGCCCGGTCTCCGGGTGCGTCCACTCGCGCTCGCCCTGGGCCAGCTCCACGAAGTTGCGGACGGTCTTGGGCGCGTGGTTCGGGAACAGCTTGACCTTGATCGTGCCGAGCGTCGTCTCCAGCGTCGCGATGAGGCTCTCTGCCACGTGGTGTCTCCATGCTTCGTCGGGCCGGGGGCCTCGCGCCGCGACCGCCCCCGCATTTCCGCGCATACAGTAGTCGACCGGTCGCGCCCGGAGACCGGCCCGGTGCACCGGCGCCCTCCCGGGGCGGCTCCTCGGCGGCACCCGGCCGGGGCCGGTCACCGGGCCGGGCGTCCCGCAGCGGGAACGGGTTCGAGGCCGCGCCTGCCCGCCACGGGCCGGTGGCCGTCCTCCTGGCGGAACAGCCTGCCGGGCCACCACATCCACCGGCCCGCGTCCAGGGTCAGGGCGGTGACCAGCACCGAGCGGACGACCACGGTGTCCAGCAGCACGCCGAACGCCACCGCGAACCCGAGCTCGGCCGCGAACACCAGCGGCAGCGAGGCCATCGCCGCGAAGGTGCCGGCCAGTACCAGGCCCGCCGAGGTGATCACACCCCCGGTGGCGGACAGGCCGGTCAGCGCGCCGCGCCGGGTGCCGTGCAGCAGCGCCTCCTCGCGGACCCGGGTGACCAGGAAGATGTTGTAGTCGATGCCCAGGGCGACCAGGAACACGAACGTCAGGAGCGGGAAGGAGGCCTCCGCGCCGGCGAAGTGGAACACGTGGTCGAACACCAGGCTGCTCACCCCGAGGGCCGCCCCGAAGGACAGCACCACCGTCGCCATCAGCAGCAGTGGTGCGACGACCGCCCGCAGGAGCAGCGCGAGGATCAGGAACACCACGACCAGCACGACGGGGATGATCACCCGGGAGTCGCGGGCGGCCGCGTCCTGGGTGTCGAGGACGACCGCCGCGTTGCCGCCGACCTGCGCGTCCGCACCCCCGATCCGGTGGACCGCGGCCCTGGCCTGCTCGACGGTGCGCATCGCGGCCGTGCTGCCGGGGGCGTCCTTGAGCTCCCCCAGCATGACGGCCTCACCGTCCCTGACCATAGGCGTCGAGACCCCGGCGATTCCCGGGACACCGGACAGCGCGGCGCTCACCTGCTCCGCCGAGGCGGCCCTGGCCACCACGACGACGGGGTCGCCCGAGCCGGCCGGGAAGTGCCTGGACTGGATCTCCTCGCCGACGACCGTCTGCGGCCTGCCGGTGAACTGGTCCGTGGCGGAGAGCCCGTCGGCCTTGAGCCCGAACACCCCGGCCGCCATGGCGCCGAGGACGAGCGCGGTGCCGATCCACACGATCCGCGGCCGGCCTGAGACGGCGGTACCGACCCTGGTCCAGACGCCGCCCTCGGCCGCCCCGGCCGAGCCGTACGACGGCCGCACCGGCCAGAAGACCCAGCGGTCGCAGATCACCAGCAGGGCCGGCAGCAGGGTGACCATGGCGAGCAGCCCCACCAGGATGCCCACGGCACAGGCCGGCCCGAGCCCCTTGGTGGAGTTGAGGGTGGCCAGCATCAGCAGCATCAGGCTGACCGCGACGGTCGCGGCGCTGGCGACGATCGCGGGGCCGGAACGGCGCAGCGCCTCCGCCATCGCCTCGTGCCGGTCCTCGTGCCGCCGCAGCTCCTCCCGGTACCGCGAGACGAGGAGCAGCGCGTAGTCGGTGGCGGCGCCGAACACCAGCACCGTCAGGATGAAGCCGGTCTGCTTGTTGACGGTGAGTCCGGCGTGCTTCGCCAGCAGGTAGATCACCGCCTCCGAGGTGACCAGGGCGCCGCCCGCGGTGAGCAGCGGCAGCAGTGGCAGCACCGGGCTGCGGTAGGTGACCAGCAGGATCAGGACCACCACCACCGAGGTGATCACGGTCAGGCCGCCTCCCCCGCCGAAGGCCTTGACCGAGTCGGACGCCTGACCCGCCGGTCCGGTGACGTGGAACCCCAGACCGTCGGCGTTCGCCTCGCCGACCCTGCTCATCGCGTCGACGGCCTTGCCGATCCCCTCCCAGCCCGTCCTGTCCTTCCGGATCCGGACCACGGTCTGGACGGCCTTGCCGTCCTGCGCCTCCACCGGTCCCTCCGGCTGCCCCACGACGTTCTCGATGCCCTTGAAGGCCTCGGCGTCGGCCCGGACCTTGGCCAGGTCGGCAGCGGTGACGCCCTCGGGCCGGTCGTAGACCACGATCGCGGGGAGGGCGTCGGCGAGCCCGAAGCCCTCGGCCCGTTCGACGACCCCGGTCGACTCCGCGTTCCCGGGCAGCCAGGCCGAGTTGTCGTTCTCCTCGACGTCACCGAGCCGGCCGGCCAGCAGGACGGCCGGGACCAGCAGGACCGCCCAGAGGGCCAGGACGACCCACTTCGCCACCCTGCCGCAGGGCAGGGCCGCTGTCTTCCGCATCACGTGCACTCCTTGGCGTTCAGCCGACGTTCCGGCGGGTGCGTTCCGAAGGGAGAGGAAGCAGGCGCCCGGAGTGTGACATCCGGTCGGGAGATGTGATCCACCTCTCAGCCGCGGCCACGGCGCACCGTCAGCAGGGCGGGTGCGACGCACCGCCAGCAGAGCGGGCGTGGCACACCGTCAGCAGCGCGGGTGCGACGCACCGTCAGCAGGGCGGGCGTGGCGAGGCCACCGGGTCCGCGGCCTGGACCCACCCGGGTGCCTGCACACCATTGCGGGGGTGTCCCTGGCACCACCCCCAAGACGGGTGCGCGCCCTATCGATCACGCGGTTCCGGGTCGACATGATCAACGACGTGACCTTGAATGCGACCCCCACCGCCCCGCCCGCCCGCGCCCGCCGACGCCGGACGCCCCTCGCCGCCCTGGCAGCCGTGCTGCTCGCCGCCGTCGCCCTGCCCGCCACCGCCGGGGCCACCGGCGCCTCGGCCGCGCCCGCCGTCCCCGCCCGCTACGCCCAGCAGCACCTCGCCTGGCAGCCCTGCACCGAGGAGCCCTCGCTGGAGTGCGCCACCATGGCCGTCCCGCGCGACTGGCACCACCCGGCGGACGGCCCGGACGTCACCGTCGCGGTCTCCCGGCACCGCGTCGCCGACCCCGCCCAACGGCGCGGCACGCTGCTGATGGCCGCCGGCGGCCCCGGCGGCACGGGCCTGCTGCGCCCGGCCGGCTTCGTCCACGACGCCCCGGCCCTCGGCGCCGCGTACGACGTGGTGGGCTTCGACCAGCGCGGGGTGGGCCACAGCACCCGGGCCGTCTGCCAGACCCCGGAGGAGTTCCAGGCCTTCTTCGCCGGGGACTTCCGCGACGACTCCCCCGCCGCCCGGGAGCGCGTCATCGCCAACTCCCGCAAGCTCGCGGCCGACTGCGAGGAGCGCAGCGGCGGCCTGCTGCCCTACCTGACCACCGAGCAGACCGCCCGCGACCTCGACCTCTTCCGCGCCCTGCTCGGCGAGCGGCGGATCACCTACTACGGGCCGTCCTACGCCACCATGATCGGGGCGTACTACGCGACGCTCTTCCCCAACCGGGTCGAGCGGATGGTGCTGGACAGCAACATCGGCTTCGACGGCACCTGGGAGCAGTTCCAGCTCGGCCAGCCGATGAGCTTCCAGCGCCGCTTCGAGGAGGACTTCCTGCCCTGGCTGGCGGCGCGCGACAGCACCTACCACTACGGCTCCACGCCCGCCGAGGCCAAGGCCCGCTGGGAGCAGCGGCGCGCCGCCCTGCACGACGCCCCGCTCGTCGACGGCACGCTCACCATCGGCCCCAACCAGCTGGACAACGGCTCCATCCAGGGCATCTACCGCATGAACAACGGCTTCTCCCTGCTGGCCACCGCGCTGACCGCCCTGGAGGACTGGCCCAGCGCCGACCCGGCCGCCCGGACGACGGCACGGCGGGTCTTCGGCGACTACCTCAGCCCGGAGTTCCTCGCCGAGTACTTCTCGGTGACCTGCAGCGACACCCCGTGGACCCGTGACCTCTCGGTCTGGACGGCCCGGGGTACCGAGAACACCGCCCGCTGGCCGCTGGTGGGAGCCCGGACGCTGGCCTTCTCCGCCGTCTGCGCCGCCTGGCCGGCCCCGGCCGCGCCGAAGGTCCGGGTCACCGGCGCCGGGCTGCCGCCCGTCCTGATGCTCAACTCGGTGCACGACCCGGCCACGTACTACGAGGCCGCCCTCTCCGCCCACCGCGCGCTGCGCGGCTCCCGCCTGGTGACGGTCACCGGCAACGGCGACCACGGCCAGTACCCCGGCCCGAACACCTGCGTCCGCGAGGTCGTCGAGTCCTACCTGCTGGCCGGCCGGACACCCGCCCACGACCTCACCTGCCCCTCCCCGCAGGCGGGTTGATCCGGGCGCCCGCCCCTCGGCCGCGGGTGAGAACGGCCGGAGCCCCGATGCCACCGCCCGCGGACGCGGCGTGGCCGCCGGACGGATCCGGCGGCCACGGGGCGGGGCAGTGCGGGGCGAAGGGGTGGGTGTCAGCTGCTCAGGGGCGGTCGAGGGTGATGGAGTTGACCGGGGTGAGGTCGGCCCAGACGCCGTTCTGGGCCGGCATGTCGTAGTTGCAGTTGGTGCCGTTGTAGCCGAGGCACAGGTGGGCGTGGGCGCCGCCGGACTGGTTGTTGAGGACCCAGTGCCAGCCGGTCTTGTTCTGCAGGTTGTGGGCGCCGTAGCTCCAGAAGACGTCGGTCGGCGGGGTGGAGGTGGGCGCGCCCTCGCCGTAGACGCAGACCGCCCCGTACGGGCAGCCGTCCCACGAGCCGTCGGCGGCCTGGGCCCCGGTGGTGCCCAGGGCGGTCACGGCGGCGGTCGCGAGGGCGAGCGCGGCGGCGGCGTGGATGATCTTGCGCATGGGTGGATCTCCCTCTGGTGTGGCTGTGGCTGATCTGGCCAGTGATCAGCAGCGTAGGAGGGGTGCGGCGGCAGCGGTCCCTGACGGATGACAGGGTGACGGCCGCGGATCCGGCCGCTCGGCACCGGGCCCGGCCGCCGGGCGGGCGGGAGCGGCAGCCGGGCGGGCGGGAGCGGCAGCCGGGCGGGCGGGGGCGGCAGCCTCGGGCGTCGGTGCCGGGCGTCGGTGCCGGGCGTCGGTGCCGGGCGTCGGTGCCGGGCGTCGCTGTCGGTGTCGCTGTCGGTGTCGGCCGTCGGTGTCGGCCGTCGGGCACCGGGCCCGGGTCGCCGCGGCGGGCAGCAGCAGCGCCCAGGCTGCGGCGGCCCCGGCCACCGGACGGCGGCGGTCACACGGGAACGTTCCCCGCCTCCGCGGCACCGAGGTCCTGACGGCCGAGGACGCGCAGCAGTTCCAGCCGCTCCGCCGTCTCCGAACCCGGGTCGGCGGTGTACACCAGCAGCAGCTGGTCCCGCCCACCGGTGGCCAGCACCTCGCAGTCGAGGTCGAGCCGGCCGACCACCGGGTGCAGGACCGTCTTGCGGCTGCTGCGCCGCACGGCGACCTCGTGCTGCTCCCAGTAGGCGGCGAACTCCTCGCCGGTGGCCCGCAGCCGGTTCAGCAGGGCGACGAGGTGCGGGTCGCCGGGCCGGGCGGCGTGGGCCGCGCGGAGGTGGGCGACATGGGCGCGGGCGAGGGCGTCGTGCTCCTCGGGCGGGAAGAGGGCGCGGGCGGCGGGGTCGGCGAACCAGCGGACCGTCACATTGCGCAGGTGAGACGCCCGGTCGGCTACGTCGCCGAGGAGCGCGGCGGCCATCGGGTTCTGGACGAGGACGTCGCCGACGTCCGAGACGACCTGGGCCGGGGTGTCGTGCAGGCGGTCCAGGATCAGCAGCAGTCCCGGGCGGATGTGGCTCAACGGGCTGTGACGGCGCGGGGGTTCGTGGCCCGCGAGGTGGAAGAGGTGGTCGCGCTCGTCGTCGGTCAGGCGCAGCGCACGGGCGAGGGCGGCGGCCAGTTGCGGCGAGGGCTGCGGACCGCGCCCCTGCTCCATCCTGGCGTAGTAGTCGACCGAGAGCCCGGCCAGTTGGGCGACCTCCTCGCGGCGCAGGCCCGGCGTGCGGCGCCTGGCACCGGGCGGCAGGCCGACGTCGGCGGGGGTGAGGCGCGCACGGCGGCGGGTGAGGAAGTCGGCGAGGGCCGGTCGGTCGATCACGCGTTCCAGCATGGCGCATCGGCTGCCTCCTCAACCAGGGACTGCCGATCCCTGGTTGAGGAGGTCTCTCCCGCCGCCGCGACAACCCCGGCAGAGTCGGTCCCGGCGGCCGGAGCTACCGGCCGCCGGACGGACGGGCGACGGGGAGTCGACGATGACGGTTTTTCTGGTGACCGGGGCAACGGGGCAGGTCGGGCGCAGGTTCGTGCCGCGGCTGGCGCAGTGGGCCGGTGCGGGTTCGGTCCGGGTGCTGGTGCGGGACGAGGCGCGGGCCGCCTCGCTGGCCGCGCTCGGCGTGCAGGTGGTGGTCGGCGACCTGCGGGAGCGGGCGGACCGGGCCCGGGCGCTGGCCGGCGCGGAGGTGGTGGTCAACGTGGCCGCCGCGCTGCGCGGGGTGACGGACGAGGAGGCGTTCGCGGTGAACCGGGACGCGGCGGTGGAGCTGGGCCGGGAGGCGGCCGGGGCCGGTGTGCGCCGGTTCGTGCACACCAGCACCAATCTCGTCTACGGACGCGGGCTGGGCCGCCCCGCGGTCGAGGCCGACCGGCTGAACCCGGACGCCGCGTGGGGCGCCTACGCCGCGTCGAAGGCCGAGGCGGAGGCGGGGCTGCGGGAGCTGGGCGACCGGCTGCCGCTGGTGGTCGCCCGGCTGGCGTTCGTCTACGGCGAGGGCGACCCGCACCTGGCGGACTCGCTGCACTGGGCCGGCCGGTGGCCCTCGCACCAGCGGCTGCCCGTGGTCCATCACGCGGACGTGGCCCAGGCGCTGTGGCGCGCGGCGGTGACGCCCGGCGTGGAGGGTCGCACGTACAACGTCGGCGACGACGCGCCGGTGACCGCCTGGGACCTGCACGAGATCAACGGCGCGCCGCAGCCGGCGGGCGCCGCCGGGCACGCCCCGGCCGACCCGGCCGACCCGTGGGAGGGACAGCTCTCGACCGCGGCGATCCGCCGGGAGCTGGGCTGGCGCCCGCTCTACCCGTCGGTGTGGACGGCCCGCGACGCCGGTGCGCTGTAGGGATCGTCCCGGGTTCCCGCCCGTCCCGCCCCCGCCCGGCCTGCCCGTCCCGCCCCCGCCCGGCCCGCCGTCCCGCGCGGCGCTCGCCGCCCGCCCGGCGCACGCCGTCCCGTCCCGCCCCGCGCCTGTCGAACCGCGTGCGGCGGACGGCACCGCGCCGGGGGCGGGCTCCGCGCGAACGGAACCCGCCCCCGGCCGTCGGCCGCTACCGCGGTGCCGGGGCGTAGCCCGCGGGCCGGGTGGTGAAGGTGCCCCGGCCCTGGGTACGGCTTCGCAACCTGGTCGCGTAGCCGAAGAGTTCGGCCAGCGGCACGGTCGCCGACACCACCGCGGTGCCGGCCCTCGGCGCCGAGCCCTGAACCCTGCCGCGGCGGGCGGCGAGGTCGCCGAGCACGCCGCCCACCGCGTCCTCGGGCACGCTCACCGTCACCTCGGCGACCGGTTCCAGGAGCAGCGGGCCGCACTTCCGCAGCGCCTCGCGCAGGGCGAGCCGCCCGGCGGTACGGAACGCCAGGTCCGAGGAGTCCTTGGGGTGGGTGGCCCCGTCGGTCAGCGTGACGAGCACGCCGGTGACGGGGTGGCCGCCCAGCGGGCCCTCGGCGAGCGCGTCCCGGCAGCCGGCCTCGACCGCCTGGACGTACTCCTTCGGCACCCGCCCGCCGGTGACGGTGGAACGGAACTCGAAGCCCTCGGCCACGTCACCGTCCAGCGGCGCCACGTCGAGCACGAGGTGGGCGAACTGGCCGGCGCCGCCCTCCTGTTTGACGTGCCGGTACACCAGGCCGCGCACACCGTCGGCGATGGTCTCCCGGTAGGCGACCTGCGGCCGCCCGACGGTGACCTCCAGACCGTGGACCCGGCGGATCTTCTCCACCGCGACCTCCAGGTGGAGTTCGCCCATGCCGGACAGCACCCGCTGGCCCGTCTCCGGGTCGGTGCGGACCACCAGCGACGGGTCCTCCTCGGCGAGCCGGGCCAGCGCCGTGGCCAGCCGGTCGGTGTCGGTGGCGCGCCGGGCCTCGACCGCGACGGTGACGACCGGATCGGCCGCGACCGTCGGTTCCAGGACCACCGGCGCGGAGGGCGCGCACAGCGTGGCGCCCGCCCGGGCCGCCTTGGCGCCGACCACCGCGACGATGTCCCCGGCCACCGCCGAACCGGTCTCCGCGTGCCGGTCGGCCTGCACCCGGAGGATCCGGGCGATCCGCTCGGTGCGTCCCGTGCCGGCGTCCAGCACCGTGTCCCCCTTCCGCAGTGTTCCGGAGTAGACGCGCAGATAGGTGAGCCGGCCGGTGGCGGTGGCGTTCACCTTGAAGACCAGCGCCGCGAACGGCCCGGCCGGGTCGGCGGCCCGCTCGACCTCCGCACCGCCGGCCGCGCCGCGCACGGCGGGTACGTCGAGCGGCGAGGGCAGGTACGCCACCACGGCCTCCAGCAGCGGTTCGATGCCCCGGTTGCGGTAGGCCGAGCCGCAGAGCACGACCACGGCCTCGCCGGTGCGGGTGAGGTCGCGCAGGGCGGCGGCCAGCGTGCCGGGGGTCAGCGACCCGCGGTCGCAGAACTCCTCCAGCGCGCCGGGATGGAGCCCGGCCACCGCCTCCTCCAGCATCCGGCGACGCAGCTCGGCCTCCTCCCGCAGCTCCTCGGGCACCGCGCCCTCCTGGTACGCGTCCGGGCCGGGCCGGTCCGCCCAGGTCAGGGCGCGCATCGTCAGCAGGTCGACCACACCGGTGAAACCGTCCTCCCGCCCGATCGGCAGCTGGACGGCCAGCGGGGCCGGGTGCAGCCGTTCGCGGATGGAGGCGACCGCCGCGTCCAGGTCGGCGCCCGCACGGTCGAGCTTGTTGACGAAGGCGATCCTCGGCACACCGTGCCGGTCGGCCTGCCGCCAGACCGACTCGCTCTGCGGCTCGACGCCCGCGACGGCGTCGAACACCGCCACCGCCCCGTCGAGCACCCGCAGCGAGCGCTCGACCTCATCGGCGAAGTCGACGTGGCCCGGGGTGTCGATCAGGTTGATCCGGTGGCCGTCCCACGCGCAGCTGACGGCCGCGGCGAAGATGGTGATGCCGCGGTCCCGCTCCTGCGGGTCGAAGTCGGTGACGGTGGTGCCGTCGTGGACCTCGCCGCGCTTGTGGGTCTCGCCGGTCAGGAAGAGGATCCGCTCGGTGACGGTGGTCTTGCCCGCGTCCACGTGGGCGAGGATGCCGAGGTTGCGGACCGTGGCGGTGGTCTGGGCGGTGCTGGTCTGCACGGCGGTGCTGGTCTGGGCGGTGCTGCTCTGCACGGCGGTGGTCTGGGTGGTGGCGGTCTGGACGGCGGTGGCGAGGTCGGTGCGCATGGCCCGGTGCCTTTCGGGGTGTTCCGGAAAAGGGCGGCGCGATTGCGGCGACAGAACAGCCTCGGCATGTGGCCGGAGAACACACGGCCGGCCGAACCCGCTCCCGCGCCCAGGACAACTGGGCCAGGAGGGAGGGTGGTTCAGGCGTTCGTCGCAGTCATCCGATGCCGGCCGCGCAGCGGGCACCGGACGCACGAGGACACCAGGATCACCTCGTACCGCGAGGAGGGAACGATGACAGCGGTGCGGTAGCGCACGACTGACCCTCCCTCTACTCGTCACGGTGGCACCGCCCCCGGAACGGCGGCGGGGTACGGCTGCGACCCGAGTCTAGGAAAGCCGCCCCCTCCCGGTCACCGGGTTTTCCGGGCCCCGGCCGCCGGCCCCGGACGAGGGAGCCCGCCACGGACGCCCCGCCGCGGACGAGGGGGCCCGCCCCGGACGCCCACCCCGGCCGTGCGCCCCGGCGTTGCCCGACCCCGCCACCGTCGGCAGGACGCCGCTTCGTAGAGTGGCGGGCATGATGCGCCCGAACCCTGTGACCGCCCGCGACGCACGGACGCTCCGCCGGTTGATCGGCGAGGCCGGACTAGCCCCGTGGGAAGGCGAGTTGACGGGGGTGGCCGAGCACGGAATCGCCCTGGGGCCACGGCCGGACGGGTTCGGGGGGCCGGAGCCGTTCTCCCGCTGCGGCGGTGTCCCGGCCGTTCCGCCCGGCTTCGTCTGGCCGCGCTCCGGGTCCGGTCCGGATGCGCTGCCGGACTGCTTCGTCGCCCAGATCGACCTGGCGGAGGTCGCCCGGGAGGACGTCAACGGGCTGCTGCCGCCCCGCGGCCTGCTCTACTTCTTCTTCCCCGGCCACGACGGCTTCGGCGGCCGTGACCCGGTGACCGTCCGCTTCCACCCGGACCGGTCCGCCGCCGACGCCGCACCGTACGACGTGGCCGCCGACCCCGCGTTCGCCGATCCCACGGCCGGGTGGGGCGCCCCGCCATGGGAGTTCACCGGCCCGCCGGCCGCGCTCTACGCCGCCGGCAAGGCGATGTCGGCACGGGTCGAACGGTTCCACGACGAGCCGCTCCTCGACCTCCCCGACGAGGCCGCGGACCGGCTGGCCGCGCTGGGCTCCGCCGCCCTCGACGTCGCGCCGGAGCACGGCGCGTACATGGTGCTGCTCGGCCCCGACCGGGAGACGGACCAGTACGTGGTCCCGCCGCACGGCGCCGGACCGGACCGGATCCTGCTCGATGCGGGAGTCCCGGACTTCACCGGGTGCGCTCTCTATTACGTCATCCGCGACGAGGACCTGGCCGCCGCCGACTTCAGCAGGGTCGAGGCCGTCACCGTCCAGCGGTGACGGATCGTCCGGGGCACCCGAAATCCCGCCTGCGCGTGGAGAGCGAGACCGGCGGTGCTATCCCCTCGAATGATCTCGGGTTTGCCGCGGCCGGGGCTCGTCGACTCACCAGCTACTACGACCCATGCCGCGTAGCCGTGGGACGTCGACGACGGACTGGGGGAGCGGATCGAGCCGGTGCTGTCAGCCGTGTCGGAGGTCCAGGCCGATGTCGAGGATTGGCGCGGAGTGCGTGAGGGCTCCGACCGCGAGGTAGTCGACACCCGTCTCGGCGTACGCGCGGGCCGTGTCGAGGGTCAGGCGGCCGGAGGACTCCAGCACCGCCCGGCCGTTGACCAGGGCCACCGCCTCGGCCGTCTCCGCCGGAGTGAAGTTGTCCAGGAGGATCAAGTCCGCGCCGGCGTCCAGGACTTCGGTGACCTGGGTGAGGGTGTCGACCTCCACCTCGATCGCGAGGTCGGGGAAGCTTTCGCGTACGAGCGTGAAGGCCTCGGCCACGCCGCCCGCCGCCACCACGTGGTTGTCCTTGACCAGGGCCGCGTTCGAGAGGGACATGCGGTGGTTGACGCCGCCGCCGCAGCGGACCGCGTACTTCTCCAGGGAGCGAAGGCCCGGGGTCGTCTTGCGGGTGTCCCGGACCTCGGCCTTGGTGCCTTCGAGTGCGTCCACCCAGCCGCTGGTGGCCGTCGCGATGCCCGAGAGGCGGCAGAGGAGGTTGAGGGCGCTGCGCTCAGCGGTGAGCAGGTCGCGGGTGCGGGTGGTGACCGAGAGGAGTTTCTGGCCCGCCTCGACGCGATCGCCGTCCTCGACGTGGCGCTCGACCTCGAGGGTGTCCGTGCAGACCACCGAGAGGACCGCTTCGGCGATGTGGATCCCGGCGACGACACCCGCCTCACGCGCGGTGAAGTCGCCTGTCGCCACGGCCTCTTCGCGGACCGTGGCGACCGTGGTGACATCCACTCCCCCGGCCAGGTCCTCACCGAGGACCATGTGCGCGATGCCCTCGACCTCGACCGGGTCCAGTCCCGCGTCCTCGAGGAGCCGGGCGAGGGAGGGGTCGAGGCCGCATACGAGGTCGCCCGCCTCGCCGCAGCCGCAGCCGTCGGCCGGGAGGAGGGGGAGGTCGGGGGTGCTCACGGTTGTGCTCATGGTGGTGCTCACGGTCGCTGCTCCTGGAGGAGGGGAGGAAAGGTCGGGGGGAATTCCGCGGTGTCCGTGGTGTGGACCGCGAGCGAGCGGTCCGGCTGCATCCGTACGACCGAGTGGCGGCGCCAGCCCGCGTCTTCGCGGTCCGGGTGGTCCTCGCGCCAGTGGCAGCCGCGGGTCTCCTCGCGGCGTTGGGCTGCGGCGACCAGGGCGCGGGCCACGCACAGGAGGTTCGTCGCCTCCCAGGCCTCGACGCCGGGGACGGCCGGCTTGCGGTCGTCGGGGGCCTCGGCGTCGGCGTCCGCCCTGATCGCTTCGAGGTGCGCGGCCGCCTCGGCGAGGCTCGCCGCGGAGCGGATCACTCCGGCGCCCCTCGTCATGATCCGCTGGATCGCGAGCCGGGACTCCGGGGCCAGGAGCGGGAGCGTGGTTCCCCCGGGGATTACCGGGTCGGTGCGCTCGCGCGCGGTCGCCGCGATGTCCTCCGCGATGCGTTCGGCGAAGACCAGGCCCTCGAGGAGGGAGTTGGAGGCGAGGCGGTTGGCGCCGTGGACCCCGGTGCACGCGACCTCGCCGCAGGCATAGAGGCCGGGGACCGTGGTGCGGCCGCGCAGGTCGGTACGGATGCCACCCGATGCGTGGTGGGCGGCCGGAAAGACGGGAATCGGCTCCGTGACCGGGTCGATGCCGTGGCTGCGGCAGGCGGCGAGGATCGTGGGGAATCGAGTCCCCCACATCTCTGCGCCGAAGTGGCGGGCGTCCAGGTACATGTGCTCGGTGCCGTGGAGCTGCATCTGGCGGGTGATGGCCTTGGCGACGATGTCACGGGGGGCCAGTTCGGCCAGTTCGTGCTGCCCGAGCATGAAGCGGGTGCCCGTCGCGTCGACCAGGTACGCGCCCTCGCCCCGTACCGCCTCGGAGACCAGGGGCTGCTGGCCCCCCGCGCCCGATCCCAGGAAGAGGACCGTGGGGTGGAACTGGACGAATTCGAGGTCGGAGATGTCGGCTCCGGCGCGCAGGGCGAGTGCCACGCCGTCTCCGGTGGAGACCGAGGGGTTGGTCGTCGCGGAGAAGACCTGGCCCATGCCGCCCGTCGCGAGGACGACGGCCGGGGCGCGGACCGCGCCGACGCCGTCGTGCCGGCCCTCGCCCATGACGTGCAGACTGACGCCGGCCGCGCGGCCTTCGGCGTCCGTCAGCAGGTCCAGGACCAGGGCGTTCTCGATCGTACGGACCACTGCGGCACGGACCGCTTCGACCAGGGCGCGGGAGACTTCCGCACCCGAGGCGTCGCCGCCCGCGTGGACGATGCGGCGGCGATGGTGGCCGCCCTCACGGGTGAGTTGGAGGTCGCCCTCGGGCGAGGTGTCGAAGTGGGCGCCGGTGGCGATGAGGCGGCGCACCGCGTCGGGACCCTCGGTGACCAGGGCACGGACCGCGTTCTCGTCGCAGAGTCCGGCCCCCGCGACCAGCGTGTCGTCCAAGTGCTGCTGAGGGGAGTCGCCCTCGCCGAGCGCGGCCGCGATGCCGCCCTGGGCCCAGCGGGTGGAGCCCTCGTCCAGGCGGGCCTTGGTGACGACCACGGTGCGCAGGCCGGCTGCCGTACAGCGGAGGGCGGCGGTGAGGCCTGCCACGCCGGAGCCGACGACCACGACGTCCGCGTCGATCGACCAGCCCGGGGCCGGTGCGTGCAGGCGTATGCCGGTCGCGGCTCCTGTCCCGGCTCCTGTTGCGGTTCCTGTTGCGGTCACCGGGTGCCCCCGAAGGTGAGCGGGACGGTGTCGATGAGACGGGTGGTGCCGACCCTGGCGGCCACCGCGAGGACCTCCTCGCCGGTGTGGCCGTCGGGGGCCCCGGTGAAGTCGGAGGGATTGATGAGGGCCGGGTGGCCGGGGGTGCGCCCGGCCTCGGCGAGGAGCTGGCGGGCGGCGGCGCGCACGGCCGCGGGGGCCGGGATCTCCGCGGCGCCGGCGAGTGTGTGGGTGCCGGCGAGTGTGTGGGTGCCGGCTGCGGCGCGGGCCTCGCCCAGCGCGGGGAGGGCGGCGGTTCTCGTACGGGTGGCCGGGACCACCTCCCTCCGTGCACGTTCGCGGGCATCGTGCGCGCGAGCAGCGCGCCGGCCTGGTGGGCGTAAGACGGTTCCAGCAAGGGCTGTTCGCGACATCGGCGCTCCCGTTGAGGTTGTTTCTAAATTAGAAACACGGGGTGGATGCTAGTGTTTCGAATAACGGAACGCAAGGAGGGTCATGCCGACACCGCGCCCAGGAACACCGGTTCGTGGATCGACTACCGGCCGTCCGATCATGGCCGCGATGGATCTCTTCGGCCGCCGATGGGCGCTGCGAATCATCTGGGAGCTGCGGGCGGGGCCGGTCGGTGCGCGTGAGCTGCTGACACGGTGCGCAGGCCTGTCATCCAGCGTCCTCTACCAGCGGCTTCGCGAACTCACGTCAGGCGGGATCATCGCCTCCTCAGCAGATGGCTACGAGCTCACTCAGCTGGGGACAACACTCGGCCACGCCCTCCGTCCGCTCAACGAATGGGCGAACACCTGGGCGCAGGCGCAAGAGCAGAACGACCAGGATCCCGTGGAGGGATGAAGGTCGCTCGCTCTTCGATCGTTTCCGGTCTGGGCCCGGTTGTGCGAGGAACTGTCGCACGCTGACGACCGCGTTGCCCGGGGCCCGTCAGCTGCACGAACTCCTGACTGAAATCGATCCCGTTCTTCACCCCGCTCATGACTCCTCCGGTCGATCATGTGACTGTCGCCGGTCTTGCTCGTTGGCTCGGGGCATGGGGCGGGGTGATCCGACGGATGCCGCGTGGGAACGGTTGCGGCCGCTCCCTCCGGTCGGCAACAGGCGTTGCGGCCGGTGGCGCGACCGTCGGCCAAGGGCACGGGGAAATTCGGTTGCCGCGGGCCGCCCTCTCGATCATGATCTCCCGCATGGACTTTTGATGACTGCCACGTAGTACGTACCTGTCGCGCGATCGACCTCGGAGCCTGACGACCCGGCCCCGGGGCGATGGGTCGCGCCCCTCGTGAGCATCCGTCAGAGAGCGGGAGCCGCCGAGTGAGTTCGGCATGCCCTCCTGCTGAGTCCTGAAAGCATCCAACACACATGAATACCGACCGCAAGGCCCTGTGGGCCGTGCGTCAGTCCGCCCTGCCCGCCGTCGTCCGGCCCTGCCCGGACTGCCCCGGCATGCGGCACCGCGCCTCGGGGAAGATCCGCGTCAACGCGAGCGGCAAGCTGCTCGACGTCTGGCTGCTGCTGAGCTGCGCGACGTGCGACCGGACCTCGAAGGTGCCCGTCCACGAGCGCGTCCACGTCTCGACGCTGGAGCCGGCCCGGCTGGTGGCGTACGAGATCAACGACCCGGCAGCGGTGGGGGAGGTGGTGATGAGCGCGTCGCTCGCGGCGAAGAACCGGTACCGGCTCGACTGGACCGGGACGTGGGAGCTGGAGACCCGCATGCCGCTGTACGCGCTCGACGACCCGAACCCGCTCTCGGTGCAGGTGCACTTCGAGCTGCCCGCGCCGGTCCGGGTGGAGCGGCTGCTCCAGCTCGGTCTCGGCCTGAGCCGGGCCGAGGTGCGCCGTCTGGTCGCGGACGGGCGCATTCGCCTGCCGTTCGCGCCGGACGCCAAGGCGCACCAGGACTTCGAACTCACCATCCACGGACCCGGTTCCGTCGATGCGGCCAAGCACGCGAAGTCCCTCGATGCGGCCGACGCCGAACGCACCGACCTGGCTCGGATCGGGCTGCCGCCCGCACCCGGCCGGGAGCTCCCACGCCGGGCCGCGGCGGCTGGGACCAGTCCGGTCGATCATGTGCGGAGCCAGATGACGAGGGCGGCTGCGGTGACGGTTCCGAGGTAGGCGTATCCGCGTTCGTCGAATCGGGTCCCGACTGCTCTGGCGTGCTTGAGCTTGTCGATGGCCCGTTCGACGGTGTTCCGGTTCTTGTACCGCTCCAGGTCGAATGCCGGTGGCCGCCCTCCACGCGATTCCTTGCGCTGGCGGGCGGCCAGGCTGTCGGGCTTCCTGCGGGGCCCGCCCGGGCCGATCCGCGGGACACGGAGCTTATCCAGCACCGGCTCGAACGACGTGCAGTCCGCCCGCTGCCCTGGTGTGATGATCAGGGACAGCGGGCGGCAGCAGCCGTCCGCACTCGGGTGGACCTTGGTGGTGAACCCCCCGCATGCGGCCGGCGCCCGTGCCGAGGCCGCCGCCGGCTGCGCCTGCCTTGCCTTCCCGCCCCTGCCTCGTCCTCGGGCCGGCACCCGGTGCTCGCCAGGCTACGAAGAGCAACGGTCAAGACTCGTGGATGAGTTGGCTGCGGTCAGTATCGGCCGGGCTGTTTCAGGCCGGCCCGGGCTGCGTTACGGATCCGCTTGGTGCGACCGCGGTCGGCGAGGATCTCAAGAGCGGCGGCGTTCGGCGCTGCGGCCGTCAGAAGCCGAACCCAGTCGGAAGACCAAGGCGTCGTCCTGCAAGGCGTCGCCGTGCAGTGCGTCGTCCTGAAAGGCGTCGCCGTGCAGTGCGTCGCGGTGCTTCATGCGGCCTTCTCCTGTCGCTCGACCAGCGAGCCGTTCTCGAACGTGGCGCCCGTCCGGACGGGGCACGCGGTGGCGCCGGTGACCGCGCGCAGGCGGGCCCGGATCCGCCGAACTTCAGTTCGTCCGCGGTGATCGCTAGTGTGCCCCGGTGAACAGCAGTGACAACCTCCCCGTCCAGGACCGCCCCACGCCGCAGAAGCCGGTGTGGCCGCGTAACCTGGCGCTCTCGCTCGCCGCGGCCGCCGCCGCGTTCGGCGTGATGAAGACGATCGAACCCGCCGAGGGCGGCACGGGCCGTGCCGCGGCCGCTCCCTCCCCGGCCTCCGCCTCCCCTGCCGCCCGCCCGGCGGTGCCGCTGGACCAGGCGTTCCCCGCCGAGGTGAAGGGCCCCTCCGGCGCGGTGTACACCCGGGTGACCGCGAAGGCTCTCGACTCCTGCGCCCCCGAGGGCTCCGTCGGCCCCCTGCTGAGCGAACTGGTCAGGAAGAGCAAGGGCTGCGTCGGCCACCAGACCGCGCTCTACACGGACGCCCAGAACAACCGGTTCAGCCTCTCCGTCCTCACCATGCAGGACCCCAGGGACACCGCCCACCTGCTCGCCCAGCTGTCCATGGCCTTCGGCGACCAGCAGGTGTCCCCCCAGACCCCGCCGCCGGGCTGGGGGCTGCCGGCGCTGCCCGCCGGCAGCGGGAAGGTCCAGGCGTTCAGCGGCATCGGGCGCGCGTTGGTGGTGGGCCTCGGTCAGTGGTCGGACGGGCGGACGGCCGATTTCCAGAAGCTCACCGACCGGCTCAGCCCCCTGCTGGACGGCGTCACCGACAAGGTCGCCGCCCACGAGGCACCGCCGACGGCCGGCACGGCCGCTGCTTCGCCGTCGGCCACCCACCCCGCCGGCCCGTCGGCCACCCCGTCGGCCGGCAAGCCGGCAACCCCGTCGGCCACCGCATCGACCATCAGGCCGGCCACCCCCTCGGGCCCCTCGGCCGGTCCGTCGGCCGGCGCCTCGGGCGGCCCCTCGACCGGTCCGTCGGCCACCAGGCGCCCGGGGGCCTGACCCGGTGATTCCGGCCGTTCCCCGCGATACGGTCCGTCCGTGACGGAGAACGGTTGGGACATCGTGTTGCTCGGCGGGGCGTCGGGCGTCGGCAAGAGCCGGGCGGCCGCGCGACTGGCCGGGGCGTCGGGCGCGTTCGTGGTGGAGTTCGACGACGTGGTCAGCGCCGTCCAGGAGACCACCACGGCCGCCCAGCACCCGCAGCTCCACCTCTTCGCGGGCCTGCCCGACCCCGACGGTCTCCCCGCCGCGCAGGTGTTGGAGCTCCAGATCGCCACCGCCCGCGCCCTGGAGCCCGCGCTGCTGGGCGTCGTGCGCAACCGGCTCACGGTCGACGTGCCCGCCGTGGTCGAGGGCGACTACCTCACCCCGGCCGCCGCCGCGCTGGCCGTCGAGGCCGGGCGGGCGGCCGGGCGCAGCGTCCGGGCGGTGTTCCTGCACGAACCGGACGCGGCCCGGATCACCGCCAACTACGCCGCGCGCGAGCCGGGGTCCGGCACCCAGGCACAGCGGGCCGAGGTCAGCTCCCGCTACTCGCACTGGCTCGCCGGACAGGCCCGCCGGTACGCCCTCCCGGTGGTGGCCTGCCGCCCCTGGGACACGCTCGACGCGCGGCTGGGCGCGGCCCTGCGAACGGATTCGCCGGCCCCGGCGGGCTCGCGCGCGCTCGGTACTCCGGCTGAGGTTCGGTACGTGTCCTAGGGATGTTGCCCATCGTCGCTGGTAGTGGCATCGCTGGGCGGTGTGCTGGTGGTGCGGTACTGGGCCCACCTCGGGAAAGACCCCTGTCGATCACGGTAGGGGGATTTGGCACCCACGGTTGACACCGATCCTCTGGCTACCCGCTCCTGCCGTTGGCTAGAGGCGTGTCGCGGTGCGGACCAGGTCGGCGACGGCTTTGGACCTGCTGTGTGGTGGCCAGGCGATGACGGTCGTGACAGCCGGTGCGTCCGGCACCGGCACCGTCGCATGATGGTCGCGCAGGTGGGCCCGGAGGGACTCGGGCACGACCGCGCAGGCCCGTCCGAGCGCGATCAGCTGGAACAGCTGGGTGTGGTCGCGCACCTGCGGGCCGGGTCCGTCCGGATAGCCCCCGCCCCGTCGAGGCCAGCGCGGCAGGGGCAGGTCCGTCAGGGTGGTGACCTCGGCCATCGACATATGGGGCCGGCCGGCCAAGGGGTGTCCCGCGGGCAGGACCACGACCTGCTGTTCGGTGTGCAGGTCCTCGGTGTCGAGTCCGGCCGTCGTGTCGAAGGGCCGATGGAGCAGAGCAACGTCGGCACGCCCGTCGCGCAGCAGCCCTTCCTGTTCGCCGGGCCCGCACAGCACCACCTCGACGGCGACCGCGCCGGGCTCGGCGGCGTAGGCGTCCAGCAGCTTCGACAGCAGTTCGCTGGACGCTCCGGCCTTCGTGGCAAGCACCAGACCGGGCAGCTCGGCAGCTGCGCGGCGGGTGCGGCGCTCGGCGGCTTCGACCGCGTCGAGTGCGACCCGGGCCTCCCGCAGAAGCACCGACCCGGCCTCGGTCAAGGTGACTGCGCGAGCAGCGCGGTGCAGCAGAACCACTCCGAGCCGCCGCTCGAGCTGCTGGATCGCCCGCGACAGCGGTGGTTGCGCCATGGCGAGCCGCTGCGCCGCCCGCCCGAAGTGCAACTCCTCCGCGACGGCGACGAAGTATCGCAACTCCCGCGTCTCCACCGCGTCATCGTATACGGCGCTCACCACGACCGATATCCGTACGGTATCGCCGCCCACCCAGTCGGTCTTGGACGTCCCACCCGAGTCCGCACCACGATGGACGACATGAGTGAACGGACGATCGCACTGGTGACCGGTGCGAACAAAGGAATCGGATACGAGATCGCGGCGGGCCTGGGCGCCCTCGGCTGGCGCATCGGCGTGGGCGCGCGGGACCAACAGCGCCGCGACACCGCGGTGGAGAAGCTGCGCGCGGCCGGGACCGACGCGTTCGGCGTTCCGCTCGACGTGGCGGACGACGCAAGTGTGGCCGCCGCGGCCGAGCTGATCGCCGACCGCGTCGGAGGGCTCGACGTCCTGGTCAACAACGCCGCGATCACCGGTGCTATGCCGCAGACGCCCACCACGGTCGATCCCGCGACCGTACGAGCCGTCGTGGAGACCAACGTGATCGGGGTCATCCGCGTCACCAACGCGATGCTGCCCATGCTGCGCGGCTCGGCATCGCCGCGGATCGTGAACATGTCCAGCAGCGTCGGCTCGCTCACCCTGCAGACCACGCCCGGCATCGACATAGGCCCGGTTTCCGCTGCGTACTCGGCGTCCAAGACCTTCCTCAACGCCGTCACCGTCCAATACGCCAAGGAACTGAGCGACACCGACATCCTGATCAACTCCGGCTGTCCCGGCTTCACCGCCACCGACCTCAACGGCTTCCGGGGCGTCCGCACTGCCCACCAGGGCGCGGCGATCGCGATTCACCTCGCGACCCTGCCCGACGACGGACCGACCGGCGGATTCTTCGACGACGCCGGAACAGTGGCCTGGTGACAGGCTCACCGGCCCCTGGTGGTCCAGTCGAGGCGTGCTGCTTGTGAGGCCGGAGGGGCCGGCGAGACGTGGCGGCCACCGCAGATGACGGCGATGTCCCGACGCCGGCCGGCCGCGGTGCGGTGCACGGAGGGGCCGGGCCCTCCGCCTCCCACCGGCAGCGGGCCGACGACCCGTCGGTCAGTCCGCCCGCTCGTCGTCGTAGGCCTCGCGGGCGGCCAGCACCTCGGGCATGTACTGCTCGGCCCACGCCTTGATCGACTGCATCAGCGGGAGCAGGCCGGTCCCGAGCGGGGTGAGCGCGTAGTCGACCCGGGCCGGCACCGAGGGCGTGACGGTCCGGGTGAGCAGGCCGTCGCGTTCGAGGGCCCGGAGGGTCTGGGTGAGCATCTTCTCGCTCACGCCGGCGAGGCGTCGGCGCAGGTCGCTGTAGCGCAGGGGGCCGTCGGCGAGGGCGTTGACGACCAGGCTGACCCACTTGTCGCCGATCCGGTCGAGCAGTTGCCGGGCCGGGCACTCGGCGAGGTACGCGTCGAAGCCGGCGCGCTCGGCCGCTCGGCGCTGGGCGGCGGTCGTGGTGGCCATGGGCTCTCCTCCCCGTACGGTACGCACTTTCCGGTGCGTGCTTCCCCGTGGAGAGCAACTCTCCTTAGTTTGGGAGCCGTTCGCAACCTCCGGTTCTGCCGGTTCCCCCGACTCAAAGGAGCGCGCCATGCGTGCCGTTGTCGTTCGTACCTTCGCCGGCCCCGAAGCCCTGGAGCTGGTGGACGTGCCCGTGCCCGAGGCCGGCCCCGGCCAGGTCCGGGTGCGGGTGGAGGCCGCCGGGGTCAACCCGGTGGACGCGGTGACCCGGGCCGGGGTCCTGGCGGAGGCGGGGCTGATGCCGCCGCGCGAGGTGGTCGGGATCGGCTGGGACGTGGCCGGCGTGGTCGACCAGGTCGGGCCCGGGGTGGCCGGATTCGCCCCCGGCGAGCGGGTGATCGGCCTGCGCGACCGGCTGGACGTCCCGCTGGGCGCCTACGCCGAGTACCTGGTGCTGGACGCCTCCGTGCTGGCCCCGGCGCCGGCGGGGGTGCCGGCCGTGGAGGCCGCGACGCTGCCGCTGAACGGGCTGACCGCCGTCCAGGCACTGGACCTGCTCGGCCTGCCGGCCGGTGCCACCCTGCTGGTGACCGGTGCGGCAGGCGCGGTGGGCGGCTTCGCGGTCGAACTCGCGGTGCTGCGCGGGCTGCGGGTCGTGGCCCTGGCGGGCGAGGAGGACGAGGCGCTGGTAAGGGAGTTGGGTGCCGAGTGGTTCGTCCCGCGCGGCACCGCCGATCCGGCCGCCGCCGTCCGGTCCCTCGTCCCGGGCGGCGTGGACGGCTCACTGGACGCGGCTCTGCTGGGTGTCGTCGCACTCGGCGCCGTCCGGAACCGCGGGTCCTTCGTCACCGTCTCCGGGGGCGCACCGGTGGGCCTGCGGGGAATCCGGGTGGCCAACGTATGGATCGCCGCCGACGGCCGCGCGCTCGCCGGCTTGTCCGACCTGGCCGCCCGGCGCCGCCTCACCCTGCGGGTGGCCGACGCCCTCCCGCTGGAACAGGCCGCCGAGGCGCACCGGCGGCTCGACCGGGGCGGCCTGCGCGGGCGGCTGGTCCTCGTCCCCTGAGCCTGCGTGCCACCCATGGGCCCGGGGCCCACCACCTCGCCCCGGGCCACCCTCGCCCCGGGCCGCCCTCACCTCGGGAGCACCGCCACCCGAGCTGTTCGTCCAGCGGACTAGCTGCGCCCGGAGCGTTGTTGGCGGAGCCAGGCCACGGCGGCGACCAGGCCGACGGCGCCGCCCGCACAGAGCTTGACGGCGCCCTTGGCGAGCAGCCAGCCGAGACCGGGGAGGGTCCAGCCCAGCCAGTGGAAGACGGCCAGCATCACCGCAGCCGCCCCCACCGCCGCCAGCACGGTGCCCGCCACCATGGCCCCGGTGGACAGCTCGCGCTCCCCCGAAGCCGTTTCCGCCGTTTCGTTCGTGCCCCCAGAATCCATGAAGGGCATCCTAACTCGGCGTCAGCGAGGTGCGTGGTGGGTATCGCCGGTGTGCTCGCCGGTCTCGTGGTCGGGGAAACTGACGGCCAGGGTGACGCGATACTCGAAGACGTCGTCGCGGTGGCCCGGGACGCGGGCCCAGGCCAGCGAGTGCACCTCGGCGTCGGGCGCCTGCCGGCACCAGGCGGCGGCCTCCTCCAGCGTCCGGGCCGCCGAACGGCCGGTGCAGACCACGGCGGTGTAGGCGGCGACCGCGATGTCGCCGCCGCTGCGGCCGGCCCGCGAGACCGCCCGGACCGCGGCCGCGGCATGGGTGAGGTCGCGGGCGAGGTCCTCGACCACCCGGGGCGGCGCCGGCAGGAGGGCCGGACCCTCCGCCACGGTCTCCGGCAGGTTCGTGCTCACTGTCTGGGCCTCCGTCCGCCTGGTCACGGGATCCACCTGGATCGGGGTCCGCCTGAAAAGGGTCCGCCTGGTCACAGGGTGCGCCTGGTCACGGGCCCAAGGATGCCGGGCCACCGTTCCTGGCATGACCACTTTCACTGGAACATCACCCGTCCGTGGAGCGGATGGTGTAGAAGAGGACGCCTTCGGGCGCGCCCTGGTATGGGACGGCCGGCGCATCGGGCCAGGTCAGGCTGCTCGCGGGTGGGCGCCGCCCGGAGCCCGACCGCGCCTGCGCGCACCACCGCCGTGCCCCGGACCGCCCGTTCGGCTCCCGGTCGCGCCCGGTTCACGTTCGCCGCCGGGCGCCCGCCGTGACGGAGTCGTACAACTCCCGTTGCAGGAAACGGAAATACCGACCGAGGCCGGACACTAGGATCCTCCCCTAGGCAGTCCGCCGCCGGGGCGGACGCCGCCCGAGGGGGAACCCATGCAGCTCAAGTCACCGCTCCAGTACGGTCGTCGGCACCTCTGGCTGCCGGCGCTGGCGCTCGCGGGCGCCGCGCTGGCCGGGTGCTCGTCCGGCAGCGGAAGCGGGTCGGCCGCGGCCGCGCCCTCCACCGGCAGTGCGGCGTCCACCCCGGCCGCCGCACCCACCACTGCGGCCCCGGTGCCCACCTCCGCCGCGTCCACCCCGGCCGCGCCGGCCACCACTGCGGCGCCGACGGGCGCCGCCGCCAAGCGCCCCACGGACGCCTGCACGCTGCTCAACTCCCCCCAGGTGATCGCCGCCGTCGGCACCGGCGGCCCGTTCGCCGGCACCCACCCCGACCCGGCGAGCGACGGCAGCCCGGTCTGGGGCTGCACCTGGGGCTCCCGCCAGTCGTACGCGTCGATCCGCGAGGTGAAGCCGACCGTCCTCGCCACCGTCAAGGCGAACCCGGACAACCAGATCACCCCGGTGCCGGGGGCGGGTCAGGAGGCGGTACTGACGCAACGCAAGGACGGCAGCCACCCCGAGGTGTACTTCGTCGCCGACGGCCGCACCTACTCCGTCGAGGTGGTCAAGGACCGCGGCCCGGGCGACAACGTCAACGCCCCGGCGGAGGCGTTGGCCGAGACCGGGCTGGCCGTGGTGCTCGCCAAGGCGCTCGCGGGCTGAGCGGGCGGACGAGCGGGCCACCGGAGCGACCCGTCCGGAGCGGCGGGCCGGTCGGCCGGACCGACCACGCCGGCCGGACGGACCGGCCTTCGAACGGCGCCGCGGCCCTGGTGGCCGGGGCCGTTCGAAGGCCGTCCGGGGACGCCGGGCGGCGCAGCCCGTTCCCTCCGGGGCGTGAACGGGGCCGGGCGGGGGCTGCGGGCGGATGCGGGTGCGGCGCGGGCGTTCACAGAATGACGCCACGGCGCCGTACCCCGTACTCCCCCGACAGCCAAGGCGGATCGTATGAGCCGATTCCACCCGTCCCCGTCCCGGCCCACGAGGCCGCTGCGCACGGAGCCCCGGGCCCCGCAGCTCCGGCCCCCGCAGCCCCGGCCCACGAAGGGCCTGCGCCGAGCGGCCTCCCTGCTCTCCGGTCTCGCCCTGCTCGCCCCCGCCGCCGCGGCCGGGGCGCTGGCCACCGCGATACCTGCGCGGGCCGACAATCCGACCATCTCGGGCACCAGCATGCGCTACGCCTGGGACTCGGCCGAGCCGGGCCTGAGCCCCGCGCAGGTCTCGGCCTCGGACTTCGGCCGGCGCTGGTCCACGGCCGTGGACGGCGCGGTGTACGCACAGCCGCTGGTGGCCGGTTCGACGGTGGTGGTCGCCACCGAGACCAACCACGTGTACGGCGTCGGCGCGGCCGACGGCAAGGTCCTCTGGCAGCGCGCGCTCGGCACCCCCGTGGCGTCGTCCACGGCCTGCCTCTCCCCGGGGACCGGGATCACCTCGACGCCCGTGTACGACAAGGCGACCGGCACGGTCTACCTGGTCACGAAGTCCAACGAGGGCGGCGCGCACTTCTCCGTGCACGCCCTGGACGTCGCCTCGGGCGCCGAGCGCAGCGGCTGGCCGGTGCCGGTCCAGGGCGATCCGGTGAACAGCCCGGGCGTCCCGTTCAACGCGGCCACGTCCGCCCAGCGCGCCGGACTGCTGCTGCTGGACGGCGCGGTGTACTTCGGCTTCGCCTCGGACTGCGGGGTCGGCACGTACGTGGGCCACGTCGGCGGCGTCAACACCACGAGCCGCAAGCTGACGCTCTGGTCCACGGGGTCCGGCTCGAACTCGCAGAACGGCGGCGTCTGGATGAGCGGCGGCGGCCTGGTCTCGGACGGCGCCGGACGGATCATCCTGGCCACCGGCAACGGCGCGGGCACGGGCTCCTCGCCCGCCAGGGGGCCGGGGAACAAGCCGGGGGGCCACTTCGCGGACTCGGTGGTGCGCCTGGGCGTCAACAGTGACGGCAGCCTCGCGCCGAAGGACTTCTTCAGCCCGGCCAACAACCGGGACCTCGACCACAACGACCTCGACCTAGGCTCCGGCGGCCCGGCCGCACTTCCGTCCGGCTTCGGCACCACCTCGCACCCGCACCTGCTGGTGCAGGTCGGCAAGGACGGGCGGATCTTCCTGCTGGACCGCGACAACCTGGGCGGCACGGCCCAGGGCCCGAACGGAACCGACGCCGTGGTGGGCATGACCGGCCCGTACAAGGGCGTCTGGGGCCACCCGGGCGTCTGGGGCGGCGACGGCGGCTACGTCTACGTGATCGAGAACTACGGTTCGCTGCGCGCGCTCAAGTACTCGGTGAACGGCTCCGGCGATCCACAGCTGACCAGCGCCGGGACGAGCGCCGAGGGCTTCGGCTACGCGTCCGGCTCACCGGTGGTGACCTCCAACAGCACGGCCGGCGGGTCGGCGCTGGTCTGGCTGATCTACTCCGGTACCGGGCCGGGCGGCCAGAACGGCGAACTGCGCGTCTACGACCCGGTTCCGGTCAACGGCACGCTCAAGATGCGCCGCAGCTTCGCCCTCGGCACGGTGACCAGGTTCTCCGTCCCGGCGACGGACGGCGGGCGGGTGTTCGTCGGTACCAAGGACGGGCACCTGATCTCCTTCGGCCGCGCCTGAGGCCGACCGCCCGCGTGCGGCCGGCCCGTCCGTACGCCCGACCCGCCCGTACGCCCGACCCGTCCGCAGACAGTCGCGCTCGAACAGCACCACGGCGGGGCCCACCCGCGTCCACCACGTCCACCACATGACCGCGGCCCGGCCCGACCGTCACCCGTTCGAGCGCGTTTGTCCGCGGATCGCGCGGGTTGGAACGGCGGCCGGGCCCGGCGGCTCGTAGCGTCCTGACCCACGGGGCCCGATGCCCCCGCCCCCCGACCCGACCTCGTCCCGAGGGAGAACCCCGTGAAGTGCACCACCACACCCCGCCCCGCCCCCGCCGTGCCGGCCGAGCGCCCGGCCGGCGCCGCCACCGCGGCGAAGCCCGCCTGGACCACTCCCGCGGTGGAGTGCCACCGCACCGGCGCCGAGGTCACCGCCTACGCCGCGCGGACCACTCGGTGACGCAGCCCCTGACCCGCGAACGGTTCGCGGCCAGGCTGTACGACCTGCGCGGACGGTACTGGGACACCCACCCGTTCCACCTGCGCCTGCACTCCGGTGGCTGCACGCCACCGGAGTTGCGGCGTTGGGTCGCCAACCGCTGGTACTACCAGCTCTGCCTGACCCGCAAGAACGCCGCCATCATCGCCAACTGCCCGCTGCCGGACGTCCGTCGCTCCTGGGTGGAGCGCCTCGCCTACCAGGACGGGCCCAGCGGCGACGAGGGCGGTCTGGCCGACTGGCTGGTGCTCGCCGAGGCCGTCGGCCTGGACCGCGCCGAGGTCACCGACGAGCGGCACGTCGCCCGCGGGGTGCGCTTCGCCGTCGACGGCTACCTGCACTTCTGCCAGACCAGGCCGTGGACCGACGGCGTCGCGGCGGCGCTCACCGAGATGTTCTCGCCCGACCACATGGCCCAGCGGGTCACCGCCTGGCGCACCCACTACGACTGGATCGACCCGGCCGGGTACGCCTACTTCGAGCACCGCATCCCCACCGCCCGCAAGGACAGCGCCCGCACGCTCGAACTGGTCCTGGACCACTGCGTCACCGCCACCCAGCAACAGGCCGCGCTGGACGCGCTGGCGTTCAAGTGCGACGTCCTGCGCGCCATGCTGGACGCCGTCGACTACGGCGCCGACCGGTGACCGCCCCTGCCCGGACCGGCCAGGTACCCGGACTGCGGCGCGGCGTCCGGATGGTGCACGACCCGGTCCGCGGGCGGGGCGCGCTGCTCTACCCCGAGGGCGTGCTGCTGCTCAACGAGACCGCCGCCGCGGTGCTGCGCCACTGCGACGGCCGGCGCAGCCCGGACGACATCACCGCCGAACTCGCCACCGAGTACGACGGGGTGGACGGGGACCAGGTCCGCGCGCTGCTCGCCGAGCTGGCCGGGCGGCGGCTGCTCGCCCTGGACGGCACCGGTGCTCCGGCCGAGCCGCGGCAGGCCGCCGGCCTGCCCGGTGCCCCGGCCCGCCCGCCCGCGCCGCTCGGACTGGTCGCCGAACTCACCCACCGCTGCCCGCTGCAGTGCACCTACTGCGCCAACCCGATCGAACTCACCCGCCAACGCGACGAGTTGGAGACAGAGCAGTGGATGCGCCTGCTCGACCAGGCGCGCGGCCTGGGTGTGCTCCAGGTCCACCTCACCGGCGGCGAACCGCTGCTCCGCCGCGACCTGGCCGGGATCATCGGCCACGCCCACCGCTTGGGCCTCTACACCAACCTCATCACCAGCGGCCTGCCGCTGGACGCCGAGCGCACCGCGGAGCTCGCCGACGCGGGCCTGGACCACGTCCAGCTCTCCGTGCAGGACGCCGACCTGCACCGCGCGGACGCCGTGGCCGGCCTCTCCGCCCACCGGCGCAAGCTCGCCGCGGCCGCGCTGCTGACCGGCGCCGGCCTGCCGCTCACCGTCAACGCCGTGCTGCACCGCGGCAACGTGGCCAGGATCGGCGCCATCGCCGACCTGGCGGTGGAGCTGGGCGCCGACCGGGTCGAGCTCGCACACACCCAGTTCTACGGCTGGGCCTGGCGCAACCGCGCCCACCTCGCCCCGACCGGGGAACAGGTCCACCGGGCCGAACGGGACGTGGCCGCCGCCCGGGAGCATCACGGCGACCGCATCGAGATCGTGCACGTCGCCGCCGACCACCACGGCGGCACCGCGAAGCCCTGCATGGACGGCTGGGGCCGGCGCCAGCTGGTGGTGACCCCCGACGGCGACGTGCTGCCCTGCCTGGCCGCCGCCCAGCTGCCCGGCCTGCCGGTGCCGAGCGCCGTGACCGACGGCCTGGCCGCGATCTGGCACGACTCGCCCGCGTTCAACCGCTACCGCGGCACCGACTGGATGCCGGAGCCGTGCCGCAGCTGCGCACTGCGCGAGGTGGACCACGGCGGCTGCCGCTGCCAGGCCTTCCAGTTCACCGGCGACCCGGGCGCCACCGACCCGGCCTGTCACCTCTCCCCGCACCACCACCTGGTCGCCGAACCCGCCCCCGCCGGCACCCCGGCCCCCGCCCCCCGGAGAATGCGCTGAAGATCCGGATCCTCGGCACCGCCGCCGGCGGCGGACTGCCCCAGTGGAACTGTGGCTGCGCCGGCTGCACCACCGCCCGCCGCACCGGCGTCGCCCGCAGCCAGGACTGCCTGGCGGTCAGCGCGGACGGCGCCGCCTGGTACCTCGTCAACGCCTCGCCCGACCTGCGCGGCCAGCTCCTCGCCGCTCCCGAACTCGCCCCCTCCCCCGGAACCCGAGACACCCCGCTGCGCGGCGTCCTGCTCACCAGCGGCGAACTCGACCACACACTGGGGCTGCTGACCCTGCGGGAGGCCGCCGAGCTGACCGTGCACGCCACCCTCCCGGTCCGCTACGCCCTCCACTCGGCCTTCCCGGCCGGCCCGCTGCTCGCGCCGTACACCAAGGCCGGCTGGCAGACCCTCACCCCGGGCCGCACCGTCGAGCTGGCCGGCGGGCTGCGCGCCGAGCCGCTGGCGCTCGGCGGCAAGCGGCCCCGCTACGCGGCCGACCTGCCCGGCGAGGGCTGGGAGGGCCGGCCGGACTGGGTCACCGGCTACCGGTTCAGCGACGCCGACGGCCGGGCGAGCGCCGTGTACGCACCCGGGCTCGCCGAGTGGACACCCGCGATGGACCGGGCGGTGGCCGGCGCGGACGTGGTCGTCCTGGACGGCACCTTCAGCACCGACGACGAACTCGCCGCGCACACCGGCGGGGCACGCTCCTCCCGCGGCATGGGCCACCTGGCCGTCCTGGACTCGCTCCCCCACCTGGCCCGCCACCCCGGCCCGCGCTACCTCTACACCCACCTCAACAACACCAACCCGCTGGCCCACCCTGCCTCCCCCGGCACCGAGGCCCTCACCCGGGCGCTGACGGCGGCCGGCGCGGCCGTCGCCGAGGACGGGATGCTGATCGAGCTCTGACGGTGAGGACGTGCACGCGCGGGTTCCCGGCGGATTCCACGGGCCCGGGCGGTCCGACCCCACCCGCCGTCAGGCCCCCTCACCACCTGCGCGTTCATCCAACGGTGGCGCCCAGGACGCCCACCGCTCACCCGGGTCGCGTCAGGTGGTCGTGATACTAATCATTCGGGGGACGCGAACTGTCATGCACGGGCAGGCACGATGGTGACAGCCCGTCCGTTCCCCGAGGGTCCGCACGGTCAGGGGAGGGGCACGGTATGAGGGCAGGGATCGGCAACGCCGGAGACGGCGGAACGGCTCGGACGGGGCGTCGGCTGCGACTGGGCAAGCGCGTCACCGGGACGGCGGCGGCGTTCACCGCGCTGGCGGCACTGACCGGTTCCCAGGTGACCGGCCTCGGGCTGCTGCCCGTCGCGGCGGCCGACTCGGCGACGCCCGTCACCGACCCGCTCACCCCCGTCTCCGTCACCGTCTCCCTGCCCGGGACCACGTTCCCCGGCACCGCGCAGCCGACCCTGGCCAACAGGCCCGGCGTCCCCGTCGACGGCGGGGCCGCCACCCCGCTGCCGCAGCCGCCCACCTCCCTGCCCGGGGACCCGTCGGCCGGCCCGTTCCGCACCGGGCCCGCCCTGCCGGAGACCGTCTTCGCCGCCTACCGCAAGGCCGAGACCGCCCTGGCCCAGCGCTCGCCCGGCTGCCACCTGCCGTGGCAGCTGCTGGCCGCGATCGGCGAGGTCGAGTCCGGCCAGGCCGGCCGCGGCGCCGTGGACGCCGCCGGGACGACCTACCGGCCGATCCTCGGCCCGGTGCTCGACGGCAAGGGTTTCGCGGCGATCCCCGACACCGACGGCGGCCGCCACGACGGTGACCGCGTCTGGGACCGGGCCGTCGGCCCGATGCAGTTCATCCCCTCCACCTGGGCCTCCTGGGGCGTCGACGCCAACGGCGACGGCCAGGCCGACCCGAACAACATCTTCGACGCCGCCGAGGCCGCCGGCCGCTACCTCTGCGCGGGCGGGCGCGACCTCGCCGACCCGGCGCAGCTCGACCGGGCCGTCCTCGGCTACAACAACTCGGGCGAGTACCTGCGGACCGTCAAGAACTGGATGGCGCACTTCGGGACCGGTACCGCGACCACCACCCCGGACCGTCCGGCGCCGGCGGGCGCGGTGACCGCTCCCACGGCACCCGCCTCCTCCGCGGCGGCCACCCCGACCACGGCGCCCGCGCCGTCGCCCTCGGCCACCTCCCCGGCCTCGCCGTCCGCGACGCCGACGCCCACCTCACAGCCGTCCCCGTCGGCCACCCCGACTCCGACGACGAGCCCGAGCGCCACGCCCACCGCGAAGCCGACGACCACGCCCACCGGGACCCCGACCGGGACCCCGAGCACCAGCCCGAGCGCCACCCCGACGGGCACCCCGACCGCGACGCCGACGGGCTGCCCGACCCCCACCGCCACCGGTGCGGCCACGCCCACGGCCTCCCCGTCCGCGTCCGCGTCGGCCACCCCGTCCGCGACGGCCACCCCGAGCGCGACGGCCTCCCCGTCCGCGACGGCGACGGCCACCGCCCCCGGCTGCCCCGTCCCGACCGGCACCCCCTCCGCCTCCGCGACCGCGACCGCCACCCACTCCCCGTCGGCCGCCCCCTCGCCCTCCGCCCACTGAGACTGCCGGGACCGTCGACGGCGGGGGACCGGGCCTCCCCGGCCCCCGCCGTCGGCCGCTCACCAGCCGAGCAGTCCCAGGACCCGGCCGGCCACCTCCTGCCCCACCGCGCCGACCAGTGCGCCCAGCACCACGCCGACCAGCGTCAGTCCCTCACCGCGCGTCAGCCGGAACCTCTTCACCGCGACCTCCCCTGAACCAGCCGGGCCGCGAACGCCACCCGGTCGACTCCCAGCCTCCGCGCCGCTCCACGTCCCCTGACGAGTCGCGACGAGCCGACCGCGCCGACGGCGCAACGCCTGCTCACGACCGCCGGCCCGGGCGCCCCGGCGACGAGTTCCGACGAGATCCGAGGACTTCCGTCGGCCCAGCCCACTCCGGCCAACGCCGCCACAACCACTCGGCCGCGCCCTACACTTGGCGGACCGATCGGCCAGGGGAGGGCGCGCGTGGTGCTGCGGACGGTCCGGGTGGGGGACGGACGTGCCATCGCCGTCGAGACGATGGGCGATCCGCACGGCCGGCCGGTGTTCCTGCTGCACGGCACACCGGGGAGCCGGTTCGGCCCGATGCCGCGCAGCAGCGTGCTGGCCCGCCTGGGCATCCGGCTGGTCTCGTTCGACCGGCCCGGCTACGGCGAGTCCACACGGCTGCCCGGCCGCCGGGTCGCCTCGGCCGCCGAGGACGTGCGGACCATCGCGGACGACCTCGGCATCGACCGGTTCGCGGTGTACGGCCGCTCGGGCGGCGGCCCGCACGCGCTGGCCTGCGCGGCGCTGCTGCCCGGACGCGTCACGCGCGCCGCCGTCCTCACCGCGCTCGCCCCCCGGGACGCCGCCGGGCTGGACTGGTTCGGCGGGATGGCCCCGCCCACGGTCCGGGCCTACCGGGAGGCCGAACGCGGCCACTCCCGGATCGCCGACACGCCGCAGTTCCGCACCCGCCAGGTCAGGGACGACCCGATCGTGCTGCTCCGGGGACTCCGGGCCGAACTGCCGCCCGCCGACCGGGGGGTGGTGAGCGACCCGGGCATCCGACGGATGCTTCAGACCACCTACCAGCAGGCCTTCCGGCACAGCACCGACGGCTGGATCGACGACGTGCTGGCGTTCACCGCCGACTGGGGCTTCAACGTCCGGGACATCGCCGTGCCGACCTGGCTCTGGCACGGCTCCGAGGAGCAGTTCGCGCCGGTCGAACACTCCCGCTGGCTGGCGGACCACATCCCCGGCGCGACGCTCTCCCTGGAGGACGGCGCGGCCCACTTCGGCGCGCTCAGGGTGATGGGCACCGCGCTCGCCTGGCTGGCCGCATGACCGCGCGCGACGGGGGCTCCCGACCGGGCAGCCAGCGGCCGATCCAGCCGCCCCCGCTGCGCCCCGGCCCCCTCGGCGAGCTCAAGCAGCTGCTCTACCGCCTCTACCTGGGGGCCGGGCGGCCCACCCTCGACCACATGGCCGCACTGGTCGCCGCGGACGACCGCCTGCCGGGCTCGCCCCCGCGCGACGCCATCGGCCATCTGATCGGCTCGCCCGGCCTGCCGGCCCAGCAGGCCGACACCCTCGCCGTCGCCGTGGTCCTCGCCCGGGAGGCCCGGTGGAGCGTGCCCGAGGTCCGCGCGACCGTCCTGGACCTGTGGACGCGGGCGCAGCTGGCCACCGCGCCGGGACGGCCGATCAGGGAGCACACCGACCCGTTCGCGCTGGAGGTGCACCGGGCGATCGAGCTGCCGCCCGGACCGGGCGGGGAGCCGGTGCCGCTCCTTCCCGCGTACGTCGCGCGGGCCCACGACCACGAACTGGCCCGGATCGTCCGGGCCGCGGAGGAGGGCCGGAGCGGCCTCGCCGTCCTGGTCGGCGCGTCCTTCACCGGCAAGACCCGGGCCTGTTGGGAGGCGGTGCAGCGGCTGCCCGCCCGCTGGCGGCTGTGGCACCCGATCGAGCCGGGTGGCCCGGAGGCCGTCCGGGACGCCCTGGAGAAGGTCGACGCCCACACGGTGATCTGGCTGAACGACTGCCAGCTCTACATCGGCACTCCGGCCGGTCCGCTGGGTGAGCAGGTCGCGGCCGGGCTGCGGGCACTGCTGCGGGACCCCGGCCGGGGACCGCTCCTCGTCCTCGGCACCCTCTGGCCCGAGTACTGGTCCGCCCTCACCGCCGTCCCGCTGCCGGAGCGCCTGACCGACGAACACGCCCAGGCCCGCGGTCTGCTCACCGGCCACGACCTTCGGGTGCCGGACGTCTTCACCGAGGCCGACCTACGGGCCCTGCGGGTGCTGGCCGCCGGGGACCGGCGGCTCGCCCGGGCGGACGAACGGGTCAGGAACGGCCACGTCACCCAGTACCTCGCCGGGGCTCCGGCACTGCTGGAACGCTACCGGACCGCCTGGCCCGCCGTACGGGCGGTGATCGAGGCCGCCGTCGACGCCCGGCGGCTCGGCCACGGTCCGCACCTGCCGCGGGCACTGCTGGCCGACGCCGCCCCCGGCTACCTCACCGACCAGCAGTACGACCTGCTGCCCGACGACTGGCTGGACCGCGCCCTGACCTTCGCCGCCGAACCGGTGCGCGGCACTCCTGGCGCGCTGGCCGCGGTGCGCCCCCGCCCGGACCGCGTCCTGTCGCCCCAACCGCACTACCGGCTCGCGGACTTCCTCGAACAGCACGGACGGGAGGAGCGCCGGTCCGCAGCCGTACCGCGATCGCTCTGGCAGGCGCTGGCCGACCACGCGGCGCGCGCCGACCTCGCCGGGCCGGCCCGCTCCGCGGCCGACCGGGGACTGCTCCGGCTGGCCGCCGGCCTGCTGACCGCGGCCGCCGCGGACGAGCCGGAGGCCGCCCTCGACCTGGCACGTCTGCTGGGCGACGCCGGCCACACCGAACCGGCACTGGCCTGGTACCGGCACGCGGTCACGGCCGGCCTGGCCGAGGCCCTCGACGAGGGCGCCGAGCTGCTGGAACGCGAGGGGCGGATCGACGAGGCGGTGGGCTGGCTCCGGCCGGCCGCGCGGAGCGGACAGGTGTCCGCGCACTGGCTGACGGCGGCGATCCTGCTGCGGGCACGGCGCACGGACGAGGCCGGCCGGGCACTGTCGGAGGCCGTCGCCGCCGAGGGCCCTGCCACCCTGCCGACCGCCGCCGGGATGCTCGCCGAGGCGGACCTCCTTGACGAGGCGCTCCCCTGGTTCGACCGCGCGCTGGAGCACGGGAGCACCGCCGCCGCCGTCCGGGCCGGGGACCTGCTGCGGGCCGCCGGCCGCATCGAGGAGGCGCTCGACTGGTACCGGCGCGCCCTCGGCCGCGGCGACACCGCCGCCGCCCACCCCGCCGCCGCCCTGCTCCACCGGCTGGGACGCACGGCGGACGCCCTCGCCCACTACCGGCAGGCACTTCGACGCGGCGACACCACCGCCGCCGGACCGGCCGCCGGCCTCCTGCACGAGAGCGGGCGGACCGAGGACGCGCTCGCGCTCCTGCGGCCGCTGGTGGCGGCCGCCGACCCGGCCGCGGTGCAGCGCTCCGTGGACCTGCTGCACGCACTCGGACGGACGGACGAGGCTCTCGGCCTCCTGCGCCGCAACGCCCGGTCCGACGGCCGTGGTCCCGCCGACCGCCGCCGGGAGGCGTGGCTGCTGGAGGAGACCGGGCGCGTGGACGAGACCCTCGCGGCCCTCGGCCACGGCATCGACGGGGACGGCACCGAGGACCCGTTCGCGCTGCGCGAGGCGGCGGAGGTGCTGCGCCGGGCCGGGCGGGAGGAGGAGGCGCTCGCCCTGCTGCGTCGGGCGGGCGCGGTGAGCGGCGAGGGGTCGCACCGCCAGCAGGCCGCCTGGCTGGAGGAGCTGGGCCGGCTCGACGAGGCCCTGGAGCTCCTCCGGTCCGGAAGCGGACCGGGGGCGGCCGCCGACCCGGAGGCGCTGCGGTTGGGGGCCGAGATGCTCGACTTCGCCGACCGGACGGACGAGGCGGTGGAGTGGTACGACCGGGCGGGAGCGGAGGGCGACGTCGAGGCGCTGCTCTCCGCCGGGCAGCTGCTGGAGGAGGCCGGGCGGTTCGCGGAGGCCGCCGAGCGGTTCGGGCTGGCGGCCGGACTGGGCCATCCCGAGGCGGGGTGGCACCGGGCCGGGATGCTCATCGCGGCCGGGCGGACGCAGGACGCCGTCGAGGTGCTGACGGCCGGTGCCCGGGACGCCGAACCGGCCGACCGGTGGCGGGCGGCGGAGCTGCTGCAGTCCGCCGGGCGGGTCGCGGAGGCGCTGGCGGTGCTGGAGCCCGCCGGACAGCAGGCGACGGCCGAGGAGCTGGGTCTGATGGCGCGCTGTCTGGCCCGGGCCGGGCGGCTGCCGGAGGCGGTGGAGTGCCACCGCCGGGCCGGCGAGGCCGGTGGGGCGGACGCGCTGATGCGGGCGTGCGAGGTGCTGCGGGCCGCAGGGCTGGGCGCGGAGGCCGAGCGGCTGCGCCGGTACGGCTGGGAGCCGGGCGGCGGCGCGGCGGCCGTCTGGACGGCGCCCGTGCCGGCGGCGGACGGTCACGCCGTACCGTCCCCACCGTCCTCCCAGTCGTAGTCGCCGTCACGGCACGGGACGGCACGGCACGGGACGGCACGGCACGGCACGGCACGGCACGGCACGGCACGGCACGGGACGGCAGCCGAACCGTTCAGCGCGCGGGCGACGGACGCGGGGCCCGTCCGGGGGGAGATCGGACGGGCCCCGCGGGTCCGGAGCGGCTGGGGGCCGGCCGGGCCGTCAGAGGTGCTTGACCAGCTCCGGCATGAGGTCCTGGAAGGTGCGACCGCTGGCCGGCTGACCGATCGCGGCCATCTGCCAGCCGCCCGCCGTGCGCTGCACCTTGGCCATGATCTGCGCGGTGTACGGGCCGCCGCCGGTGAGCGTGTAGCGGGCGAGCTCGGCGCCGGTCTGCTCGTCGACCAGCCGGCAGAACGCGTTCTCGACCTCCTGGAAGGTCTGGCCGGTGAAGGAGTTGACGGTGAAGACGATCTGGTCGACCTCGGCCGGGACCCGGGTGAGGTCGACGGTGATCGACTCGTCGTCGGTGGCGTCGCCGGCGCCGCCGGTCAGGTTGTCCCCGCTGTGCCGCACCGAGCCGTCGTTGCTCTGCAGGTGCTGGAAGAACACCACGTCCACCGGCTTGCCCTCGGCGAACAGCACCGCCGAGGCGTCCAGGTCGATCTCCTGCGAGGCCAGCAGCTTGGCGAAGAAGCCCTTCTTCTGGGCGGCGCGCCAGCCGAGGCCCATCCGCACCAGGCCCAGCCGCCCGCCGCCCGGCTTCTCCAGGCTCAGCTTCTGACCCTTGGCCAGCGAAACGCTCATCGTGCCCTCCTCGTTCCTCCGCCGTGCGGCGCTCTGAATCTACAGCACTGTAGAGACGGCCTGAGCCGACGTTTCATCGGCACGCAACACTCGGTCCTAGAAGACCCGGTACCCCGTTCCTAGGATCAACACCACATCATCCGAGCACAGGGAGAGGTACGCCATGAGTGACACGCTCCGGGCCGAAGCCGCCGACCCGCTCCAGGACGAGACCGCCAACCCCCTTCAGGACGAGACCGCCGACCCGCTCCGCGCCGAACTGGACCGCCGCGCCGCCGAGGTGGCCGAACAGGTGATCCGGTGGCGGCACCACCTGCACGCCCACCCCGAGCTCTCCAACCGCGAGGCCGGCACCGCCGAGCTGATCGCCGGCCACCTGCGCACGCTCGGCCTGGACGAGGTGCGCACCGGCATCGCCGGCCACGGCGTGGTCGGCGTGCTGCGCGGCGGACGCCCCGGCGGCCGGGTCGTCGCACGGCGCGCCGACACCGACGCCCTGCCCGTCCCGGACCGCTGCGGCACGGAGTTCGCCTCCACCGTGGTGGACGCCGACTACCCCGGCGGACCGTTCAGCGTCTCGCACGCCTGCGGCCACGACTGTCACGTCGCGATGCTGCTCGGCGCGGCCACCGTCCTGGCCGGGGTCCGCGAGCAGCTGCCCGGCACCGTCCTGTTCGTCTTCCAGCCCGCCGAGGAGGGCCCGCCGGTCGACGAGCCGGGCGGCGCACGCCAGATGCTCGCCGAGGAGGCGCTCGCCGACCCGGCGCCCTCCATGGTGTTCGGCCTGCACGTGACCCCGGACCCGAAGGGCCACGTCGGCTACCACGCGGGCTACCAGATGAGCGCGTCCCGGCTGGTCCGGATCGTCATCACCGGCCGCCAGACGCACGGCTCCTCCCCCTGGCGCGGTGACGACCCGATGCCCGCCGCCGGAGCGGTGCTCACCGGGATCGGCCAGCTCTACCGGCAGCGCTCCGCCTTCGACCCGGTCGCCGTCAGCATCGGGCACCTGGAGGACGTCGGCCGGTTCAACATCATCGGCGAGAAGGTGACCCTCTGGGGCACCGTCCGCTGCGCCGTCGAGGCCGACATGACCGAGGTGGAGAAGCGCCTCGCCACCCTCGCCGAGCACACCGCGCAGGCCTACAACTGCACGGCGCAGGTGGACTACCTCCAGCCGGTGCCGGCGTTGCACAACAAACCGGAGTGGGTGGCCGCCGCACTGCCCACCTTCCGCCGGGTGGCCGGCACCGACCGCGTCGACGAGATCGAGCCCACGCTCGGGTACGACGACGTCTCGGAGTTCGTCAACCGCTACGGCGGCCTCTACGTGATGCTCGGCGTCCAGGACACCGAACGCACCTCCGGGGGCACCGTCGTCCCGGTCCCCGGCGGCCGCGGCGTGGCCGTCAACCACAACCCGCACTTCTACGCCGACGACGACACCCTGGTGACCGGCGTCCGCCTGCACGCCCACGTCGCCTGGGACCATCTCACGGGCGCCCTGGAGCCGACCGCGGGGTGACCGCACGGGCCCGCAGCGGGGTGACCTGCCCGACGGCGGGTGAGCATGCAGCGGCAGGTGAGCTTGCCGGCCGCGGGGGGGACGTACCCAACGGCGGCGGGGTGACCGCGTCAGCCGGTCCGCTCCAACCGCACCAGCGCGTCGATCGCCTCGGCCCGGCCCCCGTCCTCCCCGGCGGGGGCCCGGTGGTCGGCCTCCGCGGCGACCGGGCGGCGGACGCGCTCGGCCCGGACGGTGCGCAGGCCGGTACCGGCGAGGTCGGCGAGGACGTCCTCCGGGGTGAACAGGACGCGCGGGTCCTGCGGGCCGCCGACGCCCTCGGTGAGGTTGGTGGTGTCGTGGCCGACCACCAACAGGGTGCCGCCGGGGGCGAGCGCGGCGGCGGCGCGGCGCAGGGCGGCCCGGCGGTCGGCGGCGGGGAGCTGGAGGTAGGCGACCAGGACGAGGTCGTAGCCCGTGGGCGGGGCGGCGAAGGTGCGGGCGTCGTCGTGGCGCCAGGTGAGCCGGCCGGCCACCTCCGCGGGGAGCCGGGCGGTGAGCCGGGCGGCACGTTCGACGGCGACGGCGGAGAAGTCGAGGCCGGTGACCTGCCAGCCCCGCCCGGCCAGCCAGATGCCGTTGCGCCCCTCCCCAGCGGCGAGGTCCAGGGCACGGCCGGGGGCGAGGCCGGCGATCTCGCGGACCACCCAGCGATTGGGTTCGTGCCCCCAGACCAGCTCGCTCGCGGCGTACCGCTCGTTCCAGTCCCGGCTCTCCATCGCCCGTCCTCCGTTCCGCGGGGCCACCCTCCACGCCACCGTACCGGTGCGGCAAGTTTCGGCCATCCATCGGGTTGACGCCCTTGACGGCGAATATTGGTCCAGTCCAATCTGTGATGTCGCCGATGCGTACGGACCCCTGGTCCCGCCGCGCCGACGCACCGTACCGAAACACGTGTTCACCCCGGTCGCGCGCCCCCACAGCGCTCGGCCCGGCTCCCCTCGGCCCGCCCGGGCCCATCGCACCGCCGGAACCCCCACTCATCCGGAGGACACCGCATGCACGACCGAGTCACGCCCGCGCGCCCTGCCGAGCGCCGGGCCGCCGCGCCACGCCGCCGGGCCACCGCACTGGCCCTGGCGGCGACGCTCACCACCGGCAGTGCCGCCCTCGCCCTGTCGCTCAACACGGCCTCGGCCGCGTCCGTCAACCTGCTGACCAACGCCGGCTTCGAGACCGGCACCCTGGCCGGCTGGAGCTGCGCCAACGGGTCGGTCGTCACCACTCCGGTGCACGGCGGGAGTTACTCGCTCAGCGGCGCGGCCTCGGCCTCCGACACCGCGCAGTGCCAACAGACGGTCGCCGTCCAGCCGAACACCCAGTACACCCTGTCCGGCTGGGTGCAGGGCAGCTACGTCTACCTCGGCGCGACCGGAACGAACGTCAACTCCCAGTCCTGGACGCCCGGTGCGACCGGCTGGACACAGCTCAGCAGCACCTTCACCACCGGTGCGACGACCACCTCGGTCACGGTCTTCACGCACGGCTGGTACGGCACCGGCACCTACCGCGCGGACGACCTCACCCTGACCGGGCCGGCCGGGCCGACCGGAAGCACCAGCCCGACGGCCTCCAGCAGCCCCACGGCGTCCGGCAGTCCGACGGCTTCGACCAGTCCGACCGCGTCCGGCAGCCCCACGGCCTCCGGCAGCCCCACGGTGACGACCAGCCCCACCGCGACGGCCACCGCCACCTCGACGGGCACCGGCCCGACCGGGGACGGCAAGGTCACCACGCCCACCGGGGTGACCGTCACCAAGGTCACCCACAACGCCGTGGTACTCAGCTGGCAGCCCTCCACCCTGACCGGCGGCGACGGCGTGGTCGCCTACAAGGTGTACTCGGGCGGCCAGTTGGTGGCCACCTCGATGGGCACCTCGGTGGCCGTCAGCTCGCTGCTGCCCAGCACCGCCTACGGCTTCACCGTCCAGGGTTACTCGGGCAGTCACGGCTCCGCCCAGTCCGCGAAGGTCTCCACGACCACCGCGGCCGCGCCCGCCGTGAGCCCGTTCCGCTCGGCCTACTTCGACCAGTGGGGCGTCTACGAGAACGCCTACCACGCGAAGAACGTCGACACCAGCGGCGCCGCCGGCAAACTGGACGTCATCACCTACGCCTTCGCCAACATCCACCCGACCTCGCACACCTGCTTCCAGGCGGTGAAGGCCTCCGACTCCGCCAACGAGTCCAACCCCAACGCGGGTGACGGCGCGGGCGACGCCTACGCCGACTACCAGGCCGACTACACCGGCGCGGCCAGCGTGGACGGCTCCGGTGACATCTACGAGCAGCCGCTCAAGGGCAACTTCAACCAGCTGCGCCAGCTGAAGGCCAAGTACCCGAACCTGCGCTTCACCATCTCGATCGGCGGCTGGACGTACTCCAAGTACTTCTCCGACGCGGCCGCCACCGACGCCTCCCGCAAGGCCTTCGTCTCCTCCTGCGTCGACATGTTCCTCAAGGGGAACCTGCCGACCGGCATCGCCGGTGATGCCTCCGGCGGCCAGGCCTCGGCGGCCGGTCTCTTTGACGGCGTCGACCTCGACTGGGAGTACCCGGGCTCGGCCGGCGGCCACACCGGGAACCACTACTCCCCCGCCGACAAGCAGAACTTCACCCTACTGCTGAAGGAGTTCCGAACCCAGCTGGACGCCCTCGGCAACGCCCAGGGCAAGCGGTTCCTGCTGACCGCGGCACTGCCCAGCGGCCAGGACAAGATCGCGCAGCTGGAGACCGACCGGATCGGCGCCTACCTGGACTACGCCGACATCATGACCTACGACATGCACGGCGCCTGGGACGCCAAGGGCCCGACCAACCACCAGGACCCGCTGCACGACAGCCCGAACGACCCGACCACGCCGATCACCCCGGGCACCCGCAAGTACAACGTGGACACCACGCTCACCGCGTACACCACCGGCCTGCCCGAGTACGGGATCGCGGGCGGGTTCCCGGCGAACAAGCTGGTGCTGGGCATCCCGTTCTACTGGCGCGGCTGGACGGGAGTGCCGGCCGGCAACAACTTCGGCCTGTACCAGAGCGCGACCGGCCCGACGCCGGCCAAGCCGCTCAGCGCCGAGGCCGGGCTGGCGGCCTGGAAGGAGCTGGGCGCCACCACCGCCAACACCCACTGGGACCCGGTGACCGAGACCTCGTGGGTCTACGACGGCACCAACTTCTGGACGGGCGACACCCCACAGGCCATCCAGGCGCGCGGCGCCTACGCCAAGAGCAAGGGGCTGGCCGGGATGTTCGCCTTCTCCCTGGAGAACGACGACGCCTCCGGCACCCTGCTCAACGCGATGAACGACAGCCTGCACTGACGTAGCGTCAGGTAGGCCGCCGGGCGTTCCGGGTGGCGCCGGGCACCAGCGAAGTACGGCCGGGCTCCGGCGAATCACGGCCGGGCATCCGGTCAGGCATCGCCGGGCATGGCCCGGGGGCCGCGCGGATCACGGTGATCCGCGCGGCCCCCGGGCCGCCTCCGCCTCCGCCGTCCGCCGTCAGTGCTCCGGCACCGGGTCGACCCCGTTGCCACGGCGCGCCACGCCCGGCCGGCAGCGGAGCAGCCGGCCGACCGTCAGCCGGGCGCCGCGCACCGCACCGTGCCGGTGCAGCGCCTGGACGGCGTAGGTCGAACAGGTCGGCGTGTACGGGCAGCAGTCCGGACGCTTCGGGCTGACCTCGGTCCGGTAGTACCGCACCGCACCGTAGAGCACGCCCGCCGCGAAGCCGCCCGGGGCGGGCGCCGCCGGGTCGGCCTGACCCCGGCGCCGGCCGCGACCACCGGTCAGGGCGAACCGCACGCCCGCGGCCATCATCACCGGCACCAGAAGGATCAGACAGGGATCGGCGACGTCCCCGCAGCAGTCGCAGGCGTCGCACGCGTCCGACCACTCGCGGTCCTTCTTCTTGGTCTTGCCGTTCTGCCGCTTGTACGCCAGCCACTCCCGCCGCTGCGCCTTCCGCCGCTGTCGCTCCTTCTCGGGCAGCCACCACCAGGCCCGCTCGGGGCGGCGCGGCGGCGGATAGGAGAGAGGCTGGTGGTGCGGCGGATGGGCCACGGCTCACGATCCCTTCGGCAGGCCCGACGGGACCGGCCCCCGACGGTCCGGTCAGATTATCGAAGACGGACCATCGAGGGGCACGGCGCCGTACACCCTCCGGGAGGGCGGTCAGTCCTGGCCGCCCCCCAGCGTGGGGAAGAGATCGGTGAACGGCTGGGTGGTCACCGAGACGCTCCGGCCGAACGGGTCGTCGAAGTCCCAGATCAGGAAGAGCAGGAAGGCGATCAGCGCGCTGAACGCCCCCGCCAGCAGCAACTCCCGCGTCGAACGCCGGATCTGCAGCGCGAACACCATGCCGACGGTCACCACAGCACCGACGATCAGACCGAACCAGACCACCCCCGGCATGGTCGGCCCGGCGTTCTGGCCGCGGGCGTTGCGGGCGTCGTCGGCGGTGCTGATCCGGTCCATCATCGGCTGGTAGGCCTGGGCCTCCAGATCGCTGGCCGGGGTGCGGGTGGCGACGTCCTGGCGCAGCTTGTCCAGCAGTTCGGTGCCCCGCGTGGAGATCTCGCCGTTCTCGCGCATGTACGCCCACTCGACGTCGACGACGTACGAGACGTAGGCGTCCACGTCGGCGCGGACCTTGTCCCGGAACTCGACCGGGTACACCTGGGCGCGCTCGCTCACCTCGTGCAGCGACTGTGCCTCGCGCAGCACGTCGTCCTGGGCGGCGCCGCGCGCCTCCCAGACTCCGGCGATGGCGAGGCCGAGCACGATCGCGTAGACCACGCCGATCATCATCGTCATGTACTCGATGACATCGGGTGTCTCGTCGGTGTTCTCGTCCTCGCTGGCCCGGCGGTGCCTCAGCAGCACCACCGCCACCACGACGGCGCAGGCCGCCGACATGGCGATGGCCAGCGCCAACCACTCGGACATGGGAACTCCCTTCTTCAGCTTGGGTTTTCCGGCTTCTTCGGCCGGCTCGGATGCGCCGGCCTGCCGTCGCCGGCTCGGGTTCGGGGCTCGGGGCTGGGGTTCGGGACTCGGGGCCGGGGTTCGGGACTCGAGGTTCGCCGAGTGGGTTCGCCGACCCGCGCCCACCGGCCCGCGTTCACGGGCTTGCGTTCACGGGCTTGCGTCCAGCCGTCTTCGGTTCCGCTTCCGGCCCACGCGGGTGGTCCGACTCGCGCGGGCCGACTTGCACGGGCCGGATCGACGACCCGAACCGGATGGGCCGGCCCGGGTGCTCCCGCGTGCGCCCGGCCGTCGTCGTGGGACGCGGCCGGACACCGTGGAACGGGTGCCGGCTACCGGGCCCGGGCGCCGGGGAACGTGCACACCATGGGCGCTCCCCGTGGGCGCGCCGTCGTCAGGAGCGGCCGGAGCCGCCGCGACCGGACCGGCCGCGTGGGCGCAGGGCCGCCGCAGCCAGTACGGCGGGCACCGTGACCAGCAGCATCGTCCTGGTCGGCGAACTGCCGTGGTGGCGCTCCGGCGCGGGCGCCGGCGGGGCCAGCGGAAGCCGGACCGGCTTGACCACCGGCTTCGGCCGGACCGGACTGGGGACCGGCGCACTGGGCTCGACCGTCGGCGCCGGCGGTTCCGGCACGGGCGGCGGGGGTGGGACGACCGGCTGCGCGGTGGGCCTCGGCGTGGGCGTCGGCGTCGGCCGGGGGGACGCGGGCGGCGGGGTGGGCCTCGGCGTCGGGGTGGGAGCGGCCGGCGGAGCCGGTGCGGGGGCCGGCGGCGGGGTCGGCGGCGGGGTGGGTCTGGGTGTCGGTGTGGGCGTCGGTGTCGGTGTCGGAGTGGGCGTCGGCGTCGGAGTGGGCTTCGGGGTGGGGGTGGGTGTCGGCGTAGGGCTCGGGCACGGGTGGTGGTGCTCGGTCGGGTGGCTGGGCTTGGGGTGCGGGTGCGGGTGCGGATGTGGCTTGGGAGTGGGCTTGGGGTGGTGCAGCACCCCGGAGAGGTCGACGGTCACGCCGACCTCGACGTCGACGTCGACCTCGACGTCCACACCCCCTTTGCCGACCGACACCGAGACGTCCGTATCGGTGTCGACGCAGGTCTCGACCACCGGGCCGTGGGGTTTGCCCCCGCCCTGGTGCTCGGGGGCACGCGCCCCGGCCGCGCCGCTCAGCAGCGCGCAGAGTGCGGCGACCCCGGCCGCCGCGCCGGCCAGCCTGGCCCGGCGACCGCGGGCACCGCCGCCGTCACCGCCGCCGCCGCCGCTCACCATGATCAGGTCTGCGGTCACGGTCGCCCGTCCACCGGTATCCGCCGGGACTGCTGGGGCTGCTGTCGCTGCAGCATGGGTACCTTGCACCTCTCACATCGTCGGGAGCGTCGTCTGGGGGGATCGGCCGGCGCTGGGAGGCCGACACCGGACGGCCCGCCTCAAGGGGCGGGCCGTCCGACATCTGGTGAAACGATCTTGCGGTGGACCTGGTTACGGCCTGACCGCGTTCCGTCCGGCCGTCAGCGGATGACGGCCCGGTGCACCGCTCAGTGGCGGCCGTGCGCGATCTCGACGTTCTCCAGGACGCCGACCGCGTCCGGCACCAGGATCGCGGCCGAGTAGTAGGCGCTGACCAGGTAGGAGATGATCGCCTTCTCGCTGATGCCCATGAAGCGGACCGAGAGGCTGGGCTGGTACTCGTCCGGAATGCCGGTCTGGTGCAGGCCGATGACGCCCTGGTTGTCCTCGCCGGTCCGGATCACCAGGATGGAGCTGGTGTTCTCCTTGGTGATCGGGATCTTGCTGCACGGCAGGATCGGCACCCCGCGCCAGGCCGGCACCTGCTGCCCGCCGAGGTCGACATGGTGGGGGTAGAGCCCGCGCGCGTTCAGCTCGCGGCCGATCGCCGCGATGGTGCGCGGGTGCGCGAGCAGGTAGTCCGGGTCACGGCGGCGGTTGAGCAGCTCGTCCAGGTCGTCCGGGGTGGGCGGACCGGAGTGGGTCTGGATCCGCTGGTCGAAGTCGGCGTTGTTGAGCAGGCCGAACTCCGGGTTGTTGATGAGCTCGAACTCCTGGCGCTCGCGCAGCGCCTCGATGGTCAGCCGGAGCTGGTGCTCGGTCTGGTTCATCGGCTGGTTGTAGAGGTCGGCGACCCGGGTGTGCACCTTGAGCACGGTCTGCGCGACGCTCAGCTCGTACTCGCGCGGCTTCAACTCGTAGTCCACGAAGGCGCCGGGGAGCTCGTACTCGCCCCGGTGGCCGGCCGACATGGCGATCTCGGCCTCACCGCGCTCGTTCTGGCGCTGGAGCGGCAGCGCCAGGAAGTCGCGGATGTGGTCCTGGAGGGCGGTCGAGCCGTCCCGGATGGCCTGGAACTCCCGTCGGGGCAGGGAGAGCACGGTGCCGGCGGTGGCGGACTTGGCGGTGAACTCCCAGACGGCGTCGGGGTCGAGCACCGCCTGCTCGCCGAACCGGTCGCCGTCACCGAGGACGCCGACGACGGTCTCGTCACCGTACTTGCCGGTGCCGATCTGGTTGATCTTGCCGTGGGCGATGAGGTAGATCCGGTCGGCCGCCGCGCCGCGCTCGGCCAGCACCTCGCCCGGACCGAAGTCGCGCTGCTCGCAGCGGTCGGCGAGGGCGATCAGCACGTCGTCGTCCTCGAAGCCGCGCAGCAGGGCGAGTTCGCCCAGCTCGCGCGGGATGACCCTGACCTCCGAACCGGTCTTGATGAACTCGATCCGGCCGTCGCCCACGGTGTAGGTGAGGCGGCGGTTGACGCGGTACGCGCCACCGGCAGCCTGCACCCAGGGCAGCACCTTGAGCAGCCAGCGGGAGGTGATCTCCTGCATCTGCGGCGCGGACTTGGTGGTGGTGGCGAGATTGCGGGCAGCGGCTGTGGTGAGGCTCGACTGCTGCGGAACCTGCTGTGTCTCCGGGCTGGTCTCCACCGGCATCGGCAGGGTTCTCCTTCATCTGGTCAGGTCACGCCGATCCGCCGCGGCGAGATGTGTGGCAGATCGTCAGATAGGCTTCATGGTGGGGGCGTTGGCGAAATCTCCGCACGGCCCTCCGCCCACTCGGGCGGCCCACCGGGAACCCTAGATCACCGAAACCCGGCCAGCCCCGTACGAACGCCGAGTGCCCCCCGATAGGGTGAATCTCAACCATGGAGTGGTTGGAATCCGTCAACTGTCCCTAGACGGAACTTCGAATTCCTGTGCATGCGAATCGCCCCCGGCCCGGAACGATCCCATCCAACCGAACGGAGCTACGGGAGGGGTTCGCGATCCCACGGCTCGGCCGCAACCCAGTGAAACAGGAGTTCGAGCGTCGAACGGGTGAAGCATGGGGCGCGGCCGGAGGCTCCGGCAACGGGGCGTCGGATCACGTCGGTGCCCCTGCCGTCGATCCTGCAGCGGCCTGCCACCGGCCTGCCACCCTCCTGTCGGCGGAGCGGCCCGGAGCGGCGCTGCAGCCCTCATCGACCCGGTCCAGCCCGTTCAGGGCTCTTGCGGCCCAGGGCTCTCGTGGCCCAGAGCTCTCGTGGCCCAGGCTTCTCGCGGCTCAGGCCTCTCGCCGCCGCCTGTGACGGCGGTACCAGACCGCGCCCACCAGCCCGGAGAGGCCGATCAGCGCGAGGGCGAGTACCGGCCACCGGCTGCCGGCGAGCCGGATGTCGGCGATCACCAGGAACAGCACGGTCCCCACCGGGATCAACAACGAGAACGCCGTCTGGGCGGCGGCCGCGACGATCCCGGGATCGGTACGGGCGCTGTGCCGCTCGGGCCAGTCGGCCGAGCCACCACCGAAGGCCGGGTCACCACCGAAGTAGAAGGAGACGCCTCGGGTCGCCATCCGGCCGGTGGCCCGGTAGTAGGAGACCGCCATGTAGGGCAGCCAGACCAGCGGAACGACCATGCCGACCATGAGGACCAGCACCACCACCAGCCACCCGCCGGCCGTCCGCCAGCGGGGCGGCGGCGGGTCGACGCCCTCGCTGGTCAGTCCGAGCAGCCGGGCCATCCGCCAGATCAGCGACCAGAACCCGCGCCGTCGCCCGTTGCTCGTGGCAGCCGGCGGGTGCTCCGCGAGGGAGCGTTCCGCGGCGGCCACATCGGGGTGGGCGCCCTGGAGCACCAACAGTTCGGCGGTCCGCTCCGGGGCGGCGGGGTCCTTGCCGGACAGGGCGGCGAGTTCCAGGAACAGCTGCCCCTGTTCCAGCAGCGCGGTACAGAACGCGAACGGCACCAGCCACAGGAACGGCCCGCCGACGAAGGCGCCCTCGTTCCGGCTCACCCGCCGGGCGCGCTCGACGGTCAGTGCCACCAGCTCCCCCAGGTCCGCGTCCGGATGCGAGGCCCGCAACCCGGCGACCCGGCGTGCGGCACGCGGGCCGCGGTGGCGGACGGCGAACACGGCGAGCAGCTCCGGCAGCCTGGAAGGGTGGGCGCGGATCGAGCGCACCAGCTCCGCGACCGGGGGCTCGGGCGCGTCGGGCTCCTCCGGCACCGGTACCGCCGGTCCCTCGGGTGTCACGTCCGTCACCGCTTCACCTCTGCCCGCTCGGCCTCGGTTACCCGCTCCGCCTCGGGGCGCTCCGGGCGGGCGGCCCACGGCCCCTGTCAGCAGCCTAGTATCGGCGCGCCGAGGCCGCTCGGGCCGCTGGTCAGGCCACCTCGAAGCCGTGTCGGACGCGGTCGAACCGGCCGGCCGCCAAGTCCTCGTCGGTGATCCAGAACGAGACGTTGACGCACTCGCCCCAGTCCACGTCGAGGGCCTGGTTCTCGATCTGGAGCAGCGGCCGGTGGCCCTCGGGGCGGCCGGTGTCGGTGTCGCACCAGCCGAGTACCCGCACGTCGGGGCGGGGCAGGTGGTCCCGGAAGTCCGCGGCGAGGTCGAGGGCGATCATGAAGTCGTCCGGGAAGAGGTTCTCCAGCTCGCAGTCCTGGTAGGAGGGCGCGGAGAGCTGCCAGGTGGCCCCGACCGGGACGGCGGCGACGGCGGGGGTGCTCAGCTCGCTCTCGGGGGCGCGACGGGGCGGCGCGCCGGCGGGGACGTGCAGGACCCGGCAGCCGCGGCCGCTGAAGTCGGAGATCCAGTCGTCGTGGAAGAAGAGGAGCAGCCCGTCCGCGGGCAGTGGCCAGTCGCCACCGACACCACCGACACCGCCGGCACCTGCGGCACCTGCGGCCCGGAAGGCCTCCGCCAGCCCGGCACAGTCGAGCTCGGCGAGGAACTGCATCGGCCGGCCGGCGAACTCGGGCCACTCGGTGCCGTCCGGCAGCGCGGGCAGGCCGCCGAGCTGCCCCGCCCCGGGGCCGGTGGCGTCGGGGTCCGTGCGGGCGGTCTCCGCGTCGAGTACCAGGGAGGGCCGGAACAGTCCGTCGACCAGGGGCGCGGTCTCCGCGTCCGCCCGCGCGCGGATCGCCTCGTACACGGCGAAGGGCATCGGAATCCCGGGGTGGCTCGGAGGCGTCTCGCCCGGGCGCGCGGCGGTCCAGCCCGAACGGGTGTCGGCCCGGCCGGTCGCGGCGGGGCTCGTGGTCGGCGGCCCGGGGTCGGGCGCATAGGTGGTCAGCGGTTCGGCCATGGGCCCAAGCCTGCCATCCGGGTCTGACAATCCCTACGCCCGCGTGTCCGCAACTCCCGGCTTCCGGCTCCGGCTCCGGCGTCCGTGCATCAGGAGGTGTTGTGTATCAGGAGGTGCTGTGCATCAGGTGGGCCGTACGGACGTGCGGATGGCCCGTCAGGCGCCGACACGGGGGGTGGCCGGCGCCTGACGGGGGTTCGGGGGCCCTCCGCGGGATTCCCGGTGGGCCCGGGTCGCGGAGTGGCTCAGGAGCACGTGACCTCGTTGCCGGGGACGTCGAGGATGCCGGAGTCGGTGGCCGCACCCGCCGCGTACTCGTCGTAGATGTAGGTGTAGAAGTCGATCCGCGCACCGGAGCCGCAGGCCGAGTCGGCGGCGATGTCGTAGGTGAGCGTGACGGTGGTGGTGGCACCCGCCGCGACGGGCACGGTGTGGTGGACCACTCCGCTGGTGGCACCGGTGTCGCACCCGCTGACGTTGCCGCCGCAGGAGGAGAACGCGTACTTCAGCCCGGTGTTCTGGGTGGTTCCGTAGGTCGGCTGGATGGACTGGTAGACGAACTGCACGGGGGTGTCGTGCGGGTTGGTCAGGGTCAGGGTCAGGGTGACCGAGGAGCCCGGGGTCGCCGTCGCCTTGTCGGAGCTGACGGCCAGCAGTGGGGTGTCGGCCTGGGCGGGGGCGGCCGAGAGGAGCAGACCGATGACAAGGGCCAGGATCGCGGTAATTCCGAAGCGGCTCACATGTGTTCTGCGCATGACCAATGAGCGTAGGGGCCTTCGCCGTCCGCCGCGCCGGACTCCGCCCCGACCCGTACTGGCATATGACAGCGGAGCGGACGCGGCGGGCCATTGCCTACGCTCCACCCTGCCCGGAGGGCGCCTGTCCCCCTACCCTCGGGCCGCGCCCGCTCCCCCGGTGCACCACGCGGCGCCGGCATCGGCGCCGACCGCCTTCCGGGTCGGCGCCGGCGCTCCGCGTACCAGCGCGCACGAACCCCGCACGTCCGCGTCGGCACCGGTCAGGCAGCGGTCAAGCGGCGGTCTAGCGGCAACGCCCCGGCGGTGATCATTCGGCGCGTTGTCATGATGTCCGGACTCTCCTTCGACGCGGGCGGGGTGTCCCGATGACGCGGACGCCGGAGCGGCGCGTGGGGGCACCGGCCCCGGCGTCCGCACTCCCGGGACAGCTGGTGAGCTCGGCACCTGGTCGGTGATCCGGTGCCTGTGCCGAATCCTCGCAGCGGGCGCCGACGCAGCAACATCCCGTATTCCTGGGGGTGTTCGCCCCTCGGGGTGCGCTCCCTCCCGGGATGTTCCCGGAAGCCTCCTGCGGTTCCCGCCCTTCCGTCGGCATGTGCCGACCACAGCTGGCCGGGCCCCCGCCGGCCGTCCTCAGAGCGGCGGCGGCAGGATGTCGCAGAGTGCGGCCACCGCCGCCTGGTAGGCGTGGTCCGGCGGCGTGGCGTACCCGACCACCAGGCCGTCGGTCGCGGGCATCTCGTCCCGCCCCGTCAGCGGGTGCCGGTAGTCGGCCAGTCCGTCCACGGCCAGCCCCCGGTAGGTGGCCGCCTTCAGCACCGAGCGTTCGGTGCCGGGCGCCAGCCGGAGCACCGCGTGCAGACCGGCCGCGATGCCGGACACCTCGATGTGCGGTGCCCGCGCGGCGAGGGCGGCCACCAGGTGGTCGCGGCGGTCCCGGTAGCGGCGGCGCATCCGGCGGACGTGCCGGTCGTAACCGCCCGACTCGATGAACTCCGCGAGCGTCAGCTGGTCGAGCGCGCTGGCCCAGGCCTCGCGCTCGCCCTTGGCGGCCAGCACCCGGTCGACCAGGTGGTCGGGCAGCACCATCCAGCCGAGCCTCAGCGCGGGCGTGAGGCTCTTGCTCGCGGTTCCGAGGTAGACCACCCGCTCCGGGTCGAGCCCTTGCACCGCGCCGACCGGCTGCCGGTCGTAGCGGAACTCGCCGTCGTAGTCGTCCTCCAGGACCAGCCCGCCGCGCCCGCGCGCCCAGTCGATCACCGCCGACCGCCGGGCCGCGTGCAGCGGTCCCCCGGTCGGGAACTGGTGGGCGGGGGTGAGCAGTGCCGTCCGGACCTCGGGCAGCCCGGCCAGCCCGCCGACCAGCGCGCCGTCCTCGTCCAGCGGCAGCGGCACGGTGGTCACCCCCGCCCGCGCCAGCAGAGCACGGTGGAAGGCCAGCCCGTAGGCCTCCACGGCCAGCGGCCCGTTCTCACGCGCGGGCAGCACGGCGCCCTCGCCGTCGAACAGCAGCCGCAACGCGTGGGCGAAGCCGGAGCAGACGACGATCCGCTCGGGATCGGTACGCACCCCGCGTGCGCGGGCCAGGTAGTCGGCGAGGACGGCCCGCAGCTCGCGCCGCCCCCGCGGGTCGCCCGGGCCGAAGGCCTCGTTGGGCGCCGCGGTGATCGCCCGACGGCCGGCGGCGAGCCAGGCCGCGCGCGGGAAGGAGGCGGCGTCGGGCTGGCCCTGGCGCAGGTCGTGCGCGATCGGGCGTGGCGGGGACACCCGTCGGGACCGGCTCGGGGCAACCGGCTCGGCACGGTCGGCGACGGTGGTCCCCGATCCCTGCCGGGCGGTGAGCCATCCCTCGGCGACCAGCTCGGCGTACGCGTCGGCTGCGGTGTTGCGGGCGACGCCGAGGTCGGCGGCGAGGGTGCGGTAGGGCGGCAGCCTGGTACCGGGGGCGAGACGGCCGCTGCGGATCGCCTCGCGCAGGGCGGCCATCAGCGCCGCGCGACGGCCGCCCGTGGCGGGCAGGTCGAGGTGCAGGTCGCTGCCGGAAGTGGCGGCCGCGGCAGAGGTGGCGGAGCCGGCGGCCGCGGCGGAGCTGGAGGTGGCGGCGGAGCTGGAGGTGGCGGCGGAGCTGGCGGTCGGGGTGTCCGTCATGGTCACGAACCCTATCGCCGGGCAGCCGGCGGCCCCGGGGCGGGCGGGCCGTCCCCGGGGCCGCCGGGCGGGTGTCCCCCGCGACGGGGGCCGGCCTCGGGTCAGTCGATCCGGATCGAGTTGACGATGTACGAGCGCACGTCGTTGCGGGTGCGCTCGGCGAGCGTCGAGTCCGTGGAGTAGGCACTGACCGTCAGCCAGGTGTTGCCGGCCTGCGGGACGCAGACAATGGTGGTGATCACGTCGTTGTTGCCGCCGATGACCTGGTAGTCGCCGTCGCCGGCGAGGTCCCAGACCTGGAAGCCCTGGCTCTCCACCGCGGCCTGGGCCAGGCCGAGACAGTCGCCGAGGGTGTCGTTCTTGGTGAAGGTGCCCCAGTGCGCGAACATGCGGGTCTTCCTCTCGCTCCGTGAGCCGGACCGTCCGTCACGGGCCGCCGCTGCGGCCCGTGCATCGAGCTTCGGGCGGCGGACGTCCCGGGGGCACGGGGCCTGTGGCCCATCCCTGCCCTGCGCCGGGACCGGGACCGGGCAGGACGGGGCCGCCGGGTGCGCAGGCCACCTCGGCGGGGCGAGCCACCTCGGCGGGGCGGGCGACCCGCGGGTCAGGTGCGCGCTGTCCACGCTCCGGCGGGGGAAGTGGGCCTGATCCGACCGGGTGGCGCGACTGCTGCGTCCGAGGCGAATCGTGACTGCGTTCGAGTGGTCATATCGGCGGATTGTGCGATGTCAGGCGTGTCGCCTGGATATTCCTTCCGGCATGACCAACACCAGGAAGTACCTGTTCGCCGCCGGCTTCAGCGCCGCGCTGGCCGTCATATCCGCCGGTCCCGCCTTCGCGGGCGACTGCGACAGCGCCGGGTACAGCGCCCACGCCATGGCCCCCGCCAAGGCCCCCGCAGTCGCTCCGGCCGTAGCCCCGGCCGCAGGGATCGCCGACGGCCTGCTGCTCGACGGCCCACAGGGCGGGACCACCTGCATCAACACCGGCAGCGCCACCGCCAGCGGCATCGTGACCGGCTCCCCGGGCGTGCTCTCCGGCAACCAGATCCAGATCCCGATCAACGCGCAGTTCAACATCTGCGGCAACAGCATCTCCCTCCTCGGCGGATAGGCCCACGCCGATTTCCCGTCCGCCCCCCGCTACGAAGGGCTGCGGTCCCCGGCTTCCCCCCGGGACCGCAGCCCTTCCCGCTTCCCGGGCGTGCCCCGGGCGTCGGACTCCCTACGGGACCACGGTCACCGGCCAGCGCCCCGCCTTCACCAGCCTCACCGCCACGGAGCCGATCACCCGGTGGCCGGCCTGCTCCGACGCGCCGACGACGACGGCGTCCGCCCGCAGGTCGTCCGCCATCCTGGCCAGCCCGGTGAACGGGTCGCCGCGGACGGTCAGGAAGCGCCACTCCACCCGCCAGACGTCGCGCAGGCGGTGCTCGGCCTCGCGCAGCGCGGCCAGCAGCTCATCGGCGATCTCCTGGGTGGTCTCCTCGACGGCCGCGCCCGCGAGCGCCGTGGCCGCACCGAGGACGGGCTGCACGTACGCCACGGCGAGGGTCGCGTTCTGCCGCCTGGCAAGCCCGGCCGCGTAGGCGGTGGCCCGCCAGGAGGAGTCCGAGCCGTCCAGCCCGGCCAGGATCACCTTCGGCCCGTCGGTCCCCAGCTCGAACCCGGCCGGGGCGACCGCCGCCCCCGGCTCCCCCGCAGGCCCCCCGGCACCGACGGGCTCCCCGGCGCCGCCGACGGCCTCTGCATCGCTCTCGTTGCTCATGGCCCGAGGCTATTGCGGTACAGCGGGTGACGACGTGGGGCGCGGCGGGTGAGGGCTGTGGTGCGGGCCACCCCGGGACGGGCCGGCCGGCAGGACTTCCCGCACGGGCCGCCCCGGACCGGTCACCCACCGTCGACCATGTGCCCGGCCTCACAGCCCTCCCGGTGTGGCCCGGACCACTTCCAGACCGTATTCGATCTTGAAAAATGGGGCATTTGGCTTCAAATCATCCCATTTCCTAGATCCATACCCCCGGTAACAGCACCCTGACGTGCCCAAACCTGCGAATCCTTGAAACCCCCGCACCCACCCCCGTAACTTCGAACCCGTTGCACCGAGCACACCGCTCCCCGGCACCACCGCCCACCGCACCCGGTGCCCCACCCCGCGAGCCCCCCGAAACCACCGCCCCCCAGGGCCTGGTTCCGCACGCCCGCACACCCCCAAAGGACACCCATGACCTTCCGTCACGAGACCGCCACCGCCACCA